>NZ_JBALBW010000067.1:0-98853 GCF_036919895.1 Nostoc sp.
TTAATCAGTTATCTAGGCTTGAACCTAGCAGCTAATCCCCTAGAATCCTTGTGGAGTCTAGTTTCTAGCTAACGAATCACACGCATTTCTTGTTTTCAGCAAGTGAGGTTATTGAATCCCAAACATCGGTTCTAATTAGTTCTGATGGTTTTTTGGATTTATACCGCTTGGCTTTTTTCTTGCTCATGGCTTCAGTCCCCGACCTTGACTTACAGCAGTTTTTTATCAAACCCACCACAAAAATAAATCCTAAAACAAAGTCCAATATTGGTTTTAGTACTTTTAACTGTGGCACGTTTGATTAAAATTCGCTGTAAGTTATATTAATTCCATTCTGGTTGAGAACCTTGATGGCTAACTTTACCAGCCTTTTTCTGCATTCTGAAAAACGTAAGCAGCTACCTCCAAAATCTCTTCAACACTTAACTTTTCTTTAAAGGCAGGCATAGCATTTTTACCATTTTGCACTTGGTGGATAATCGCCTCGATAGAGTCGCTATTATAATTTTCTAGGTACTTTGACAATGCTTCCTTTTTCAAGGTTTTCTGGCTAATCAGGATATTGCCGCCACCTATATGGCAAGAAGCGCAGTTAGCCTCGAAAATTTTAGCCCCGTTGGATGTTTCGGCAGCTAGTGCTGGACTAATGAATGTCAATTTGAATAGAGCGATCGCTAACATTAAAATTAATAAAAGTTTTCTCAAGAGAATTTCCTCGCAACAAGACTCCAGGAAGAGTATAAACGCGATTAATCCTTGATTAAGTCAAATTTGATCGATATTGGCGGTAACGAGTTATCCCTCAATCGCTACAGGTGTTTAGCGTCTTAGGGTGGGATAGGACTCGTTACCGCCATTTATGCATTGTGTACGTCACTCTAGGAGTGTAGCGTGTTGCTATGAGGTAATTTCACAGAGAAAGGGTCTTGTTTCAATGATGAACGTTTCTAGCCTTGGACAGTGATTGTACCAACCATGCCAGCACCACGGTGAGGTTCGCAGTAGAAGGTGTAGTCACCAGCAGGTGCGTCTGCGGGGAAAGTGGTTGTTTCCTTTTTGCCAGCACTCATCAGCAACTGCTTATGAGACAGAGATTTTGCTAAAGTGGCATCCTTAGCAGGGTTTTTGGCTGCATCAAACACAACGTTGTGGGGAGGAACTTTATTGTTCACCCATTCAATTGTGTCACCTGGTTTAATTGTCAATTTTTTAGGTTCAAATGCTAGCATTCCTTTATCAGTACCCAATTTCACCTCGTAGGTTTCAGCAGAAGCGCTGGGAGTAAAAACTGCAAAGCTGCTAACAACTAAAAGGATTGTCAACACGGCTAAACTAAAGCGTCGCAAGCTTGCCGAAATCAATTTCATGGCTCTCTCCTAACAAACAATTTTTTTTCCTTTCTCATTTTAAATAAAATCAACACCAAATATGACAATCTGTCATAGATACAATTTTTTTTTAAGATATGGAGAGCAATTTATTGCAAAAAGCTATATGAGGGACTGGGGACTGGGGACTGGGGACTGGGGACTGGGGACTGAATTCTTCCCAATCCCCAATCCCCAATCCTAATTCCGGGATTTAGTAATAGATTTTTCCTCCTCCCCACTTAGTGCCAACGATTTTGGGTTGGATGAGAATATGACCGGCGATCGCTTCCAAGTCCTCATCTGTCAGATTTCGCATTGCTGTGAAAATATCTGCACTCTTGATACTGGGATGGATTTCGGAAATCTCTTCTTCCCCGTCGTAAGTAGTAGGATTTTTCAGGTAATCCACCAAGCCTTCAATGTTATTACGGTTGGGTGTTGCCAGTGCCAGATCGTCTGGAGTAAGTCCTACGTTCTGGTTTGTCTTGGTAACTCCCCCAGCATGACATTGGGCGCAAGCGTAATTAAATAAGCGTTTGCCTTCTTTGACTTGTTTAAGGCTGAGTACGGTAACTTCACCTTGAGTATTTAATGGCACTGTTCGGGTAGCTTTGTCCAATTCCACTGCTGTCGCGCTACCAACAAGCAACTGAAACGAGAGTAAAACAGTGACCACAACAACGCCAATTAGTCTTCTAAACATGTTTCCCCTTAAAAATTTTTACGCTCAACACAGCTAAGAAAGCGATTCTCAATCTCCAAGCTGCTAATTGCTAATGACTCATTGTTTTTTGTTATTAGCTATCAATGATTAGCTAAAGCCCAAGATCACCCTTCAGGTGTCCTCGTCATCACCCAATAAGTCGCTAGTACCTTTTGGGTGTGTTTCAAACGATATTTGGGAAATAATTGCCTTTGCATCTTCTAACGCCAAACGGGTCTTTTGGTGTTTGTAGGCGATTCCCAGTTGGTTGCACAGAGAAAACACTTTTTCTACAGGTATACTGTAGTCGGCTGCTATCTCTGCGATCGATAGGTCTGCAAAACCCATAATGCTTGTTAACTGATAGATAGAGATTGAGTCGCTGTAATACCAATATCACGTTAGGAGTGCAATTTGTTGCCCAAAATACTGTTTGGGGAATGGGGAATGGGGAATAGGGCATTGGGAATGGGGTTTAACCTTTTCCTCCGGTAAAAATGACGCTTTGAATAAAGTAACGATTAAAAAAGGCGTAAATACCTAAAGCTGGCAGGGTAAAAACCATAGAAGCTGCCATAATGTAGTTCCAATAGCTGATGTATTGACCTTTGAAGGTGTTCAGCCCTAAAGGAAGGGTAAACATTTCTGGGTCAAATAGGACAACTATAGGCAGTAAAAAATTATTCCAACTTCCCATAAACACAAAAACCGCCTGTGCTGCTAGCGCCGGTTTAGTTCTTTAAGAAAATTAACAAAAAATTGCCGCATCATGAAGATGAAAGTGGCATTGACCATGCCAGAAACAATCATGCCTTGGTAAGAATTCAGCCAGGCGATCGCTTTCAAAATCAAAAATGTCGGATACTGCCAGTACAGCCAATAAGGTAGCGTTATTTGGCCCGCCAGAAAAGATGTCAGACTGGTCAAAAAGTCGAAAAGTCCCAATCACCCGCACTGTTACCACAAAGAAGGTTACAGGCTTAAGCAGTCCCCAAAACTAGTATGGTGGGCATCATCATATACCCCAGCCAAGTCTTCTGTGATGTTCCATCTGGGGTTACTCCGCCGCCTGTTGATTTCAAACACTACAGAACCTCCGTTTAATCCCGCACTAACCCGGCTGTAGTGATGGGTAGTACATGATTATTTATCGTACTCCTGTAAAAAAATATTTAACCTCATTAAATTAAGTTGGAAAGCGCTTTGGGCTGTCACACCCAACTCTCTCTATAGCTATGAACTCCCCGGACGGGAAAAGATAGACAAAGCAGCCAATAATTTATACAACAATTACTTAAAAAATCCAGGGATGCTGGGAGTTTCGCCGGAAGATAAAGGAAAAGCCGCTAACGAACTGAGTCAACTTATCCTCGCACCTGTTGCTGATAAGTTGGGGCAAAAACGCCTAGTAATTGTTGGTGATGAAGCTTTACAATACATTCCCTTTGCGGCATTAACTACGTCAACCAAATCGGCGGATGGGTCAGATGACCGTATCCCTATGACTAGCAGAGACTACCCTTGGTCAGCCATTGGTAAAATCGAGGGGATAAGTGCTGATGGTGGCGGTTACAGTTGCACGGGAACATTGATTGCTGAAGACGTTGTTTTGACAAATGCCCACTGTGTAGTTAACCCGGAAACCCGAAAAGTTAGTCAAGCGATCGCATTTGAGCCAAACTTAGTTAATGGTGTCGTCAAAAATAAAAGTGATGTCGCTTATGCAACTAATGTTTATACGAGGTTAATGGATTGCTGTTGAACCGGGCGGTGGAAATGTCTCGCTTGGATGAGTGGTTGCAACGGAATTAAGGAAGTAGCAAGCCCGATAACTATAACTAACCATCAACAAATGCTTTTTCAGATTTGATTCAATTCTGGAAAGATGTAACAGCGATCGCTGGCCCTTACAATTGATAATCTGTGACGTGTAAAAAGTATTTGCCAAAAAGCCAGGGTTTTTGCCGGATAAAGAAAACCGAGTTTTTAATTTTGGATAAAGTCCAGCTAAGGAAAAATTGAGGGTTTTAAATCCACAGAGATGGATTTTGCCTGTGTAGTTACGGTTCATAACTGCCCTTTTAACTAAATCCGCCTTTCTGGGTCGGTAATTCTGCAATCATTTTGCAGTAGAATTAATCGTCTAGATACAGGAGGGCTTTAAGATGACTCGTGTCATCATTGTGCGCCACGGTCAAAGCGGTTATAATACCGAGCGGCGTATTCAGGGACGCACTGATGCGTCAACATTAACCGAAAAAGGTCGTAACGATGCAAGTATTGCTGGCAAAGCCCTCAGCAATATTGTATTTAATGCTATTTATAGCAGCCCCTTGCAACGAGCGAAACACACAGCAGATATTATCCATAGTGAGTTAGCTACTCATCCCGAACAATCTGCTGTAATCCAAGTTTCTAATTTACTGCTAGAAATTGACCTGCCTTTATGGGAAGCATTGCTAACTTCTGAAGTTAAGCAAAAATTTGCCGAAGACTACCGCACTTGGCACCAACGGCCTGATGAACTGCGGATGCTGCTAAATGATGCAGAGGGAACAAGAGAACATTTTCCTGTTCTTGCTTTATACGAACAAGCACGGCAGTTTTGGCAAGAAACTTTGTCTCAACATCAAGGCGAAACTATTCTGATAGTGGGGCATAACGGTATTAATCGCGCCTTGATTAGCACAGCTTTGGGAATCTCTGCAAGTCGCTACCATTCAATCCAGCAATCTAACTGTGGCATCAGCGTACTTAATTTTGCTGGGGGATTGGGTGAACCAGTCCAGCTAGAATCTTTAAATCAGACGCAACATACTGGAGAGACTTTACCTTCATTGCGACCGGATCATCAAGGAATACGGTTGTTACTAGTGCGTCACGGCGAAACCGACTGGAATCGCCAAACCAGGTTTCAAGGACAAATTGATGTTCCCCTCAACGACAACGGTAGACAACAGTCGCAAAAAGCAGGTGAATTTCTCCAAGAGGTAGCGATCGATTTTGCTGTAAGTAGCCCAATGCTGCGTCCTAAAGAAACAGCAGAGATTATTTTAAAACAGCATCCTAATGTAAAGTTAGACTTGCAAGATGGTTTAAGAGAAATCAGCCACGGACTCTGGGAAGGAAAATTAGAAACAGAGATAGAGCAAGAATTTCCCGGAGAGTTGCAACGCTGGCGGTTAGTACCAGCCCAAGTGCAAATGCCTGAAGGGGAAAATTTGCAAGAGGTGTGGGAACGTAGCGTTGCAGCTTGGCAATCAATTGTAGAAGCCGCATCAACTAATCAGTTCAAAACTGTATTAGTAGTAGCTCACGACGCAACTAATAAAACTCTACTTTGTCACGTTCTGGGTTTACCGCTAGAAAATTTCTGGAATTTCCGTCAGGGTAATGGCGCAGTCAGCGTCATCGATTACCCTTCTGGAATCGATGGTTTACCAGTATTACAAGCTATGAATATCACCACTCATTTTGGTGGTGGCGTACTAGATAAAACGGCAGCAGGGGCATTGTAAAAAAGGTTAGGAGTGAAAAATTATGAGTGATGAATAAAGTTAAAAATGATGAGCAAGGAACAAATAACTGATAACTCCTAACTCATAACTGATAACTCCTAACTCATAATTTTATTCTTAACTCCTAACTAAAAAGCTTTATGACTGAACTGCTGCAAAAAGTACGAGTAATTGACCCAGTTTCTGAAATCGACGAACTCTTTGATGTGCTGATTGCTGATGGTTTTATTAAAGAAGTAGCTTCGCACATTGCTGATATTCATCCCGATACTCAAATTAGAGATTGTCAGGGATTAGTTCTCGGGCCTGGGTTAGTTGATTTGTACAGCCACTCCGGTGAACCAGGATTTGAAGAACGAGAAACCCTCTTATCTTTTTTACAAGCTGCTGCTGCTGGCGGCTTTACCAGAGTTAGCATTCTACCCGATACATCCCCAGCTATTGATAATCCTGCACTTGTGGCACAGTTGCAGCAGAAAAGGGCAGAGGATAATTTATCTCCCTTGCTCCCCTGCTCCCCTGCTCCCCTGCTTCATATCTGGGGTGCTATTACCCTAGATGTTGCTGGGAAGCAAATGACGGAATTAGCAGATTTAGCGTCTGCTGGAGTTGTTGGTTTTACCGATGGTAAGCCCTTTGAAAATTTGGCGCTGGTGCGGCGAGTGTTAGAGTATCTCCAACCGTTGGGTAAACCAGTCGCATTTTGGCCTAGCGATCGCCAGTTAACAGCAAATGGTGTAATGAGAGAAGGGGTAGATGCTCTCCGTTTCGGTTTACCACCAATACCCGCCAGTGCAGAAACCACTGCGA
Organism: Nostoc sp.; assembly: GCF_036919895.1. Classification (GTDB taxonomy): domain Bacteria; phylum Cyanobacteriota; class Cyanobacteriia; order Cyanobacteriales; family Nostocaceae; genus Nostoc. Next base: position 6,402 of record NZ_JBALBW010000067.1, read on the forward strand.
TCGCAGCTATGCTTGAATTGGTTGCAGCCATCGGTACACCAGTTCATATCATGCGCGTCTCCACATCTCGCAGCGTGGAATTAATCGCCTCAGCCAAAGCTGCTGGTTTACCCATCACCGCCAGCACTACTTGGATGCACCTTTTACTTGATACAAAAGCAGTTAAGAGTTATCACACTAGCTTGCATTTAGACCCGCCTTTAGGAAATCCTAGTGATGTAGTGGCATTGCGTGCGGGGGTACGTAGAGGGGTTATAGATGCGATCGCTATCGATCACACACCCTATAGCTATGAAGAAAAAGTCCAAGCCTTTGCCGAAGCGCCTCCAGGAGCAATTGGTTTAGAGTTAGCATTATCTTTGCTGTGGCAATATCTGGTTGAAACGGAAGAGTTTACAGCTTTACAATTATGGCGGGCATTGAGTGTTAGTCCAGCAGAGTGTTTGGGGCAAAAAGTCAGTGCGATTCTACCTCATCAACCAGCAGAACTTACTTTATTTGACCCCCAGCAAACCTGGAAAGTCGAACGAAAAAGTCTTTATACACTTTCACAAAATACACCTTGGTTGGGACAACAAATGAAGGGTCATGTTGTGCAAACCTGGTGTTAAAAAATGCAATTTGGGTATTGAGCATTCCGCATGGGGCAGAATGCTGCCCCTAAGAGGATAATTTTAACCTGGAAAAGTTTTGAGCAAATCATCCCCAGCAATCACGCTAGTGTAAAAAGTGTATTTGCGATTCGCGACATAACGGCGGTCTTGTTTAATAATCGCCATAAACTCTCTATGTCCGTCACGAGTCCGTCCTACTAAACAACCCGCGCTAGCAAGGCGAATATCATTCCTGGGGAAATCAAAGCCGTAGTGTTGATTCACATAAAAATTATCACCTGTATCAAGCTTATCGCCAGTCCGTTTAAAATCTTGGTTGAAATCTCTACAAACAGTTATATCTCCAACTTGCACTAATGCTTCGTGAGGTTCTGCTGTGCCGTGGATGCCAACAGCCCAAGCTTTGTATTGCCCAAACTGAATTCTTGCTGCTCCTTTGGGATTCATCGGATGATAAGTGTAGTAATTCCCTGGTTCTGTAGTGGCTTCCCAGTGGTCTACGATTTTGGGAACCCCATTTACTACTTCAATCACAATCCGGCGATCGTTAAATTGATTAGGTGTATCACTATTGAGATTCCAGTCTGCATTTATACCTTCAATATAAACAATGTTATATTCTTTTGGATTGGTGAATACTTGATAATCTTTGGATAGCAAGTATTTCACAATCCTACTAGCAATGTCATTACCAAGTTTTAAGGGTGGTTTAGGAAGATCGTCTATTTTAGTTTCAATCAGTTTCTTGGCTGTGACTGCTCCTAAAAAGCCACTCTCTTCAGTCTTTGCTAATTCTTGAAATTTTTTGAGAGATATCACAGAAACAGGGCCAAATATCCCATCGGCTGGAGGTTCTAGCAAACCTAAGCCGATTAACAGTACCTGAATTTGACGAGACAAATCGGCATCTTGTGCGATCGCATCAAATGACCATTTCTCATCTTTTCCCAAGAAATCTTGTAGTTTCATTATGCACCTGTTTTCATTTACTTACTTCTAAGTATAAACATCATTTTAAAATTGATGTTGTTTGAAACTATACTCTTAGCTTGAATAGGGGGTCACAATTTTTACTATTAATTTATGATTTAGCACACAAAAATTCACAGATATTACACTGAAGAAAAAACTATTTATTGGCAATATATATTAAACTTTTTCGGTAATATGGTTCAGATCTCATGCGATCGCAGAACTTACCAATCGGCTAAAAGATATGAACACGCTCACCCCTGATATTCACAGCAAATCAGACTTTGAGATATTGCTGAATGCGATCGCACAGCGTTTAGGGTCTTCCAAGAAATAAATTATCCATTTTGTGGGGTGGAATTGGTGTTAAAAGGTGCAATCTTTGAGTTCAGAGGCGGAATAGTGAAGCTTTGAGAAGGTTTTTCTATACAAAATCTGTCCCTCTCTACATTGGAGAAGGACAGACTTTAATAAAAGTTCAAGAAAGGAAGAGGTTTGATAACTAATCACTAGAGTTGTGGATGAGTATCTTGTCCATCACAACAAACTAAGGTTAGGTGTAGCTGTGGTTTTAGTTTGGTAAGCCTTTTTGACACCAACCCAGTTACTAGCAATTGGCATTCGCCAACCAGTTCCGAAGGCGCGATCGGTGATTTTTAATCCTGGTGGTGCTTGTCGCCGTTTAAATTCAGCCCGCGCTACCATTTGAATTACTCTATCTACAATCACCGCATCGTGACCGGCTGCAACAATTTGCGCTGCTGATTGGTGGTTGTGAACTAGGCGTTGCAAAATATCGTCCAAAATTTCGTAAGGCGGTAGAGAGTCTTGATCCACTTGGCCTGGTTTGAGTTCAGCACTGGGTGCTTTCGTCAAGACATTTTGCGGGATAATTTCTTTATTGCGATTTAACCATTGGCAAAGTGAATACACACGGGTTTTAGGAACATCTGCAATCACTGCTAACCCGCCATTCATATCGCCGTAGAGTGTACAGTAACCCACAGCCATTTCTGATTTGTTACCAGTAGATAAAAGCAGATAGCCGAATTTATTAGCGATCGCCATTAATAAATTACCGCGAATCCGAGACTGGATATTCTCCTCAGCTAGTCCAAACTCTGTACCCGAAAACAAATCACCTAATGTTTGATCGAAGCCTTGCATTAACTCGCCAATTGGTAAAAGATTAGTTTTAATCCCCAAATTGTCGGCTAATGCCACAGCATCGCTAATGGAATGCTCGGAACTGTAAGGGGAAGGCATGAGAACACCGAGGACATTTTCTTTACCAAGTGCAGCAGCTGCGATCGCAGCTACTATTGCCGAGTCAATCCCACCACTTAAACCCAAAACTACTTTAGAAAAACGACACTTCCGAGCGTAATCTCGCACTCCCAAAACCAAAGCTTGCCAAATTTCTTCATCTTCCGATTCATACATCGGTTCTACAGAACCCAACTGTAAATCCCGTTGCACCTCGTCAAATTCCACGACTACTAAATCAGAATCAAAACCACGAGCGCGAGATATAGTTTCACCTTGACGATTTAAGGCAAAACTACGCCCATCAAAAATTAGGTCATCATTTCCCCCAACCTGATTAGCATAAATAATCGGTTGTTGAAAACGGACTGCACTATGCTTGAGCATTGTTTCGCGTAACTGCTGCTTGCCGAGGGTGTAAGGCGAAGCAGACAAATTTACAACTAAATCTACACCCAAGATTGTTAAGTCAGCAATCGGATTTGCTGCATAAATACGCTTCCCCCAAAATTCCTCATCATTCCATAAATCTTCGCAAATAGTTACGCCAATATTGAAATTATCGAGAGTAAAATAATTAGCTTCTAAGCCCGGTTCAAAATAGCGGCGTTCATCAAAGACATCGTAAGTCGGCAAAAGTCGCTTATGAAAAACTTGCTTAACCTTGCCACTCTCTAACAAAGCTATGCTATTAAATAAACTTTTACCGCCACTAATATGTGCTTCGAGGTTCGGTTCAACAGTTCCTACCAACACAGCTAAATTTGGTGGTAAATCCTGAGCCAAGTTTTGTAAAGTGATGCCCATCGCTTCCACAAAACTAGGATTTAGTAATAAATCTCTTGGTGGATAGCCACACAAGGAAAGTTCTGGTGTCAGCAACAAACGCGCACCGCTAGATGCTGCTCTTTGTGCTGCTTCCAGGATTTTTTGGGCATTTAAAAGCAAATCACCAATTGTCGGATTAATTTGAGCGATCGCAATTTTCATATTATTTGTCATTTGTTATTTGTTATTTGTCATATCATGTCCGCTTGATTGCTTATTAGACCCGAATAACCCCATAACCCCACCCCACCAAAGCTATGCTTTGTCTCCCCTCCCCGCTTGCGGGGAGGGGATTAAGGGGTGGGGTTCTTTTCTTATGGGTAATTTAGCGGACATAATATCATTTGTCATTGGTCATAAGTTAATCTCCCTTGTCCCTTTGTCCCACGTAGAGGTTGGTTAAATAAACACCAAAGGTTTATCTTTTAAGGGAGCAAAAGCTTCAGCGTCAAACTTATACAAGCTAGCCGGACGACCAGCACCTCGTGATACCTTAATTCCGGTATCGCATAAAAAACCTAACTTGAGTAGACGCGCCCGAAAATTAGAATAATCGGAAAAGTTATCACCTAAAACTGTGGCGTATAACTGATATAAATCATTCAAGGTAAACATTTCTGGTAAGACTTCAAAAGCCACCGGGCTATACTCTAATTTATTTCGTAATCGCCTGTGGCCATAAGCCAGAATTTCATTATGGTCAAAAGCTAATTGCGGCACTTCTTTGACTGGATACCAAGCTATACCAGTCATGCGATCGGCAATTAATTCGGCTTCTTCAAATCGCACTAGGGCAAAGTAACTAACTGATAGATAACGCACACCATAACTATCAGTTGCTTCCCGTGGATCGCGATTCGGCCCGCCAAAGGTATAGAGTTGTTCTAAATAGAGATTGTTAACCCTAATTTTCTCTGCCATAATGCGATAGGCAGCATCTTCTAAAGACTCTCCGGGACGGACTAAAGTACCGGGAAGACTCCACTGATTTAAAAATGGTTCTTGCTGTCGCATTACTAGTAGAACTAACAGCCGATTTTGTACAGTATCTACAGAAAAAATTACATTATCCACACCAACTTTGAAATCGGCCAAAGGTTGTTGGTTTAACGGAGTTGATATCTTTTTTTGTGAACGTCCTGGCATTCGTACAAATGCTCTCGATTAATATAGGCAACTACAGGGGCTGTGAGGGCTTGAGAATCTCCATGTTCGCGGTACGCTGTTGAGGAAACATCTAGACCGGTCAGACTAGCGATCGCAATTTTCCCTCCCAGCTTTTGCACTACCTCTGAACTAGACTCATCTATTGCATATCCGGGTCGCGGTACAATCAGTAGTTGCACTTGCTGTAACAAATCTTCAATGCGATACCAACGTGGTAGCTGAGTCAATAAATCTGAACCAACAATCAACGTTAATTCAGCGTCTTCACCCCAAATAAGCTTGGCTTTTTCCACTGTTTCCAGCGTTCTGAAGCTACTCAATTCTTGTTCCAAAGCAATATTATGCCGTGGTGCGTTTATATCCGCAATCAATAGCCGCAGCATTGCCGCCCGATGCTCTAAGGGTGTTTGATGAGACTTAAACGGATTATCCGCCGCCCAAACCGCTACCCAATCATAACGCTCAGACAACCAACTCAGAATTTTTTGATGTCCCGCAGTTGGTGGATCGGCACTAGTTCCAAACAAAGCAACTCTCATAATAATTCGTAATTCGTAATTAAGACATACCGAAAGAGCAATTATTACCTCTGTGTTCTCTGTGCCTCTGCGGTTCGTTTCTTAGTCTCTTCAGTCAACACCCGTAACGCCTCAGAAATCGCCACTTCTACAGCCACAGGACGATCCAAAAGCCGTGTTTCTTGTGGCAAACTGGCAACTGAGGCGGCGGTACGCTGACGAATTGTTGCCAACGATTCCAACGGCTGCACCCGTTCACCCTCCTGCACTACCAACTGCAACAAAGGTTCTTCATCCAAAGGAATTTCACCTAAAAGTCCCAACCTGTCTGCTTTTACCTTACCTCCCGTAAACGAGCGAAAAATCTGCTTGCGTCCTGGATAAGTAACCTTACCACTAGACTCCTTCATCACTGGGATGCCATCAATGTCTACAAGTTTATAAACTCCATTGACAGGCGAACCTGTAACTAATCGAGTTCCCAGTCCGTAACCATCAATTTGCGCCCCAGCAGCTTTTAACCTGGCAATTTCCCACTCATCCAAATCGCCACTAGCAAAAATTGGTACACCGGGAAGGAGCGATCGCACCTGTTTTGATAAGGTAACTAAATCTCCTGAGTCCAATCTCACTCCACTTAATTGCATTTCCCCGGAATTTACTTTTTCGGACAAGCGCTGGGCAGCAGCGATGGTATCGTAAGTATCAATCAGCAACGGCGCACCCGGAAAATATCGATGAAATGCACTAAAAGCTTGTTCTTCAGTGCCTTCTATTGCTGATAACGCCATTACTAAGGCGTGTGCCATAGTACCACTCGGCTTTTCTCCCAGTTGTAGCGCTGCTAACACATTGGAGGTGGAATCTAACCCACCCGCTAAGGCCGCCCGCGCCGCCCACAAAGACCCTTGGGGACTAAATGCTCGTCTTGTGCCAAATTCTAAAAGTGTTGCTGATTCTCCCGCTACATCCCGCAACCGGGCTGCTTTTGTGGCAATCAAAGTCTGGTAATTAATCGTATTTAGGAGGTAAGTTTCCACTAGTTGCGCTTGCCAAAGAGGTGCTTCCACCCGCAAGAGTGGTTGATTGGCAAACACGGCTGTCCCTTCTGGTACTGCCCAAACATCACCCGTAAACTTTCCCTCAGCTAAAAGTGACCAAAAGCGATCGCTTGCGTGAGCGAAAATTCCCATTGCCTGTAATGCCGCAATTTGCGCGGAACTAAAGCGGATTTTGGCTAAATATTCCAATGCTTGCGTTAGCCCCATTGCAATTAAATAACCAAAACCCTCTGGCAATCTTCTGACAGACAATTCAAAGCTTGCCCGTCGTTGTTCTATACCTTCGCCTGTGTAACAAGCTGCCATTGTCAATTGGTAAAGATCGGTCAGCAAGCTGTAGTCATCAGCCGAGAGGTTTAGTTCCTGGTTCTGCTGGCTTTGCTGTTTATATACATAGTCCAAATCTGGCAAAGTTGTCATGCAAGAGATTCCTTACAAGCTGCTTCTTTCATTTATGGTAATATTTACCATAAATAATGTCAACTACCGTTAAGGATATTTCAGAGATTGCTCTATAAAGTAGGTTTATGGGCAAATTTATACTAGCTTTATAAAATACTTAATATTTTTTAATAGTAAAAGCTAGCAATAATGTTTATCAGACCTCTTGTAAGAGGTCTAATGACTAACGCTCTTCTATGACTCTGGAGAGAGAATAATCCAAGCGATTAGAAATCGTAGCTACACAAACACAGTCCGCCCGCGCGGACTAACGCCAAAATAGGGTTTCAAATTTAATCTGACGAGAGTAATAAAAGAGCGCTATTCAACTTTTTCATACCAGATACCTACTTTCTCAAAAGCACCATAAGCAAGCTTGAGAAAATTCACTACTCTCTGTTTCCCAATTATCCCAAATTCTTTATACTCTCTAGCTTCTGCAAACGTTAGGCGATTTTGGTCAATTATGTTTCTTTCTCTGTATGCTAACTTCGGAAAATCTATAACTTTTATCGGATATTTATTTACTATGTTCTGAAAGTTAGAGTCTGACTCTAGATGCTCCCAATCATCACATAGCCCTAAATTCCTCACCAGAATATGAGGGATTTTCTCACCGTAAGTATTCACTGACTGATTAAACAGGTTGATGCTGTCGTATCCTCCTGTCGATACAAACCATTTGCAAAACATCACTCCTTGCGAACTTCCTAGTTCAAGTAATTGATTAGATTCAATCCACCCTTGTACTGCTCTATGGGATTGTGCGGCTAAATTCACAATTACTGGCTTCTCCACCGCCCACTCAAATATTCTATCTGCCTTATTTGCCTGTCGTTCATTCTCACTAAACACAGCATACTTACATATTTCCTTATATACCCCTGCGACATCTGGATTCGATCTATCTGTCTCCACTGGTACAAACGGGATTCTCTTATCTAGACAATACTGAATCATTGTCCTGGCAAAGAGAGATTTTCCGACCCCGCCTTTTTCACCATCTACAAAATGAATCGTTGGCATTACAGCGACCTCTAATATTTATTAAAGTCTGATACATCTTTCCCAGGCTAAGAACTTTTTGGCGATCGCCGCCTAATTGTTTTAGTAGTTTTGTGAGAAAGTATAACCTTTCTTCAGAGCCGATTGAAGGTAAATTTCGCAGAAAGTAAATGCTTTCTGGTGGTGATAGTTTTTTTGTCCTTCTCTTCTAGCTTGTCTAGGGAAGTTAGAGTCCCTTAAGGATTCGTAATGCGATACCTGTGGAGGGCTAGAGTACCGCAAGGCGGAATTCAAAATTCAAAATGACGCTCTCTACGAGACGCTAAAAGCGAACGATGACTCGCTAACAAAATTCAAAATTAATGCAGCGTAAGCATTTCGTTGATTTGGAATGGTCTGTTTATTTCCGCCGTGTTGTACTAGTCCTACGTAAATCTGCACCCAATCGAGAAATTTTCCTCTTACAAAGCATAATAGGGTGGGCATTCAATGCCCACCCTATAAGCTAGCTTTTCAGCAAACAGACTTAAGATTAGCCCAAATCGAAAAGCAAAATTTCGCCGCCGATGTTGGTGCTAATTTCTAGCTGTTCTTCGCCGTTGATTTGCACGCCATCACCGGCTCTAAGTTCCTCGCCATTGAGGTTAACTATACCTTGGGCTACTTGTAACCAGGCATAGCGATCGCTTTTGACTTGATAATTAACAACATCACCATCTTCTAAAACAGATGTGTATAAATCCACATCTTGGTGAATTATCACAGCACCATCGCGCCCATCTTTAGCAGCAATTAAGCGGAGTTTGCCGCGCTTTTCTTCTAGAGGAAAAGCTTTTTGTTCATATCGTGGCGTTATTCCTTCTCGATCGGGAAGAATCCAGATTTGTAGCAAGTGGAGTGGTTCAGTTGGTGAAGGATTAAATTCACTGTGGCTGATTCCAGTTCCAGCGCTCATAATTTGGGCATCACCGGGGCGAATTACTGAGCCTGTACCCAAGCTGTCTTTATGCTCTACAGCACCTTCTAAGACATAAGTGAGGATTTCCATGTCACGATGACTATGGGTAGGAAATCCAGCACCGGGAGCGATGCGATCGTCGTTAATCACACGCAGAGAGCGAAATCCCATGCGGTTGGGATCGTAAAAACTACCAAAGGAAAATGTGTGATAGCTATCGAGCCAGCCCATTTTAGCGTGACCACGGGCATTGCGATCGTGAATTAAGTGGGTAATTGTATTTTGAGACATAGATTTACCTCTTTGTTAATGAGTATTTAGTTAGGAAGCACTCAATTTTAGATTTGAGATAGCGGAGCGTCTTTTGGATTGCAGGAAAAATCTAAAATTGGCAGAGTTTGAAGTCAAAATGGAATTAACATACCTTTTCAGTAACCTAATAACTTCTTCAAGTTTAAGTATTAATTTTGATGGATCGCTTGTTGAAGATATTTGGAACTTCTTAACTTAGTTTTGAACTATTTCAATAGTAAAGTATATACATATAAATGAAAAGTACGCACTTAAAAGTGACGTACTTACCAAAAAGATACTATTAGATTTAAGAAAGACTACTTTTTTTAGAAGTGCTTATTTTACACCAGCAGGGATCTTTTGAGTTTTAGTAGTAGCCGCTTTCCCATTCTCTGCCTTAATTTCTGCTACTTGCAGATGAGCTTCTAAGAACCAGAGTCGTTTGTCAATGGTGCGGGAAATTTCGGTGTAAAGATCAGCAGTATCGAGATCGTCTAATTCATCAGTTTTAGCGATCGCGTCTCTAAGATGTTTAGCATAGAGGGCATAACGATCTGCTAAGGCTGTTACATGGTCTTTACCATCTAAAATATCTAAGGGATATTCTGGCAGAATTGAATTACTAGCTGCGGCGCGGGCTGTTCCAAAAGCGTATCCGCCTAAAGCTGTAATGCGTTCAGCTACCATATCGATGTACGCTTCCAATTCCCCAGCAAGTTCATCAAATAATAAGTGCAGCTGATAGAAATCAGTTCCTTTAACATTCCAGTGCGCTTGCTTTGCTTGGGTTTTAAGATCCGAAGTAGCTGCTAAGGTTTGGTTGAGAAGTACTACGATTTGCACTCGCGCTTCGGCGGGAATGTCAATGCGGGTGGGGTACAGACGTGATGTAATGCTGTTGTCGCTCATGATTTTACGTTGTTAATGCCTTTTAAATCTAATTTAACAGATACTAGTTGGTTGTGCGAAACTCTCTGACGATGGATTATATTAATGGCTGGATGTGTTACTGTATATAGCCTATACAATTTTAATTGAGAATTTTTCGGCAAAAGGGTCAAATAACAAATGACATTAGATTCGATGGTTTTCTATGGTATTAAATGTACTATCGAAAAGGCGATCGCTAATTTTTTATCCTTCTGCAAAAAGTCATGAGCAACACTCCGTTCAATTTGACTCTAACGGTTGCAAATGTTCTGGCGAGAGACTGAGATATGAAGAAGCGATGTAAAGTATCTTACCTGTATCTGTTGATAGAAGAAGCGATCGCTAGGTATTACAATATTACAATTGGGCTATTCAAAAACATAATCTTGAGCCACTTTCCAATAGCGTGAGAACCGCTTCAGGTCAATATAGCCATCATAATCAAAAAATGGTTCTACCTCTACCACTTCCACTGCTATAGAACCCTCTATTTGATTGCATATGTCATTAAATCGGGGACTGGGACTGTTGGCTGTGACAACTAAATTCGCATCATGTTCTTTGGCAAAAGCTAAAATTTCTTGTGCCACATCACCACGACGGATAACAACGGGTAACTCTAGCAAGCATTCATAAATAAACGTGAGGCGTTTAAGACTCAATTGCCATTCATCTATCAAAGCCTCATCCCAAACCCAAATAGCTGGCGCATTTGGGTATTTTTGCAATCCTGGGTTGTATGGACTAAGGCAGTCTCCATGTACCCAAACAATTGATTTATTCATTTTTTACCTCTCTTTCCACGCTGCCAACTTTGGCTATTGGCTTGTTTGCTAAATTCCCCTTTAGGAAAAAGTCGCTGTTCTAATTCTTCATAGCTGTCTTCAAAATCACAATGGCCGTAAAGGGGACATTTCTGGCAATAAATACTTTTGGTATAGCGTTCCAAATTTTCACGATTGAAAAAATACGGTTTATGACTAAAGGTGCTAGCAACCCACTGCCATGACATATTATTGCTAGCAGGATCTCCATCTAAAAGGTGTTCGAGAAACCACTTCGCTCCTGCTTGCCAATGAATCCGCCGCCAATGGACAATATAAGCGGCTAGCCACATCCGGGCGTGGTTATGTAAATAGCCAGTTTCTTTTAAATCACGGCTAAAACTGTCAATGCAGACTCTGCCTGTGGTTCCTTGTTTGATATCTTGCGGCAATTCCGATGCATATTCAGCCACAGTGTAACCAGTTTTATACTCTTCCTGGTCTTTCCAGATTCCATCCCCTAACTTTACATACAACCGTTGCCAGTAGTCACGCCAACCTAACTCGTTAATTAGTTTCGTCGCATCATTTTGGTGCTGTACCTGTTCAAGGACATAATCTCGAATTTCTCGCAAACTCAAAACGCCATAGCGGATGTAAGGTGAAAGTCGCGTGACCGCACCTGTGAAAAAATTACGTGTTTGCGCGTAGCTTACTGGGTCGATTTGTTGCAGCGTTTTTTGTGCCGCTTTGCGTCCCCCTAGAGTTTCGCTGATGTAGCGATCGCGCTCTGCGGCACCTGGGAATTGTTCGCGGAGGTAAGCTACCAAATCATCGCGGTTGGTAAATTCGCGTTGCATATTTTTAGACATTATTAAAATTTTGGAGTTTTACCCCGATTTATCGAGCCGTTACTGAATAAGTCTTTAAGCTAAGTAACTCGTTATCAGCGCTATTAGTCAGTAGCAAGTGGTGAATTTTACTGACTACTTTTTAGCTGTCGCGGAATACCTCAATAATTATGTTGATTGATACTCAGTTACTTATCTTAAATTTTTATACATTTCTAAAACATTATGCGAATCATACATATTTTAAACCACGTTCAAGAGATCGGTAACGGTATTGTAAATGTGGCTGTGGACTTGGCTTGTTTACAGGCAAAATCTGGTTATGAGGTAGCAGTTATTTCTGCTGGTGGTGAATATGAGAAACTACTAAATATATGTGGTGTCAAACACTACCAACTAGACCAAACTAGAAAACCGAGAAGTATTATCAAGGCGGCTGTGCGTTACCGAGCGATCGCAGCAGAATTTCAGCCGGATATCGTTCATGCTCACATGATGACGGGGGTAATTTTAGCACGCATTTTTAAAGGCAATAAATATACTTTAGTTTCCACAGTTCACAACGAATTTCAGCGTTCTAGTTTACTGATGGGTTTAGCTGACAGGGTTATTGCCGTTAGCAAGGCGGTGCGAGATTCTATGGCAAAGCGCGGTATCCCAGAAAACAAGTTGCGGGTAGTCTGCAATGGAACTTTGGGCAGTCCCCGTACCCGGCAAATACAAGATTATCAGCCTTTAGGATTACAACGTCCAGCGATCGCTACTGTAGCCGGTATGTATCAACGCAAAGGTATTGCTGAGTTAATCGCTGCCTTTGAACAAATTGCCCCAGATTTTCCCCAAGCGCATCTTTATTTGGTAGGCAATGGCCCTGATAAACAGCTATTTGAGGCACAAGCACAAGCAACTTCTGTAAAAGAACGGATTCATTTTGAAGGCTTCCAGTCGGAACCTCAACGCTACCTGATATCTTGTGACATATTTGTGTTGGCTTCTCATCGCGATCCTTGCCCTCTGGTACTTTCGGAAGCTAGGGAAGCTGGAATTGCGATCGTTGGCACTCAAGTAGATGGGATTCCTGAAGCTTTGGATAATGGGCAAGCAGGTCTTTTAGTGCCAGCAAAAGATAGTAAGGCTTTGGCCGGGGTTTTAGTGCAATTACTGAGTAATGCCGATATGCTGCACGAGTGGAAAAATCGGGCAAATCAAAACCTCCAGTGGTTGAGTGTTGCCCGCGTTCATCAAGAAACATTGGCAGTGTATCGTGATTAAAGGGAATTGGGAATTGGGAATTGGGAATTGGGAATTGGGGACTGGCGACTGGCGACTGGGAATTGGGAATTAGGTATGGACTATTTATTCTCCTTTTCCCCAGTCACCAGTCCCTAGTCCCTAGTCCCTAATAACCAATCGCTTTAACTTTAAAGCTACACCTAGAGTACCAAGGACTAATACACCCAAAACGTTAGTTGATTCTGGAATGGCGGTGGTGTAATAAGCAGCCACTCTAATAGGCCCATCTTTATCCGCTTGCTCTGCTGGTATTGCTGGAATGATTCCACCACCTGGTGTTAAATCAGGCTTGGTAACAAATCGATTGAAAAACACGGTTCCGTCTGGGATTACGCCACCACTGTAAGTAAGAAGGCTGCCTTCGACAGAAACGTTTGTAAAGATATCTTTGAGTTCAGGAATACTAGAGAAACCAATCTTTCCATCTCCATCAACATCTCCCCACTCCACTAGTTCATTATCAAATGATGGAGTAGAATCTGGATTACTATAAGACAGCGTTTTTAAGTCAAATACCAAGCTTCCTATATTGTTCCCAGTGCCATTTAGCAAGTTGTTAGCTCGATCTGGGACACCATATTCTATTATTTGTCCTGGTAAAATAACTGGCCCAAGGGTTCTTGGATCTCTCATGTTGAATATATCTTCATTCACACTCGTTACAATGGGTTCTACCAAAATAACGGCTCTCGCTGGTGTCAAATATAAAAAACTAATTCCTGCTGCCCCTAGAAGAGACAAGGCTATTTTGGTTACTATTGTCATATTTCTGTCCTTTTCGATATTGATTGAGAAAATGCTATGTCGGGTGGGTTAAATCAAACAGCAAAACATCACTTTTGAACTGCTATATACTACTTGCTAGATAAATAGCGGTTAATATGTGCCTGCTCAGTGAGTTTACATACACTCGTATGTTGATTTATAAAGCAATTCTTGTAATGCTTTATCACAATAACTAGTAATTTCACGCAATCTTTATCAAAAATCTAAATTAGAACTTATGAATTGACAAATTCGACAATATATGAGTCTTAAATACAAAAATCTTCGTAACACAATAAATAGTATTGGCGTACATCTGTACGCCAATACCGAAATGCCTAGTTTGATGTAACTTAAATGCTCATTAGCTTATAAGTTTTTTGGTAAATCCATGCAACTTGCTTAACACTGGCTTCGCCCAATTTCCACCCATCAAATCGTGTAACAGAGTATAAAAACAGGGGATGATAAACAGCGTCAGCACTGTTGCCAAAGATAAACCCGAAAACACTACTACACCTAATGGTTGTAGAAATTCTGAACCTTCCCCAATTCCTAACGCTAGGGGAAACATACCTAAAACAGTGGTAATAGTTGTCATTAACACTGGTCGTAGGCGTTGAGGTGCAGCTTTCAGAATGGCAGTTTTCCGGTCAACTTTTTCTCGTTCTAGAATTTGATTGGCCAATTCCACCATAATGATGGCGTTATTGACCACAATACCCACCAGCAAAACTGCACCGACAATCACTGTCGCCCCAATTGCAGTTTTGGTGATGTAAAGCCCGAAAATTCCCCCAGCTAACGCTAAGGGAATTGTAAACATAATTACTAGCGGGTCAATGAGGGAATTGTATTGCACCGCCATCACTACAAAGACTAGAAAGGCAGCTAATCCACCTAAAAGTTGCAGTGAACTTTGCAGCTGCTGATTAGATTTAGAGGCTGCACTGGGTAAGATGGTAATTCCTTCAGGTAAATCTATACTATCTAGTACCGTACTCACCTGTTCTAGGGCATTACTGAGGCTAGCTCCCTCAGTTAAGTTACCAGCAATTAATAAAACCTGACGCTGGTTAATTCGCTGAACTTCTCCAGGCGCTTGAGCTTCGGTAATTTTAGCAACATCACTCAAGCGAACTTGCCGATTGTTATCCACAAATAAAGGCAATCTTTCCAATTGAGAAGGTACTTGCACTGATGCTTCATTCAACTTTACTCGCACATCAACTAAACGGTTGCCGCGTTGCAACTGAGTTGGAACACTGCCTTCGATCGCAGTTTGAATTGTTTGTCCTATCTGTGTAGCAGTTAGCCCCAAAGCTGAAACCCTCTCCCAGTCGGGAAGAATTTGAATTTCTGGTTGGCGATCGTCTGCATCGGGACGAAATCTTGCTAGGGTGGCTTGTTCTTCTAAGGCTTTTAGCACCTGACGGCCAGCTTCTTCTAAAGCATTTTCGTCATTTCCCTGAAGGATTATGTCAACATCAGCACCACGGACAGGAGAGTTGCTGAGAATCAAACCCCGCACTTGACCAGGGTTAAGACGCAGCCGAATTCCTGCTAAATTTAACTTGTTCAACTCTTGAGTAACTCTTTCTACGTAAGCTTGCACATTAGTACCCGTTTTCAGGGTAATATTGCTGGAAGCTCGTAAGGCATTAGCATTAGTAGTGTTGCCAAAGAGAGAGCCACCAATTGTAGAAAAAACATATTCTGTTTCTGGCTGCTTGCGGATAATCTCATCTACCGCAACCATTACTTTTTGGTTGGTTTCTAAAGGTGTACCGGGAGGAAACTGGGCATTTAAGTTAGCTTGTCCGGTGTTGATACGGGGGAGAATTTCTTGGGGGATTTGGGGAGCCATCCACAAACTGCCGCCGCCGAAAACTATAATAGCGATCGCTACTGTAACCAACCGCCAGCGTAATATCCCAGTTAAAAAACTGCCATAAGCCCTCGTAGAAGCATCAAAACGGTTATTAAACTGCCGCAACAGCCAAAAATTGCTCAACCCGCTAGAAAACTTCCATGCCAACATCCGAGAGGCGAACATCGGTACAACGGTTACGGCAATTAAAATTGAAGCGGCTACAGAAAAGGTGATGGTAAGAATTAACTCATTGAATAGTAGTGCAATAAAACCACCAATGAGTAAAAATGGCAACACCGCTACCAAGTTTGTACTAGTGGAAGCAATCAAAGCTGATTCTACTTCTTGACTACTTTTTTCTGCTTGAGAAATTAGTTGCTGGGAATTCAAGCGGCTTTTATTATCCTTACCGGGAGTCATCCCAGCCCCCTCGGCGATGTTCTCCAACATGACGATGGAGTTATCTACCACAATACCCACACCTAACGCCAAACCACCCAAACTAAAAACGTTGATAGATAAGCCAAAAAGCCCCATAAAGATGATGGCAGCTAGACTTGCTAAGGGGATGGCGAGGACGATGATGAAAGTTTGCCGCAGAGAACCAAGAAATAGAAGAACTGCGATCGCTGCTAGTGCAGTGCCGATCAACCCAGAAGTGGTAACATTCGAGATCGAGTTACGAATAAACCGCGACTCATCTAAGGTTGGTGTCAGAATTGTCCCTTCAGGAATTAAACCAGATTTTCGCAGTTCTTCCAAGCGTTTTTTCACACCCTCGACAACGTTGATGGTATTAGCATCCGGCTGTTTTTGGATGCTGACTTTTACAGCTTCTTTCCCGTTGAGTAAAACGTACACCCGTTGCTGTTCTGAGCCATCAATGACTTTGGCAAAGTCGCGCAAATAGACGCGGCGGTTAGGGACTGCGGATTGGGGACTGGTGACTGGAGATTGGGAATTAGTAGTTGTAGAAGAAGAGACTTCAAAAGAAAGATTGTTGATTTCATTGGCATTTTGGAAACGCCCGACTGTACGGGTTAAGGGTTCAGCATTCTGCCCTAAAAGCCGACCGCCAGAGATATCTA
This sequence comes from Nostoc sp., assembly GCF_036919895.1. Taxonomy (GTDB): domain Bacteria; phylum Cyanobacteriota; class Cyanobacteriia; order Cyanobacteriales; family Nostocaceae; genus Nostoc. Next base: position 23,090 of record NZ_JBALBW010000067.1, read on the forward strand.
GGTTGCGATCTCTGAGTTCATCTAAGATATCGGTCAAACCTACACCTACAGCTTGCAAGCGATCCAAATCAATATTTACCCTAACTTCTTCTAGAACTCCGCCCGATATGTTTACCCCTGCGACTCCAGGGACAACACCCAGTTCGCGGGCTAATTCTTCTTCAGCAAAAACGCGCAAATCCACACCTTCTAGGGAGGGTGAAGTTAATGCCAATTCGTAAACAGGTAGCTGGGAAGGATCGACTTTAAATAAGCGTGGTTCTTCGATGGCTTCTGGTAATGTGCTTCTAGCTCTGTTAAAAGCAGCCGTAGCATCATTTAAAGCTTGGTCAATATTGCCACCTGGTTGAAAATACAGATCCAAATTGATCTGTCCCTCACGAGTTTGAGAAAAAATTTGAATCACGCCTTCGGTAGCACTAAAGGCTTCTTCCAATGGCCTTGTGACTTCATCAACTGCTACCTCTGGGGAGATTCCAGGCGCTTGTATTCGCACACCAATCCGAGGATAGGTAATTGATGGTAGTAAATCCACGGGCAATTTTACGAGAAAAAAGACACCCATCACGATCACTGCCAACGTCAGCATTAGTGTCCCGATGTGTTGACGGATTGATATGGCACTGATACTAAATCCGCCACGTTTGTTTACTTGTTGCATTACTGTTGCTTTGCTCCAATTAAAAAGGCAAAATGAAAAATTCTCAAAGAGATTTAGAATTTTTAATTTCCTTTAGGGGCTACCTCTGCTGTTTCAGAAATAATCGATAAACGTACAGCGTCTCCATCTTTTAAGGGTTGACCACTGCGAACAACATAGCGTTCTCCCGATCGCAAACCAGATAAAATTTCCACTTTGCCATCGGCTCTTTTTCCTAATGTCACAGCACGCGCTGCCACTTTCGCTTTGCCTTCTATGTCTTTGACCACAAATAGCGTCCCAGCAGGGTTTTCTGCCCCGGCGGTATTAGCTGCGTTGGCCGGGAAAGATGACTTACCTGTAGTCTTGGAGTTGTTGCTCCCTGCTTGTTTCTGAATAGCTGTTTGCGGTACGACTACGCGCTGTTGAGTCTGGTTTTCAAAGTTGACTCGCGCCAGCAGTCCACTGCCAATCTTGCCTTGAGCGTTAGGAATTACTACCTCTACAGGTATTAAGCGAGCGATCGCATCCGCAGCTGGAGAAATGCGCGTAACTCTCCCAATTAATCTTTCGTTGGGAAAGGCATCTAAGCGCACTTGTACAGATTGTCCAACCTGAATTTGTGCCAATTCTAATTCAGAAACTTGCACAACGACTTTGACACGGTTAAAATCGCCAATTTTTACGACTTCATTACCTGCTTGCAGAAGATTGCCCGGTTCTGTCACCTTTTCTGTAACTATGCCAGTGATGGGGGATGTCAATCGTGCGTAAGACCTGCGTTCTTTAGTTTGGGCAACTAATGCCTGCTGGGCCAAGACTCTACCTTGGGCGGCGGCGACGGCTTGCTGCTCTATACGGACTTGCTCTTGGGTTGCCCGCAATGCCTGGGCTGCTGTTTTGGCCTGGGTACGTGATTGCTGGGCAGTTTGTTCTGCGATCGCTCCAGCTTTAAATAACTTCTGCTGCCGTTCGGAATCTGCCTGAGCTTGCAGAACCTCTAACCGTGACTTTTCTACGTCAGCACGGGCATTACTTACCTGATTGTTTGCCCTAGCTACTTCTGATTTCAGGGCTGCTAGTTCTGCTTCTGCTTGCTTTAATTGGGTCGAAAGGATGGCATCATCTAACTGCCCGACGTTTTGCCCAAGCTTTACTCTATCGCCCACATCAAGGTTCAAAGCCAACAAGCGACCTTCTACTTGCGATCGCAGTGATACGATGCGGAAGGGTATTGTATTACCTGTATATTCTGGTTGTTTTTGCAGCAAGTCAGTTCGAGCGATCGCCACATCTACAGGCGTTACCCGACTACGTTCCTTATTGCCAGGACTCTGAGATTGTGCATCTGCTGATTCTTTGGGCGACGAACCGCAACTCGCCGTCAGCAATCCTATACCTACCAAACAGGAAATTAATAAACTTCTTACATAAGTGGAGGAAAAAAAGGAATTTTCCCCTTTCGCTTTGTCACCTGTTGCCCAAGTACTGTTTGCAAGAAGTCTACTTTTGGAATCTGCGTAGGCGCAGCCCGCCGCAGGCATCGCCACCTCAGTTTTCACAACTGAATCTAACTGGATAATTATTAGTTGGTTAGCGACTACGGGATCTTTTATTTTCACCTGTTTGTGCGGCTTATTGTTTTCCAAAATCATTCATTTTTCTCCTACTGGGGAGCTTTTGGGGTTAAACAGCCGTGTTTTACCAAGTAATTTTGAGAGATATCATTAACAAAAAACGGCGAGAATGAAGCATAAGCTGTATGACAGTAATTTTTGATTCAAAAACTACTGTTTTCCCACAAAAGTCCAAAACTTCTCACCGTTCTACTTCTTACGCAGAGGTAGATAATCTTCTTGCAGTTAACAAATTATAAACTTTAGTATAAATATTTGTCATTTTTCTGGAATCTACCCATAGGAGAAACCTGGCTTTTTCCAAAGATATAAAGCTTTTTTGCTCATTATCATAATTTGGGCAGTATTACAATAGTTACCTTTGTTTTTACTTAATCGGGTTATTCTACTATAACTATCGGTATTTACGATTGCTTCTTATTTTATTAAGAATATTAAAGATTTATTGCTGAATTGTGTTTATAATGTAGTGGAAAACACTATTTCTTCTTACCCCCCTTGCGTAATATGGCAAGAAACAGGGCGATAAGTCCCATAGCAACAACAGGTAAGAATGAACTTTTTTGCCAGAAATATATTTGCATTAGGTAAGGAAGGTAAGGCGTGACATCTCTATTCAAAATTGCACAAACCACTGATGAATCCCAGATTTCCGAATTCTTTCAGGAATCAGCAGGTAAGTGGCGATCGCAACGACGCTACTACACCCTACCGGCGGGAGAAACTAAGGAGATAGAGAGTATAGTTACAATCGATTTTCTAGAGCAGGGCTGTGATGAATTGCAAAACCTAGCTCAGATGCACGATTTGTCTGATGTAGGGAGTTTAGTCTGTGGTGCAGCAGTTGTCTGGGAAAGTACCGACGTGCTGAAGACAAAGAAAGAATCGCAAGGTTCAACAATATTTGGGGTGAAGGGAAATACCTTGTACCGCGATCGCGGTTTTGCCATATCTAAACCAGTCACCGCCCAGTATTATTTCTCCAGCCCGAAAACACTGTGTTTGCGAACTGAATACAACGGTTCAGTATTTGAAGAAGAGTTAAAGCTAATTGGCAGTAAATACCGCACCAGACAGACTATTATCTCTCGTGCTGGTGAGCAGTTGATGATTGGTCAATATTTAGAAAATAGAATAGAGAGTTAGGAACGTGGATTACCCCTTTCCTAAGAAAATAGAATGGTTTCTTTCATCCATTCTCTCTCGTTTACGTGAGGTACACCCGTAGAGGCACGGCACTACCGTGCCTCTACACCTAGTGATGTAATGTTGTACCGCATCTGAATGGAACCGCTATAGTGGGCGATCGCTAGAAGCCTCATGAGGCAATCAATACAAGCTATACTATTAGAAATAAATGGGTCTTGTATTTGTTATTAGACAAAGAATCGGGCGTAGGCGTAGCCCGTCGTAGACATCGCTTGCTATACAAAAGCTTTAGAATTCAGAAATGGCAAATGTTTTCAGAGAGTGACAAAAGCTGTTTACGGACGCGATCGCTTCCGTGAAGGTATAAAACTTGTATTTAAATATATTTACTCCGAGCAACTTGTGATGATCATTTCCTGGATGCTACCTTCTACAAGGTGACACAGGATTTGGAGCGGTTTTTTAACCATGAAGCACAGACACAAAGTAGCTTATAGCTTAACATCGCTGATCGGTTTCAATTTAATATCGACTTTAGTTGCCTTTGATTCCGCATACGCCACAGTACCGAGAACCCCAGATAAAAGCGTCAACTGTGAGATTTTAGTTGTGGGTGGTGGACTATCTGGTGTCGCTACAGCTTACGAGGGTTTGCTAGCAGGACGAACGGTTTGTCTAACGGAAATTACTGACTGGCTGGGAGGACAAATTTCTTCTCAAGGGACATCTGCGTTAGACGAACGCCCAACTCAACGATCTCTCAAATTCTATTCTCGCGGCTACCTGGAATTACGAAACCGCATTGGGCGCAAATACGGTAAACTTAACCCCGGTGATTGCTGGGTAAGTGAGTCCTGCTTTCTTCCCCGCGATGCTCACGCCATTTTAGCCCAAATGCTCAAAGATGCCGAGAAGCAGGGTAAAGGGAAGTTGCAATGGTTTCCCAACACAGTAATTAAGGATTTGGAAATCGCTGCTGATGGCAAAATAATTAATGGTGCGATCGCTATTCAACATCAACCACCCAAAGACGCACCACCTCTCAATACTTTTACTTTATCTCAAACTATTGAAGATTCCTATAGCTACGAAAACTCATCTCGGTTTACCAAAACTATTCTCCGTTTCCTCCCCAAGGTAGGGAAAGGGGATGCTCCTAAGTGGTATGTCGTAGACACCAGCGAAACCGGAGAAATTATTGCACTAGCTGATGTTCCGTACCGATTAGGCATTGATGCCCGTTCTTACCTAGAACCCTCTGCTTCCAGCACCAACAACGATCCTTATTGCCCTCAAGGTTTTACCTACACCTTTGCAATGGAGGCAACTAAGGAACCGCAACCGCAGACTATGCCCCCATTTTATTTAGAATATGCGCCATATTTCAGCTATGAATTAACCCGACTGGCTAACTTTGATTTAGTTTTCACCTATCGTCGCATTTTGAGTCCAAATAAAGGGAAACCAGCAAAATTCGGTGGTATAAGTTTTGATGCTCCTACACCAGGGGATATCTCTATGCAAAACTGGACTTGGGGTAACGACTACCGCCCCGGAACAGCCGAAGATAACCTGATTTACAGTCGCCAACAGTTACAAAGTACTGGACAGTTAAACTCAGGGGGCTGGATGGGAGGACTGCGGACAGAAACCCTCCGCAAAGCTGAGGAAAATGCCATCTCTTTCTATTACTGGCTAGTAGCTGGGACTACAGATTCTCAACTGGGGGATGGTGTAAAGCAGCAGCAAAGCAATAACCGCTTTGTTTCGGGTTTAAATTCCCCAATGGGGACAGTTCATGGTTTATCGAAATATCCCTATATGCGTGAAGGACGGCGCATCATTGGCCGCCCTAGTTGGGGACAACCTGATGGCTTTGGTATTTGGGAAATTGATATTTCTCGCCGAGATTACAGTGATGAATATTACTCCAAGACTCTGCCAGCAGATATGTATCGGCGGCTACGAGCAGCACTTGCAGGTTTGGAAGCTGTATCAGTAATTGATGGGAAAATCCCACCAGAGAAAGCAATGCGACGGACTCGTTCTACCATTTTCCCCGATGCTGTGGGTATTGGTCACTACGCTATAGATTTCCATCCTTGCATGGTGAATAGTCCCCCAGAAGCCCCTGGTAATACAGAACGTCCAGGTGAAAGGCGGGGTGCTGGCCAAGCTTATCCTTTCCAAATTGCTCTCAGGGCGATGATTCCCCAGAAAATTGATAATTTGCTAGTAGGAGGCAAAAGCATTGCTACTAGTCATATTGCTGCTGCTGCCTATCGAGTCCATTCCTTTGAATGGTCTTCTGGCGCTGCTGCGGGAACTGTTGCTAGTTTTGCCCTGAAAAATGCGATCGCACCCTACCAACTAGTCGATGACTTACCCAAAAAAGAGCCACAACTCGAAGCACTCAAACGACTTTTGCAACAAAATGGCAACCCCACCGCCTTCCCCGATACATCCATTTTTAACGAAAACTGGGATAATTGGCGGTAGATAGTCATTGGTCATTTGTCATTGGTCATTTGTGATTGAATTTTGAACAGATGACAAAGGACAAATGACAATGCACTAAACTAGTTAGTTGTAGTTTTGTAAAATATTATTGACCAATTGTTTTATGATTAGGACACTTTCAGCAGATGTTTTCGGGATGGCGACAACACCAACTATAGCTCCTGAACGCTCTAGTCAAGTTATCCGTAAGACTTATCCCAATTACAAAGTGATTGTATTAAATGATGATTTTAATACATTCCAACATGTGTCTGAATGTTTGATGAAATATATTCCGGGGATGAGTGGCGATCGCGCGTGGGATTTGACTAATCAGGTACACTATGAAGGTCAAGCGATCGTTTGGGTCGGCCCTCAAGAACCTGCGGAACTTTATCACCAGCAGCTGCGCCGAGCAGGTTTGACAATGGCACCTCTAGAAGCAGCTTAATTATTATGGGCAAACCCACCGCAGATTCACTCCGGGCGACTTCACAAAAAGCTGCCAGACTGGTTTGGAATCACTCGACACACCTTTCTGGTCTTATCCCAATTTTAGAACGTCTTTGTCAACAAGATGGCATCCAAACTGTAACGCCAGGAGTGATTAGCCGATCGAGAGGTCATTGTCCAAAAATGCAACTGCGGATCTCTGTACCAATTCGCGGCGGCTATAAAGTCATTGCCCGGCAGGGAAAAACAGTACAAGAGGTGTTTATTTTGACCCCTTTGGCGCAGTCAGAACTGGAAGCAGCATTAGCGATCGCAATGAGGTCTTAACCATGCCCCACGCCCAATGTCTATTCTTCAACACGGTGGACTGCAAATTTGTGTAGTGGCAGACTAAGAATGCACGAAAAAGTTAAGAAATATGACAGAGCAGTAGTTATTTTCAAAGTCATAACTACAGATTCCCATTCGGGTAAAATTATTTTCTCTATGCCAAAAGCTACACAATAAACTAGCCAATAAGTAAAGCTCATTCTAAACAGAATCACCTCTGTTTCTTCCACATCACTTTTTTGTTGCTTGCTGTCCCACAGTAACACCAGTCCAAGAATGCAAGCTACAAAGGAAACAGCAACTACAAATTCGTGACAAAATATATTTAACGAATGCATTTGTGTTTATTCCCACATTTTTCAGTTAAAGATCAGTCTAAAGGAATATTCCTTGCAGAAATACAAATTATTTACAAACCTCAATAGAGGAATGGAAATTATGTAAAGAAATGCAACAAAAATTGTTGTTTTGCAAATATAAATATTATTTAATAATTTTCTGAGAGTTTAAAATAATTTGTCCTATATTCCAGTAGGAATAGCTGAACAAAAAATATCCATTCTGGAGTTCAACAAGCGATCGCTAACTACATCTTCTTAAGTTTGCTGCTTGGCGATGGCCGTATTTATCTTTAAATCTCCCAAATCTTAAAAAAGAATATGAATTTAGTTCCGGCTAGCGATCGCACTAAAAAGCGAGTTTTCCCTTATGCTGCTATTCTGATCGGTCTTACCGCAGCCTTGTTAAATTCTGCATCTCTAGCACAATCAACAAGAGGAAATACTTCAGATCCATCCCCCTTACCACAAACTTATCTAGATGCAGTAGAGGATGCAAAAATTGCCGAACCTCGTAAAATTTATCGAAATCTGACTCCGATTGTTTCGTATAACTCCGATCTTAAATGGGACAAAAGCCGGGTTTTAGTAGTAGCTTGGACTAGCTTTCCTGGATATGCAGATAATTTGGGTAAAGTGATGCTTTTATCACGCGATTTATGGGTTACGGCTGCTCCAGACTTACAAAAATTCTGCAAAACTTACCGTACTGCTAACCCAATATCTTTAGAGTATCGACTAAACCAATTATTGGGTTTGCCTCCAGACTCTGCAACTACAAACAGATATATAGTTGAACTTTGGGTAGAACCGCGATCGCTCTTTCGCCCTAGTCGAGATCCTAACATTAGCGATCGTGAAGCAGAAGTGGAATTTCCTTCACCTAACGCCTTTGAATCAATTTCAACTAGCTATCAAGATTGGTTTACCCAGCAATTTAAGAGCCGCTACGGTTCACCAAGTGACTCATCAACTACCGTTGTTCATTATCCGTGGACACAACTAGGATACACTTACGACTGGGGAAGTCAAAGTGATTGGCAAAGCCTCGATGCCAAGCGATCGCCCCACGTCGGTTTAAGCGAATTCGTGATTAGAGAATGGTCACAAGTAAGCGTGCATTCTACTCAAAATGCGAAAGAATACTGTAAATAACAAGAGAAGTCGGCGGGGCGTTTAGCCCAGTGTCCAATCGCTAAGAACAATTTTCTCCTAACTGTTCGCAAGCACCAATACTCACCCAACAGCTAGAACCATCTTGCCAAATTTCTTTTTTCCATATAGGTGCATTGTGTTTGAGGGTATCAATAGCATATTGACAAGCTTCAAACGCCTCACTTCGATGAGGACAACCCACTGCTACTAAAACGCTAATTTCTCCAACTTGTAAACGTCCGGTGCGATGATGAATCACGACCCGATTTACATCAGACGTAGATAAGCGAATATCGGCAGCAATTTGGTAAAATACCCGCAATGCCATAGGTTCGTAAGCTTGATATTCTAAAGCAATCACAGGTTTACCATCAGTTTGATTGCGAACTACGCCACTCATCAGAACCACAGCACCGTTGGCTGGATCGTCAGACTTGGCATAGATTTCTTCAAGAGACAATGGTGCAAAGCTAATGGCAAAACTATCTTCAGATCTTGGTTTAACAGCAGAGGTAAGTGTAGTTGTCACAATTGCATTTTTATTTATGTGGGCTTTTTATATTGTCTCTAAAAAAAGTGGTATTTCCTCAGTCGTGACGTTAGGGTTGGCAATGTCTCCAATTCTAGTAACTCACCTATTGCCGCAAAGCCTCTAAGAATGTCCCCAACATTTGCTTCACTCAATTGTTGGTTGAGAAAAAATTGTTGGTTGAGAAAAAAATGAGTTAAAGATGACGATGCAGCACCTGCGGCAGTTTCGACTTGACGAATGACAGGCTTAAGTTTTTTTAGCTCAGAGATTCGTCCACGAAAAGGTTCAGAGAATCAAAAGGAAACTATGTAACTTTCCTAAAGTAATTATCAAGTTTGACGCTTTGTCTTTTGACAGAGAGTGCAACTTCACTTAAAGTTCCCCACTAGAGGAATGCTGAGTACTAAGCAAAGAAGAAGAGAAAACAATTTCTTCTTAGGTTCTTCAAAATCTTTATTCTGACACTCAGCACTCATGACTCAGAATTCAGGACTTTTTTTATGGGACTTCCAAATAAAAAAATACCCAAAAACTGGTGAAAAAACTCTCTTCTCCTCATTTCTCTGTGTCTCTGTGGTTCGTTTATTTGAGTAATTTATTTCTTGGAAGTCCCTTATGGTAGATTTGTTGCTGATCGCAATTCTGGGATTCCTGGGGAGTTTTGGACATTGCTTTGGAATGTGTGGCCCTCTAACAGTGGCATTTTCCCTGTCTCATCAGCCGAAAATTCCACAAACGGCTTCTTTGGGACGGACATCAACCTTAGAAAAGTCCGACACTTGGCAACAGCAATTAAAATTTCATATCCTGCTAAACCTGGGGCGGATGTTGAGCTATGCTCTAGTCGGTGCTGGCATTGGGGCGCTGGGTTCGGTATTTTTGCAAGGTGGACAGCTAGCGGGTGTTGGTAGCGACTTCCGGCGGTGGATGGCAATTATAACTGGTGTGATGCTGATTTGGTTTGGCTTAGGACAAGTAAAACCCGATTTGCTGCCACGCATTCCCGTGTTACACCCCTTATTGCAAGGTAGTTTACACGATCGCCTCAGCACCGGAATGGTTAAGCTTTCCTTTAAAACCAAATGGTGGACACCAATGCTTTTGGGAATGACTTGGGGTTTAATGCCCTGTGGTTTTCTCTATGCTGCCCAAATAAAAGCTGCTGAAACTGGCAATTTATGGATGGGTGGGGCAACCATGCTGGCTTTTGGACTAGGAACCTTGCCCACAATGCTGGGTGTAGGCGTTTCCACATCATTGGTAAGTAAAGACAGGCGCAGTCAGTTATTTCGATTAGGCGGTTGGGTAACGCTCACCATCGGCATTATTACCTTGTTGCGGACTGGTGACACAATGGTAGATTACACCGGACACGCCGCTTTATTCTGCTTAATTTTGGCGTTAATTGCGCGTCCTATTAGTGGTTTATGGGCTGCACCACTGCGTTACCGTCGCGCTTTGGGGGTGGGTTCTTTTGTTCTTTCTGTGGTTCACACCACCCACATGATAGAACACTCATTGCAATGGAATTTTGCCGCCTTTTCTTTTATGCCGCCAGAATTTCAATTGGGTATGGCTGCGGGTGTTGTAGCATTGGTATTAATGTCCCCCGCCGCTTTTACGAGTTGGGAATCCTTGCAGAAATCTTTGGGCAAGCGTTGGCGACAGATTCATCTATTGGGTGTACCAGCCTTGCTCTTGAGTGCCATTCATGCTGTGTTGATTGGTTCCCATTATTTGGGTTCTTGGCAATCAACTTGGGGAAATAAATTAGCGGTAGTACTGATGGGAATTATTACTCTCGGTGTATTGCTAGTGCGATCGCGTTTCTTTTGGTCAAAGTTAGCCGTAGAAAAGTTTTATGTCTCCCCAACAAAATCGCGGTAAATCATCCTTGTTTTCTGGTTCCATCTCAACGAGTCAAAAACAAAGGAATTACCTACTCAAAAGCATTTCTTGGCATCAGGGAAAAATAAAGTATTTATTATTCCTGAGTTGCTTAGTTATATCAATAACTAATCTTTACCCTGCATCTGCTCATAAAGTGGAAGTCGCTGGAGATGTTGGTGGCACTCTCCACATTGAACCAAATGATAATCCCCGCGCTGGAGAACCTTCGCAAACCTGGTTTGCACTTACCCGCAAAGGTGGAAAGGTGATTCCTTTGTCACAGTGTAATTGTCGGTTGGCTATTTATGCCGAACCTTATGCAGCCGGAGAGCCACCACTCCTAGAACCACAGTTAGAACCTGTGGCAGCTGAACGTTATAAAGGTATTCCAGGTGCTGAAATTACCTTTCCCAAGCCAGGGATTTATGAGTTGCAACTAAATGGAAAACCAGTATCTGGGGCAAGATTCAAACCCTTTCAATTCAAATTTGAAGTTACTGTCGCAGGTGGATCTACACAGAATCCACAAAACCTGCGAGATGTCAATAGCAATAGTGATTTAGTAGAGGGTGATTCTCAGAAATTACCAATTTGGGCGATCGCACTCCCAATCTTCGGATTTATCGGTATCTTAGTTTTCGTACTGCGAAGCATGAGAGAGGGTGGATAAGAGCAGGGGGCAGGGGGAGGGGGAGCAGGGGAAGAATAACTATTGGTTATTGAGCAATTCCCCATTCCCCATTCCCTGCTATTTATGCCGCTTTTTATGCCACTGCCAGGCATGAGTGACAATATCCTCAATGGATGGATACTGAGGTTGCCAGCCTAAGATTGTTCTAGCTTTCTCACTAGTGCCAATGAGAATTGGGGGATCTCCAGGACGGCGATCGCGTTCCTCTACTGGTATCGAAATTCCTGTCACCTGTTCGACTGCTGCAATCACTTCTCTGACGGAGAAGCCGCTACCATTACCTAAATTAAAAACTTCGCTATCGCCACCTTTTAATAAATATTCCAATCCCAAAATATGGGCATCTGCTAAGTCATTAACATGAATATAATCGCGAATACAAGTACCATCAGGCGTGGGGTAATCGGTGCCGAAAATTGATATAGATTCTTGTTTGCCTAAAGCTGTCATCAACACCAAGGGAATCAAATGAGTTTCTGGGTTGTGATCCTCGCCCAGTAAGCCATTAGGATTAGCACCAGCAGCATTAAAATAGCGGAAACGCACTGATTGAAAACCATAGGCAACATCAAAATCAGCAAGAATCCGCTCTACCATCAACTTTGTAGCGCCATAAGGATTAATCGGATTTTGGGGATGGTTTTCTGGAATCGGTACAAATTGTGGTACGCCGTAGGTGGCACAGGTAGAAGAAAAGACAAATTTCTTTACAGATGCCGTTAGCATCGCTTCTAACAGGGTGAAAGTACCAAGGAGGTTATTGCGGTAATATTTAGCAGGGTCAGTCACCGATTCTCCTACGTAGGCGTATGCAGAAAAGTGCATTACAGCAGTAATATCGCGGGTTTTAAATAGATGATCTAGTAAAGCGCGATCGCCTGTATCCCCTACAATCAGTTCTACCTGTAAAACCCTTTCTACTAGGTCACGATGCCCATAGACCAGATTATCAAGGATGACAACGTTATAACCCGCTTCCTTCAAAGCAAGCACCGTATGAGAACCAATATATCCAGCTCCCCCCGTTACCAAAATAGTAGGTTTTCCAGGCGACATAGTTTTTCCTTTTAAGTGGATTACTCAATTAATTTAGTTTACCGGTGCCACATTACTCTTCTGGAAAATTATAAATAATAGACGCAGTGTTAAAAATTTGAACTAAAATCACTACGACGGTAGTCTTTAGGTGTGAGGTTTGAGGTATTTTAAGTCAAATAGTGCGATTACAATTTGACAATAAAATAAATCCATTTCCCGAAACCTCTAGGTTGACCCTTACGCAGGACGCTTCTAGCGTCGCGGCTAAGAAGTCACTGGTTGTTTTATACAGGGAAACCATAGAGGACAGTTCATCCTGGGGCATGAAAACCCCTAGGAAAGCGGACTGTCTGACCACCACACTGGCTCACCGCACCAGAAAATTTGAGAGTTAATCTATGTTTCTATTGCTAAGCCGGGTACTGTTGTGGCTGCTGATTGGCACTATCGTATATTCACTGTTCCAGCGATTTTATCCCTCTGGAACTTTTATAGGGCGATTGATCTTAGTCGTTATCTTGGTAATCATTGCCTTATCATTTGTTAACCCTAATGAACCAGCTGTAGCGTCGTTGTCGAGGTTGCTGTCTTTTCCACTCAAGCCTCTAGGAGCCTCTGTTTTACTGATGATTTTTGCATCTCAGAGAATCAAAGGAGGTGGGATAGACAAACCAGGAGGATACTTGGTAGGTTGGGCACTAACGATTTTGCTGTTGGCAAGTACACCAGCAGTCGCTTATTTCCTCTATAGGGCACCTCTAGCAATGACAGGTGAAACCTATGTAGCAACTGCTACACAAACATCGGGGACACTGGTGGCATTAGGGCAACCAACCACCGCACCAAACATCTCAGATTTAACAGGGGATAGCATTCTTTCTTATAATCTGAGAGTGCCTCCTTACCTGTTACAAGGAAGTCCTCAAGATATTCGCACACGCGGTTTACGACTTGAAGACTTTGTACCGAATGCGGAAACGTTGCAATTGACAACAAGAACTTGGGAAAGTTATCTCTTTGAAATTTACAGGTTTTTGCGTGTTCAACGGTAATAAAGTCAGAAGTCAGAAGTCAGAAGTCAGAATACAGAAGTCAGAATGTGAGTCCGCGAGGGTCTTGCATTCCACCAAATTAAAAATTTAGTGGGTGACTTAATAAACCCGTTTATTCATTCACCATATCCTGTGGGAAAGCTAAGAGAGCGAACGGGTGATGCTCATCCCTAGCTAGCGCTGTGCTAATGGCAGTTGCACAGAATTAAATTCTGTAGCTTGCTTCCCTGAAAGGGTATTCTGGCTCCTGACTCCTGAATTCTTTCTTGTTAATTTAGAAGCCATATTCTCTCTACATAGCTGCCTTCTTGGAGTAGCAGTTAATCTAAGATGATAAAGTTGCAAAATTGCTTTAATGGCAAAATCTCGACGAATTGCTAAACTCGGTGCTTACCTACGACCCTATTGGCGGGATGTGTCTTTAGGCATTCTTGCTTTATTGTCTGTCAATGCTCTGGGCGTTTATATCCCCTTGTGGATTCGTGCTGGTATTGACAAACTCTCGACAACCTTCAACTACCAAATACTACATTACGTAGTAATTATTGTCTTACTGAGTTCGGCAATGTGGCTAATGCGGATGGCATCACGCATTTGGCTATTTGGGGTGGGTCGTCAGGTGGAATTTGACCTGAAACAACGGATTTTTGAACACTTACTCAAGCTGGAGCCGGCTTATTTTGCCAGTAATACTGCTGGTGATTTAATTAATCGCGCTACCAGTGATGTGGACAATATCAAACGGTTATTGGGTTTTGCAGTTTTGAGTTTGGCAAATACGGTGTTTGCCTACGCCCTGACACTGCCAGTAATGCTGGCGATTAGTGTGGATCTCACACTAGCGTCTCTGGCAGTTTACCCTTTTATGCTCTTCTTAGTGAGTCTGTTTAGCCATCGCTTACGCAAACAACAAGCAGAAGTCCAAGAGCAACTCTCTGACATCAGCGAACTTATCCAGGAGGATATTAGTGGCATTGCCTTAATTAAAATTTATGCCCAAGAAGCAAATGAGCGTCGAGCCTTCGCTAAGAAAAATCAGCAGTTATTGACTGCTAACCTAGAACTGGCAAAACTCCGAAATACACTGTTTGGGCTAATTGGCGGGCTAGCTAATATCAGTTTACTAGTAATCATCTGGCTAGGGGCGGCGCGGATGTCTTCTGGGGCGCTTACGGTTGGCGATTTTTTAGCACTGTTAATCTTTGTAGAGCGTCTAGTTTTCCCCACAGCCGTTTTAGGATTCACAATTACTGCCTACCAACGGGGTGAAGTTAGTATCGACCGCCTGGAATCTATTCTCTCTGTCACACCGAAAATTCAAGATGCAGATGATGCCATACACCTTCCAGTAGCGGAACTTCAAGGGGAAGTGACAGCTAAAAATCTCACCTACATTTACCCTGGTTCCAATAAGCCAGCTTTAGAAAATGTTAACTTTACCATCGCTCCGGGAGAAACCGTGGCCATTGTTGGGGCAATCGGTTCGGGGAAATCCACTTTAGCCAATGCTTTACCGCGCTTGTTGGATATTGAATCAGGACAATTGTTTTTAGATGGGCTGGATATTACTAAAATAGCTTTGGCAGATTTACGAGGTGCGATCGCCTACGTTCCTCAAGATAATTTTCTATTTAGCACTACAATCAAAAATAATATCCGCTATGGCGATCCAATTAGCGAACAAGAGCAGATAGAATCTGTTGCTAAACTTGCCCAAATTGAATCAGAAATTCATAATTTTCCGCAGCAATATGAAACTATTGTTGGGGAACGCGGTATTACTCTTTCTGGCGGTCAACGACAACGGACTGCCTTGGCTAGGGCCATGCTGGTCAATGCTCCAGTGTTAATTTTGGATGATGCTCTCTCTAGTGTGGATAATCAAACAGCCACACAAATTCTCAAAAATCTTTCCGGTGGTACTGAGCGCAAAACAGTAATTTTCATTACTCATCAGTTATCGGCAGCAGCGGCGGCTGACAGAATTTTTGTGATGGAAAGGGGAAAAATTGTTCAGATTGGAAATCACTTAGAACTTTTGCAACAACAGGGTTTATACAGAACTTTGTGGAGTCAGCATCAAGTTGAAGAATTACTGCATTAAAGTTCTGACCCATAAGGATATTTTATTGCTTGAAGGGTAGCACAGATGTGCTACCCAAATTTTTAGGAATTACAGTATGCCCGTTCTGCTAATGTGACATCTAGTACGAATGGATTGTCATTACCTTGAAATTTAGCGATCGCATGACTGCGTGCTATTTCAGTAATATCAGGGAGGTCTTGCTGATTCCATTTACACAAAGTTGGACGCTGATTTTGAAAGTAATTTCGGTCTACTTTCTCAGCTTGATTCCGATAAATAGTGTAGAAGTAGAAAATTGCTCTGGCTATATCCCCTTTTACTTTCTCTCTAGGTTCAAATTTAGCAGATGATGATTCGCTAAATTCGTCAATTGCTCTAGTAGGAATTGTAGTTTGAACAGTATCATTTCGATACCATTTTTTAGTACTTGTGTCGGCTATATCGTCGAAGGGTTTATTTCCTCGCTCACTATTAATATCTTCGCGTGCTGGAAATAGATGGTGCAGGTCACTTTTGGCATTACCATTTTCAGCCCCTTTACTTTGTGGCCAAACATGTTCGGTATTCAGTCCTAACTTGTCAGCTTCCTGACTAGGATCGCCATTACCACTTAGACTAATTTGGTAACTAGCATAGATATCTGTGACAATCCCTGCTTGGTTATCAATAATACCAAACATTTCGTCTCTGGTGCGATCGTAGCTCAAAGTTTTGCTGGGTGTATACTCCTTAGCAAGTTCTTCAACTAGAGCGACTTTGGATAATTGAGGCAATATAATTGCCGAATCACTTACGGGAGTGGGAGTAGGTTGAACAACAGGAGGAGTTGTGTTAGAGGTGGACTGATTAGCAGGTAATGTAAACGCTGCAATTACAGGATCGTGGTCGCTGACAGGCTTACTAAAGCCAACGTTGACATGCACAATGTCAATTTCTGGTTGAGCAACACGAGAAAGATTTTCACTCACTAACAAATGGTCAATAAGTTCAGTCTTTCCCCGAAATTTGAAAGTAAAGCGATCGCTAGCAGGTAAACTATCCGTCAGATTCTCAAGAATGTTACCCTTCAAAGTTTTCAGAGGTAGAGAATCTGGTGAATCGTTTAAGTCACCCAGTACAATTACTTTGGCTTGCGGGTCAACTTCTAGTATTTGCGCTACGAATTCATTAACGATTTCGGCTTGTTTGACTCGTTTCACATCGGTAGGCGAACCTCCCTTTTTAGAAACAAAGTGATTAGCAATGATAAACACTTTTTGACCGTTAAAGATAAATTCTGTCGCCAGTGGCTTACGGCTTGCCTCAAAAGCACTATTGGTAGGGTCAATCCGACCTGGATTGAGCGAAAGGTCAAGACCATTTGCACCTTGAGTAATAGCCACAGCATCTAATGAACCGCCTTTTCTAGACAGTTTTGCTAGAGTTATCCGGCTGGGTTGAAACAATAAACCAACACGGATATTGCCTCCAGGTTCTCCACCATCTTGGTCGTCGCTGGGTGCAATATCAACAAAGTCGTATGCTGGACTACCGATATTTTTGAGCGCAGCAATCAGTTTTTGGTAAGTCTCGTTTGCATTCACAACGTTATCATCAACTGGCCCGTTGTTATCTTGAACTTCAATCAAACTGATGACATCTGGTGCGTTCAAATTATTGCCAATAATTTTGGCAATATTATCAAAGCGTCGATCTTTCGGGTCTAAATTCTCGACATTAAAAGTTGCAACAGTCAATACATCCTGGGAATTTTTCAGAGATGTTGTTTCCTGTTGTGAAACTGGAAGTAAAGAAATTGGTAATTGAGCTATTGGACTAGCGTGCAGTGGACTAATCCATACAAAGAAGATGAGAGTAATACTAAGTAGTAGAAATTTGATGAATTTCATTCTCTCTTTCAGATGAAGATATTTTCTAGATTAGTCTTCTTCTTGGTAGAGTTCAGTTAAGGTAAGTTTTAAGTTGGGTAAAGGGGAACATCCCACTTTGGAAGAAATACCAGGTTAAAGAATAATTCAGAAGTCAGAATCCAGGAGTCAGAATAAGAAAGTGGGAAATTCAAATGCGCGACTAATTGTATCTTTTGAGATAAGCAAGCTACACAGTTTCGTAAGAGCTTATTTAAAAAGTAGTTGAGTGTGATTTTAGGTACTTATTGATTCCCCGTAACCCCCTTAAAAAGAGGGTAAAACCTATCAAAGTCCGCCAATTTATCGGGGCTTTAGGAGAATATAGAACGTTTTGCTACCGAGAATAGAATGTTTTAAAATCCTCTTAAAGACATTTGCAGTCGAGTAGATATCGTCTTGAATATTAAGTGTTGATGCTTAAGCCCTTTATCAAAAGACTTTTACAATAGTCATAGCTTTACAAAACTTTATGAAGCTAGTAAAAGATGGTGTAATTACCACGTTAGTTTTTTTTATGGGTGGGTAGTATAAATTACCGAAGAAACTAATTTGGCATATAGTGATGTTCAAAACTAAATTATCAGAATTCCGTGCTTCACGGGAATTTTACACCTCGAAGTTAATGGATCGCCATATTGGAGCGATCGCAGCTTTAATTTTAATTAGCTTACTGAGTTCATTGAGTGGAATACCACTTAACCATACCATCACTAACTGCTGGGAAGCCTTTATCTGGGGATTGGCAGATCCAGTAATTGGTTTGGATTGCTTAGTGGGTATTATTGCTATTGGCTTACTCTCATCTATGTTTGTTCGTGGCGCTGCGATCGCTGGATGTTTTGTCTTAGCAGCAATCTTGGGCATTGTAATTCATCTATTCCAGATAAATTTACCAGGTGCAGAAATAGCGATGCCTTCGGCGGGCGCAGCCATCGCTATTTCTACCATCATTTTTAGTACTATGTTGATGATGCCAAATCAACCAAGCTTTGTAGTACTTACTCTGATGGGCATCAGTGCTGGTTTATTTCAGGGTTACACTGTAGCTGAATCTATTATTGGGGCAGGAATGATGCCAATAATTGCCTATATAGTAGGTATGACATTGACTCTGTTTACAGTTGCCATGAGTGCTAGAGAAATTGGTGGTGCAATGGGTATGGGAGAAATCAACCAAACTTTACCCTGGAAAGTTAGCATTGCTGGCTTTGCTTTGTGTGCGATCGGTATCGTGTTTTTGAGCAATTCGATGATCTAAATAAAATATTTGAATTTAGTGGAATACATTATTTGTGGGGGCTTACACTTAGCTGTATGTCCCCACTGCGCGTTCAAGGGAACTGAGACTTTTTTACAACAGGAAGTTTTACAGCAGCACCACAGAGTTTTAGTGAATAAGCTGATGCATCTCTGCGCTAATCTAGAAGCTATATGTTGTAAACAAAGGCTTATGACAGTTGAAGAAATTGCGGAGACGTTAACAGAATTATTTGGCACATCGGCTGTTAGTGCGATCGAGCCAGGATCGTGGCAAGTAGACACTTCAACTTTTCGGCTGTTGGTGCTACTTTCTGAAGATAATACTTGGCTACGAGTTTTACTACCTATTGTGTCCTTAGAGGAAGGGCAACCATTTTTAGGACAGTTCCTAGAAGCTAACTTTGATGACACTCAAGAAGTCCGTTACGCTTTGTATGAAGGAGTAATTTGGGGGGTATTTCAACATAATAGTGGTACTCTAGTGAGTGCAGATTTTTCCAATGCAATCAACCGACTTATATCTCTCTATCAGGCTAAATTAAATAATGTTTTTAATCGACTAATTGAAAGCCGCGTCCGGCAAATTATTCAGGCAGCAAAACAGCAAGGACAATCTCTCCAAGCTACTATGCAAAGCTTAGAACGCTTTTATGCAGAAGGATTTATGGGTGAAATCAATCAAAGCTTAGAGGCACGAGAAGAAGTTCTAGCTGCTTGGCGGCATCAGTTAGAACGCCTATGGAATGAAGGTTAATTTCAATTTCTAATAGAGATTTATATCGGTGCTACATTTTTATATTCAAGGAATATATATATTATGAATATAATTGAAATTCTCAAAGAAGACTATCAAAGATTCCCTGTAAATCAAACTTACACTATTTACGCCCCAGATGTTTATTTTCAAGATCCACTGAATAAATTTAGTGGTGTTAAACGTTACAAAGAAATGATTAATTTTATCCAAACTTGGTTTTTAAATCCCAAGATGGACTTACATAATATTCAACGTTTAGGAGACACAATAAAAACTGAGTGGACACTCAGTTGGAATACTCCTCTTCCTTGGAAGCCACGAATTTCTATTCCTGGTTGGAGTGAATTAGGTCTTAACTCTGATGGTTTGATTGTCTCTCATGTCGATTATTGGAATTGTTCGCGTTTAGATGTAGTAAAGCAGCATTTATCTGCTGAAAAAATCTAATCAATTAAGAGCACTTTTTCTAAATAGTGGCTGATGTCTCAAAAACTTTAAATCCTACTTAAAAAGGAGAATTTTAAAAAGGTTATTCACCATTTTTTTAAACTTGTCATTACCAATATTTTATCAGTATAAATACTTACTCTAACTCTAGCTCTCTTCCATTTTGAAGTTATACCTCGTAGATGATGATGGCAAACTGCTATGCGTCTATGCGCTTCCGTTAGAAGCCATTATGATGAATCACTAACGTTAAAGCAATCGTCCAAAAAACCAGATGCAGTCTCTGAATTAAGAGAAATTACTCAGATGTATGTATTGGTTTCATAAAAATAAAATTATTCACCAATATTACTGAACCAGAAAACAGCTTACTAAGCCAAACTAACTTTAGAACCCTCTCTAACAAATATATCTATGTTCTAGGAAAAGCTGAATTTAGATCCGATGGACAGAAAACAACTGATTCAAATATGGATTAAAGCTTCTAACAATAGATATAGAGAATGAGCAAATGCTAATTGTTCATTAAAACTATTTGTTGCTGACTAGTGCGTAGGCGTAGACATCGCAATTTATCAAACAGCGATATTGGTGCTATTCGTCAGAATTTAAAATTAATTCTGACCAAAAAATCGCCTGAATAAACTAAGTTTTTGCATCTCCACCAAACCTATCTATGATTTAGTACTTTTCAAGACACTCGCCCAGCTTCTCTTAGAGAGCATCTTGATTGTGATTCCTGAAATGCCATTTCTTGAAGAATAATTTAGATAATATCATGCATGTTAGCTTATACATTTTGTAGTGTAATATCATTTTTACTGATATTGAAAATGCTGCAATCTGGGACTTTCAAAACAATTGCTTGTTTAAACTGTCATTAGAGTTTATAGTAATACGGTGTTTTTCCTTACAATTTCTCGGCAAGTTTATACCATGATTTTTTCTCCTAAATTACAGAAGTATTTGGCAGGTTTCTCTTTGTCTGTATTACTAGTAGCTGATTTAGTAATCGCACAAAAAGTTCGTCCGGCTTTTGCTGAAACTATCAATTCATCTATTGGTAGTGCTGTGACATTCAGTTGTAATGATAGTGAAGCGACAATCAAAGCGAAAAAAGGCCCCAGAGTAGTTAATGGAAGTTCAGCCTTTTACATTGGTTATCAGCAAGTCTCATCTAATAACAAAAACCCTGTAACTATCCGTTTTAATAATGGTATTAAATCATGGTGTCGGACTGATTACGAAACAACGAATGACGACGGTACAGGTTACGGATTGTATTGGAATGGTGGGGATGTTTTATATGGCGTTTACTCTTCCACCGGCAGTCAGACTGGTAATGATTTTCGCCGCTTTGCAACTGGGCGTTGGTTGTCTAGCTATGGTAGTGGAGGCGGGCCAAAAGTCGCAGTTATAGCCCGGATTAATCCAGCTAATGGTCAGGTTAACTATGCCACATTTTTATCTGCGAAAAAGGCAGATAATGGAAATACAAACTCTTTAGTTGTCCAAACCCTATCATGGAATGGCACAAATTTAACTGTGCAGGCAAAGTCATGGTGGACTCCCCGTCGCACTAATACCAATTCCATGACTTGTTCTGGTTCATCGCCTTATATATACACAGCAGTATTCACTGGCGATTTAACAAAGGTTAACTCGGCTTCAGCTGCTACTTGTAGTTAAAGGGTAAGGATTCAGCTATCAAATTGAGGACTTATAGGAATCCGGTTTGATTTCTGAAAAGATACGTAGGGTGCGTTAGCGACAGCGTAACGCACCAAACCCTTGATAGTGGTGCGTTACGAACTTCGTTCTAACACACCCTACAATACCTAATTTTGTTCAAAAATCAAACAGGAGGACTTAGCAAAACTACACACAGTAAGGGCAATCGATGAATTGCCGCTACCAAAAAATCAAGGTTTGGGCTATTTTTTGTGTAAGTCCTGAAATTGAGGAAGCATATTTTCCCAGTTATTTGAGAATTGACAAGAGCGATCGCTCTTTCTCAATTATCTATCCCTAATTTTTCCCATCTGGACGCTGAATAATCGTCTCCACCACCCGCCGCTTGGCTTTCGAATCGATACCTACCAAGCGCACATACTCACCGCTATATTCTGCCAAAGTTGCTTCCAAATTTGATATTGCATCAGACTCTGCATCTATGTGGCTATGAACACAGGTTTGCCAAGAACCCATGCGGAAGCGGCGCTCATCCACGTGTTCAATGCTAATTTTGTAACCTTGAGACAATAATTGCCTAATTTGAGCTTGTGTATCTAGGGTTAAATGGCTACTCAATGCTTCCTTTTTCTGGAATCCATTAGTTTTTGCTTCTTGAGTTTCACCATTGCTTGATGACTGATTAATTGGTTTTGCAGCAGCAGGTTGTGCTGATTGAGAATTTCTACCCCGATTGAGTCGATTGTAATCATCAACCAAATGGGAATTTTCCACCCGTTTTTGTTCGCCAACGAGAAAGTTACCAGACTCAATTAAGTGAGACAGTCTGAAATCTGGCTTTTTAAATTCTGGTGGCCCTTCAGTGCTGTTAACCACACTCAAAGATACCCGTTCAAAACCGACTTGATGGATGTAGTTGCGGATTTGTTCGTCATAAATGCGCGATCGCAAAGCGCTAAAGAAGTCAATGGACTGATTGACAAAAGTATCAACTAGCTGTTCAACTTCTTTCTGTGACAGTCCATCCGCTTCAAAAATCCCCTTGACAATTCCCACTTTGTCGTCTCTGTCTGGTTCCCAGTAAAATTTCTCCATCCGTCCATCCCGAATTAACGGTGCATAGAGGGTAGAAAAATCATTACCTGTGACAATAATCGGCACACGATTTAAAGCCGTGGAATCATAGCTTCCAGGTAACTGTACATCTGTGGGATTATCAGCAATATTCATCAGTGTGGCATTTACCAACTGTGTATTTACAGTATATTGAGTGCCTTCATCAAAGCGTCCAGCACCCGCATCTAAATCATTAATCATCAGTACGCACATTTTGCCGCGTACCTTGATTAGTTCTGCTGTTTCCCGATAGCGCAACCGAATCAACCGCGCTGGATCTCCCGCATCTGGACTTTCCAATTCGCCGCCAGAGATGTTAGTCACCTCGATACCCATTTTCTCGAAGACTAATTGACATTGAAATGTTTTGCCTTCTCCTTTGCGTCCGTGAATACCTAAAATCACGGGGACTCGCACGCCAGGAAGTTTCAAAAAATTTTTGGTGATGTGGACAGCCAGTTTGTCCAGAAAGCGAGGAGCGATGTAGTAACCCATAAAATTATCTTTGCCTAGCACTGCTTAAAGTAATGTTAAGTTTTTTTGGTGATGACTGTTTATTTATCTTTTGGTAGAAAAGGAGCGCTACTTACCACAAACGCTCACTTGGATATGCATCAAAAATTTTATCAGCACTCAGTAAAGGTATATTTTCCACTATCGACTGTGCAATTAAAATTCGGTCGAATGGGTCACGGTGATGTAAAGGTAATGTGGCAACAACAGTAATATGGGTAATTTTGATATCGAGTAAACTAAAATCGTTCAGATTGAGTTGCTGTGTGATGAATATTTCAAATGACTGATTGAAACTAAGCTTGCCTAAATTCTGCTTAATAGCTATTTCCCATAGACTAGCGATACTTAGTAAAATTTCATTATTCTCATCATTGATTAATGCTACTACTTGATTACTAAGTCTTGAATTATCCGTCACATACCAAATAAAAGTATGTGTATCCAGCAGTAATCTCATTCCATATATTCCTTAAACTCTTCGAATGGTTCATCAAAGTCATCAGATATTGTAATTAAACCCTTTGCGCTTCCAGGTTGACGGCGGTGTTTAAGTGGCGACACAGGAGTTAACTTCACCAAAGGTTGATTATCTTTGATGATAATAATTTCCTCACCACTAAGTGCTGCTTCAATTAAGTCAGGTAAATTTTGAGATGCTTCAGCTAGATTAATTTGTTGCATATATTTTTTTTCCAATAATTTCAAAACTGGGAATTATTTGCTTATCGACATCAAAAATGCGAAATTCTTTCAACCTTCGCTCAGTTGGTTGCCAACCTTGCTCCAAAGCTAGCAAGATAACTGAACGTACTAGACAAGGAATAATCATCAATTGGTAAGGAAATATGACAGCGAGTTTTTGTCCTGTCTGGGGTTCACGTACAACAATCAACCTTATGTAACCGCTATCAGGTGAAACAGTCCAACGGGGCTATATTATTCGCCGTAATCAGCCTCGTTCCCTTTTTTGGCCATGCCATGCAACTATTTTCCCTTTTTTATAGGATAACTTAGAGCGATCGCTATTTGCCCATTGCTAAACTTTAGGGAAACCAATTTAACCAAGCATCCCAATTTTCCACAATTTTCGCAAATTCTGCATAACCGCCTGCTCTTGGATGAGTGCCATCATTAGCTATTGCTTCATTAATCCAGATATTTGATTTTTCTAAAATGGTAAAAACATCTAAATAAGGCACATCTATTTTTTTGCAAATTAAAGCAAACTGTTTAGATAAATCAGTATTTCTGTTTCTTCTTTGACTATCTTGTTGTTCTGCGTATGGTGCTAGCCCAACCATCAAAACAGGATATAACTTTTGAGCTTCACTTAAAATTTCATAGGCATTTTTAAGCGAATCTGCCAAATCCACACGAGTTTTACCATTTTCTAATGTTGTGTCATTCAAACCAAAAGAAAACACAACTTTGCCATCATATTCTTTGGGTAATCGCAGTGATACTTCTTGTAACCAACGGTTTGCTATATCAGTACTCGTATCTCGCCTAATTCCTAAATTATAGTAGGTAATGTCATAACCTTTTTTATTAGCATTAGCACATATTCTCCCTGTCCAACCAAGACATTCAGGATCGCCAGTGCCGTTAACAAAAGAGTCACCAACAAAACAAATTCTTACCTCTTGTAGCATTATTACTCTCTTAAAAAACATAGAGGCACAGAGAAAATAACTCTACGCCCCTTTATTTACGTTTCAAACAAAATCTAGTAAATAGGAGAGGCAGATAATTCTACCTCTCCTATGGGGATCAACTAATTAATAAAAGCTTGCTAGCTTTTAGTATCTGTTGGGTTTGTTGGGTTTGTGAACAAGAAAGCTGAGAATTTGGCACTGCTTGATGTTGTCAAAACCTACAACACGGATATAGCTGGTGCTGAATTGAGAACGGCATCCTTGAACTTCGCTCAGTACTTCTTGAGTCGATTTAGCACCGAACAAAGGCAGCTTCCACATTGTCCAATATAATTCTGTTGGCTCAGAAGTTTCGTTAAACTCGATGGCTGGAATGTAACCTTGATTCAAAATGTACTGGATCTGCTTGGCAATTTGAGCATCAGTCAGAGGGGGCAGATAAGAAAGGGTTTCGTAACGACGCTCTTTTGGTAAAGTTTGCATAGCTTCTGATAATGGGTTGCGATTTTTTACTACTAAATTGATCGAACTAATTGGATAAGTTATCCAAATTCGGTTCTGAAGTTGTTTGCTGTTCTGGTTGCAGACTGGGGTTAGATGTGTCTATTCGTGTGATGCGTTCTAAATGCTGGCGACGCTGCTCCATATTGGCTTGCTGAATGCCAGTGCGAACCATTTCCGGTAAAAATTCTGCAATTTCTTCCGCAATGTGTTCTCTGACAGTCATGATTCGCAAAGCCAAATCTGGTTTTTCTTGCAACAGTTGCTCAATATACGATTCACCATTCTGAATTTTGCCAGACGAAAAGTTATGCAGCCAAAGTTCCAATGGAGGATTCGTTTCGCCTAGCTGTGCCAATACTGTCCTTAGAGCCTGATAAGTCAGATAGCTTTGGAGAGTTTTGGCTGTGTCCTTCGCAATTTGCTTAAGATTCATGCTTGACCCCAGCCCTAAAGAGTTATGAGTTATGAGTTATGAGTTATGAATTAATGCAAATCCTAACTCTTAACTCTTAACTCTTAACTGTTAACTCAGATCAGACGGTATCCATTGCTTCAAACTCGAACTTGATTTCTTTCCATAGTTCGCAAGCAACAGCTAGTTCAGGAGACCACTTGGCAGCTTCGCGGATGATATCGTTACCTTCACGAGCCAAGTTGCGGCCTTCGTTACGAGCTTGAACAACGGCTTCCAAGGCAACGCGGTTAGCGGTTGCACCAGGAGCATTACCCCAAGGGTGTCCCAGAGTACCACCACCGAATTGGAGTACGGAGTCATCACCAAAGATTTCTACTAGCGCGGGCATGTGCCATACGTGGATACCACCAGAAGCAACTGCCATTACACCAGGTAGAGAAGCCCAGTCTTGGGTAAAGTAAATACCACGAGACTTGTCTTGCTCAATGTAGTTTTCACGCAACAGGTCAACGAAGCCCATTGTGATGCCGCGCTCACCTTCCAACTTACCAACTACTGTACCAGTGTGGATGTGATCGCCACCAGACAAACGTAGGGCTTTAGCCAATACACGGAAGTGGATACCGTGGTTCTTTTGACGGTCAATTACAGCGTGCATAGCACGGTGAATGTGTAGCAAGATACCGTTATCGCGGCACCAACGAGACAATGTGGTGTTGGCGGTGAAACCTGCGGTGAGGTAGTCATGCATGATGATGGGCATTTTGAGTTCTTTAGCGTACTCAGCCCGTTGCAACATTTGTTCGCAGGTGGGGGCGGTGACGTTGAGGTAGTGACCTTTGATTTCACCGGTTTCTGCTTGAGCTTTGTTGATAGCTTCAGCTACGAACAAGAAGCGATCGCGCCATCTTTGGAATGGTGCAGAGTTGATGTTTTCGTCGTCTTTGGTGAAGTCCAAACCACCGCGTAAGCACTCGTATACAGCGCGTCCGTAGTTCTTAGCAGAAAGACCCAATTTGGGCTTAATGGTACAACCCAGCAAAGGACGACCGTATTTGTTTAACTTGTCGCGCTCAACTTGGATACCGTGAGGAGGCCCTTGGAAGGTCTTGATGTAAGCTACTGGAAAGCGGATGTCTTCTAGACGCAGTGCGCGGAGAGCTTTGAAACCAAATACGTTACCGACAATTGAGGTCAATACGTTGGTTACAGAACCTTCTTCAAACAAGTCCAGAGGATAGGCAACGTAGCAGATGTACTGGTTGTCTTCACCGGGAACTGGTTCGATATCGTAGCAACGACCTTTGTAGCGATCGAGGTCGGTGAGCAAATCTGTCCACACAGTTGTCCAAGTACCTGTGGAAGATTCAGCCGCAACAGCCGCACCTGCTTCTTCGGGAGGAACACCAGGCTGAGGTGTCATACGGAACGCAGCTAGAAGATCGGTATCTTTTGGTGTGTAATCGGGTGTGTAATAAGTTAGTCTGTAATCTTGAACCCCGGCTTTATACCCAGATTTGCTCTGAGTCTTCGTTTGAGCGTAAGACATATTTTATCCTTCCCTGAAATCACTCTTGTTAATTATCAAATCACGTTTTGTGCAACTTCCCTTCACCCCCCTCTTCCCCCCTTGAGCGAGAGAAAGATTCAGGAAAAATTTTTGTTATGGGTTGTCTTTGACAAAAGGTAGCAGTTTTTTTGCGGCGCACACGTTGGTAGCGGTGGTAGCCCTTGTCACCAGTTTTATCCCCTTCTAGGGGTACACGACCTAGCGCTTCTACTGTTTCCTCTTGCTACGAATCAAAATTTTTTTACCTCTTGTTTGCACCCAACTAAACCTTCTCAATTTCACCAAAACTTCCGCTTTTCGCGGTTAGCATTTAGATATTTTCTCTACAAATCGGGGTATTCAGGGGATTGGGCTGGCTGGCACACATTTCCGCCTCTATACTCCTTTTATCTTCTCCGTTGATGGAAAAGATACCATAAAAGAATTTACTTGACAGAGATTTAGCAGAATGGTGAGCGAAAGATAAAAAACTGCACACCACGTAATTTGTAACTTGTCTCACAATATATCAAGAATTCGATAAGTTATTCTTTGAAAGTTTTTAACTTATCTATTTAATTTTGTTATTACATAAAGATTTAAACTTTTTGTTACAAATGCTTTACAAAGTGTCATCAATCAATGTAAAGAAGGGATTGGGGATTGGGGATTGGGTACTGGGTATTGGGTTAGGAAAACTCATCCCTAGTCTCCAATCCCCAAAACCTATAAAATTTGAGAAAAATTCCAGATGACGTTTAAAAAATCTCAGCGAAGGGAACACTGAAATTAACCCAAAGCCAGTTTAGGTAACGGCTATGGGTACTGTCTCCAAAGGAAATGTCACCGTGGTATTGTTTTGCAAGCGTACTAGTTTATTGATTACTTCTATCTTGCTGGGGTTGATAGCTGTGCCAGGTATGGGATGGGCACAAAAAACCCCTGACATTAATTCATCCGATCTAACCCCTGCTTACCCAGCTTCTGCACCGCCACCGCGAGTAGAACCATTACCCGATGAGCGGGGAGTGCAAGAAAATTCGCCAGAAACTGATTATCGTGTCGCTAACTTACTGGAAGATTTTACAGGCAATCTTTGGGTAGGTTCTTGGCGGGGATTGTCGCGGATCGATCCTAAGACCGGCAAGATTATTTCTCGTGTTAGCTTACCGAATGTTGCCATTGGTGCTTTAGCCCAAGATAAAGTAGGACGTTTGTGGGTGGGAAGTTATGAGGGATTGTTCCGAGTAGACCCCCGTACTAGCGAAATAACCGCGCAGAATTTATTTTTGCCTTCTAAACGGGTTTTGTCACTGTTACTTGACAAGCGGGGTTATTTGTGGACTGGAACTGATAGCGGTTTAGCTCTAATTAGTCCCGACCAAGGCTTGATTATGACAACAGTAAAAAATCTGCCTGGTGTCAGTGCTAACACTCTAACCTTAGATGCTGAAGGTCAACTGTGGGTTGGTACTCTTGATGGATTGGTGCGGGTAAATACCGCTAGTGCTGCGATTATGAAGCGGATTACCGATTTACCAGGGGCGACTGTCCAAGCTTTAGCTATCAGTCCAGAGGGATTAATTTGGGCGGGAATGCCGAATAATTTGTTAGTTATTAACCCAAAAACTGGCGCAGTGTTACGGTCTGTAACTCGCCTACGTGGGCGTGACGTGAAGGTGGTGCGTTTTGCGAAAGATGGTAGTGTCTGGGTTGGAACTAACAATGGTTTGTTACGATTAAATCCAAATACAGGCGCTGTGTTAGATGCAGAAGTTGCTGGACTTCCTTCTAGTCGGGTTCTTGCCCTTGTACCTGATATCGCTAATAAATTATGGATCGGCACTAGTGAAGGTCTAGCTTGGTTAATGCCCAAAACGAACAGTGCAAAACCCCATATTGCTTTTAGTCGCGCTGTTAAGTAGGGATTAGGGGACAGGCTACAGGGTACAGGGAACTGAATTCTTTCTAATAGCTAATCCCTATCCCTATCCCTATCACTTATCCCCTATCACCTATCACCTATCCCCTAATTAAAAATGGCAATCACTACCCAGCAATTAATTCAATGGAAACAACAGGGACGTTCAATTGTGGCGTTGACGGCCTGGGATTATGCGATCGCTCAACTCATCGATGCAGCTGGTGTAGACTTAATCCTTGTGGGTGACTCTATGGCAGTAGTTTTAGGGTATGAAACAACACTGCCGATAACTTTAGATGAGATGATCTACCACGCCAAATCTGTGCGTCGTGGGGTTAAACGGGCTTTAGTAGTTGTAGACTTACCATTTTTGACGTATCAAGAAAGTCTCCAGCAAGCAATGCACTCAGCCGGGCGGGTACTGAAGGAAACGGGCGCTCAGGCGGTAAAATTGGAAGGTGGCTATCCTGCGATCGCAGAAACTATTACTCGCTTGGTAGAAGCCGGAATCCCGGTAATGGGTCATGTAGGTTTGACACCGCAATCAGTACATCAACTCGGTTTGCGACAACAAGGGAAAACTCAAGAAGCGAGTGAGAGAATTTTACTTGAAGCGATCGCTCTTGAACAAGCAGGTGTATTTTCTCTAGTTTTAGAGCATATACCCGCAGATTTGGCAATGCAGATTACACAAAAACTTACGATTCCGACAATTGGTATTGGTGCAGGAACTCACTGCGATGGACAGGTTTTAGTTACCTCAGATGTAATCGGACTTGCCGAGAAGCATCCACCATTTGCCAAGGTTTACACCAACTTGCGGGAGACAATTACCAAAGCTGTACAAGATTATGCTGTAGAAGTGCGCGATCGCAAATTTCCATAAGCATGGAATTTATCAAAAAATACAAGAATCTGCCGAATAGCTAGTTTTCTATCTGGAATAATTTATGCAATCAGAGAGCAGCACATTATAAAATTGCTGAAGTTAAAAACTGTGCTATAACATCCAGAGTGAAAACTGACAGCATATTTTATCGCCTATTTCAAGAATTTCCTAGTATTTTCTTTGAACTAATTGGGAATCCTCCCGAAACTGCAAATACCTATCAATTCTCTTCAGTTGAAATCAAACAAACTGCCTTTAGAATAGATGGTGTATTTCTTCCTACACAAGATGAAGAAAATCCGATTTATTTCGTTGAAGTCCAATTTCAACCAGACTCAGATATTTATTTGCGCCTAGTTTCAGAAACATTTCTCTATTTGCGGCAAAATAAATCTAAAAATTCTTGGCGAGGAGTGGTGATTTATCCGAGAAGGAGTATAGATACTGGTGAGCGACAAGATTGCCACGAATTCT
The DNA here is from genome assembly GCF_036919895.1 of Nostoc sp. Taxonomy (GTDB): domain Bacteria; phylum Cyanobacteriota; class Cyanobacteriia; order Cyanobacteriales; family Nostocaceae; genus Nostoc. The sequence continues at coordinate 53,688 of NZ_JBALBW010000067.1, forward strand.
TCAACAGCGATCGCATTAGTATAATTTACTTGGATGAACTAGGCGAAACTGCATCACTACCAATAGGTATTGCTACCATCAAATTAGTAATTGAAAATGAAGATACAACTATTGCCACTGCCAGGGAACTAATTAACCGTACAAAACAAGCGGTAAATTTGCAACTGCCACAAAAACAATTACTAGAATTAATAGAGACGATTCTGGTTTATAAATTGCCTAACATAAGTCGAGAGGAGATAGAGGCGATGTTTGGATTAAGTGAGTTGAAGCAAACACGGGTTTATCAAGAAGCTAAACAAGAAGGCAAAGAAGAAGGTAAAGAAGAAGGTAAACAAGAAGGTAAACAAGAAGGTCGTTTTGAGGCAAAGTTAGAAGCTGTACCTAAACTGCTAGCACTAGGTTTAAGTATGGAACAGATAGCACGGGCGTTAGATTTGGATATTGCACAAGTCCAGCAAGGAGTACAGCAAACGCCTCTAGATGAATAAGTTCAGACAAGCTATGTCTGCTGACAAGCTGCTTTGTGTCTCGCAATCTCAATTATAAATATCCACTAAAAACCCCATACTTGGAGGTACAGCAATGGTACAACAAGTCACACCAGAAACCACAATCGAAGTCATTTACCCAGAAAGCGACGGACAGCCAATGGCGGATAATACAGAACAATTTGCATGGATTGTCAAAATTAAAGAAAATTTAGAAATCTTATTTGCATCGTCGGCTGATGTATTTATCGCTGGAGATTTGTTTTGGTATCCAGTTAAAGGAAGTCCTAATATTAAACAAGCGCCTGATACGCTTGTAGTCTTTGGAAGACCAAAAGGAAAACGGGGTTCCTATTTACAGTGGAATGAAGAGAATATACCGCCACAGGTAGTATTTGAAATTCTCTCACCAGGTAACACCCTCAAAGAAATGACTAAAAAATTGCAGTTTTACCAGCGTTACGGTGTGGAAGAATATTATATTTACGATCCTGATAAGAACGATTTAAATGGCTTGCTTCGTTCTGGGGATAGTTTTGAAGTCATTGAAGAGATGAATGGCTGGATAAGTCCGCGTTTAGGAATCCGTTTTCAACTAACATCAGATACCCTAGAAATTTTTTCTCCTTCTGGGCAAAAGTTTTTGAGTCCCGTAGAAATTGACCAGTTACGGGAACAGGAACGTCAAGCAAAAGAAGCGGCTTTACAAGAATTAGAAAAAGAGCGCGATCGCTATCAAGAATTGCTAGCTAAACTCAAAGAAAAAGGAATTGACACAGATAATTTGTAATTGCTGCCGTTATATTTACAGAAGTAGTCATGAGTTTGCCTCTTACTTCAGTGACACTGATGGATACTTATTGATATAGAAACCAAAAATTTAACTATGGAACAACAACCGATACAAGTAATTGGAGGTGGACTAGCTGGAACTGAAGCAGCTTGGCAAATAGCCCAAGCTGGAGTACCGGTAATTCTCCATGAGATGCGTCCAAAACGCTTCAGCCCTGCTCATCATACAGAACATTTGGCAGAATTAGTCTGTAGTAATTCCTTTGGCGCAATGGCAAGCGATCGCGCGGCGGGATTATTGCACGAAGAATTACGTCAACTAGGTTCTATCGTCATTTCCAAAGCTGATGAACACGCCGTACCTGCTGGTGGGGCGCTAGCCGTAGATAGGGGACAATTTGGCCAAGACTTGACTCAAACTTTAGCCAGCCATCCTTTAATTGAATTTCGCCGGGGTGAAGTATCTGCCATTCCTGAAGGAATTGTAGTTTTGGCAACCGGGCCTTTAACGAGTCCCGATTTAGCCGAAGATTTGCAACGCTTTACGGGGATGGAATACCTCAGTTTTTTCGATGCCGCTAGTCCGATTATTGTCGGAGAATCGATTAACCGTGACGTTGCTTTTATGGCATCCCGTTATGACAAAGGTGAAGCCGCTTATCTCAACTGCCCAATGAATAAAGAGCAGTATCTGCACTTTCGAGAAGAACTTTGCAAAGCGGAACAAATAGAACTCAAGGGTTTTGAACGGGAAACTGCGAAATTTTTTGAAGCGTGTTTACCTATTGAAGAATTAGCACAGCGCGGGGAAGATACTATGCGCTACGGCCCCCTAAAGCCAGTGGGATTGTCAGATACTCGCACAGGGGAACGTCCTTATGCTGTGGTGCAGTTGCGACAAGAAGACAAAGCCGGTCAACTGTGGAATATGGTAGGATTTCAAACTAATCTGCGTTGGGGTGAGCAAAAACGGATATTTCAGCTAATTCCCAGCTTGGAAAAGGCGGAGTTTGTCCGGTTAGGAGTGATGCACCGCAATACTTTTATTAATGCTCCCCAGCTAATGCATCCTACTCTGCAATTTAAAGAGCGTCCAACGTTGCTAGCTGCTGGACAGTTGATTGGTACTGAAGGCTACACTGCTGCGGCTGCGGGTGGCTGCTTGGCGGGAATTAATGCAGCGCGGCTAGCTTTGGGTAAAGAAACTTTGGTTTTACCAGCGACAACAATGATGGGTGCGTTAGTGGAATTTATAAGTTCCGCTTCGCCGAAGCATTTCCAACCAATGCCGCCCAATTTTGGGATTTTTCCCGATTTAGGAATGAAAATCAAAAGTAAACCGGAGCGTTATGGACGTTACCGCGATCGCTCTTTAACCGATCTAGCAAACTGGAAAGCCGATCGTAATTAATGGGTATTGGGCATAAGAGGCAGAGGGGCAAAGAGGAAAGACTTACTCCAATTTCCCTCTGCTTCCCATCTATACTTTCAACACCCAGGCTTCACGAGTTTCACGGCTAACAAAAGACGCTGGTACAATTTCGATATTCACTCCCAAAGATTTGAAAGTGGCACGAATAGCCGCAGCATGAGCAGCTTCAGTAGAGGCAATACTAGCCCCAACAGTAATCAATTTTGGAGTTTTCAACTTAGCAACTTCTTGGGTATAGGCGATCGCAGCATCAGTCTCCAAAGCTAAAGCCAGCTTGGCAATATTCACATCGCTATCCAAGTTTCCCTCACCCTTTTTGATGTAGGATGAAACATCATAGCTAGATTCTGCTTTTACTGGAGTTCCACCCAAACTGGTGATAGTAGCTGCTAGAGCATCCCGATGTTTTTTATGATCGGCTTGGTTGCGGAGTGCCAAAGCCAAAACAGCTTTACCAACTTCAGTATTAGTTAGCTTGCCAGCAGCAGCGCTATAAGCCCAAATCGCCTGGTGTTCGTAATAAAGAGCATTATTCAGTATTTTCGCATCGTTTTGCTGATTATAAGTTGCTGGCCGAGCATCAACTTCTTGGGCAATTAGTGGCAAACCCAATGCAGTGGCTACACCAGCAACGGCCCCACTCACTACTAGCGCACGGCGAGAGGATTTTTTGCTTAAAGGGCTTTGATAGTCCATGAGTTAGTGTCTCCTAAAGAAATTACAGTTTGTTTGATACGGATATGAAAATGAGGAAATTGCCAGGGCATGAATAACCCTGACTGCAAGTACTGCCTTCGGAAAAGAAGAATTTTCCCCAACGAATAGTTGTAATGTGTCTTGACTAGATGTTCACTTTCCAGATCAATTACTGCTCATTTGTAACTCATTTTAGTAATGGTGTCAGCAATTACACTAAATTGGGAGATATACTGCTTTTTTATTTTGAACAGAACGTACTGTAGTCATGCATTTTGCGAGATTATCCGCTTCACTTTGAATAGCAAGCAAAGGCAATTTTGGATTATTTATACTACTAAAATTTACTTACTATAGCTGTTTAGGAGATAGAGAACGGTTAGAAAGTTGGTTTCCTCAATAGACGGGCTAGCAAAGATGTGTTTTTTAAACATCCATCTACAGCACTGTTTTAGTGATAAGTAGTTGGACAAAAATATTTACAGTCATTGCGAATGAAGCGATCGCAATGGCATTGTGTAATTAATTCTGTCCAAGTACTTATAGGACTCCTATTTGATTTTTGAGCAAAATTAGGTATTGTAAGGGAGCCAGTACGTTGCGGAGGTAGCAACTGGCGTTGTGTTGTAACGAAGTTCGTAACCCACTATCATCAAGAGTTTAGTGCCGTATTCTCCGCGATAATACCCTACGGATGTTTTCAGAAATCAAACCGGATTTCTATATCTGATGGGAAGTATGTGTCAACGTGTAGTTTACTCAATGCGTAATTTTAAATTTATTTTGTTTAATAAAACTTCAAATAGGTTTATCATCCTTTAAAATCTTTTGCATCAATGTAGGTAAAGTATATGGCTGATATTGTTGATATTGCAGTTACGGCTGAGTCTTTCAAAACACTAGTAGCGGCTGTACAAGCTGCTGGTTTAGTAGAAACATTAAAAAGTCCTGGCCCCTTCACTGTCTTTGCACCAAATGACGATGCTTTTGCCAAGTTACCACCGGGAACTATCCAAACTCTGTTGCAGAATATTCCCCAGCTAACGCGGATTCTAAAGTATCATGTCGTTCCAGGAAAGCTGCTAAAGGCTGATTTGGCAGAACTCGGTACGGTTAATTCTGTGGAAGGTTCACCTATTAAAATTCATTCTTCAGATGGTTTTGAAGTTAAAAATGCCACAGTTTTAGCAGCAGATATCGAAGCTGATAATGGCGTAGTACACGTTATCGATACCGTAATTTTACCCGGTTAATTCAGCCAGGGTGGGTGTTTTCCACCCTAGTTATCCAAAATCTTTATAATTAACTAACTATTGAGTAGTATCAAAACGCGACTCAATATTTTAATTTATGTTATGTTTGCAATGTGAGTACTCACTAATCTGTTAATGTAAATTTAGTTATTTTAAAATAAATTAAGTTCGTGAAAAAGCTAACATCTATCCCTAACAAAATTAATGCCCGATTTTAACACCTTGGTAGAATTCTCTTGTGGCAACTGCATAGGTATTTGTGCGTTTCTCGTCCCAGCGAACTTGCTTGTCACCATTTTAACAATGGGCTTGGTAGCCTTACGTCGCCCATCGTATCAAGTGTGGCAATCTGTTGGAATTGCCAGTTTTTTTGCTTCTGTAATGATATTGCACGTATACACTTGGTTCATGATTGGCGTGGTGATGGCTCCCACTTATATCTTGCTCTGGCTAGCAATCACTTGTCTGGTGATTAATTTTGGGGCAATTCTTTATCAAAGACGCTACAGTAACAGCCCTAGTCTTTCCAACAACGCCTGAAATTCATCATACTTCTGATGGTAAGTGAATCGCTGCGATCGCCATCCAGATTTTAGATTAAACACACCCCAGCTATAATCTTTGATTTAGCTGGGTTTTTTGCTATGGGGAGCATCCCACTTTTTTGCCTGTCATTGCGAGCGCAACGAATTTTTCGCAGCCTTATTTGGTGGAACACCAACCCTAATTTCTGAGCCAACTGGGCCAATGACCGTAGTCATGACTGCAATTGTCGGTTCCATGATCGCAGCTAACCCCGAAAACAGCTTGGCAATGGCATTTACCGTAGTCATGCTAGCGGGAATATCTCAAATTTTCTTTGGGATATTTAAGTTGAGTAAATATATTACCCTCATGCCTTACAGTGTGATTTCTGGCTTTATTCGTTATCGAGGATTGCTGTAAGAAATGAGATTTTGGGTTTTCAATGATAGATTCATCTAGGAAATTCTGCACGTAATTGATTGACAACCCGATCTAGCCCCACAGAATGGGCGGCTTTGAATAATAAACGATCGCCTGTTTGCATAAATGTCTTCAACCTAGCCACCAAATCGGCATGAGTTGCAAAACACTCCGATGGGATACCTTCGGCACTTTCTGCGATCGCTTCAGCATCTTCTCCATCTACCAAAACCAACAAACCGTCTAAATTCAATTTTCGTACTGTTTCTCCCACTCGCTGGTGCAACTGCTGCGATCGCTCCCCTAATTCTTTCATTGCACCCAATACGGCAATCTTCCGCTTTCCGGGTGTGTCTGCCAATAATTGCAATGCTGCCATCATAGCTTCTGGTGCAGCATTATAAGTTTCGTCTAAGATTACCACATCATTGGATAAGGTAAATCGCTGTGATCGTCCTGTGGGCATATCCACCTTCACGCCTGCTTTCAGGCTTGCCCAATCGATCCCCAACACCTTTGCTACTGCTAAAGCGGCTAAGAAATTAGTCGCATTGTGACGACCTGCTAGCGGTAAGGGTAGCTGGATTCCTGCAACTTCCACAGTCTCGTTATCAATTAACTCCCCTTGAATATCCCCACCAGAAAAGCCGTAAGTTAAAACTTCTCCGTGCCAAACTTTCGCTGCCGTGGCCATTAATAAAGGATTATCGTGATTGAGAATTGCCACACTATCAGCAGCCATTTCAACTAACAACTCACATTTTGCCTCAGCGATCGCTTCTTCGGAACCCAGCAATTCAATATGTGCCGTCCCCACATTGGTAATTACTCCAATTGTTGGACGCGCTATTTGCGTTAGTTCGGCAATTTGTCCCCTACCCCGCATCGCCATTTCAATCACAGCGTAGTCATTTTCTGCGCCAATTTCTAAGAGAGTTTTTGGGACACCAATTTCGTTGTTGTAATTTCCATAAGTTTTGTGAACTCGTCCCTTGGTTCCTAAAACTGCGGCGATCAATTCTTTGGTTGTAGTTTTACCCACGGAACCAGTTACACCAATTACAGGAATATTAAAGCGATCGCGCCACCATCTGCCGATTTGTTGATATGCCTTGAGGGTGTCTTTTACCTGTAATACCGGTAAACCAGGATTTTCGTATTCAAAATCTACAATTGCAGCGATTGCACCCTTTGCGATCGCAATTGGCACAAATTCATGTCCATCAAATTTATCGCCTCGCAAAGCCAGAAATACTTCACCTGGCTTTAGGGCGCGGCTATCTGTTTGTATACCGCTACTTACTTGTATTAAAGCAGTTTCAGATAAGTTTATCGGACTGGCCAAAAGAACTTCAACCAGTTGGGTTAGGGTCGCGGAACAATGCATAAGTAATTTGCAATTTAAAGTTCAAAATTAGAAAATCGAATTATGACACAATAGTGGATTGAACAACAAGATTTCAGGATTTACGTACTGAAAACCTGAACCCTAGATCCTCATTTTTTTTAGAGGTTGGGGGATATCTTGTGCGTAATTTCTAGATTTGTGACTTCTCCAAAAAGGTGCGAATCTAAGACTAGTACAATACGGCGGAAATAAACCACCCATTCCAAATCAATGAAACGCTGACACTGTATTCATTTTGAATTTTGAATTTTGCCTTGCGGTACTAGTCTCCAAAATGTTTAGAGAAACTTCATCAAATCCTCGCACAAAGGGATCTCTATTCCCATATCACTCTGGAAATTAACAAGACTCTACGACGACACTTCCATAAACTTTTGCTTTTGCTGTAAAAAAAACTACCATATTGCGCGTTTTCACTGATAACAAGTGCTATTTATAAAGGTTAATTTTAACTAAGTTCACAAGGCTTAGTTATACCCATTAGAACAGGTTTGACTAAGTTGTTACATTAGTCCCCTTAAGTTAATGGGTCAACTAACTAAAGTTTTAACTAATTTAACTTTAAACACTGTAACTTTAAGTCCCCAGTTATTAGCCAGGGGTGAATTTTACCATAACGATTTGGCAATCACAGGATGTCTAACAACAAGCTCAGAGAATACAAGAAACGTCTCTGTCTTTGCGCTACTTTATCTACGTTAAATCCTCCGATTACCCTCAAAAAAAACCTGACGATCGATACTATCGATACCCCTGGTTTAACCATTAACGGTTAATAGGAGAAAAATTTTCACTTCGACAACAGTGTTTCTACAACCGACGCGATTTTAAGTTGCGATCGGATAACTGTGACTATCTTCAACATTCCAGATATAGTGCTTCTTGCTTGGATGCAATACACTCTGACCTCTCTCCTAAAAGGGGAGAGGCTTTGAATCTTACTCTCCATTACCTTGTATGGGGTTCAGACCTGTATTTCATACAATTGAGAACCTCTGTAAATGACCAATTCAAATAGCTACTTAGCAACTGAATTTGTTGCTGACAGTGTACTACCAATTAGCCTTACATACATTCGGAGTAAACAGATGGCTGGCACAACATATTACGTTTCTGGAACAGGCAATGATAATAATAATGGTTTGACTCAAGCAACTGCCTTCCGCACAATATCTAAACCCGTTTACCTTTCCCAATTCAAGGCAGGCGACACAATCCTTGTCATGAACGGGACTTACAATAGCGTAGGCATGATATTTAACAAAAATGGCTCACCAAACAACTGGACAACAATAAAAGCCTATCCAGGATCTACACCTAAGATTGTAACAACTGGAGATGGCATTAATATATTTAGTTCATCCTACGTGCGAATTGAAGGGCTTTATATAAATGGGAATCGAGAAAACGTCACTCTAGACTATGCCTTACAACAGAAGAATAACCTTAACAATCCCTTGACTAATGCTAGTGGAATTAATGTAAAACCATGGACAAATAGTCAAGGGGTTGGCGGTACTAACCCTCACCACATTATTATTACTGGTAACACAGTCAGTAACTTCCCCGGTGGAGGTATTGATTTTAGCGATTCAGACTACATTACAGTTGCGAATAATATTGTGTCTGGTAATGGTTGGTATACCCCTTTTGGTTGTCAAGGAATTAGTACACTTCGTAGCTTTAATTTCGATAATAATACTACTGATTATAGAATTGTTTATCGTAATAATATAGCTTTTAATAATCAAAGCCTAGTTCCTTGGTACGCACAAGGTAAAATAACTGAAGGACACGGTATTATGCTTGATACTGTACAGCAAGCTAAAGGTGGTGTTCCTTATACAGGCAAAGCTTTGATTGCAAATAACATAGCTTACAATAATGGTAGTACTGGTATTAATGTTTTCAAGACGAATAATGTAGATGTTGTTAACAACACAGCTTATCAGAATAGCCGTGTTCTTACAGATGGTGGAGAAATTGGTGTTTCTTACTCAGGCAATGTACGTGTTTACAACAACATTTTGTATGCAAGCAACAATCAAAATGCCAATTTTATCAAGTACGCTACAAATGTAACTTTTGATCGCAACCTTGTTTATAACTCCAACATATTTCAAGCTTCAGATAATTTAAAGGCCACAGGGTTGCAGAATATTTTGGGTAAAGATCCTCTATTTGCTGATGCAGCCAAAAGTAATTTTGCGCTCAAACTTGGAAGTCCTGCGATCAATGCTGGCTCCAATACCTTCAATAGCATAACTGGTGATGCTACTGGCATCGCACCAGTTGATATTGGTGCATACCTTCATATTGGTGCATATCAAGTTCCTACCCCACAACAAATTCAAGCTCTCAATGACACAGTTAAAATTGCAGATGGTAGTACTACTGGGATTAACTTTGGTGACACCCTAATAAGCCAAACCTTTATTATCAACAACACCAATACACCTGCACTCAACCTGAGTAATATTCAACTTCTCAACGAATTTAGTTTAGTTGGTACTCTTCCGACGAGCCCCATATTGCTCACAACTTCCACGATTCTACTGCTGTTCATCCTTGCACAGAATATGTTTCGGGCATTTTTTAAAGGTTATTTTTTGATGCAATCGGAAAAACCGGAATCTAGATTTTATAAAGCTTTGAGATTTGTGGTGAAAAATCGGCGTACAGAACGTTGATATTGACTTGAAGGGTAAAGTGTTGGCTATCTAATACTTGGTTTATTTACACCGTGCTGTACTAGTCACAATAACACAAAAAATAGTGCCAAAGAAGCCTAACTTCTTTGGCACGCTTTCTTTATAAGCTATTTATATAGTTTAATTAAGCATATATTTTATTGCTCTATCCCCGGTTTTTAATCAAGATTACTTGCATAATTTGCATTGCTCTTTCACTAGAAACGCCTAATGCTTGATATAGATCGTTTAAGAAGTTTTTTTCTTCTTCTACCACAATCCCTTCAGCTAAGACGAAATCAGTGGCTACTGCAAAGGCTGCTTCCCGCAAGTCTTGAGATAGAGAATTTTTGGCTGCATTGAATAAAGCATTAAAACCATCCCCTTGGAGAATGCCCAAGATTTTGTCCAACAGCCTATCCATCATTTCATGAGGATAACTTTTAAAAAGTTTCATCCGAGACAACACAAAAGTGATAGAATTTGCTTGCTCGACAGAAAGATAACCATCTGACGCTGTTGCCACCAAAACAATAACAGCAAAAGCTTCCGCAGGACTGAGTTCTGCTTGGACTTGGCTTTCTGTGCCCAAAACAGCGTCGAGTAGACTCATTATATTAACTCCTTGGTTAGAGTCCCAATAGCGCTACCGTCTTACCTACTTATTTGGTAGATTTACAGGTAAGACTGCAACGCTGTGAGACTTTCATGCTTTAGTATTCCCAAGATTTCTCTACGGCGAACACTTGCACCCAATGGTTTTGGCAAGAAGTACACTGCTATCTGTAAACTTAGCGTTCTTCTGTCCTTTCTATTGTTTCAATTACCGCCAAACCTATACCAGAAGCTGCTATTAACAGTACCACTGATATTAAATAGGCGTTTGTCAGCATCCGCAGGGCTTCATCGAAGAAAATGTAGGTGGTCATTGCTTCACCTTTTGAAATTTGTGCTGCTAGTACTTTTTATTTCTCCACACCCCGATGGGTTAATTTCGCTGAGAAACTGCTAGCAATTGCATCTTAACAAAACTTTAGCTCTTTCAGAACATCCTTCAAAAATTTTATTTCTGAAGATTTGATGAACTTGATAAAAAAGTGCATTAACCCGGATTTTTCACCACATCTCTGAAAGACTTTGCTTTCTTGTACAAGTTCTTTCCCCTCAAGCTTGTGAGAAATTTTCATAACGATGGGTCAGCTATAACCACGTCAGTATATGGTGTTCCCAAATCTTCACAGAGAGTTGAGGCTATTACCCTTGGTAACTGCGATCGCAAGTATCTATGATCGGGTATTTCCTGAAATGGGATAAACAAGAAAAGCTTAAAGTAAACAGGGTTCGATAGTTGCTACAACTGATTGAGAAAGAGTCTCAAAATCGTAACCACCTTCTAAGCCAAACAGAATTTTACGAGTTATGCCTAGACAATAATCAGTAAATAAAGCGTAGTCTTCTGGCTGCAAATTGATATTTGCTAAAGGATCTGCGGCATTGCCATCATAACCAGCACTCACAATCAGTAAATCCGCCTGAAAGTTAGCTAAAAATGGTACAACCTGTTTTTCAAAAAGTGGCTGATATTCTGCAATATCGCTACCAGGAGGTACTGGTAAATTTAATACATTATTATGAAAGCCGCGTTCTGTGGCTCTCCCAGTACCGGGATAACATGGATATTGATGTAGAGAACAGTAGGCGATACGTGCTTCACTTTCGACGATCGCTTGCGTACCATTACCGTGATGCACATCCCAATCAAGGATGGCAACACGGTTAATTCCGGGTTGTTCGAGGGCAAATAATGCGGCGATCGCCGCATTAGAAAATAGGCAAAAGCCCATCCCAGTATCACTTTCGGCATGATGTCCTGGGGGACGTGCTAATACAAAAGCTGGATTAGCCGACTCTAACACAGCCTCAACTCCATCTAGCCATGCACTGACTGCCAACAATGCCACATCATAACTACGTGGAGAAACTGGCGTATCCCCATTCAAAGGGCCGCCGCCACTAGAAGCTATTTGCCAAAGTTTTTTGATGTAGGCTGGGCTATGAGCTTTAACCAACATAGACATCAGTGATGCCTGTTCTGATACTGGTGTGGGCGATCGCCAGTCAATTTTATCTGCGAATGTAGCTGCTTTTAGGGCAGTGGCGATCGCACTTAAACGTTCTGGTTTTTCGGGATGGTATTTTCCAGTCTTGTGATCTAAAAATTCGTCGGAATATATGACTGGCAGCATAGGACGAAAAAGCTTGGCAGCAGGACAATGAATGTTACTTATTGTATCGTCACTGGCACAAACCGTTTTTCCTTGTATTTAGAAGAAAACCAATGACCAATGACCAATGACCAATGACTAATGACTAACTAAGGTAATTACAGTCACTTCTGGCGGACAAAATAAACGTCCTGGTTTATAAGTTCCTAAACCCCGATTGACATATAGTTGATTTTTTTGCACCTTATGAAACCCTTGCGCCCACTCCCAATATCGCACGACTTTCGAGCAGTCTCCTAGAAAAAATGTTACCCAACGCCGTAATTTTTTGGGAATTTGTTTGAGTAGCTTTTTATAATAAAATACTACAGGGCCAATGCCAGGAATGACAATATGACCGCCGTGGGTATGACCGGATAATTGCAAATCTACGCGCCATTGTTGCAGTATCTTAGCTGTATCTGGGTTATGGGATAAAACGATGCGGGGTGTAACAGAATCTAGTTGATTCATCACTGGTGCGGGGTAGAATTCCCGCGACCAATAATCAGCTAATCCTACCAATGGTAATTCTTTTCCTAATGGATAGGCGATTTCATTCCAAAGCACATGCACCCCAATGCTAGTTAACGCCTGTGTAACTTCTGCTTTTGAATGGCTGTAATAGATATCGTGATTGCCCAGCACAGCATAGATACCACAACGACTTTGCAGATGTTTCAGTCGATGCACCAATTGGTGAATCGGTGTCGGATCGTCAGTTACATAGTCACCAGTTAACAGAATTAAATCCGGTTCAGCTTCGTTAGTAAGTGCGATCGCTTTTTCTAACATGTCTTCCGACAGCCGCAAACCATCGTAGTGAAAATCTGACAACTGCACTAGCGTTGTCCCTTGTAAAGATGCTGGAAGTTCCGCAATCTTAACCGTGATTTTATCTACTCTTAAATGTCCCGTAAATAACCAATGCATAAGCCAACCGATACTCCTCATACCAGCGCTTACAGCTTACCAAAAATAAAAATGTAACTTGAGAAACTGCAATAATTTATGTCATATACTACAAAAAGAATTAACTAATTAGCTTAAATCTAAAGATAGTCTAAGAAGACTTTGCCTTAGTTTGCAGGCATTCACTAGCCAAAATACCTGCTGCTATTCCGTTTTTTAATTTTGAAGTTTGAATTACTTACTCACCTTGTAGCGTGATGATAGTAACTTCTGGGCGACAAAATAAGCGTCCTGGGAGATAAGTTCCCAAACCACGATTGACATACATCTGATTTTTTCCGATCCGATGGAAACCCTGTGCCCATTCCCAATGCTTGACTACAGAAACATTTACTTCTAGAAATGGCACTCGACGGCGCACGGCTAAGGGGATGTTTTTTGTAATCTTGCTGTAAGCCAACGCCGCAGGGCCAAATCCGGGAATCACGATTTGACCACCGTGAGTATGACCAGATAATTGTAAATCAACTCGCCATGCTTGCAGTATCTCCGCAGTATCTGGGTTGTGGGATAAAACAATGCAGGGTATGTCGGGGTTTAGTTGATTCATGACCGGTGCGGGGTAGAATTCCCGTGACCAACTATCAGCCAGTCCAACAATTGGCAATTCTTTTCCTAGTGGATAGGCAATTTCGTTCCAAAGGACGTGAATTCCAATACTAGTAAGGGCATCTGTAATTTCTGATTTGGCATTTTTGTAATGTATATCATGATTGCCAAGAGCCGCATAGATCCCACTGCGACTTTGCAGATGTTTGAGTCGAAGTATCAGTTGGTGAATCGGTGTCGGATCGTCAGTTACGTAGTCACCAGTTAATAAAATTAAATCTGGTTTAGCTTCGTTAGTAACTGCGATCGCTTTTTCTAGCATTTCTTCCGACAGCCGCAAACCATCGTAGTGGAAATCTGACAACTGCACCAGCTTCTTACCTTGTAACGATGCAGGCAACCCTGCAATGTTAACCGTCAATTCTTCAGTACTCAACGGCCCGGATAATAACCAGTGCATAAGACGTTCAATAAACTCTAATCATAGCGCTTACAGCTTAACCAAACATCGTTGCTTTGTGTGTATCGAGCAGTGCAACTTATTGAAAATTTTATTAAATCTATAGACTTTAGCGTATTTATACTTATTGAAATCAGACCTAACTTTGCTGTTATTTCATATCAGAGGTGTATTTCTCTGAAAAACGTGGAGAGAGTGGCAGATTATATTGAAAGAGAAGCTGGTATAGGAATTCTTAGAGCTAATTAAGACTTTTAATAAAAATTTACACTTAGCGATCGCACACCATTAAAACCCTACAAATTTTTATTTATCAAGAAATAAAAAAATAGCTCCACCATAATAACAGGCGGACGCTATTTTTTATTTAATTCACAATAGTTAAATGAATTTACTAAATTCTCTTCACTCATTATCCGCAATTTTGCTCTTATACAGCACTGCGGTTGGTTATTAAATTCCACAAGAAAACTGCAACAATTGCACCAAGAACTGCTACTGCAATCCCAGGAATGCTGAGACTTGGAGCTGCTAGACTTAACGTTCCTGTACTGAAAAATACTCCTAAGCTACCGCCAACAAAAGCACCGATGATTCCTAATACGATAGTTCCCAGGATTCCGCCGCCTTGATGACCGGGGTAGATAGCCTTAGCGATCGCACCAGCAATTAGACCTAAAACAATCCAAGCAAGAATATTCATTGTTATTAATTCGGTAAACGTTTTTCACTCACAGCTACATATTATCAATGTTAATCTTTTGATTCCATCTACCATCAGAATTAATCATGAATATCCATGAGGAATAGCTTAATCACAACTAGGTTTATTGACATTTGCCTCCACTGAGATAAAAAAACTCCTAGTAGGTCTTGAACTAGGAGCTTATTAAACTATTGCTTGGTATTTGCAGTATATGCCTTTTTACTTACCTCTCTCCTCTACTAGAAGAATTAAGCTGACTTTTCAGAGACTGTCTCTAAAGTAATGTAAAGGAAGCAAAATCAGGCGACTAATCCTTAATTTCCAGTTAAAATGCCCAATCAAATTTGGTTATCACAGTTGCAAAGACATAGAGCGATCGCAGTTATCCGCGCCCCTAAAATCGAAGTGGCACAAAAAATGGCAATGGCTGTAGCATCTGGGGGAATGCAGCTTATTGAGATTACCTGGAATAGCGATCGCGCTGGGGAACTAATCAGTCAACTACGCTCGGAATTACCAGCCTGTACTATTGGTACTGGTACGTTATTCAATGTGCAGCAGCTACAAGAAGCGATCGCATCTGGGGCGCAATTTCTCTTCACACCCCATGTTGACTCAGCAATGATTCAAGCAGCACAAGAAAAAAATGTGCCTATCGTACCAGGAGCGCTGACTCCTACAGAAATTGTCACTGCTTGGAGTCAGGGCGCTAGTTGTGTAAAAGTGTTTCCCGTACAAGCACTGGGAGGGGCTGATTATATCAAAAGTTTGCAAGGGCCACTAGGTCAGATTCCCTTAATTCCTACAGGCGGTGTCACTCTGGAAAATGCCAAAGAATTTTTGCAAGCCGGAGCGATCGCAGTCGGTTTGAGCGGTGAATTATTTCCCAAAAAGCTTGTCACAGAGGGAAATTGGTCAGCGATCGCATCTAGGGCAAAAAAACTCATGCAACAGTTAGGCTAAATTAGAATCAAATCATCAAAATTAACGTCTATTAAAGTAATAGATAAGGAAATAAAAGTGAAACCTGATAAGTTTCTCAAAACCTGATGATTTGAATGGGAGTGTATCTAAAATGAAAAGACTTATTTATTCTGACTGGGTGCGTCGCTTAAAAATACTCCTGACTGGTACAGCACTTTCTTTAAGTGTTTTTACTACTACTGGAACAAGTGAAGTTTGGGCGAATTCCAAAGAGCAAGTGATTGCACAAAAAATTCAGACATTACAACAATCAGATAAGCGTTGGATTCAAATTGATCTTTCAAAGCAACGCTTAATAGCTTGGGAAGGTGACAGAGTGGTTTATGGAAGTGCAATTTCCTCTGGCAAAAAAGCTACTCCCACTCTTGTTGGTACTTTTAACATTCAATCCAAGTTCAAAACTACGCGGATGCGCGGAGAAGACTACAACGTTGACAAAGTTCCTTATGTGATGTATTACCAAGGTAACTACGGTATTCACGGTGCTTACTGGCATAAAAGATTTGGCACTCCAGTCAGCCATGGTTGTGTGAATCTCTCACCTAAACATGCAAAATGGCTATTTGAGTGGGCATCCATAGGAACACCAGTAGTCATCCAGAAATAGTAGGTTAAGCAACCATAAGGCAATTTAGAGAAAATCATTAATAACAATAAATCAAGACAATTGAGTGATTCCCAGCAATATTTTATGCTGGGAATCTTCGGAGTCGGAATTAGTGGATTTGAAATAAAATATATAAGAGGGTATTCATCCTAAATTTTGATTTTAGATTTGGGATTGAGGATTAAAAGTCTTTTCCTAACTTGATATTATCCGCTTTGCCCCAAATAAATAAGCGTAAATCCTGACAATTCCTGTGTGAAACTACAAATGCAAATATTAATTTGGGAAAACTTTGCATTGACGCATTTAACTTACAGATTTTTTTGTAAAAGTTGTTATTTGTCATTAAATAATGACAAATAACCAATGACTAATTAGATGCGGATTAGTTTAGGACTTGTTTTGAAAAGCATTAGCGGATGAATTGCGTAAATCCTTCACTTCATGATTTTTGCGTACTTTAGAAGGTCAGGCATAATGCAATTCTGGATTCGCAGTGGTGGGATTCGTTCTTCAAAAACTTTTTGTACGAGCGTGGCGTTGGTGGTAGTGACTTTATTTTCGTGGTCAGCACCGTTAGCAGGCGATCGCAACTCTACTACAGCGATCGCTGCGTCAGTCGATGAAAATGGCATCACTGAATTTAATCTCAGGCAAATATCCCAACCTCGCTGGATTGAAATTGACCTGTCAGAGCAACGGTTACGTGCATGGGAAGGTAAAAAACTTGTTTATTCATACCGCATTTCTGGAGGGAAGCGATCGACTCCCACACCCATAGGTAGATTTCGGATTAATTCTAAGTATCGCACTCATCGAATGCGAGGCAAGGGCTACAATATTCCTGACGTTCCATACGCAATGTATTTTTACGAAGGCTATGCTATCCACGGTGCTTATTGGCATAATCGTTTTGGCACTCCAGTTAGCCACGGTTGCGTGAATTTACCTGTTAAGCAAGCACGCAATGTTTACAACTGGGCTAGCTATGGAACTTTAGTAGTGGTACATAAATAATTCGTAATGGGCTACGCTAACGTAATTCGTAATTAAGAATTATGGTGATGATGAATTAATCACTGCTCAATTCTTTCGTTGATCTACGGATAGGTGCTTTAACCCTGTGAATGCACCTGTCCCTAGATACTGCTAGACTAAAAACACATCTTCGAGGGATTCAGGAGTCATGAGCTACTCAACTACTCAACTACTTACCCTGGAAGAGTTTCTGAAGCTTCCAGAAACAAAGCCTGCGAGTGAATATGTTAACGGTAAGATTATTCCTAAGCCAATGCCGAAAGGGAGACACAGCCGCTTGCAAGGCAAACTTGGTACTGTTGTTAATGAAGTTACGGAAAATCAGAAGATTGCCTATGCGTTTCCCGAATTACGGTGTAGTTTTGGAGAACGCTCAATAGTACCAGATGTGGCTGTATTTCAGTGGGGACGCATACCGTTCACCGTTGATAATGAAGTACCTGATAATTTTGAACTTCCACCAGACTGGACGATTGAGATTCTTTCGCCAGAACAAAAACCTAACAAAGTAATTGGGAACATTCTCTACTGTCTACAGTATGGTAGCCGCCTGGGATGGTTTCTCGATCCTGACGATCTGAGTATTTTGGTATTTCTACCAGAGCAACAGCCAGTGCTACTTCAGGGAGAAGATTTTTTGCCTGTATTACCAGAAATTAAACTTGCACTAACCGTCAATCAAGTTTTTGGATGGTTAAAGATGGGTAGCTAGAAATAACTCGCCTGGAATGAGAAGGATTGCGTAGGCGTAGCCCGTCGTAGACATAGCCTAATTCTCAAACAAACTAGTATCAACGTGCAGAAAGTCACCTAATATCTTGGCCATCTCCTGGGTGATTTCTTGTTTTCCACTCATAACTTGAAAAACAACCTCTCTTGAACCGAGAACTGTTATCAAGTCAGCTTCTTTAACACTCTGAGCCTCGATTAGATGGAGGAGCATTGAGTGTGCAGTTGATTCTCCCATTGGATAATTTTTATCCTCATACTTTTCTATTAGAGCAATCAAGAGGTCTAGTAATGCTGACTCTTCCAAAGTTCGGTTAAGTCGATGAGACAGTTCCTCTGCTAGGGTAATAGCTTGCTCGTTTTCCTCATCTGTTTTGATAACCTTGGGTTGATATTGAGCAAGCAAACTAGCATAAGTTTCACGGTTAAAAGTAAGGGTCATTTTTCCATTTATCCTTATCGTATTCTGCGTGCGTCAAAGTGTATTTAAGATAAATTATTTGGTCGCTGTAAACCAAATCAACTATCAGACGATATTTATTGCCTTTGATATTAAAAACAGTGAAATTCCCAACAGCTTCTGCTTCAGGATAAACGGCTTGCACTTCGGTAAGATTATTCCATGTACTTTTATTGGCAGCTTTGTACCAGTTGTTAAGCGCATCACAGGAGTCAGCATACTTTTGACAAAATTCGCGCAGCTTTTTACGACTGATGATGTGCATTATTGTATCTAGCTCAATTGTGCCACAAGTTGATTTTCCAAAAGCGTGTCATTGGTTAATAAGTCTTCAACAGTGATTCGTAAAAAGCGTTGCTCATCAACTTGAAAAAGAATTTTGATGCGATCGCTTCCAGGATATCCTGCTGGTGTCAGTTGGGCAATTGTCCTTGCACCTTCTTGATCGTTTAGAGGTTTAACGCTGGTTTCGTTACCATCTAGACGACGGGTAATCAAGCGATCGCCATCAAAATAAACTTCAGTACTACCCGTATCTGCTCCCAATTCTCCCATAATTAATTCAATGCTGGGCTGATTTTCTAAAGAAGCACCTAAGACTAATTCCACTGGCTGACTCATTGGATATGCCTGTCCAGCTTTAATTAAAGAATGCCATTTGTGACGCTGGTTGCGGCGATCCCAGTAGCGGATACCATAACTATGATAGAGAAAGTCTTTGATTTGTATCCCTTGCGTTAACTGTAATGCACCTTGAGCGATCGCTTCAAAGGGACGTTCGCAACGGATTTTTTCTGGCTCAAAATACTGTTTGATCCATGTCTGCACTGCTGGTAATTGCACTGTCCCACCAACTAACAAAACTGCATTAATATCTGGAAGTTCTATTCCTTGGCGTTTTGCTTGCTGCAACAGTGTTGTCATCGACTCATCTAATAACTCAAAAAATGCGTGTTCTTTGAGTATATTTTCAAAAGTGTCGCGGTTTAATTCTAATTCATAGCTTTCAAATGTCTCATCATCAAAATAAACTTCACTAGCTTGGTTTTGGGTTGATAGCTGAATTTTCACCCGTTCTGCCAATCGTGTTGTCAAAGGACTTACCGCCAACTCTTGAGTTTTGGCAAAGTAATCTACTAACCAGTTATCAATATCAGTACCACCCAGATTTTGCCCAGCTTTCGCCAGAACACGGGCAGTTTTGACTTTTTGTTTTGAATCTTCAGCCAAGGACTTATTACCCCACTTGAGGATAAATCCTAACGGTTTGGTGGTTGCTTGCACACCTTGATCTAACCGGACAAGAGACAAATCCAAAGTACCGCCACCAAAGTCAATTACCAAGAGAATGTCTTGATCTGCCAAGCCATAGCCCAAGGCGGCGGCTGTAGGTTCATCCAGCATCCGCACCTGTTCGACGGGGAGGGCTTGACAAACTTGACCCAGCCAGTGACGATAGGCTTCAAAACTGTCTACGGGAACGGTTAATATAAGAGAATCTAACCCCCCTTGTAAAGGCGCTAGTTCTGCAATTACTTTGGTGAGGAACCATTGCCCTACTTGCTCAAAAGTGACAATTTGCCCATCTAGTTCAGGTAAATAACCTTGGATATCTGCACCAATACCCCGCTTGAAGCTGCGGAAAAATCTAGTTTC
This sequence comes from Nostoc sp., assembly GCF_036919895.1. GTDB lineage: Bacteria > Cyanobacteriota > Cyanobacteriia > Cyanobacteriales > Nostocaceae > Nostoc. The sequence continues at coordinate 73,820 of NZ_JBALBW010000067.1, forward strand.
GCCTTTGAGGTCAAAACCGCGATCGCGTACTTGTTGTCCGACTAAGACTTTATTTTGGCTTGCGTCTTCAACATAAACCAAACTGGGAATCAGTGGCGGATTGAGACTTTGTTTAATTGATAAACCTGGTAGAGTCAGGGTTTCTGGCTGCTGGGTTACGGGGTTCCAACGAGCAATGACTGTGTTGCTAGTACCAAAATCGATTGCGATCGCCATACTTTATATTTATTATCTCGCACGAAGATGCTAAAGCTGCTTTATTTGTGATTATTCTCTATAAGTTACCAAGAATGCAAATGCACCCAGATGCTTGTTGCTTTGCATCCCAAGCCAGATATCGATTCAGTCTGTTGCAGCTAAGTGTTAGCACAGTAGTGAGAACCTTGGCGCATCCGTGCCGATTCACCTTCATTGCATTACTGTAGACCCTGTAATCTACAGCCTACAATGTTTTGACGGCAACGGGCAGTAGTAAAAATTCCTAATCAAAATTTTATTGTTCAGTTACTTCCGCTTCTACCTTATTTTTAGCTAAAAATATTGCCCTATCTTTTAAGATGTTGGCAAATTTGTAAATCTCGTCTAAAGAGTTAATTGGCGTTTTAACTTCTTTATTATTTATATCCAGAAAACCAATATATTTTTTCTCAGAATTAAGCCATAAACGACAAATAGTTTTACTAGATTTCCCGTCAATGTTAACTCCAAAATAATTTTTTGTATCTTTATACTGAATCCGAGGTAATTCGATAAAATCACGCAATATAGATTTAATAATGTAAAAGCTTTCCATCTCATCTGCTGTAGTTACAATAGTATCAATAACTTCGGCTTTGAGATTTATTGTGACTTTATCCGGGTCTGGTACGTCTATTTTTGTTGTATCAGAAATATCAATATCCATAGCGGATCTTATCTTGTCATTAATTCGCTCGTTAATATAATCTTTAAGACAACCTTTGAAAATTTCAGTAAATTTTTCTACAACTGATGCAACCATGTGTCCTTTGTACACTTGACCAGCAAAGAGTTTAACAAAATCAGGAGAAGGATTTGTAAACTGTTCTGATATTAATCGGTTAATTTCCTTTTTATATAAAAGCTGTCTTGCACAGCTAGCCATTTCATCAGGGTTAAATACTTCCCTAGAGAACTTTTTAAGTTCATTTATTGACGACTCATTGAAATCTAATATATTAAACTCAAAAAAAGATTTTTCATCCATAATGTGAGTTTTTTCTGTATCAGTGTAGAACCAATAATGGATTCCATTAGTCAATACGGCAAATCTTGCTTGTGTTGCACTGAAATACTTGAATAATTGTGAGCAATTTCTGGGATGTGCTAAATCATTTTTATGAAATTTACATTCTATTAAAATTGATGGGACTCCATTTATTAAAATGGCATAATCAACTTTTTCACCTTTTAATCCTGGTGTAGCAGCTATATATTCAGGACAGACTTCTGTTGTATCAAAAATCTTATATCCTAAAGCTTGAATTAAAGGTAAAACAAAAGCAGTTTTTGCAGCTTGTTCTGTCTGTACCGAGTCTTTTAGTCTTTCGATATGCTGGGCAACATCTTTAACCGCATCAATAAAATCCATAGTTTTTTAGCTCATACTTGTATTGGTTTTTACTAATATGGCACAGGTGATTAATTTTGCCCAATTTATGGAAATAAATACTGCTGTACTTAGAAATGTCCCAATCCTTCACTGTTTGTCGAGAGATCCCCAGGGCCAGAATCCACGCAGCCAACTAAGTCTAAGTCTCCTGCTGCTTCTAAAGCAGACATTCGCGTGCCATCATGGTGCAAAAACTCCACTGTTGGTGATTTCAATTGCAGAAATTCTACAAAGTGAAGTACTTGCTGCTGCTGTTCTCTTGATAATGTAAGAACCTTTTGGGCAATAATTTGCTCTAGACCTATTGCTCTCGTCACCAGTCTTTCCTCCAGTCCCATCACTTCAAGTCTAAATCCAACTGCCTCAGTCACGCAGAAACCAACAGAGCATTGAAAATTTTGAAATGACTAGGTTTTGTCAATAAAACAACATAAGTGACCAAAAAGCTGATTATTTCGTTCACCAATCCAGGCGATTAACCCAGACTTATGAATAATACACATAGCAAACTTACTTACGTAGATTATAGTGTTAAACTTCCTGAGCGATCGCAGGAGGAGTTTTGTCGCTGGGTGTACCGCTTCATGGACAATGCTCAGTTCATCTATCCTCAACATCTCGCTGAACAACACCAGAAATTTGCTTGTGCATTAATAGATCGGTATTCTTCAAACTCCCATAAATCAGGATGATTGACCGCCCAACTTCAATAGAAATTCTTCCATGCCGAGTTTTTATAATACAACCCTCTTACGAATTCGCCATGATTGTCTCCCTCAGAAAGGGACTGATACCTCTAAATTAGTAAACTACCTACCACTAACCCGATACTACAGGCTAGCGGTAGGTAGTTTATGCTCAATCTTCATGCCTTAACTGCCATACTGCACCGCAAGCGGCCCCAGCCCCGGCTAATAATCCGGTACTCATTCCTTGGATAGTTTTTTGGATTGGATCTTGAGTTAGACAGTCACTTGTAACTTTACTGTCTTCCAAGCAGAGATTAGTTTCTGCCCAAGCAGCAGTACCTCCCAAAATTACACCAGTTATACTACAGGAAATAACTAGCAGCAAAAGGCGTTGAGTTTTTCTAACCATAGATAGATGTGTAAAAAATTGAAGATACTAGTTGACTATCAATTACTTTACACATTCTTGCCAGCAAATGTCAGCTGGTTTCAAAACTGAAACAAGTAAAAATTAATTTCGCCTGTAATTAAGGATACGAATTTGCCTGAATAAATCCCATAGATTATATTTTTTTACCTCTTTTGAGGCACTAATACAGGTAGTTGACGGGCATCGGCTACGGATTTGGCGTGTTGTCCAACAGTTAAAACATTAAACTGGCTGGATATAAGTTCTAAACTTTTGTTCACTATTGCCAGCTTTTTGTAGGTGGGAACACTCATTCCAGGGAAGAATGATAGTTCTGGCACATCCTCTTGACTTACAAAGTCTGTAGGATGGAATAGCAAAGAAGGCTGGACATGCGTAAGTTTACACAGCCAAAGGGCAATTCGCAGGTAGAGTAAGGCCACTTCCGAAGAAAATGTACTCAGGTACATGATGTAACTGAAGTGAATTGGCACTTTGAAAATTGGCATGGTGGTAACGGGAATTTCAGTCAGTTTATCCTTACCCATCTTCCACTGGAAAGGTTTTAAAGGCTGCAAACCATCCTTAAAACCACCAAACAGGGCTTCGCGTTTCTTGCGTTCTTCTTTGCTCAGTTTACAGGTCATTAAATAATAAGCTCGTGCTATGGGGCCCAAAAATGTGGGGAAAGTCGAAGCATCATATTCGTATCCCCGTCGGGCTAAGACTTTCAATACCGCAGGAGAAAAACTGTATCCCGGCCCCCGGAAGCCGATAGGATGTTGATGGGTAACGCGCTTGATATGTTGTTCGGCTAACGCCACTTCTTGTTCAATTTCATCCTCTGAATATAGATGTAGCCAGGGATCGTGGTAAAATGAGTGATTGCCAATTTCGTGGCCGGCGTTAGCGATCGCTTGTAATGCCTTGGCGTTCTTTTCTAGGGCTGCATCTTGACCAACAATGAAGACTGTGATTTTTAAATCCCATTGCTGGAAAATTTCTAAAAAACGAGGCACTGCAATATCTAAGTAAGAAGGGAAAGTCTCCCAACCCGGAGCGCCCTGGTTTTTTAGAAAAGACCAAACATTATCCAAGTCCAAAGAAAGACTGGCTATTGGTTTGTTTCCTGGTCGCTTCGTTTTCATTATGAGTTTAAGTATTTGGACAATTTTAAGCGGAAATTTGAATAAGTCTTAGAAAGACGGATTTAATAACCTAGAACTTTACTTTATTCCTTGCGAATATCTACAATTAGATATTTAACATATCACCAGCTAGAGAAATTATAAATTAGGATGCTCAATTTATATCATCACTTTCAAGAAAAAGCGATTAGACAAAAAAAATCAACATCCTAGATATTGATTTGCTGCCTCTGAGTCAAACACATTGCAATTCCTTTTTCGTAGTAAGCTGCCTCATTAATAAAAATCGGCCAAACGGTAGATGCACCCTCATAAATAATTGTTTTATTGTCAAAAGTTAAGAAGATTGGATCTCCTGGATTCAAGGCTTGGTAATCCTTGTCTTGAAGCTCTGGATGAATCATCCCAAAGATTTGACCATTCTGTTGTTTTGGATAGTCCACAACTGATAAATGGTCATAGAGAATCAAGGTTTTGTTAGTTGATGAAATTTCCCCCTGGTTAAACTGTTCTAGATAGTCGAGAATCGCATAAACAAGTTCTTCTGTTTGTTGGAACAGCGTTGCTTTTAAGAGTCCTTGAGCAATCGGGCCAACCTCGATTCCAAAGCCTAATTCGCAGAGAGAATTTACAAATGGATTTTCTGCAATTGATTTAAAAGAACAGCGATAAATCTTCACCAAAGGGCTAATCTGGCTGAGATAAGCAGCCAATTGCAAGTTTAGGGGATGACTGTTTACCAAAATAATTGTCAAACCCATATTAGCTGTACTGCTGTGCAAGTCTAAGATGAAATCTGCTTGTTTATCTCTGTTTGATGTTAGGATATCCTGAATTGATTTAGCTTGAAATTCTTCGTAACTGTTAAGAGTTGGATTTTGTAAATCTTGCTTGAGAAAACAGCGATTTAAATCCTTTTCTACATATCGCCTCCCTGCTGCAAAAGCGTTAGGATTTGCTAACAGAGTGACTGTCTCAAAACTTTGTCTAGCAATCAAATCAGGAAACTGGGCAAATTTTTGGATTAAATAGGCCCCAGTAAACTCATTACCATGAGTTCCACCGATAATTGCAACTCGATTAATCTGGTTCACAATTACACCAACTCCAGACGTGCAGCCACCGAGGTATCAGTTATCAATGTACATTATGAAGCCTTTACTGTGCCGATGCGATCGCGCCCAGATGGTTCATCAAGATAAGACATATCAGGCCCATTAGGAATAATCCCACCAGGATTGAGTGGAAATAGGTTTCCGTAGTAGTCTCGCTTGACACTCTCGACATCGCAGGTGTCAGCTACACCGGGAAGCTGATATAAATCGCGTAAGTAAGCTCCCAAGTTGTGATAGTCTCGAATTCGCTGTCTATTGCACTTAAACAACCCATAATAGGCACTATCAAACCGAAATAACGTTGTGAATAAACGGACATCTGCAAGTGTGATATTGTCTCCACACAGATATCGACTAGTTTGCAATGCAATGTCAATCTCATCGAGAGTTGCAAACAGTTCGTTACAAGCTTGATTGTATGCTTCCTGGGTTTGGGCAAAGCCGCAGCGATACACACCGTTATTTACCGCGTGATAAATCTTTTCATTCCACCAGTCAATTTTCTCTTTGAGTGCTTCTGGGTAAAGATTCAGGGTGGGATTGTTAGCGAACTCGTTAAACTCAGAGTTCAGCATGACAATAATCTCTGAACTCTCATTATTAACGATAGTTTTTGTTTGGTTGTCCCATAAAATTGGAACTGTAGAGCGTCCACTGTAACCAGGTTCTGCCAACTGATAAAATTCAGCCAGTGTGCGACAACCTTCTTCTTCTTCGTTGAATATCCAACCGCCTTCAATGGGAGAAGGAGAGACGATACATACTGATATTACCGCTTCGAGTTTTTTTAGCGATCGCACAACCAGGGTTCGATGCGCCCAAGGACAACCCAATCCAACATAGAGTTTGTAGCGCCCTACTGCTGGTGGGTGGGGATTTCCTTCTTCTGTGCCAATAAACTTGCGAAACTGACTATTAGGACGAATATATGCTCCCGACTGATTGCTAGGAGCAAGCTTTGACATCATTATCTGCCAGATAGTCGTCCAGACAAATTTTCCCAGCCAAATGATTAGCTTCGGAGGTAGTGTCCTACCCTTTTTCTTTGGGAGATTTTTTTCGTCATCCATTGGAGTTGAGTTGCTCATGGTGACAATCTTGCTTTGGGAGGATTGACGTTATCAATGTTTCTACCACAGTAGGTTTCGGTGCTTACAACCTACTCTGAGTTTTACTACTTTACCTTACTACGCTTTGCCTGTGCTTTGTATCCTAACTCTTTATGAAAAATTTCTATTTTTGGATGTATGTACCCTTTTTTACATCAAACCATTGCTAAAAATTTAAGTTTATCAACCATTTATCAAGAAGTAATAGTGTCAGAAATATAGGTCAAAAACACAATTATTAAGCCAGCGATCCCCAATGGCAGTCTATTTACCAAATTATGAGCAAAGGGAACTGACTCCTCAAACTTCTCTTTGTGTTTATGTATCGTACTTAAGAGCATCCTGCATCCTAACCTTAACAACCCAGTACAAAGATTAATTTAGATACTCAACAGCACAGATTATTAACAGAGTAATTATCATTAGCGCAAGGGATTTTACTTTATCTTTTTATAAAAAACATCACATCTTAACACTCAATAAACTTAAATAAGTATAGATATAGGACTAGTATTTGATTTTTGAAAAGATACGTAGTCACTGGCGTTGTGTTAGCACGGAGAGTCCGGCACCAAAAACCTTGGAATCAGGTGCGTTACGGCTTACGCCTAACACGCGCTACATATACTTAGATTTTTTCATAAATCAAATTGGATTCCTATATAAGTTTAGGAAGACATTACTTAAAAAAGAACAATAAAAAAATTACGTAGGAATAGTTGTAAATAAAGTGACTCAAACTAATAACAAAACTAACCTTCAAGAAGAAACAGATTTAGGGACTTTCATCGCTCAGGCTACTACCACAGACAAATGGGAAGTATTGTCGTACAATGCCCCAATCCTACCCATACATGGCGCTCTACTTCGTACAGGTAAAGTATTCTTTTTCTGTGGCTCAGGTAACGATCCCAATCGCGTCAATAATCTCTATGACAGTGTGGTGTGGGATGTAAATAAGGGAACATTTACCCGTCAAGCGCCTCCATTGGATAGTAATAATAACCCTATTGACCTTTTTTGCGCCGGTCACTCTTTTCGCTCTGATGGGATGTTGATGGTTGCCGGTGGAACTCTGCGCTACGATCCATTCTATGGTTCACCCTTTGCTGTAATGTTTGATCCCATTACCGAGAAATGGGTCAACAAACCATCAATGAATAATGGCCGCTGGTATCCTACTGTGTTAACACTAGGCAGTGGTCGGATATTCGCAGTCGCTGGGCTTGGTATAGATGGCAAGCTCAACAAACAACCAGAAATTTATTCTTCTACATTCGCAAATGGTTGGAACGCTTTTCCAATAACAAGTGCCTTACCGTCATACGCACATCTGTTTCTATTAAGTAATGGAAACATCTTTTATTCAGGTGCTCAGATGGGTGGTACCGCAGTGACACCAAGAATATTAACCCTGCCAGGGACATTTACACAATCCATTACAGAAAAACTGGTGCCAGGGCTGCAAGACCCAGCTTTTGGCGATCAAGCTGCCAGTGTGCTTTTACCACCTGCACAAAACCAAGCCGTCATGATTATCGGTGGAGGTAGTGCTACTGCGACAACAAACAGGGTAAATATTGTAAATCTAAAAGCTACTAACCCAACTTACGTAGGATCGAGGTTTCTAAAAAATGGTCGGAAGCATCTCAGCGCAGTTTTGTTACCCGATCGCACAGTGTTTGTTTGCAATGGTAGCAGAATGGATGAGAACACAGCCCAATCAATGCTACCAGCAGAAATCTACAATCCAGTCACAAATTCCTGGACAGCAGTAGCTAAACAAAATATCCCCCGCGTATATCACTCTGTGGCCTTGCTCCTACCAGATGGTAGGGTAGCCACAGCTGGGGGGAACCCTCAAAGGAGAGTCGATGAACTGCGATTAGAAATCTACAGTCCTGCCTACATGTCGCAGTCACGACCAATTATTCAGAGCGCTCCTCAAGCATTGAGCTACGGGCTGCAATTTACTATTCAAACACCCCAAGCTGCAAATATTAAATGGGTTAGTCTGATTAGACCAATGGCAACTACCCATTCCTGCGATACAGAACAAAGGTTAGTGGATGTACCGATTAATTTTAGGAATGCTACTTCTCTCAATGTCACGGTAACAGACAATCGAAACATCGCACCACCAGGCTGGTACATGCTTTTTATTAGTGACAACAATGGGACACCCTCTGTAGCTACCTGGACGCAAATATCTTAGCCTTACCCGTTTAGGTTCAATACACAACTACTTAATAAAAGTCATTAATTCTAGGAGTGGAAATATGAATTACAAGTTCTCACGTCGGCATTTTGGCCAGCTGGCACTTGCTGGAACTGTAGCATCTGGGCTTAGTTATTTAGGCAATAAAGCTTTTGCACAAACACCAAGCTTAAATATTCCAAATTTAAATATTGTAGGTATAGGTTCTAGCTCTATCATCACCACTGACCAAACGGTTGTTCCAGAGGTAAACATCACTGAATCAGATGATAGCACTGCCCCAAATATTGTCCCCACGGTTATTAAGCCCGTAGGACTTGTTTTGCAATCCTTAATTACAGGAAATTCTCAGGTACTTGGAGATAAAAGTACACCTCTATTAGAGCTTAATGAGATATTGAGTGGTTTCACTTCTTTAACCGATGGCACACTTGTTGTAGCCATTACTCCTGTTACGACTAGTAGGAGGCAGGCGGCACCGACTCGCATTACATTTTTGGGTACGCCTGTAAAAACTTTGATAGTCTCAGGACTTAAAAGGAATCAACAGCTTGGAAGCTTGCTAGGCACTATTGATGGGCGACTCATCGGTCTAGTAGGTAAAAAGAATGGTACACCACCCATTGTATTGGTAGATATTGACCTTCAAACCGGAGAGATAAGTCCTATTAGTAAGGTTAAATTCCCGAGCGATGAACGAGTCAGTAATCTAGCTGAGTGCCCAGATGGAAAACTCTATACTTCTTTAGTTGGACTCAATGGTGATACAACATTGGTGCAGCTAGATTCAAATCAAAAAAAGCCGATCAGACTGGCACAATTGAAAGTTGATGATAAAGCATGGAATAATGGGCTACAAAGCTTAGTTTGCTCTGCAACAGGTCAACTTCTGGCGTTTGGAGCTATGAGGTATGAGATACCCAATGCTGTATATAGCGTAGATAAGAATAGTGGAAACATGACTCGGCTACAAGACTTTGATACTACTCAGATTGCGCTTGCTCGTAGTTAGAAGGGATTGAGCCAATACCCATATCTAGCAAAAAAGTACCAAGCCCTCGTCTTATCTTGAGGGCTTTTTATTGGCATTAACTCATCCCACAGCTTTTTGAGTCATTGGTTACTAGTACCAATAACCAATAACCAATAACCAATAACCAATAACCAATAACCAATAACCAATAACCAATAACCAATAACCAATAACCAATAAGTCTTTTAATGGATTGACAAAAGTCGCTTTATTCTAATCTCTGGCAGATGCCAATACGTTTCAGTTAAGCCGAAAACTATTTGCTAAAGTCAATTTTTTAACGAACCGCAAAGGACGCAAAGAGAAGGAAGGAAGAAAGAAATCAATAAAGAAATGCTTAACTGAACCGTATTGTGACAGATTCCCTTTCTCTAAGAAACGCATCAAATGTCAACTTATCGGGTAGTGAAGTTTGTGCGCCTGGTTTTGTCGTCGCCAAAGCACCTGCTGCTGCACCCCAAACAACTGCCTGATGTAAAGAAAGTCCTGCAAAAAGGGCCGCAGTTAAGCCACCATTAAAAGCATCGCCAGCAGCTACTGTGTCAACCGCATGAACTTGAAACGCGGGGACAAAAAACTTTTCCTCAGCAGTTGCACAAAAAACCCCTTTAGAACCCAGTTTAACGATCGCACATTTCACACCCCGTTGTAATAAAACTCCAGCAGCCTTTGCTGCTTGTTCCTCTCCATCCACAGGAAAACCCACTAACTGCGCGGCTTCAACTTCATTCGGTGTAATAATGTCCACTAACGGGTAAAGTTCATCTGGGAAATCAGATTGTGCGGGTGCTGGATCGAGAATTACCCTGATTTTGGTTTTTTTTGCGGCTTTAGCGGCTGCAACCACGGCAGTAATCGGAATTTCTAGTTGTAAAAGCAGTGCTGTAGCTTCTGGTAATAAGTGGGACAATCGTTCTACATCTTCTTGATTCACACACCCATTTGCACCAGGAATGACAATAATTTGATTTTCCCCAGCATGATTTACGGCGATGATGGCGACTCCAGAACTAACAGTCTTATCGACGAAAATATTGCCAATCTGCACACCAGATGCTTGCAAGTTGTTGACAAGTTCTCTACCAAAATCGTCTGCACCTACACGCCCCACCATTTGGGTAGGAATTCCCAATTTTGCTAATGCTACGGCTTGATTCGCTCCTTTACCTCCCGAAACTTTCAAAAATTCTTCTCCTAGCAACGTTTCTCCTGCAACTGGTAAGCGGGAGGTTCTTGCTACCAAGTCTATATTTATGCTGCCGAAGACAATAATGCTCATTTTTGTTGATATTTAAAGTCATTTAGCCTAATAGTACAGCAAGCGATCGCGGTTAAAGTCTGCGATCGCTTTACCTCGCCAAGTGCAGGTGTCCGCGCAAAATTTCTTGAATTGCGCGTTGTACAGCTTCTTTACTCAAACTGCCATCTACCCGCACAATTCTTGAGGGATGGGATGCTGCTAACTCTGCGTATCCTTGCTGAACGCGCCGATGAAAAGCGATCGTTTCTTGTTCAATACGGTCTAATCCTATTCCATCTCCCCGTTTACGGGCTAGTCCAACTTCGACATCGACATCTAGCCAAATAGTTAAGTCACTCTCTAAGCCAGCAGTGGCAATATAGTTAAGCTGATTGATTAAACTCATGTTCAAACCGCGACCATATCCTTGGTAGGCAATGGTAGAGTCAGTGTAGCGATCGCATAAAATATATTTCCCTGCTGCGAGATTTGGCTTAAGTTCTTGTTCCACGTGTTGCGATCGGTCAGCAGCATACAATAAAAGTTCTGTCACTTCTGCAACTGGTTTATCTTCTGCCTTTTCTAGTAGCAAGCGGCGAAGATGTAAGCCTAACTCTGTTCCCCCTGGTTCGCGAGTTACCACCACAGAAACACCCAGACTTTCCAACCACTGACAACAAAGCTGCATTTGGCTGGTTTTACCACAGCCTTCTACCCCTTCAAATACAATTAATTTGCCACCCATGCTTTTTTAAGTTCGCTGCAATAAACTTGTTCACTGACGTTTTATCAACAATAGCGCGAAGTGTAAAACCCTAAACTTGGTTCAATTCTAAGGATAGTGAGTTATGATTTAGCGTAATACATGTAATACATAAGTAGTTTAGGTTAAAGTTTCTCTTTATGGACACCCTTAAAGGTAACGTCAACCACTGGACGTATGTCAGTTATGAAAAAATACCGGAAAGTCTGAATCGTTGGAATCTGACAGAATCTGATTATCGTGCTTTTAAGAAAACCGATTGGGTAGTAACCGAAAAAATTCACGGCGCTAATTTTGGTATAACTACAGATGGCTCAGAAGTTCGCTTTGCCAATAGAAAAGAGTTTTTGCAGCCAGACTCAGACTTTTTTGACTATCAATCTCTCAAAGATAAATTAGCTGTTCAAATCCAGGAAATCTTCAGAATTCTCCAAACAGAACGGCATCAATTGCGGAAAGTTTCTATTTATGGAGAATTGTTTGGGGGAGAGTATCCTCACCCAGATGTACCTGCTATTTCTCATGTACAGGCTATTCAAACGGGTGTCTATTATTCACCAAAAATCGAATACTGTGCTTTTGATATTTCTCTTGAACAGAATGGTAATTTAACCGAGCGAACTTACCTTGATTATGACAAAGCACTCAAGTTATTTCAGCAAGTTGGAATGATGGGTGCTGAAGCGTTATTTATTGGTAAATATTCGGCAGCTTTGGCATATAGCATTGGGTTTGATTCGACAATTCCGGCAGCATTAGGCTTACCTAAGTTACAGCAGGTGAATAAAGCAGAAGGAATTGTCATTAAACCGATAAAGACAATCTATGTAGAGACACCAAAAGGGAGAATCAGACCGATTCTCAAAATCAAGATTCCAGAATTTATGGAAGATAGCCGATTTCACCAAGCGACGAAATGGGTTGAGCAAAAACTCCAAATTACAAATCAATATCTGAGTCTAGAATCGGAGTTGTGTCAGGAAATGCTGGTGCTAGTAACTGAAACAAGATTAAACAATGTCATCTCAAAAATTGGGAGAATTTATGCTCATGACAAAAAACAAAAACAGCAACTTATTGAATTATTATTCAAGGATGTCTTAGAAACATTTAATGAAGAATATGAAAGCCTTTTTAATAGCTTGTCAGGTGATAATCAGCAAACTATAATGCAGCAGTTACATCAGGATTGCCAAAAGTTAGTTGATGGTTATTTCAAATAATTGCTGGATGTAAATTTATCTGGTGATATATTATCTAAGCGGACTCCGGGATAAAAGCTTTTGTTCAAAATATTTATAGAGTGGGAACTCTAGCTAATAAGCTTAATTAAATTATCCCACCCAGTACTGCCAATCATGTCCCATCCTGCTCATCCCACTTTGAGCCAATCTTCTTACCCTCGCTTGACTAGAAGCCTAAGTGCTGTAGAAAGTTGGGGCTTCGGTTTGACGGCTCATATTTCTTGGACAGCACTGGTTCCAGCAATTCACGCTGCTCTCGGTTCCCAAGCTATTTTTGTTTGGATACCTGCGGTGATTTTCGGAATGCTCCTCAACTACCAGGTAAAACGCTTGGGTATGCATTTTATAAATGTGGCTGGAGGAACGCCTAATTATGCTACTAAGCTGCTGCAAAACTACCCAGTACTAGCTTGTTATGCCGCAATTGGATACCTCCTCAACTGGGTTTCCTACCTGGCAGTTAATACCATCGTCCTCAAAGATTTGATTAAGGTGAATTTGGAGGCGCTGGGTATTGCCTGTCCAGAAATATGGCTGAATATTGGTTTTACACTGTTGCCGTTTATCGTGGCGTTTAGTGGGACTCGCGCCCTGAGTATTTTACATTTGTTTTTTATAATTCCAGCCTTTGGACTACTAATCACTTTCTGCGTGCAGGGTTTGGGCTGGTTAGCATTTTCTGATGTTAGTCCGGGATTTTTTCCTAACAATTGGTCATCTATAGGTTTTGTGGATTGGGCCAAGTGGTTCTTTTTCGTCACTTATGCCACCTATAGTTGTGAAACGGCTTCTTCTTTTGTCGCCGATAGCCGTCAACCCACCCAAACGCTGCGCTTTTTAGAGGTTGCAGCTTGGATGATGCCACCGATCTTTTTGGGGGGATCTTGGGTAATGATGCGGTTAGCAACCGATCCAAGCCTCGAAGACAATGCTTTTCTGAATCTTGTGGCAGCTTCCCGCCCCTTCTGGGGAGAATCAGCAGGTATAAGTGTTTCCTTTTTGCTGGTGGCTGCAAGTCTTTTAGGTTCGGCAACGGTTGTTTCTAATTGTCCTCGGATTTTGTATCAGTTGGCTTTAGATAAACACATTTCACCTGTATTTTCTGTTGTGTCACGCCGGGGTGTATTTGTACCAGCGCTGACTTTAACACTGGTGTTGTGTCTAATCTATCTGATTTGGGGAGATGTGGCGAGAATCGTAGCCGTTGGCAATGTCGGCTGGTTTATCTCCTTTATGTTATTGCATTTGGGGCTTTGGCTGCGGCGCGATCGCCCGGAAGTTTTGTTCCCTCGCATATCTCTGGCGATTCTGCTGTTAGAAGTTGTGGTGCTAGTGGTGGGTGGATTTGCCTGGGGTTGGCTCAACTTGCTAATTGGGCTATTATTTCCCATTGGCGTTATGGGAATAGATGCGGTGATTCGCCGGGTGAATTTCCCTCCCTTCCACCCCAGTTGGTGGATGCAGCGATATAAATCGCGTCCTGTGGTAATTATCAAGGACTCAGTAGTTCTTCAGGTGGGCATCCTAATTTTTTTACTGTGCAGCGCAGTGGCCGCTGGCTGGTTATTTGGCGTGAAACTTAACAAAGCGGCAAATTCGGGTGGTGAAAATCTATTTGTGGTGCTGCTGATGACGGTAGCATTTGTAGGAGTAGCGATCGCTTGTTGGACAAGTTTACCGCAAGTGGTAGCGATCGCAGAAGCCCGTGAAGCTGCCGAACACCTGTTTACTGTCGCCCAGGATGGTATTTTAGTTGTGGACGATCGAGGCATTATTCAGCAGGCAAATCCGGCAACTGAATCTTTCTTTGGTCTTAACCCATCCGAGTTGCGGGGAAATCACCTCAACAAATGGCTAATTGCATTAGTCTATTATCCAGACGAGTGGACAAAGCGCAGCGAACAAACCTTACTCCGCAATGGCAAAAACAAAATCCTGGAAGTTTCCATCTCAGACAGGCCCCATCAGGATTTTCAAGAGTATGTTGTCATTCTCCACGACATTACCCAGCGCAAACAAGCAGAACAGATATTGCGATACTCAGAAGCACAATTGCGCCAAGAGGCAAAGCAGCTAGCATCTCAACTCGTGCAGAGTGAAAAAATGTCTAGTTTGGGGCAGTTGGTAGCAGGTGTAGCGCACGAAATCAACAACCCAGTCAACTTTATCTATGGCAATATCAGTTATGCCAATCAATATATTGAAGATTTACTGAAACTACTGAAATTATACCAGCAAAACTATCCTAATCCAGTAACTGAAATTCAAAAAGAAATAGAAGCGATAGACTTAAATTTCCTAATAGCAGACTTGCCTAACTTGCTAACTTCTATGACAGTCGGTGTCGAAAGAATCACAGAAATTGTTTTATCTCTGCGAAACTTTTCCCGGTTAGATGAAACAGAGATGAAAGCTGTGAATATCCATGAGGGTATAGATAATACATTAATGATTCTGGAACATCGCTTTAAAGCAAAATCTAACTCTCTAACAATTCAGGTCATTAAAGAGTACGGCGATCTCCCATTAGTAGAATGTTATGCTGGACAACTCAATCAGGTATTTATGAATCTTCTAGCAAATGCGATCGATGCTTTAGAAGAGGCAGTGGAAAATGGTGAATGGGGAGCAGAGAAAGCAGCACTCTCTCCTCCCCAAATTTATATTTATACTCAACTCACGAGTGAAAATCAGGTAGTTATTCGCATTGTTGATAATGGTACAGGCATTCCTGAAAACGTCCAAAAACAATTATTTGAAGCATTCTTTACTACGAAACCAGCTGGTAAAGGTACGGGATTAGGTTTATCTATTAGTTACCAGATTATCACCCAAAAACATCGGGGAAAATTACAATGTATTTCTACTCTTGGACAGGGTACAGAATTTGTAGTTGTAATTCCGCTTAAGCAGCAAACTCTTTAACTGACGTTTCTTGTAAAGTCTTAAAAGCATACTCAAAAAGGATTTAGGGAATAGCACTGCATATACGCTACAGTAAATGATGAGGCAGCAGACGAGCGAGTTTCCCGCTGCTACCTTTACTTTTTGCTAACTACTCAACGCCTTTAAGAACCGTTGCAAACTCTTAAACACACTGGGTTTTCTCGCAGGTGTTGCATCGGCTGTTGTTTGCGGTTGTCCTTTTAAAAGGATCTGATCCAAATCATCACCCGACGGTTTTGTGGGTAATTCGGCAATTCTTTGATATTCGCCGTCAGTTTCCAGCCAAACTTCCCACTGTCCTGGGTAGGAGCGAGATAGGGCACTTTGCTCGTCTATGGGGCGCAGGTAATAACAGGATTCAATGGTGTTGGTAAAACGCAGGCGAGTTTGCCTTGCTGCATAACCAATGCCCACAGTTCCAGAATCTTCGAGGCGGGGATTTAAAAAGACTACAGGGCGATCGCCTATTACTTGACACAATTTTTCCACCTGCGGTACTTCTACGGAAGTGGGAGCAACGAACAAGAAAATTTCATCCTCTGGCTGAATTTTTGTTTCCAAGGAAGCAGTCCTTCCCGTACCGATATCTAAAATTTGAAATGGTGCGTCAGCCCAATTGCGGCGGGCTAGGGCGGCAGCACCAGCGTCAGCAAAGAAAATCTTCAAACGGGAATCATAATCTGTAAACACGGGCACAAATTGTTCCGCCACGGGCATAAACTTGAGTTCTGGGAACAGGAACTCAACTTGCAAGCGAGTACAACCATCTGCAAGGGCAGCTTGGACAGCTACACAAGATTGGGCGATCGCATCTTCAAGGCTGTTAGGAAGTTCACTCATAGTTTATGATGTCGCTTTAGCATTACTCTTATTGTTTCAGTATTGGCTCTTATTGAGTAGACAGACGGTGACGATCGACCAAACATCGGTGTCAGAATCAAGATGACAAAAAAGTGCTATTTCCAGATGAGAAAAACACCAGTTATTATGGCTCAATACTGATTTTGGGAAAAAAGCTTGTATATTAGCACAGTAAACAACATATCAGATCCTTACAGAGGAATAAAAAATGCTGGAATTATTGGGTTCAGGTTTGGTGTCACTCTGGCTGGAAATGGCCGGGGTACAAATCAAGCCTATGGATGCCTTGGATGCCTTGACTTGGCAAAGTAGTCCTGGCTTAGTTCTTGCGCCCGATCCCAATCCAACTGGGGCGACTACGGTGCAGGAATATCTGAAAAAGCTCATAACATCAAAGGTGGTGGCGCAAAATCTGGCTGAGAGTCAGGGAATTTGGATGCAGTCGGGGCCAATGCTGATGGCAAATCACCAAGGTACGACACCTCTGCCGGCTGCTTCTTTAACAAAAATTGCCACTTCATTAGTTGCTTTGAAAACTTGGGGGCCAGATTACCAATTTGATACTTTGGTGAGTGTGACTGGGCCAGTGGTAAATGGAGTTGTACAGGGCGATTTGGTGATTACAGGCCGTGGCGATCCGATGTTTGTTTGGGAAGAAGCGATCGCTCTTGGTAATACTCTCAATCAAATGGGCATCAAGCAGGTAAAGGGAAATTTAATCATTAATGGCAGTTTTGCCATGAATTTCCAACGTCAACCGATGCTGGCGGGTATGATGCTCAAGCAAACACTAAATCGTGCCACTTGGGGCCGCCCCGCTCTTTATATATATTCAATCATGCCCAAGGGAACGCCCAAGCCTCAAGTCGTGATTGCGGGTACGGTGAAAGTTGAGGCTCAACCAAACCCTCAACAAACTTTGTTACTGCGTCATCGTTCATTACCCTTAAAGCAACTGCTCAAGGAAATGAACGTTTACAGCAACAACGATATGGCAGAGATGCTAGCAGAGTCAGTGGGAGGAGCAACTGTAGTTCAATCTACTGCTGCTAACCTTGCAAGAGTCCCACAAGCAGAAATTCAGTTAATCAATGGTTCTGGATTAGGGCCGGAAAACCGCATTTCCCCTAGGGCTGTTTGTGCCATGCTGATGGCTATTCAAGTTGAAGCATCTGCCCATCAGCTAAATCTGGGTGACTTGTTCGCCATGTCTGGATTCGATCATCGAGGAACAGTACACAGCAGACACATTCCCCTTGCTACTGTGATCAAAACTGGTACTCTCCGGGATGTGAGCGCTTTAGCCGGAGTCATGCCCACACGCGATCGCGGTTTGGTTTGGTTTGCTATTATCAACCGTGGGACAAATGTTTGGGGTTTGCGAACTGGACAAGACCAACTACTACAAAGTGTTGTCAAACAATTACAATTACCTCTAACTGTTCCGACTGCTTTAACTCCCCACTCAGCCATCAACTCTTTACCCCAGCTAGGTGCAAGCAGTCGGAATGAAATTTTATTCAAAGGTTAGTTCATCATCCGATTGAGTTTTGAACCAAAAGTGAGGATGGTTGTCCCCTATCTCCTTTTTATCGGTGTCACTACTTTGAAAGTTGTAGTATTGTTAGCAATCCAAAAGTCTCATTGATGGGTAAAAACCGAACTTGTAAAGGGTAAATGTCCATAATAGCTTTTGGGTTAAATTTTCCATTAAGTTGATTACAGGTAACTCGCAAAATGCCCTAACTAGAGAATTGGGGAGATTAGGCGAAACCTGAAGTAAAAATAACTGTAAATAGATTTGTCACATCAAGAGGAAAGGGAGCAAGGGGCATTTATTGCTGGGGAAAAGACCCCAAACATAAATGTATTGGCTCTAAAACCCTTGATTCCAAGGAAATTTCCGAATCTTTCTCCCCTGCTCCCCTGCCTCTTCGGTCACGACTAAGCAACAATTAGGCTTATAAATTAGGTTGTGATTATGCGATTTCTCAAATTACCCAGGTCTATAGGTCAACTCAGTAGTTATGTTTTAGCGATCGCGCTAGGAGTTATGCTAACGGTTAGCACATTTCAGGTGTTGCCCTCCCAAGCCGAACCCGCACCCATAGTCATAGCTAAAGATACTTCACAAGCGAATGCCCAAAGCCAATCACCAGCTACGGCTGCGATCGGTAGTACTAGTTTTGTCACAGCAGCAGTAAATCGGGTTGGTTCAGCAGTTGTCCGTATTGATACTGAGCGAACAATTACTCGTCGCGTCGATCCATTTATGGAAGACCCGTTTTTCCGGCGGTTTTTTGGTGACGGTTTCTCTCAACAGATGCCGTCTTCTGAGCAGTTGCGCGGTTTAGGCTCAGGTTTCATTATTGACAAGAGCGGCTTAGTTATGACTAATGCTCATGTGGTCGATAAGGCTGATAAAGTAACAGTCCGACTCAAAGATGGCCGCACCTTTGAAGGGAAAGTTCAAGGTATTGATGAAGTTACAGATTTGGCAGTAGTCAAGATTAACGCTGGTAACGATTTACCAGTTGCGCCCTTGGGTTCTTCCACTAATGTCCAAGTAGGAGACTGGGCGATCGCAGTTGGTAATCCTTTAGGATTTGATAACACCGTTACCTTGGGAATTGTCAGCACCCTCAAACGTTCCAGCGCTCAAGTTGGCATTAGCGACAAACGCTTAGACTTCATTCAAACCGATGCCGCCATTAACCCAGGTAATTCTGGCGGGCCATTATTAAATGGCCAAGGTGAAGTGATTGGCATTAACACAGCCATTCGTCCCGACGCGATGGGTATCGGATTTGCCATTCCTATTGATAAAGCTAAAGCGATCGCAGCGCAACTGCAACGTGATGGCAAAGTTGCTCACCCTTATTTAGGTGTGCAAATGCTAACTTTAACACCCGATCTTGCCAAGCAAAATAATATTGATCCCAACTCTCCTATTCAGATACCAGAAATTAATGGTGTTTTTGTGATGCGAGTTGTCCCCAATTCACCAGCTGCATCTGCGGGTATCCGGCGCGGGGATGTAATTCTGCAAGTTGATGGTAAAGCTATTACCAGCGCTGAACAATTGCAGAACCTTGTGGAAGACAGTCGTCTTGGTCAAGTATTACAGGTGAAAGTCCAACGGGGTAATCAGACACAGCAGCTTTCAATTCGCACAGCTGAGTTGAAAGCTGCTTCTTAAGGGTAATACAAGTAGGTTGGTGTAAATAATTCGCGCAGCGCAATAAAAAATACGTCCTTGTACAAATCCCCTAATTTTAATTATGGGGATTTCGCTGTTCCCTCTTGCCCATTAACGAGTCGCGGAAGTCCCCACCTTCAATGTACTACGGAATGCTCGTTTGAATTTTGGGGTCAAAACCAGCAGTCTCATTTCTCTGGTTCATTTAAAGATTGGCGTAATGCTGCAATAACATCTTGGGCTGACTGATGCCGAAATTTACCTGTATGGAAATCAGCTAAGGTTTGTTGAGCATCTATAGCTATTTCTGCACGACAAGTTTCGTGTTGGCGCTTTTGTAGAATCTTAATCAGCATTACTTGCTGCTCAGAGGAAAGCTGCAAAGCGTCTTCTAGTACTTGATTTAGAGTACTCATGATCGAATTAAACTATCAACTCTCAGGTTCAAAAAGATTACAAGGTCTAGTAAATTATAGCGTTTTACTTGATATACCAGATCAAAGAACAAATTATTATTGCTAATGGCATTAGCCAGCGCAAACCTGATTCGGGTATGCCTCATAGTGCTATGACACCTGATGGCTCACTGCTTGTCGTTGGCAATATTAACGAAATTGAGGTTTGGGATCTGGAGAATAGGCAGCAGCTTTGTGTACTGTATGGGCATAAGTCTAGGATTGACTATCTTACAATTAGCCTAGATGGAAAAACCATTGTCAGCTATGCTTTTAATGACAGCATCAAAGTTTGGCATAGTAATGGGAGTTGTCATAATCGTTACAGCATCCTTTTACCGTAGATCGCTACAACGAGTCTAAATCACTTACCAACAGCTAAAACTAGACCTTCATGGGCTAATATTGCTTGAGGAAAAGCAGATTTAATATCGATTTGAACCTGGTCAAGAAAATCATCATGGTCATCTGGGTGATGATGAGAAATAGCTAGCCGTTGCACACCAGCATTTAAAGCTGCATTCACCGCAGCTTGCCAGAGTAACTCAGCATAATCATGGTTGTGAGAGGTTGGGGGAGTATAAGTGGCATTGGCAATCAGCAAATCAACGCCTTTTATAAACTCTAAAATCCGCTCTCGCTCAACTTGTTCGGCATTTTGGTGTAAGTCCGTGACATAGGCAACACTATAATCTTGCCAAGTAACTCGATAGCCGACTGAGCGCTGAGTTTGATTGATTAATGCAGTTGCAATGGTGACATCATCTAGCTTTACATCACTGTCTGGAGTCAGATTGTAAAACTGCAATTCCGACTGCATTACCTGTAAAGGGTAAGGAAAGTGGGGCTGGAGCATCTGATCGTACAGACATTGTTTGATTGAGGCTCCATTTGAGGCAGCTGTGCCGTAAATATGGAAGCAATTTTCCCCAATAAATGCGGGAGCAAAAAAGGGAAACCCTTGAATTCGGTTTGATTGGCAGTTGGTAAAAAATAAATGGGCTTGTATTGGCTGTTGTAGTTCTTGCCAAGTCTTACCCAGTATGCGTAAGCCAGTACCGCCATCAAAAATCAAGCTTTTTCCTGCTACCTGCATTTCTACACAAGCGGTATTACCACCATAGCGGTTGGTGCTGGTGTCTGGGGTGGCAATCAAACCCCGTACACCCCAAAATTTAACGATAAACTCATCTGCTGGGCTACTTGGCAGGGTAGCAGACTTTTCAGGTATGTAGCTCTGGGAATCCGACAACTCAAAATTTGACATTTTCTTTGAAATTAGACCTTAACGAGCAGGTCATCGTAGCGCCGAACTTCCAACAGCCTGTTTTTTTCGTCCACCATGACTACCGTAGGAGAGTAATTTTTTAACTCTTCTGGAGTGAACTGCCCGTAAGTCATTATAATCAAGCGATCGCCAATAATGCCTAAACGTGCCGCACCTCCATTTAGCTCAATTACTCCCGAATGGGCTGGAGCCGGGATCGCATAGGTAATAAAGCGTTGACCGTTGGCACTATTAACTACTTGCACTTGCTCATAAGGTAAGATACCAGCTTTTTCCAAAAGCATTTCATCAATGCTAATACTACCCACGTAGTTGATATTCGCCCCCGTGAGGGTGCAGTTATGAATTTTTGCCAAAAGGAGAGTACGCTGCATTTTGCTTTAGGGTTGGTGGCAGTTTTTGCGATCCGTAACAAGCGAAATGTTATAAGTAGAGACGCGATTAATCGCGTCTCTACAGGAGTGAGGAATAAAAATTTATAACTCTTAACTCCTAACTCCTCTATTATCCTCTATAAGCTTTTACGGATTTTTCTACTAAAGCTGCAACCTTGTCCACATCTTGCCAACCGAGAATTTCAGTCACCTTTTTTTCCAAATTTTTATAACTACGGAAAAATTCGGCAATTTCTTCTAAGCGGTGTGGTGCTACGTCTTTCAGGGATTTTACTTGAGTGTAGCGCGGATCTTTGTCAGGAACACAAAGGATTTTTTCATCGCGATCGCCACCGTCAATCATCTCTAAGAAGCCAATCGGTCGGGCAGAAATAACACAGCCTGGAAAGGTTGGTTCATCAATTATGACCATACCATCGAGGGGATCGCCATCTTCAGCCAAAGTATTGGGTACAAAGCCGTAGTCATAAGGGTATTGTACCGATGAATAAAGTACTCGGTCTAGAGCAAAGGCTTCTAGTTCCTTGTCGTATTCGTATTTATTTTTACTTCCGCCAGCAATTTCAATCAGAACGTTGATCAGACCGGGTTTCGGTTGGGCAGGAATACGAGATAAATCCACAAAAAAGTCCTCTGATAACAGTGAATCATGGGGGCACTCATTCAGCTTCGCTCCCCGTGTAGAATTTTAGGGCAATATGGGGATCTCTTCCCAAGGTATTCATTTTATGGGATTGGGGACTGGTTATTTCTCCTTCATCTTCCTTACTGGACAGTTTCCTTGAATCACACCAAAAAATGGAAAAAGCGTTGCGAAGTAACTTCGCAACGCTTTTTCCAAGAGGGGATTATTTTCTCCCGTCCTTGATTGCTGTTGGAGGGATTTGTGCCTCTACTGTATCAAGACAACTGAAACCTGGAATCACACAATGTAAATTCAGGTTATTCTCGATTAACTACATCAACATGTCCAGAGATTCTATCAAAATCAGTTTTCTCCTTTTTTGTAGCTCTCCTGCTGGTGAGATGCTATTAGCAAGCTTTATCAATCTTGACTTGCTTTGATGTTGTGGATCAGGGGTTGCTGGTTGTTTTGAACATTAGTTGAAGAATAGTGAGCGATAACAAATACAGGTAGGGTGAGGGTCAACAGAGCGATCGCAGTTCCCACAATGTCTGCCAAACGTTGGGAATATGTGTCGGTAGAATTGGCAGACTGGCTATTTGAATTCATACAAAATTGAAGTTACTCGTAACACTGTGTAGGTGTAGGTTTACTCTCTAGTTGAGAGTCTTAAATGCTATATTAGCTATTTCTAAACTGTAGAATGTGTAGCATCCTACAATCTAAACCAGTTATACAACTGTCATAATAGCCTTTTGATACATGGAGTTCTTAATACAAAGTTACAACTAAACAAATCATGTTTTATTTTGTAATTAATATTTTCAGATGTTTCCCTGTATGGTGTAATGGTTTGCATCCGCAAAGCCAACTTTGACAGCATCATAAATTACATTTTTTCGCTGCTTAAAGATTAATTAGCAAAACATATTTGTCTGATACTTCACGATTATAACATTCTAAAACGCCTTTGATAAGGTTATTTTACTGAAATTGCTAATTTGTGATACAGGACACAAAACCGCAAAATCACTGAATATCTATAAATGCTTTTGATTGTTATCCAGTAGTTATACACACAAATATTTGACACAAAATAAGAAATGAGTAGGAATTATTTTTGTAACCAATGATAACTACCGAATAAATACAGATACATCAACTGTTTTGGGCAGCATGGATTCAGTGATATCACTAAACAAATATTTAATAATTTCAACTTCCAATCTGTGTGATATTACAGCGCCTTTGTCAATCTATATATAGGTAGAGTAAAACATATTTTAGAAGTTCGTATAGATATGTAGTGGGTTATTGCCTAACTCTGGTCTAATTTCCAGATGCTAAATCCTTATAACTTTTTGGGTAAATCAAAATTTAAGACGAGAAATTGCATAATAAATTAATCAGTTAAAAAAACCGCCACTAATATAATAGGGCGGTCTGGTTAAGCAATCGGAGGGTAATTACAGATTACTCTGTTAATAAATAAGATTGCTGTAACGAAGTTTGCACTAAATTGGGCATGGGAAGAGGACAAGGGGAAAGACTTGTCCCCAGTCCCCAGTCCCTAATTCCTTCCGTAAACACTAATTGGTTCTTTGATAAATCGGGTGTAAAGATGCTTAAAGGTAGACTTAACTACGCGGGGCATACCAAAATCTATGGGTATCAACTTGTCTGGTAGCCGCCAATCTTCTATTTTTAATAAGTCGGGATTTAAATGTGGAAACTCAATAGCAGCAAGTTCTGGACAAACTCCTAGCCTTTGGGAAGCTGCAACTGTAGGCACTTGTTCAGGAGGAACATTGAGGATTTCTAGCATTGCCCGATCTAAGGCAAATATATCTGATGCGGCTGCTAAAATACCGAGTTGGCGAGGTTCACCGTTACTAGGGCCATTTCCTTCATGACCAATGATGCCATCTAATATGGTTAAGTTAGGGTTAATAGCCCTGGCAGTTTCTACTAACATTTCACCAAATCTATTGGCATCTTTTCCGGCTTCCATGTGCCACCAAGCTTTCATTTTACCGGGGACGCAACCAAACAAGTTTTTTACGCCCAGTGTTAATGTCAACTGCATGTGTGATTTCACTTTCGGTAGGTTAATCACTACGTCTGCTTCCATTGCTTCTTTAGAAAGTCGCAGATGGTTAAAATTATCACTAACGGTTTGGTAACGTTGACCGTGAAAATCGATGATGGGAAGATTGAGTTCTTCTAAAATAGGCAGATAGCCGTTTGCTATTGCTACACCTTTGGCACTGCCAAAAGCAGGGCTATCACCCAAAAATGGCTTACCGCCAACCTCAATTACCATTTGAGCAACTTCGTAAACTAGTTCAGCACGGGTGATACACTCTTTACCAGGACGCGACCCTGTAAGTAGATTAGGTTTGAGTAAAACGCGATCGCCTTTTTTCACAAATGCTGCTATTCCTCCAAAAGGTTCCAGGAGAATGACTAAGGATTCTCGTAAAGCCTCTCGTTCGTAAGATGTAGCCCGAATGAGACTAACAGATGGGTTTTGAGTCTGCATAGATTAGGGATTGGGGACTGGGGATTGGGGACTGGGGATTGGGTATTGGGTACTGGGCATTGGGTACTGGGCATTGGGTACTGGGTATTGAGTATTGGGTATTTGGAAAACTCCTAGTCCCTAGT
>NZ_JBALBW010000068.1:0-126000 GCF_036919895.1 Nostoc sp.
TTGTATGTCTCTTAATCTTATAGTCTGAAAGTCATTCACCGCAGTACTTTCAGGCTATCTTGCCCCTGGTGACAGCTTCGCTATATTTACCCCATGTAGGTTGGTTTGTCAATCAAATTGCCCGACTCATCAAATAGTTTTTGAACGTTGCTAAAGTTGAGATCGTAGAAAATAGTCATTAGCCCCAACTCCCGCATCACAGGTAAAAGGTTTTGGATTACCCTTGTACCACCAAAGGGGCCTGCGGAAACGCCGCACAGTCCAACGGCTTTATGAATGTATTCTTTGAGGCAGGTGTCAAGTATGTGCTTGAGTAAACCCGGATAACCGTGGTTATACTCTGGTGCAACGATAATTAATCCATCTGCCCGTTCCATTGTTGCAGAAAATTGAGGGTCTTTGAGTGGTTCACCTGCATCATCATTAGCGATCGCTATATTTCTAATATCGATCAGTTCAGTTTCTAAGCGATCGCGTAGTGCAACCTGCTCAACGATAAATTTAGCAACGTGTTCACTCTGGCGACCTTGGCGAGAAGTACCAAGGATAACTGGAATAAATAGAGATGAGTTTGGCATAGTTTTTTCTCCCTACTGTTCTTGATAGTTCCAAAGTAACCCGCCATCCACAAAGAAAGTGCGTCTCCGGCTCCGCTCCTGTACGCGAAATAGCGGGGCGTTTAGCCCATTCTGACTCCTTTTCATTGACTCAAACTAGCAGCGCCAAAAGTAGCATTAAACTTGCGACACCAGATAGCGGCAGATTTATAATCTGCTAAATTAATGTTTTGAGGAATGGAATACGTTTGAGCGCCACTATATTTTTGTAACGGAGCTAGGATAAAATAATCTCCGTTTTTTAAAGGATATGATGGTGGCTTAGTTGAATTAATTACGTTATCTGAACGATGCAAAATTACTACTAAATCTGGCCCTGATTCAGAAGTCTTAAATGACTCATCAAGCTCTAGAAATGATTTGCCCTCTTTATTAGTAATACGGACTGTTCCTTTAGTTGTATGTTCTCCAGAAACAAAACTGCCTGACTTCATAACAGTTGAATCTGGAGATTGTGCTGATGACTTGGTTTGAGTTGAAGACACGGGAACAGATGCATTTACTGCCGCAGGACTTTGAAGAGACTGCTGATTTGATACTTCTCCGACACAGCTAACTATGACAAGAGAAGACAAACTCAGAAGTAGTAAATATCTTATTTTCATGATTTTAATCCTTCAATTCATTAATTATTTATAGAACTTTTGACTTGAACTTTAAACTTATCTTACTTGAGTAATTAGGCTAATAATTATGGATATCTAAGGATTAATAGCTAGAAGGATGATATTTTGTTGAGATAGTTCTTATAGAATTCTCAGCAAATTTTAAAGTTTATGTTTGTAAGTAATTAAGTGTAAATAGAATACATCGGTTTGTCAGATAATCAAGATATACCTTGAGGTGGCCAAGTGTGTTGTTGAAAGGATAAAGTAGCCGCCCTGGAAAAGCACTCAGTGCTTATTTTACCATTACTATACTTCCCTAGCGATCGCATTCAAATTTCTCAAGCAAGTAAATTTATTTATTTTTATTATATTTTATATTTTTATATGATATTAGTTGGAGCATTAGCATTATTTATGATATTATCTATCGTCATTAAATTATTCAATATTTTCAAATAATGAACTATGGTAAAACACAGAAATAAAAAACATTTATTTATTTTTCATAGGTTTATTTTCATAGTGGTAATGTTATTTATACTCATCACCACTATGACAGTTAGTTACTCTCAAGAAAAAAATCCTCCTGTTAATCAGACTCCAGAAGCTATTAATAAAGAAGCTATTAATAAGATAGATGGCGCTCCTGTAGTTTTAGGAGATCAAACATTATTTGTCATTAAAGCAAGTGTTGGGTCGTTTTCAGCCGAAGATCGATCGCAGGCGGTGACAAACAGAATTGAAATAATGGCTAAAGACCTAACAATTCCAGTTAATTCTTTAAAAATTGCCGACGAGCCAAGTACAACAAATATTTTATCTGGTGATAAAATCATATTTACAATTACAGATGGTGATGCCAAAGCAGCAGGTAAAACAACACAAGAACTTGCTAATCAATATATTCAAGAAATTAGCAATAATATCACTAAATATAGACAAGATCGTAGTTTAACAAATATTCTATTTGGAGTTCTTTACACAGTTATTGCTACCGTTGTCCTCTTGATAGTTTTCAAGGTTTCAAATCAAATATTTAATAAGATATTTAATTGGGTTAGTAATTGGCAAGGAAGAAGCATACCTGCTGTACGCATTCAAAATGTTGAGATTTTACCTGCATCACGAATCACCTATATTTTAAATAATATTATTAAGGCAATTCGCCTGGTGTTAGTGTTGGGAATCCTCTCTATCTATGTTCCATTAGTATTGAGTTTCTTCCCTCAGACTAGAAAAATTAGTACAAATTTGTTGAATTATTTATTCTTATCTTTAGAAGCTGGGATAGAGGGATCAGTTGCTTATTTACCTAAACTTATTTACTTAACAATAATTATTTTTTGTGCGTATTATCTGATTAAATTTATTCGACCCATTTTTAGAGAATTAGGTAACGGGAATTTATCGTTACCTGGATTTTATCCAGAATGGGCAGAACCAACTTTTAAACTAGCGTTATTTTTAATCATTGCTTTGGCATTAGTAGTGGCTTTGCCTTTTTTACCTGGATTTGGTTCGCCAGCATTTCAGGGAATTTCGGTTTTCTTGGGTGTTCTATTGTCACTTGGTTCATCGGCAGCTGTAGCTAACATTGTTGCCGGAGTTATTCTCATTTATACTCGCGCTTTTCGGATTGGCGATCGCATCAAGATTAATGATGCAACTGGTGATATTGTCGAAAAAACCTTGTTTGTCACACGGCTTCGCACTGTCAAAAATGTAATCATTACTATCCCGAACGGGACGGTGCTAACCAGCCAAATTATTAACTATAGCGCTCTTGCAGAAGACCCCAACTATTATTTAGTCCTACATACTACCGTAACTCTTGGCTATGATGTACCGTGGCGAAAAGTTCATCAGGTGCTAACTGATGCAGCGTTAGCAACACCACGTATTCTCAAAGAACCTACCCCATTTATCTTACAAACAAGTTTGGATGATTTTTATGTGAGTTATGAAATCAACGCCTATACAAATCAGTCTAGCTTAATGGCGAGAATTTACTCAGAACTGCATCAAAATATCCAGGATAAATGCAACGAAGCAGATATTGAAATTCTTTCTCCTCATTATTCAGCAATTCGAGATGGAAATCAAATCACCATTCCCGAAAATTACTTACCCAAAGACTACAAAGCACCGGGATTTCGCCTTTCTTCCCTCGATCATCCATCAAATGGCAAAGACTCTTCGGATCAGTAATAATACTAATTTAAGGGATGGAGATATATCATGCGAATATTGACTTTGCTAGCATTATTGATTGCGATCGCAGCTGTGACTTTCGCACTGCAAAACTCAGCCCCAGTAGCAGTACAATTTTTAGGGTGGCGATCGCTAGATGCCTCAATGGCGCTCATACTTCTGATTACCTTTAGTTTCGGCGTATTATTTGGCTTTGTCGTCTCATTATTTCCAGCCATCAAGGGTATGAGAAAGAGGTCTGAACTGACGCGGAAAATCGAACAACAAACCTCCGATATTGAAGACCTCAATCGTCAACTAACAGAAGCAACCCATCAACTCCAGATGTTGCAATCTGCACAACCACAACATTATTTACCTGAAGACGCATCGTTAAATAATCCTTCAGATGCCTATATTGAATGATATTCATTATACCAATTCTATATGAGGGTGCATAGAACTATAGAATAATGTGATACTAAAAATCAAACGTGGGCTATGTTCTGTGAGTATCTAGCTTGAAAATCAAAAATATCCTAATAGCCTCATAATAACTACATAGTCAATGTCTTACTTAAATGTCTGTGCTGAATCAGCATTTTTACACAACCTTCATATTATTCAATCAATGTATATACAAATACTGAGCTTTGTATATTCTTCATATCCTTCTAGTTTTTAATGTTTACCGAGGACTACATCTACACGATAATCTTATCTGTGCAATAATTACGATCGCTGACTAAAACGACTTCCATTGAGCAATGGGAATGCAAGATGCTAAAAATAGCACCTCGCAAACCGCACCTCTTGGCGATCAAAGAGCGCTAATTCCGATTAAACAACCACAAAATTGTTGTTGCTTAGTGACAATCCAGCAGATAGTTGGGCAAATTTTACCTGAGTAAACCCAGCCGCACTGCCATCTCGGTCAAAGTACAGTCCACCTGTAGCGCTATTATAAATAAATCGCTCTTCATTAGTGATTGCAGATGTTCCGATGGTAAATTGACTATTTTGAAGTGAACCTATTAATAACCCGCCACCAAAACCAGTCTTTGATACTTGAATAAGTTCATTAGTGGCATTGAAGTCATAAAGACTATCGACACCTTCATTGTAACTATTGAAAGCAAAGGTATCAGTACCATTACCTCCATAAAGGCTATCATTACCTTTGCCACCTGTGAGGATATCAGTACCATTACCTCCATAAAGGGTGTTATTACCAGAGGCGCTAGAGGCAGAGATATAATCATTGCCATCACCTCCAGCGAGGAAGTTATCGCCTGTTGAACTGTTAGCACTCAAGGTATCGTTACCTGCACCTCCATCAAGGGTGTTATTCCCTAATGCAATGACGGCGGAGAGCAAATCATTGCCATCACCCCCAAAAAGCAGATTATTACCTGCTGAATACTCAATATGTAAGGTATCGTTACCTGCACCTCCATCAAGGATGTTATTCCCTAATGCACTGACGGCGGAGAACAAATCATTGCCATCACCCCCAAAAAGCAGATTATTACCTGCTGAATACTCAATATATAAGGAATCGTTACCAGCGCCACCGTTGAGGGTGTTATTGCCAGAGGGAATATTAAAGCTGGACTCGTCCTGTGTGCCAGAGGCAGAGAGATAATCATTGCCATTGTCCCCATTCAGTAGGTTATCGCCTGTTGAATAGTCAACATTCAGAGAATCGTTACCAGCACCACCTTTGAGGGTATTATTGCCAGACGAAGGATAAAAAACCGTTCCTGTGTCAAGGTCCCAGTAGCCAGAGGCGGAGAGAACATCATTGCCATCGTCCCCATTGAGTAGGTTATCGCCTGTTGAAAAGTTAGCACGCAAGGTATCGTTCCCAGCGCCACCGTTGAGAGTGTTATTGCCTGATGCATAGCCAGAGAAATTGAATGGTGTGACGTAGCTTCCGAATAATATGCCAGAGGTGGAGAGAATATCATTGCCATCGCCCCCAAAGAGCAAATTATTGCCTGTTAAATCGGAATTAGAATCATCCAATAGAACATCGTCACCAGTACCACCAATGAGAGTATCATTGCCCGCACCACCCCTCAAAAGATCGTTGCCACTCAAGCCATCAATGATATCATTACCCCCCTGACCATTAATTACATCATCTGAGTTTTCAAAGCCGTTAATATTATTGTTCAGGTCGTTAAGAAAGGTGACTGTATTTTTGTTGAAAATAGTGTTTTGGGTGGAGTTAGCATTGAAGACATCAAAGCTGTCGGTGATGCTAGTTTGCCCATAAAATAGGATATTGCCAACCTGGGCTAAATTGTCCAGGTTTTCCAAGGCAAAGTTTTGCAGAACAACTTTGGAACCAAACTCCCCGTCAAAGCTGATTTCTAAGTTGTTAGCATTTTGAGTTAATTGCAAATTCCTCGCAGTTAATTGCTCATCTCTTGTAAATTGCAAGGTATCCACTGAGGCAATCGCCCCTGCTGATGGGTTTGAGCCTTTACCAATGCCATCGAAATCGGTGATTGTAATGATACCATTAGTAATCTCGTAAACAAATTTATCCTTACCGCCGCCACCAGTTGCCAAGGCATCAGCATCATCATTATTATAATTATTAGTGTATGAGAAGAAGGTATCATCACCAGCGCCACCGTTGAGAGTGTCGTAGCCTCCGTTACCATATAGTTTATCGTCACCTGCTAAACCATTAATCAGGTCATTCTCGGTTGTTCCATTGAGGGTATCATTACCATTAGTGCCGTTGATAATTGCCATAATTTTCTACCTACCTAAATCGATTTTTTTAGTAACTTTACAGTTGTCAATTTCCAGTTAGTGCTGTTTTAAGGCACAAATAACTCGTTAAAGTTGAACATTTTCAGCATGTTTTTATCTGATTTAATTTTTTGAGGTCTGCGATCGCCGACACGTGGGTTAGATATAGCTGCGGTTCTGATTTGAGATCGAGCGATCGCAAGGCAATATCTTAAGTATCTGTGCAGTGATGGCGATCGCTTCCCAAAATCAAGAACGCAGACATGAACTAAGTGAGCCAATAATACTTGTAAACCATCCAGCGAGGTGCTCAAAAAAGTACCTCGCCAACCGTACTTAGAATGATAAAACAGTGCTAATAAACGAGTACAAAATTGTTTTCGGTTAATGATAATCCCGCAGATAGTTGGGCAAATTTTACCTGAGTCGAACCACTTGCACTGCCATCTTGGTCAAAGAACAGTCCACCTGTGGTGGAGTCATAGATAAATCGTTGAGCGCTAGTGGTTGCAGATGATCCGATAGTAAACTGACTTTTCAGAAGTGAAAATGTTGCGTCATAAAAATTACCTGATACCTGAATAAATTCATTAGCAACGTTGAAGTCATCAACACGAGTAAGTCCTTCACCGTAAATATTGAAAGCAAAGGTATCATTACCGTCCCCACCTGTCAGGATGTCATTGCCACCAGTGCCCCCGGAGAGCGTATCGTTGCCATTGTTGCCTACAATGTTGTCATCGTAGGCTGTACCTGAGATATTTAATCGCTCGATATTCTGGTAACTAACCTGATTCGTACCTGCGGTAATTGAGCCAATGTTAGTAATGGCATTGAAAGTTGTTGTGATTCCTGCGGTAGCATCCCTAAAATCTACGGAGAGCAAATCGTCACCTATTCCCCCATCGATCGTATCATTGCCACTAGCGCCCCCAGAGAGCGTATCATTGCTACTGTTCCCAGCAATGTTGTCATCGTAGGCTGTACCTAAGATATTTAATCGTTCGATATTCTTGTAGCTAACCTGATTCGTGCCTGCGGTAATTGAACCAATGTTAGTAGTAGGATTGAATGTCGAAGTGATTCCTGCGGTAGCATCACTAAAATCTACAGACAACAAATCGTCACCTATTCCTCCATCGATTGTATCATTGCCGCCATTGCCTGTAGAGAGCGTATCATTGCCACTGTTGCCTACAATGTTGTCATTGTAGGCTGTACCTGTGATATTGAATCGTTCGATATTCTTGTAGCTAACCTGATTCGTGCCCGCCGTAATTAAGCCAATATTAGTAGCAGCATTGAAAGTTGTTGTGATTCCTCCTGTAGCATTCCTGTAATCGACGGACAAGAAATCGTCACCTGTACCCCCATCTACCGTTTGATTCACGGGGAAACTAAATGTAGGATCGTATGGGGAGGGGGGGGGACTGCCTATATAGAAGGAATCATTGCCATCGCCGCCATAGAGTAAGTTATCGCCTGTTGTATAGGCCGTATTCAAAATATCGTTACCAGCGCCACCATTGAGAGTGTTATCGCCTGACGCACTATAGTAACCCTCATCATAGTAGGAGTCAGAGATGGAAAGATAATCATTGCCATCGCCACCATCTAGGAGATTATTGCCTGTTGCAAAGCGAGCAGTCAAGGAATCATCACCGGTGCCACCATACAGGGTGTTATCGCCTGAGCCAAAGCCGTAGTATTCACCAGAGCCATTCAAGCTATCGTTGCCATCGCCACCAAAGAGCAAATTATCGGCTGATGAATCGAAAACACTCAATAAATCGTTACCGGTGTCACCATAAAGAGTGCTATCGCCTCCGCCAGCACTTAAGATATCGTTACCTGCACCGCCGATAATCGTATCATTGCCGCCGCTGCCGGATAATGTATCATCGCGATAGGTTCCTACTAGATAGTCATTGTATGCTGTACCTGTGATATTTAATCCTTCGATATTCTTGAAGCTAACCTGATTCGTGCCAGCCGTAATCGAGCCAATGTTAGTGGTGGCATTAAAAGTAAAAGTGACTGCTCCGTTAGCATTGCCGTAATTGACGGACAGTAAATCGTCACCTGCTCCCCCATCTACCGTTTCAGCTGTTAAGTTAGAGGAGGAATACCTTGCGACGCTCAAAAAGAACGAGTCATTTCCATCTCCTCCATCGAAGATGTTTGTACCTTGGATTCCATCGGCATAAAAGGAATCAGCCCCATCTCCGCCTGAAAGCGTATTGTTGCCAGTAGAGTAGCTAATATAAAGGGCATCATTCCCTTCATCCCCACTAAGGTTGTTATTCCCAGTAGAATAATAGAGGTTAAGAGTATCAGATCCACTTCCGCCATTGAAAACATTGTTTCCGGTAGAATATACACCATCAAGCTGATCGTTACCAAGACCACCATCTAGAGTGTTGTTGCCTTCGTTCCCATATAGTTGATCGTTACCAGCACCACCAAGCAGAATATCATTGCCTGTACCACCCCGCAGTAAGTCGTTGCCACTTTTGCCATCAATGATGTCATCACCCCCCTGACCATTGATAACATCATTTGAGTTGTCAAAGCCGTTGACATTATTGTTTAGGTCGTTAAGAAAGGTGACTGTATTCTTATTGAAGATAGTGCTTTGGGTGGAGTTGGCATTGAAAACATCAAAGCTATCTGTGATGTTAGTTTGCCCATAAAATAGGATATTGCCGACCTGGGCTAAATTGTCCAGATTTTCCAGGTCAAAATTCTGCAAGACCACTTTGAAACCATATCTCTCGTTAAAAGTGATTTCTGTGTTATCACCATTTTGAGCTAATAGCAGATTTCTCGCAGTTAATTGATCGAAACCTGTAAATTGCAAGGTATCCACTTCGGCAATCACTGCCGATGATGGGTTTGAGCCTTTACCAATGCCACCAAAATCGGCGATCGCAATGGTAGTATTACCACCGAAATTTTCAGGTGCTTGATAAACAAATTTATCCCTGCCGCCGCCGCCAATTATCAGTATGTCATCATTATTAGCAACATTGCTATAGATTGTATCGTCACCAGCGCCACCATTGAGGGTGCTATTACCAAATACGCCGGCAAAAAGAGTATCATTGCCATCGCCTCCAGAAAGCAGGTTATTGCTTGTTGGATCGCCATAACCGTAGTTGTTTATTGAATCAGCACTCAAGTAATCGTCACCAGCGCCACCGTTGAGGATGTTATTCCCTGAATCACCAATGAGAGTGTCATTTCCTGCACCACCAATGAGAGTATCATTGCCCGCACCACCTCTGAGTATGTCGTTGCCACTTTTGCCGTCAATGATGTCATCACCGCCTTGACCATTAATTACATCATCTGAGTTGTCAAAGCCGTTAACATTATTGTTCAGGTCGTTAAGGAAGGTGACTGTATTTTTGTTAAAGATAGTGTTTTGGGTGGAGTTGGCATTGAAAACATCAAAGCTATCTGTGATGTGAGTTTGCCCATTAAACAGGATATTGCCAACCTGGGCTAAATTGTCTAGGTTTTCCAGGGCAAAGTTCTGCAAGACTACTCTGTAATAAGGCGCTCCTTCAAAGCTGATTCCTAAGTCGTTACCATATTGAGTTAATTGCAGATTTTTTGCAGCTAATTGCTCAGAACCTTTGAATTGCAAGGTATCCACTTCGGTAATCGCCGCCGATGATGGGTTTGAGCCTTTACCAATTCCACCGAAATCTGTGATGATGGTATTAGTACCATAACCATTCTCGTTGAGAGTGTAAACAAATTTATCCTTGCCCCCACCACCTGCGATCAAGATATCACCATAAGTATATGAGTCAATATAGAATGTATCGTCACCAGTGCCACCATCTAGGGTGTCGTAGCCTTTGTTACCATTTATAGTATCGTCACCTGCTAAACCATTAATCAGGTCATCATCAGTTGTCCCATTGAGGACATCATTACCATTAGTGCCATTGATAATTGCCATAATTTTCTACCTGCCTAAATCGATTTTTTTAGTAACTTTCAGTTGTCAATTTGCCGTTAGTGCTGTTTTAATGCGAAGATAACCAGATAAGTTTAAACATTTTTGGCATATTTTTATCTCACTCTTGAGGGATAGGAATTTCTTTCAAGCTTCATCCTGTGTACCAATTTGCAAGTAGCACTTATCTAGGTATCTAAGACAATCTCAGTCACGATCGTCCCAATCTTGCTTGCTTTGGCAAACATAGTTAGTTGTTATTGCATTGGTTTCAGCCTTGTGTAGGGTAGGAAGCTTAAAAATGAAAAACACCTAAATAACCTGACAGTAACTATATATAGAATATTTACTTAGATGTCTACAGTTAAAGAAGCATCTTTGCATAATCTTCATATTATTTGCCAATCAATGTATACGTAAATACGTCACTTTGTAAAGTCTTTACATTTTTCTAGGAATTTAATTTGCAAATAACAGCAGACAAAAAGTTGTTATCATCCTATTCTTTTGGAGAAGCAAGCTACGCCCAGTAACGATCGCAAAATTAGACAAGCTTCTAGGGAAGACAACTTCAAAGCTCCTCAAAAGAGTGATAAAAAATACATGTTTGATTTTTTGAGGTCTGCGATCGCCGACACGTGGGTTGGATGTAGCTGCGGTTCTGATTTGAGATCGAGCGATCGCAAGGCAATATCTTAAGTATCTGTGCAATGATGGCGATAGCTTAAATGTGAGGTGCTAAAAATAGCACCTCACATTCTCTGTCTAAAGTGATGGTAGAGCCTTAATTAAGATTAAGCAACCACAAAATTGTTGTTGGTGAGTGATAATCCAACAGATAGTTGGGCAAATTTTACCTGAGTAAAACCACCTGCACTGCCATCTTGGTCAAAGAACAATCCTCCTGTGGTGGAGTCATAGATAAAACGTTGAGCGCTAGTGGTTGCAGATGTGCCGATGGTAAACTGACTATTTTGAAGTGAACCTATTAATAACCCACCACCAAAACCAGCAGCCGATACCTGAATTAGTTCGTTAGTGGCATTAAAGTCATAAAGACGATCGACACCTTCGTTGTAACTCTTAAAAGCAAAGGTATCAGCACCATTCCCTCCATAAAGGCTATCATTACCTTTCCCACCTATGAGGATATCATTGCCATTGCCACCATAAAGAGTGTTATTGCCCAATGCATTACATGCAGAGAGAGTATCATTGCCATTACCCCCAAAGAGGAAATTATTGCCTGTTGAATAATCAACAATCAAATTATCGTCACCAGCGCCACCGTTAAGGGTGTTATTGCCTGACGCTTTGCGATAGATTCCTTCGCCATAGTCGGCGGACTCGTCGTACTCGTAGCCAGAGGCGGAAAGATAATCATTGCCATTGTCTCCATTCAGCAAATTATCGCCTGATGAATAGTCAACATTCAAATTATCGTCACCAGCACCACCGTTAAGGGTGTTATTTCCAGTAGTGTTATAAAAAGATCCTCCGAAGCCGTAACCGTAGCTAGAACCAGAGAGAGAATCATTGCCATCGCCACCAGAGAGTAGATTAGCGCCTCGTGAATCGTTAACATTCAAGTAATCGTTACCAGCGCCACCATTGAGGGTATTATGACCTGATGTGTTATCAAACCTGTAGCCCTCGAAATCAGAGGCAAAAAGAGAATCATTGCCATCGCCACCAGAGAGCAGATTATTGCCTGTTGAAATGTTAGCGCTCAAGTAATCGTCACCAGTACCACCCTTGAGAGTATTATTACCATCAGCAAGATTAACAGAGAGGCGATCGTTGCCATCGCCACCAGAAAGTAAGTTATCGCCTTTTGAAAAGACAGCACTCAAGGTATCGTTACCAGCACCGCCCTTGAGGACGTTATTACCAGACACATCAGGGCCGTAGTAGTCACCAGAGACGGAGAGATAATCATTGCCATTACCACCATCCAGTAGGTTATCGCCTGGTGAACCGTCAGCACTCAAGGTATCGTTACCAGCACCACCCTTGAGAGTGTTATTACCAGAAACCGCATTGCCCTCGTAGTCACCTAATGCTGAGAGAGTATCATTACCATCGCCACCAGAAAGCAGGTTATTGCCTGGTGAAGAGTCAACATTCAAGTAATCGTCACCAGTACCACCGTTGAGGGTATCATTGCCCGCACCACCGCGCAGCCAGTCATTACCAGTGCCACCGTCGAGGGAGTCATTGCCCGTATCCCCAATCAGGGTATCATTACCAGCACCACCAATAAGAGTATCATTACCACTACCACCTCGCAGTAAGTCATTACCACTCTTGCCGTCGATGCGGTCATTACCCCCCTGACCATTAACGACATCATCTGAGTTATCTAAACCCGTAATGTTGTTGGAGAGGTTATTGAGAAAGGTGACTGTATTTTTGATGCCCAGAATGGTTTCAGTAGAGTTGGCATCTAAGACGTTAAAACTGTCGGTGATACTAGTTTGCCCATCAAACAGGATATTGCCAACGGCAGGTCTTGTTTTAGAGGCTTTCAGGTTCTCCAGGTTTTCTAATTTGAAGTTTTTTAGGATCGTTTTAGTATCAGCTACTCCATCAAAGGTGATTTCTAGATTGTTGCCATTCTGGGTAAGCAACAGATTTCGAGCAGTGAAACCAGCACCCTGGAATTTAAGCGTATCAACTTTGGCAATGATTGCTGCTGTGGGGTTTGTTCCTTTACCTACGCCACCAAAATCAGTGATAGTATCAGTGCCATCACCTAAGTTGTAAATAAATTTATCTTTGCCGCCACCACCAGTCAGAATGTCGTTACCCTTTTTAGCTGTAATGATATCGTTGCCTGCTTTACCATTAATCGTATCAGCGTCGTTACTGCCCAGTAGAATATCATTACCGTTGGTTCCAATGATATTTGTCATAATATTTACCTTCCTTAATCAAATTTTTCAGTAACTTTAAAGTTATCTACCCTAAGCTAGTACTGTTTTAGAACACAAGAACTCGCCGAAAGTTGACACTTTCGGCATATTTTTATGTCACCCTTGAGGGACAGTAATTTTATCGAAAATACAAGTAGCACGCACCTATCTAAGTATCACGCACTATACAAATTAATGACTGTGTGGATTGACTGAAATAGTTAAATTTCAGACTTTTGACAATCGTCCTTGATTAAATAGCGTAGGTGCAGCCCAACCTAGTAATCACTAAAAAAGCATCACAAAACCAAGCTGAAATGCCCGAAAAACATACCTCATACTTTAATTTTTTGTCAATGCGTAAATCCTAGCGTCTTGAGAATAGGGAACAGTTAACTCTTGATAGAGAAGGTAATTTTCATGCCCTTGTTGTGGGCTATTGCCTGTGGGTGTCTAGCTTAAAAATAGGGGACATTTAAATAACCTGATATTAACTTAATACTGAATATTTACTTAGATGTCTATAGTTAAAAACTATCTTTGCATACTCTTTACATTATATGCCGAAATATGTAGGTAAGCCACGGAAAAAAAGCAAAGTATGTAAAGATAAATAAATCGGAACAATGCATCTATCGAGATAACTAAAATACAGGTGCTTGTTTAAGGGGTTTTTTGACTCGCCATTAGGATAAAACTCTATCAAACCTAACAAGTGCGAATGCACCACAGAAAGTCAAGTTACAAATAAGTTTGAGTGGAGGCTTTGGAAACAGGAAGGACTAAAAAAAATCGGCGCTTACCAAAATTACCAATGCAGACATGATCCGACTTAGCCAAGAACACTTGCAGACCATCCGCACACATGCCGAAAGCACCTATCCAGATGAGTGTTGCGGTATAATTTTGGGCTATCTGGCTAGTGAGAGTAAAATTGTGGTCGAAGTCATGCCAATAGAAAATGCCTGGAATACAGAAGGTGCGGCTAAGTTTCTAGGGGAAAGCACAGCAGAAAGTAAAAGACATCGCTTATATGCTTGGCAAGGATACTCGTATATAATAGTTACCGTCCAAAACCGTAAAGCTGGAGAACTCCGAAACTGGAGCCTTGACGATCGTCATCAGTTCCAAGCAGAGGCAATTGAAAATATAAAATCTGACTTAGTTTAAAGACAGTCACTCGTAGCGGTTTTCACCGCTACCACCCATGAAAATTCATATTCCCGACTTCTTAATCTCTATATGAGATCCAGTTTTTCGATAGGATTAATATTCCGCTCTCCCAGATCGTAACTGCTATGCTCAACCCTAATCTGGACGAAATCCAGTTAACCAAAGATGATTACGAACGCTACTCTCGACACCTGATTTTGCCGGAAGTAGGACTAGAAGGACAGAAGCGCCTGAAAGCTGCCAGTGTCCAGTGTATAGGTACAGGTGGACTAGGTTCACCACTACTTTTATATTTGGCGGCGGCGGGTATTGGACGCATCGGGATTGTCGATTTCGATATTGTCGATACTTCCAATCTGCAACGCCAAGTCATCCACGGGACATCTTGGGTGGGTAAACCCAAAATTGAATCGGCAAAAAACCGCATTCACGAGATTAACCCCTATTGTCAGGTTGATTTATACGAAACTCGCCTGACTTCCGAAAACGCCCTAGAAATCCTGCAACCTTACGATATTGTGGTAGATGGTACTGATAACTTCCCCACTAGATATCTAGTTAACGACGCTTGCGTATTGCTGAATAAACCCAACGTCTACGGTTCTATTTTACGCTTTGAAGGGCAAGCTACTGTATTTAACTACCAAGGTGGGCCAAATTATCGGGACCTTTTCCCAGAACCACCACCACCAGGAATGGTTCCCTCTTGTGCAGAAGGTGGCGTATTAGGGATTTTGCCAGGAATTATTGGTTTAATCCAAGCAACGGAAACAGTCAAAATTATTCTGGGACAAGGTAATACCCTAAGTGGACGATTGCTGTTATACAACGCCTTAGATATGAAATTTCGGGAGTTGAAACTGCGTCCTAACCCGATTCGCCCAGTGATTGAAAAACTGATAGACTACGAAGAATTCTGCGGAATTCCACAAGCTAAGGCAGAGGAGGCAAAACAGCAGATGGAAAGTCAAGAAATGACTGTTAAGGATTTGAAAGAGTTGCTGGATAGCGGTGCGAAGGATTTTGTCCTGCTGGATGTCCGCAACCCCAATGAGTACGACATTGCCAAGATTCCTGGTTCGGTGTTGGTACCCTTACCAGACATTGAAAATGGCAATGGCGTTGCGAAGGTGAAGGAAATATTAAACGGCCACCGCTTAATTGCTCATTGTAAAATGGGCGGGCGATCGGCAAAAGCCCTTGCCATTCTCAAGGAAGCCGGAATTGTTGGGACAAATGTCAAAGGCGGAATTACCGCTTGGAGTCGAGAAATCGATCCTTCAGTTCCAGAGTATTAAAAACTTGCGACTTTCCTGATAGCGGTTCTCGGTTAAGTAGGTACTGAACCCCACCCCTAACCCCCCTCCCCGCAAGCGAGGAGGGGGCTATGATGTACCTTGGATGATTAGGAAACGCGATAACTCTCTTTAAAGAAACCGTATTTGTTTTGGGTTGAGGAAGAAACAACCAATGCCCAATTCCCCATTTTTTATGACTACCTCAAAATCTCATTTCAATATTTTATGGGTGCAAGTTTGGGTGTTGGCAGTAGTGCAGGGAGCAATTACTCTCACCTGGTTAATTTATAATATATATTTGCCACAACTTTTGACTCAGTTTGGTTTTCCTGCGTCACTAGCAGTTGGCTTGGTGATACTCGAAAATGCCTTGGGTGCGGTGCTGGAACCCTTGATGGGTGGACTTTCAGATCGAGCTAGACGCTGGGTAGGGACTCGGTTTCCCTTTCTGTCAGTAGGTATGATTCTGGCATCGGCTTTGTTCATTGCCATACCATGCGTTGTGAGCTTAATTCCGCCTACTACCGTGATGCGATCGCTCTTACCTATAGTATTGGTAGCCTGGGCATTAGCAATGACAGTATTTCGTTCTCCAGCGATGTGCCTTTTGGGAATGTATTCTACACCAGCCCAGTTACCTTTAGCAGTAAGTGTTGTCACTTTAGCAGGTGGTGTGATTGGAGCTTTTAAACCAATAAGCTATAAGTTTATTCTGAGCTTAGGGCCAGTTTATACCTTTGCGATCGGTTCTTTCGTTATGCTGGGGGCGGCGGCTGTGTTGCGGTTAGTCAATCCTCCAGAAGCAGTAGTGGATAGACACCAAGCAGAAATTGTAAAGTTACCTTTACAGAAATTGGCTTTGATTTTAGGAACTGGTTTTGGTGTAGCGTGGGGTATCCGATTTCTGATGGATGTTTTGGGGAAAGTACTAAAAACCCAACTGAATACTGATAATATTGATGTGCTTATGGTGTGGATCGGATTAGCGATCGCAATTGCAAGTATCCCTGCTGGGATCTTCGCCGTCAAAATTGGTAATCGTCAAGCAATGCTTTGTGGTATCGGTGCGATCGTTCCCTCATTACTGATAATGATATCTGTGGGCGTACAAATTCCGATAATTCTATTAATCGTTGCTGGCTTTAGTTTAATTGTCAACGGGGCAATTCCTTTTGCTTTAGGATTAGTACCCCAGCAGTGGGCGGGATTAGGAATTGGGACGTATTTTGGTGGGTTTGCTTTAGCAATGAGTTTGTTTGGTATTATATTTACCCAACCGCAAGCAATAACACCTTTTATCGGTGCGATTGGGGGTGCATTGGCGTTTTTGTTCGCTGGTGTTTGCATTGTCGTGAGTGACTTTTTTGAAACGGATAAGCGGCTTCGCCTTCCCGAAGAGTAGGAAGTTGAGATTAGATTTTTTATGCGCCTATTCACAGCAACTTGTCTGGTGTAATTGGTAGGTCACGAATCCGTTTACCTGTAGCATGATAAACTGCATTAGATATAGCTGCTGCTACCCCAACAATTGGAAGTTCCCCTAGGCTTTTCGTCCCTAGAGCATTTACATAAGGATCGGGTTCCTCAACAAATTCCACTTCCATATTTGGGATATCTGCATGAACCGGAATCAGGTAATCGGAAAGGTTAGCACCAACTATTCTTCCCTGATTTGTATCCATTACAGTTTTCTCCAGCAACGCCATACTGATTCCCCATGTAATCCCACCCAAAACCTGACTCCGTGCTGTCTTGAAGTTGAGAATTCGCCCTGCATCATAAACGCCTACACAACGTCTGACTTTGATTTCCCCCAACAATTCATCGACAGCTACTTCCACAAAGATTGCACCAAATGAGTGTTTGGCGTATTGTTTACTCTCTGGGCTAGGTGAGGTTTCTTCTGTGACTTGTAAACTCTCTAATTGGTTACGGTGCAGAATCTCGGTGTAACTGTCTTGTTTGGAAGGATCGTGTTTTAAAAATATTTGCCCTGACTCGACGGTAATATCTTCTGCTTGAGATCCATAAAGTAGAGAATTTGGATCTCCGATCGCAATTTGGATTATTTTATCGCGGATTGCGATCGCTGCTTTTTGCACCGCCGGGGAAACACTAGCAACTGTAATTGAATTACCCGTAATCGGCGCTTTGGGAAAATTGCTATCACCTAGTTCAAACTGCACTGGTAAACCTAATACCTCAGAGGCTACCTGCGACATCACTGTATAAGTACCTGTACCGATATCTTGGGTTCCACTTTGCACCCGCACGTCTCCACTGGCAAAAATTTCTACCTTGACTGATGCAGTTCCAATGTTGGTGGGAAATGTCGCACTAGCCATTCCCCAACCAATCAGGAAATAACCATCCCGCATAGAACGGGGAACTGGGTTGCGTTGTAACCAAGAAAAAACTTCTGCCCCTTTCTGGTAACATTCTTTTAGATATTTACTTGACCAAGGTAATCCTTTGTGGGGATCGATATCTGCATGATTTTTTAATCTTAGTTCAATCGGGTCAATATTTAAGGCATCCGCTAGTTCATCCATTGCTGACTCTAGGGCAAACATTCCCGTGGCTTCTCCTGGGCCACGCATAAAGGTTGGGGTGCCGGCATTGATGCGGGCTAAACGATATTTAATTTCCAGATTTGGACAGGCGTACATCATTGTTGTTGCTGTCCCAACTGGTTCTACAAAGTCATCAAATAGCGATGTTAAGGATGTGCCAATGTGATTAATAACGGTTAGTTTACCTTCCTTGGTTGCACCTAGCGTTAGCTGCTGCTGAGTTGGGGATCGGTAGCCGCAAGCAGTGTACATTTGCGATCGCGTTAGCACAACTTTCACTGGGCGTTTTACTTGACGAGATCCGATCGCAGCTAAAATAGTGTGCGATCGCAACAACGCCTTACAACCAAATCCTCCGCCTAAATATTTGGAAATGACGCGGACATTTTCTTGAGGAATATTCAGAACAGATGCGATCGCTTTTTGGGTTGCTGAAATGCCTTGAGTAGTTTCATACAGCGTCAAATTATCCCCTTCCCAGATGGCGATCGTTGCAGAAGGTTCAAGGGGATTATGATGTTCCATTGGCGTGGTATAAATTTGCTCTACCAGAACATCTGCTTGAGCTTTCCCAGATTCAAGATTCCCTCTGGTGATTTTACCTGGCATCATGCCAAAAAATATTGATTCGGGTTCAAATATCTCGGCGTGTGCCACTGTGACTGTCGCCGGGGTTTCTTCGTAGATAATTTTAACTAGGGAGGCGGCAGTTTCGGCTTGTTCTAAAGTTTGAGCTATTACAATCCCTAGATGTTGACCATCGTAGTAAATATTATCGTCTTTTTCGGTTGGCTGAGGTTGTGGAGGCGAAAAGAAGGGGATTTTTACCAGAG
The DNA here is from genome assembly GCF_036919895.1 of Nostoc sp. GTDB lineage: Bacteria > Cyanobacteriota > Cyanobacteriia > Cyanobacteriales > Nostocaceae > Nostoc. The sequence goes on from NZ_JBALBW010000068.1 coordinate 18,947, forward strand.
ATGGAGTTTGTTGGTAAGTAATGATATCTACCACACCAGAAACGGCGGCGGCGGCGGATGTGTCTATTTGGATAATTTTACCGCTTGCGATCGCGCTTTGAAAAATCACTCCATAAGTTAAATTCTCTATGGGAACATCGGCTGTATAGGGTGCTTCTCCGGTAACTTTGAGTTTGCCATCAACGCGATCGAGTGGTTTACCGATAATTTTATTCATAATTTTTCTGTCACAACTGAAAGCGCACGTAACAAAGCGCGTTTGACTAATTCAATTTTGAATTCATTGTGGGTTTGCGGTTTCGCTTCTTTAACGGCTGCTTCTCCTGCGGCTGTAAACGTAGCTTGGTTAATTACTTTGCCTTTGAGAAATTCCTCAGCATCCCTTGCCCGCCAAGGTTTTGGTGCTACCCCACCAAAAGCGATGCGTGCTGATTTAATCGTGTCTTGTTCTACCTCTACGGCAACAGCGATAGAAACGAGAGCAAATTCGTAGGAAGCCCGATCCCTAACTTTTAAATAATAGGACTTATATGCAGAATTTGGAATTTCAATGGCAACAATTAACTCTCCGGGCTGTAATAGAGTTTCTTTTTCTGGTGTCTCACCTGGTAAGAGATAAAAATCGTGAATTGAAATGCGACGGGCTTTTTCTACACCTTGGATGCAAATCATCGCATCTAATGCCGTCAGCGCCACAGCTAAATCGGAAGGATGAACGGCAATACAATGTTCGCTCGCCCCGAAAATAGCGTGCATTCGGTTGTAGCCTGTAATTGCGGCACAACCTAAACCGGGAGTGCGTTTATTACAAGGAAAAACCGGATCGCGAAAGTAGCCACAACGGACTCTTTGTAGTAAATTACCGCCCACTGTTGCCATATTTCGCAGTTGGGGTGAAGCACTTTGTAACAAAGCTTGGCTAATTACTGGATAGCACTCCTGAATTTTGGGATGAAAAGCCACATCACTCATTCGAGAGATTGCACCAATGCGGATTCCATGAGTTTGAGATTCAATATCTGCTAGGGGCAAACTATTAATATCAATTAATATATTCGCTGCTTGAACCCCATCCTTCATCAATCCTAGTAAATCTGTACCCCCAGCGATAAATGCAGCCGTTTTGTCTTGTTCAACTGTTGCGATCGCTGCATCTTGGGAAGTAACTTTAGCATAACTAAATGGCTGCATCTTCCATTTCCTCTAGTACATCTCGAATCGCCGCAATAATATTTGGGTATGCTCCACAACGGCAAAGGTTTCCACTCATCTTTTCTCGAATTTCTGCCTCAGATTTTGGCAATTCTTCTAATATCATCCCTACGGCTGATACAATTTGTCCCGATGTACAGTACCCACATTGAAAAGCATCATGGGTAATAAAGGCTGTTTGCATGGGGTGGAGTTTTCCATCTTGGGCTAATCCCTCAATTGTGGTAATTTCAGCATTGATGTGCATTACTGCTAAAGTCATACAGGAGTTAATTCGCCGACCATTAACTAGAATAGTACATGCACCACATTCACCGCGATCGCAAGCTTTTTTAGTGCCCATCAAACCCAGCTTTTCCCGGAGTGCATCGAGTAAAGTGACACGAGGCTCTAGCTTTAGCGAATAGGAGATATTATTGATATTCAGCGATAAGTCTACTTCCTCTGAACCGAATATTTTCAATTCTTGGCTAAGAGAGTTTGAAGTTATTGGAGCTAAGGAATTTTCTTTCATATTTAGTGAACAGACTAATATTTATGTTTATTATAGAAATCATAATTTGATTATTGAAAAAATATAAGTATATGAATACAAACCCAACTCAGAAATTATCCAAACCCATAGTGGAAAAAGTTGCAATTATCGGTGCTGGCCCAGGTGGATTGGCTACTGCTATAGCACTGAGAAGCCAAGGCATAGACGTTCAAGTGTACGAAAAAGCCCAAGAATTTCGTCCGGCTGGAACTGGACTAGGACTAGCTCCAAATGGCTTGAGTTCTCTAGATGCGATCGCACCGGGAATTGTCGAAACCCTCAAAGGTTCAGGCTGTGAGGTTCACCACACAGTTTTAAAGAATATTCAGGGAGAAACAATCCGGGCTAACGCAACCAAATACTTAGAGCAATATGGACAGCCATTATTGACTATTTGGTGGTATCGTCTACAGCAAGTCTTAGCGTCTAGATTGCCATCTGACATCATTCACCTCAATCATCATTGTATCGGCTTTGAGCAAGATAAAAACAGTGTGGAAATTCATTTTGATGGTGAAAAATCGATAAATGCAGATTTGCTGATTGGCGCTGATGGCGTTAACTCTGTAATTAGAGAAACTTTATTTGGTGAGGGTAAGCCTAATTATATTGGTAGTATGTGTTGGCGTGCCGTCATCAAGTATCACCACGAGCTATTTAATGACTATGAATTAGTTTTTGTCAAAGGCAATCAACAGTTTATGTACCTTCTGAATGTGGGCGGCGGCTATACCAGTTGGATTAGTCGGAAGTTCTCGCCTGAGTACTCTCTTTCCCACAGCGCCGATGAAGTTAAATCTCGCATTCTCCATGAATTAGCTGATTGGGATGAATCTTTTCAGGTGGTGGTACAAGCGACACCAGCCGAGCAAATTTGGGAAGGGCCGATTTGCGATCGCCCACCGTTAACTCACTGGAGTCAAGGTAGAGTTACACTCTTAGGCGATGCTGCTCATCCAATGGCACCTGCTATGGGACAGGGAGCCAATACCACTTTTGAAGATGCTTATGAACTGCAAGAGTGTTTTTCTCAATCAGCTAATTTTCAAGAAGCTTTAACTAGCTACGAACAGCGTCGCATTGAACGCACAAAAATTATCCAAGCTCGTAGTGCTTTGGGTGAGATGCGCTACTTCGATGCCAACACCGTAGCATCTAATGGGCAACAGGAGCGGCAAGTGAGCCTTAATGATGATTTTCATAAATGGTTGTATGATTACAAGCCATCTGTAATAAGATAATCGGCTTAGTATCTATTTAATTTCCTGAAAACTTTCAATTGTCAGAAAGATTTCTTCATCAGCTATTTGACTGTCGTAATCGATATCAATTTTGGTTGGATAGCCGAGCTTAGGACTATATCCTAGATTCAGGCTGAATGCATTCCGGTTGATAGCATCTTGAATCACATTAAAAAGCTTAGGAATTGTTTTATATTTTTCAAAATATTGCGGATTCACTGGTTGACCTGTAGCTACAGAAGTGATTGAAGTGGTTTGACCATTACGGACTTCAATCACAACTGGCCCTCTAGCATCTGGTATACAAAAGCAACCGTTACTAAATGTATAGCGATAGTTAGAGATTTTTGCCTGATTCCATAAATGCCGATTAAATTTTGATCGTCTTAAATTCAAGTTATTATTCGCTGGAGATTTTACTGTCTCTACGGAAGTTTGAGAGATTGCTGGGAAATTCAGACCTACAGATAGCAACAGTGCTGCACTGATAATGATAGGTAGACGCATATTAATCTATTTGTAAAAGCCCTATTGCAATAATTATATTTATTTTTCCAGAAAAGTCCAGACTCCTTCATCCCAATCTGACTCTGTTGGAGGTGATTGTAACCAATGCTGACAACGCAACAGATGCAACATAGCAGCTTTGTCCTGGTTGTCTGCTGCTAAAACTAGGGCAAATTCAGCCCTAGCACGGTTAAAATCGCGTTTGAGGTAATACTCACGCCCTTTGTGATAATGCTCAATGACTTGCAATTTTTCGCTTTCAATCGGGTTGGAACGCAAACCCAGTAATTCATATATGGCTACTGGCTCATTTCTGCCTTTGACACGAATGTAATCTAGTTCCCTAGCCCAAATATTATCTTGACATGGTTTAAAAGTGTTATGGCTAATAATGATGTCGCAACCATATTGTTTGCTGACACTTTCTAATCGAGAGCCAAGATTAACGCCATCGCCAATGGCGGTAAATTCCATCCGCTTACTAGAGCCGATATTCCCACTAATCACGGTATCAGAATTAATGCCAATGCCGATCTTGATTCCAGGTTTATTTTCTGCATAGCGATGTTGATTAAATTCATGTAGGCGAACGCGCATCTCTAAGGATGTTTGCACTGCCATCCAAGCGTGTTCTTGTAATGGTAGGGGAGAACCAAACACAGCCATGATGGCATCGCCAATGTATTTGTCAAGAGTGCCTTTATGTTTAAAGACTGCCTCCACCATTGATTCAAAATATTCATTGAGCATACTCACCACTTCTTCTGCTTCCAAGCTTTCTGTCAAAGTGGTGTAGCCGCGAATATCGGAAAATAAAATCGAAACTTCTTTGCGATCGCCTCCAAGTTTAGCATCATCTAATTTCAGCAATTCTTCGGCTAATTCCTGGGTCATGTAGCGGTACATCGTACTCTTGAGCCGCTTTTCATCACTGATGTCTTCCATGACCACCAGCGCCCCCCGGACTTGCTCGTGGTCGCTGGCATCAGCAATTGTGTTAATAGATAAATTAATACTATGTTGTTGTGTACCAGTTGTTATAAGTGTGCGATCGGGGTAATACTGCTGGCGGCCTTTTAAGTCAACTGCATGTAAAGCATCTTGATACCACTTGCTAAAGTCGCCTTCTTTGATGCCGATCGCATCAGTAACTAATTTTCCTTCTAAACGATCTTCTAGCTCCATTCCTAGCATCCGCTTGGCGCTTTCATTGGCGGCGATAATTAAACCGGTTTTATCAGTGGAAACCACTCCATTGGAAAGACTACGCAGAATATCCCGTTGCATTTGTTCTTGTTGCTTGACTGTGGCAAACAACTGGGCATTATGCAGCGCTACTCCCGCTTGAATATTAAAAGCTTCCATGAACTCTTCATCATTGCGGTCAAAGCTAGCTTGGAAGCAGTCGGGAGCTTTGGGCCAATCAACTGGATTATAAGGGGGAAAATCACCAGATTTCTTTTTATTTACAAGCTGGGTAACGCCAATTAGTTGTTCATCACCGTTAAATACTGGCATACAAAGCAAGCTACAGGTGCGATAGCCATTTTCCTCGTCGAATTTTTTGGATGTCTCCGAGTCAGGATGATCGTGCAAGTCAAAGGCTATATTCAGTTTTTTGCCAGAAGCCGCGACTAGACCAGCGAAACCTATACCTACGGGGACTCGCAACTCTTTTGTTGAACCATCATCCTGAGTGATTTTCGTCCACAATTCATGGCGATCGCGGTCTATTAACCATAGGGTACTGCGATCGGCATTCATCAGTTCCTTGGCTTCATCCATCACCCGCTTCAGGGTATCTTCTAAGTCGAGACTGCTTTGAGAGAGGGACTTGATCGCCTTCATTAGCGCCGCCACTGCTCTTTGTTTTTGGGTGGCGACATAAAAAGAGCGCGAAGATTCTAAAATCAGGCGAATCGAAGGGGCAAATTCTTGAAATAATTGTTCGTCAGCAGAGAGAAAACCTTTGGTATCAATGCGCTCTGCAAGTGGAGCATCGTGATTATTCCCAGATTTTAATTTATTCAGTAATTGTACTACTGCAACTAATTGCCCATGTTCATTTAAAAGTGGCAAAGCCAGCATGGTATAAGTGCGGTAGCCAGTTCTTTTCTCTTGTTCTTGGGCAAAACGCGATCGCGGATCGTTATAAAAATCAAAGGGAATATTGATAACTTGTTTGAAAGTAGCGACTTCCCCACCAATGCCTTTATCGGCGGGGATGCGAATTTCTAAAGACCGATTGCCCTCTGCCGCCGCGACAATTGACCAGAGTTCTTGTTTCTCTTCATCTAACAAAAATATTGTCGTCCGGTCTGCCCCCAGTAATTCTCCAGTTTTTAAGGTAATCGAATGCAACATTTCTTGCAGAATGGTTTCAAATCCCTGAGAATCCAGCATTGACAGGGTTTGATGGACAATCTGTAATTTTTGCTCGACATCCTGAACAACCTGCTTAAAAGTATCCTGAGTTAGGGGAGCAAGAAAGGTAGAAAAAGTTCCTTTTCTTGTGACAAGAGCGCCCACAGGAGGAGAATTTGCTTGTAATTCGAGGTTTTCTTGGTTGTGAACACCAATAATCAAATCGGTGGTTTCCCCATAACTTTCTTGATACACTGACATAACTGGTATTTTATATAGCAGGATGAGATCTTAGATTTAAGAATGAGATGAAATTTATGTTAGTTGTGCTAAAAGCAACAATAGCTTTGATATTATCCATAGTTTAATCGCTTGTTTAGCTAGCGTCATCCTGTGAATAAGGGTGGGAGTTGATTACCAACAACCATGTCTTGACGAAAACCCGTTTATACTGACGGATATAGATGATGAATAGAGGGTCAGACCCCTTCTCCTGCAAAGACGCTGCGCGAAGGGGGAATTCAAAATTCAAAATGACGCTCTCTACGAGACACTAAAAGCGAACGCAGACTCGCTAACAAAATTACAATCCCCATAAATAAATTTAGGGGCTTGTATCCTTTGAGTTTTCGGTCAACAGCCTAGATGGAGCCGCTGACTAAAAACTTTTAATTAACGATCCGATCGCTTTTAGCAATTCTTCTAGATCTATAGGTTGGGAAATATGCTGTTGAAATCCGACTGCGATCGCTTGCTGATAATCCATATCTCCAGCATAAGCAGTTAAAGCTTTCATGGCTGAGGCTACAGCTGTCAGAATGGAGGGTTAGATGAAAGGTAAAATTTCTCGCATATCTGCATCATCATCGACCACGAGAATATTTAAGCCAGACAAGGCTTCCGAGATAATCCGAGCTTACTTGTATTTTAGATACATTTCTTTGAGCGGATGAAATTTAGATAATATCAGATTCGGATAATCACTTCTGCTGACTCACAAACCAAAAATAAGCTAAAATTCAAGCAGAGTAAGCATTTCCCGCTCATAAATCCCTCATGCTTGATAACCTGCAAACCCAAATTTACCAACTAGAACAATTTGCCAACAGCCTTGTTTCTAACCAACTGACACACCTTAGCGTGGTGAGCGTTGGTATCATCTTTGCGGCTGGTTTGCTCACCAGTCTTACACCCTGTATGCTTTCCATGCTGCCAATTACTATTGGTTATATCGGCGGTTATGAAGCTAAAAACCGCCTCCAAGCAGCTGCCCAATCAACTTGGTTTGCTTTAGGATTAGCAACTACATTAGCAGGATTAGGTATTTTAGCAGGGTTGGTAGGAAAAGTCTATGGTCAAGTGGGAATCGGTTTGCCGATTATCGTCAGCATTATCGCCATTCTCATGGGGCTGAACTTACTAGAAGCATTACCTCTGCAATTTCCATCTTTGGGCGAAACTAATTGGATTTCGCCAGATTTGCCAGCAGGATTGCGTTCTTATTTGCTGGGTCTGACTTTTGGCTTAGTCGCATCCCCTTGTAGCACGCCTGTTTTAGCTAGCTTGCTGAGTTGGATTGCCAGTACACAAGACTTAATTTTAGGCGCTATTTTGCTACTTTCTTACACAGCTGGTTATGTAGCACCATTAATTTTAGCGGGTACTTTTACAGCTTCAATTAAAAAATTACTAGAATTGCGTCGCTGGTCTGGTTGGATTAACCCAGTTAGCGGGGCGCTGTTGGTAGGATTCGGTGTATTTTCCTTAATTTCTCGGATTCCCCTCGGCAGTTTTTAAGATCAATAATTTGTTAGCTTTTACACCTAATGACTATAGAAAATTCAGCGTCCAAAGAATTAAAATGGTGGGCAATACCAGGCAAGTTCTTACGGCAAGAGCTTTTGCCCGTACTGACTAACTTACGATTAGCGATCGCACTCCTGCTATTGATTGCAATCTTTAGCTCCACTGGTACTGTAATTGAGCAAGGTCAGTCACCTGCATTTTACCAAAGCAATTACCCAGAACATCCCGCTTTATTTGGTTTCCTAACTTGGAAGGTAATTCAGGTAGTTGGGTTAGACCATGTATATCGTACCTGGTGGTTTCTGGCATTACTCATCTTATTTGGCACGAGTTTAACTGCTTGTTCATTTACCCGTCAGTTACCAGCCTTAAAAGCTGCCCAGCGCTGGAAATATTACGAAGAACCACGACAATTTCAAAAATTAGCTTTAAGTGCCGAACTAGATAATGGTTCGCTGAATTCTCTCAGCGAAATATTACAGAAACGCCGCTATAAAATTTTTCCAGATCCAGAAAAAGAAAATCTCCTCTATGCCCGCAAGGGAATAGTCGGACGCATCGGGCCAATTATTGTTCATATTGGCATCGTCGCTATTCTGCTAGGGGGAATTTGGGGGGCGATGACTGGGTTTCTGGCACAGGAAATGGTTGCTAGTGGCGATACATTTCAAGTGACAAATATTGTAGATGCTGGGCCTTTAGCTGCCCAAGTCTCAAAAGATTGGTCTGTGCGAGTAAATCGTTTTTGGATTGACTACACTCCATCTGGCGGCATCGATCAATTTTATTCCGATATGTCTGTCTTAAATAAGCAGGGAGAGGAAATCGATCGCAAGAAGATTTTTGTCAACGAGCCTCTGCGCTATCATGGCATAACTTTCTACCAAACTGATTGGGGAATCGCAGGTGTTCGCGTCCAATTTAACAACAGCCCGATTTTTCAGCTACCGATGGCGCTATTGAACACCAAGGGACAAGGGCGGATTTGGGGAACATGGGTTCCGACTAAACCGGATTTGAGTGAGGGTGTCTCTTTGTTAGCCAAAGACTTGCAAGGGATGGTATTAATTTACGATCCTACTGGTAAACTCGTTGATACTGTCCGCGCCGGAATGTCAACCGAAGTCAATGGTGTGAAGTTGAAAATTCTGGATGTCATTGGTAGCACTGGCTTACAAATTAAAGCCGATCCAGGCATACCAATTGTTTACACAGGGTTTGGCTTACTCATGCTGGGTGTGGTGATGAGTTATTTTTCTCATTCACAAATATGGGCATTGCAAAAAGGCGATCGCTTGTATGTGGGTGGCAAAACTAATCGCGCCCAAGTTGCTTTTGAACAAGAGGTTTTAGAGGTTTTAGATCGGCTGAGTTCACAGCCAAAAGTTGAGGATAAAGAGGCGGCGATTGAAGTTTAAATGTATAAGTGCTTCCCCTTCCCGCAGGGTGGGGGCACATACATGATAACTTTGCCTATGCATTTCAAAGTTATTTTCCTCGTTTTACATAATGATTATGCCCACACGGGTACAGATGGGAAAATTATTAAACATTGGAACTAAAGATTTATATATCTGCTCAACTTCAATCTAAACGGCAGGTTTGCCTTCTACCCGCGATCGCTATCTTGTTGAGTATTGCTTCTTGCACTGCTGGGAATAAAAACATCAAGCATGTTTCCCTGGTTGGTGCTGGAGCAAGTTTTCCTGCACCTTTGTACGAACGCTGGCTTGCAGATTACAACCAGCAAAATCCTAATGTGCAAATTAACTATCAAGCTATAGGAAGTAGCGCTGGGGTGCAACAGCTTATTGAAGGGACTGTGGACTTTGCAGCTAGTGATGTGGGAATTACAAATGAACAAGCAGCTAAGATAAAAAAGGGAGTGATTGCTTTACCCATGACTGCTGGTTCCATAGTACTGGCTTACAACCTCGCGCCCACCTCCCAGCCACCTCAAGTCAATTTGCCAAATGGTTTAAAGCTATCACGCCAAGTTTACGTAGATATCTTTCTCGGAAAAATTACGAATTGGAATAATCCGAGAATAGCTGTAGCTAATCCAGGGGTAAATTTGCCTAATCTACCGATTCAGGTTGTACACCGTACTGATGGTAGTGGGACAACAAGTGTATTGACGCAACATTTTAGTGCTATAAGTCCAGAATGGAAAAGCCAGGTTGCAGCCGGTAAAGCTGTAGCATGGCCAGTGGGAATTGGTGGAAAGGGTAACGAAGGTGTTACCGCCTTAATTCAACAGATACCAGGAGCTATTGGCTATGTAGAATACATTTACGCCAAACAAAATAAACTCCCTATGGCTGCTTTGGAAAATAAATTTGGTAATTATATTACGCCGACACCAGAATCTGTAGCTCAAACCTTGGAGTCAGTGAAATTACCCGCCGATAACTTGATTGCTTTTATCAACGATCCTACAGGTTCCCAGTCTTATCCCATCGTCACTTACAGCTGGCTTTTGACTTATCAGCAGTATCCAAACCGAGTCAAAGGTAAAGCGCTAAAAAAATTTATTGATTGGGCTTTGATTGAGGGGCAAAAATCCAGTTTGGAACTCGGATATATTCCTTTATCTCAAAAAGTTGTGCTTCAAGTGCAATCTGCTGCAAATAAAATTGCAGAATAACTAAGTAAAAAACCTTCGTAGAGAGGACTAAAGTCCTCACTACAAAACCTAAGTTTTCATTATGGGTACTTATGATGACGCACTTCAACCACAGTATGTACATTGCCACGAGGTGTAAAATCTGCTTTCACAGTAGCTTCTAAGGGGTCACAAGCAGCCACAAAATCATCCAAAATTTGATTGGCAGATTCTTCGTGAGAAATATAGCGATCGCGGTAACTGTTAATGTAAAGCTTAAGCGCCTTCAATTCCACTACCCGTTCATCAGGTATATATGTAAGGTAAATTGTCGCAAAGTCAGGATAGCCGGAAAACGGACATTTACAAGTAAATTCTGGCAAAGTAATGTTAATGTCATATCGCCTCCCCACACGCGGATTAGGAAAGGTAATTAGTTTACCTTCCGCAATATCGCGTTCGCCATACTTCATTTCTTGGCTTGCCTGGGATAAACTTTCAGAGAATTTATCAGTTGTCATTTGTCATTGGTTATTTTACTTATTTTTACGTCCTTTTAGGAATTTTGTAGCTTCCTAACTCCTAACTCCCTTTCAATACTCTTCCTTCTCCCAATCTGGACAATTCTCATCTTCACAACCGTTGGGATGCATGGCACAAACTAACAAATTACCACCATAAACTTGACCGTGATAGTGAGTACAACCAATACAGGCAGGATTTTTTTCGGCTGTAGGTTCAACTGAATAAGGAAAACCTGGATCTACATCTGCTACCATGTCTTCCAATTCCCAGTAAGCCTCCAACATGGGTTCAGCTAAATCCTGTAAATACTGATCGACTTCAGTAACAATGTTAGGGACTTGCTCAGTGATTTCTTCCGTTAGCTCAAAAAAAGCGTCTACCATTTCACTCATTCCCAGGAAGAAACGCTCTACTTCATCAGCCACTGTTTCAACGATTTCTGTTAAATCCTTTTGCCACTGTTCCATACACTTGACACCTTTGCAGGCTATAAACAGGACGGTTTGTGTTATCTGAGTGGAAGCACTAGAATACACACTAGGCAATGTATCTTATCAATTTTCTATATAAAGTGCCATCTAAAAGTGCCACTTATTACCGACCGTCTCGATCAAGGAATAATTTCTATTGATCGCGTTGCAATCGTTTTAACTCGTTTTGCAGGTCTAGAACTTCTTGGCGCAATTTATCCACATTCTGATCGCTCGATCCCTCTTTCACCGTTGGTTCTTCATCTTCCTCTAAAATTTCAATCCGGCGAGGTTCAGAAGGGGGTGTTTTCTCGGAGGTTTCACCAGATGGTTGGGCCTGTTGAGCTTGCTTCATCATTTCTTCAACGAAGCGGCGGGCTTCTTCTGTGTTCATTTCGCCCTTTGCAACCATTTCATCTGCCAGTTTTTGGACTTGCGATCGCACTTGGGCTAATTTTCCCCCTGCTTTCTCACCTGCGTAAGAAGCTAATCCAACACCGAGGTAAAAAGCTTTTTGAACAATATCTCCAAAACCAGCCATTGTTGCTGACCGCTCCTAAAAATAGGGCGACCCGGAGACTACGCCTATCACAAGCCTCCCGTGTTGCTGCTACCTTCCGGTTCTGACAAGATTTGGGTGTTGCGATCGCATAGATCCAGGTCTTCTAAAAGCATAACATGAAAAATCAGTAAGTGTGTGTTATTCCAAAACAATTCGCCATTCGTAAAGCTGATAGTTGACGCAGCCGTGTTTTACTAACGGGTCATCAGCTACAATTGCTTCTGCTTCCTCCTTTGAGGCTGCCTCAAACAACAACATCCCGCCTCTTTGCTCTACCCAATAGCCTGTTTGCGCTTTGTGTCCTTTCGCAATCAAGTCTTGAATGTAGGCTTTGTGGGCAGGTACATATTGGTCAAAGGTAGGTTTATCGACTTTGCCTTCTTCAATTTTGACAAACCACGGCATCAGCTTCTTAACTCCATTTGCAGTAGACATTCTGCTTTAGTTATGACTGTTTTTGAGTAGCATTTGAGTAGCAATTTAATCAAAAATCTGGGCGCTCTGCCTCAACTACGTTCGGGTGGCGGTAAACTACGCGAATTCTCAACCTGACACTGATGGGGGCTGCGGTATTAACACTGATTTGGCGACAAATACCGTCGGTAGGTGAACTAACCCTTGCTTCAAAACAAGCTCCCAAAACCAACCAGTATTACTGATGTGGCAGAGGATGAAGATTATGACGATCTAGTTTGTTTTGAGTATGAAGTTCGCCGTTCTTCTGAGATAACGCATCAGATACTAGAGGGGTAACGGCTTGATAATTTTGACCAACAAGAAAATCTGGTCGAGGATTTATAACCGATAAAGGAATATTCTCAATGCTGTTATAAGTAATAATCACAGTAGAACGCCCAAAAGGTGAGATATTATTTGTTGAGGCATGAACAATATTACTATCAAAAAATAGAACTGAACCTGCCGCAGCTTTTACAGAAGTAATTCCATACTTTGATACTAAACTAGTAATTGTTTTCTGATTCAAAGAATACTTTAAATTAACACTAAAGCTGGATATCCATGTAGGACTCTCACCAGAATTATGAGAAGTTGTGCTTTCTCCTATAGGATTATGCTCCAAAACATCGATCATCTCTTCTTTATGTGAACCAGGAATAATAAATAGCGGCCCATTAAATTCATTCATATCATCTAATAAGCACATAGCATTGACCACTTGTGGTCTTGGCATCCCATCCTCCTTACGCCAATAAATATAGTCTTGATGCCATTTCCAAAGGTCGCCGCTAAATGCTGCTTTAAGATTAATTTTGAACTGATATATATATACTTGACTCCCAACTATTTGCATAGCTGGTTCAACGATAAATGGATGACGTGTTAGAGAATGAAAAACATCATTATTAGTATGGGAGCCGTGAAGCGATCGCACAGTCTTACCATCTTTCTCAAGGATTTTTTTGGGTGAATCCTCCACAGACAAAGCGGATAATTCTGCTTTCATAATTCCAACTTCGGCGCGAGAAAAGTATTCTGGTAATAAAATAAATCCTTGACTTTTATAGATTATTAATTGCTCTGTTGTTAAATACATACTAAAATCTTGTCTCTATGAATAATTAAAATCTAAACCTTTTAAAGCATAGAGTCATTGCAAAAAACACTTAAAAAACAATATTTTATTGATGAGTTAGACTACTCCATATTTGTGGAATTATTCATGACTAATTTAAGTATTTCTAGTTAGGATGTAGCGCAACTATTTAGTAAATTTATCTGCTATATAGGAATCATATTTGATTTTTGAACAAAACTAGGTATTGTAGGGTGTGTTAGCGACAGCGTAACGCACGATCATCAAGGGTCTGGTGCGTTACGCTGTCGCTAACACACCCTTGTATCTTTTCATAAATTAAATACTAGTCCTATAGCCCTCCTACTGAGTTTGTGAATATCGCAAACGCAAAACTAAGTGCCTAAAATCACAGCCAGATGCTTGTTCATTCAACCTCTAAGGATTCGCTATATACTCTTTATTTTCAAAAATCCATTACTTAGAAAGTAAGCTAAATATTTACTGAGTAATTCAATATCCATTGATGGACAGGAAAGGGAAATATCAGCAATTGCCTCTAGTGTATTGCGACAATCTAAATCAGGGGTATTTTGGTATAGTTGCCATGCAGTCAGCCCTTGATGCACTTGTTCAGTTAACATCGGGATAAGAGGAAACAAAGAATTTTCCTGAGAGGATCGAGCTTGATTGATTAACTCATCTGTCCATTGAGGATAAGGTACTTTTTTAACTGGATATCCACAAGCTGATATCAACTCAAATAATCTAGTTAAATCGATATTTTGCGAAGCTAAAGGCACTAAATGAAATGCTTTACCCAGAGATTGCTTATTTTTAGATATTTGAACAATAGTTTTACTAGCATAATCTACTGTAATTAAATCTTGTTTTTGATTGACTAAATCTGGAAAACTACCTACTTGTATACAACCCTCGATCAATCTAGACATGTAATCATCTGTATTAGTTACGCCAGTATCTGAATGACCCATTAAAAATCCCGATCTAATGACTGTTACAGGGATACCTCTTGATTTAGCAATCCAAACAAGTTTTTCAGCTACCCATTTACTTTGAATATAACCAATGTCTTGATAAAGATAAGTTTCACTAGGATCGATCTCATCGTCCTCATAAAGGACATTCAACCCATTAAAACAAGCAATTGTGCTAAAAACAGCAATTGTTGAGATGTAATGTACTGGCTTGAGTTGAGCATGACATGCCAATCTCAGAACTTCTTGAGTGCCTAAAACATTTGCCGCCTTCATTAGAGAATATGGTTTAGCAAAGCCAACTTCAGCACCACTGTGATAAATGACATCAATCTGCTCTGCTAGCCTTCCAAATTGCTCTAAAGACAGTCCTAGACGAGGCCGATCTAAATTTCCTGGGATGGCAATAATTCTTGAGCTTTGACTTGCGTCCCATATTAAATATTTTTCTAGGTTTTTCTGTAACCTTCTAAAACCTTCACTTTCGTTATTAGCACGCACAAGGCAATATATCTTAGCCTCAGTTTGCTGCAACAATTCATGTAGTAAGAAAGCACCCAGAAAGCCCGTAGCACCTGTTAAGAAAATATGCTTTGGCTGACTGATGTCCTTAACAAGCACTCCTTGAGGATAGATGTTTGGATCGAGTCCGGCTTCAGCTTTGAAACTAATAACAGTATTGAGAGCAGCATTTCCTCCGTGATGTAATTTCTCAACTATCTGGCACAGTCCTTCTATAGTCTGTTGCTCAAAAATACATCTTACAGGCATCTGGACTTGAAAAGTTTCTCGCACATATATCATTAACTGTGCTGCTAATAGAGAATTACCGCCAAGTTCAAAGAAGTTATCTTGAATACCCACCCGATCAATGCCAAGTATCTTAATCCAGATACCGACCATTTTTTGCTCAGTAATAGTCCGAGGTGTAATTAATGCAAATTCTATAATTGTTCTGGATCGATCGGGAGCAGGTAATGCTCGACGATCTAGTTTGCCACTGGGTGTTAGTGGCAACTTCTCTAAGGAAACAAAAGCTGTAGGTATCATATATTCTGGTAGCTTTTGTTTGAGAAAGTGGTGGAGTTCTAATGTAAGTTGGCTATCATTCTCATATTGTTGAGTTTGCACCACATAAGCTACTAAACGCTTTTGTCCAGGTACATCTTCCCGATCTATGACAACACTTGTCTTGACGGATGGATGTTGTGCTAGTAAAGCTTCAATTTCTCCTAACTCGATTCGGAAGCCGCGAATCTTCACTTGATGATCGATACGACTGAGATACTCAATATTGCCATCTGGTAGATAACGTGCCAAATCCCCTGTTTTATATAATTTTGAATTATTAAAGGGGTTGGGAATAAACCGAGCATCTGTAAGATCCAAGCGGTTGAGATAACCACGTGCTATACCAATACCGCCAATGTAAAGTTCTCCAGGTACACCTACAGGAACAGGTTGTAACTGAGAGTCTAATAGATAAATTTGACTGTTAGCAATGGGTCGTCCAATGGGTGGCAAAACTGACCAATTTATGGGTGAATTGGCGAGGGTAAACGCAGTTACAACATGAGTTTCAGATGGCCCATAGTGGTTGTGGAGAGTGCAGTTAGGCAATTTGTGAAATAAATGTGCGATCGCATCTGTAATGCGTAACTGTTCCCCAGCCGTAATCACTTCGCGTAAACTCCAGGGTACTATGCCTTCTATCCTTGCTATTTCGGCTAATTGTTGCAAAGCGACATAGGGTAGAAACAATCGCTCAATCCCTACTTGATTTAGAAATTGCAGTAGGTGTGTGGGTTCACGACGCATTGATTCCGAAATCAATACCAATGTCCCGCCTATAGTCAGGGTGGCAAAGATTTCTTGGAAGGAAACATCAAAGCTAATCGGTGTATATTGCAGTGTTTTGCTGCCAAAGCCAACTGTAGAAGTTTGCGATTGCCAATAAATTAAGTTGACTAAGGGACGGTGCGGCATCGCTACACCTTTTGGTTTACCAGTAGAACCGGAGGTGTAGATGACATAAGCTAAATTGTCAGGATGGATATTAATATCCAGGTTATCTTGGGCTTGGGTAGCAATATTCTCCCAGTCTCTATCCAAACAGACAATACTAGCTTGATGTTCGGGAAGCTGCTCTAACAAATGTTGCTGGGTTAATAGCACTGTTACTTGAGAGTCTGTCAGCATTAAGGATAAACGCTGCTGTGGATAGGCGGTATCTAGAGGTACATAAGCTCCACCAGCTTTGAGAATCGCTAATAAAGCTACGATCGTTTCTAGCGATCGCTCTACACAAATCCCTACCAATACATCTGACTGTACACCTAAAGTTTGTAAATAACGCGCCAATTGATTGGCTCTGGCATTCAAGTCGTGATAAGTTATTTGTTGGTCTGCAAAAATTGCTGCTACAGAGTCAGGCTCACGCTTTACTTGCGCTTCAAATAGTTGGTGAATGCAACTTTGTTCCGGGTAATCTGCTTGAGTTTGATTCCATTCCACTAACAATTGTTGGCGCTCAGTAGCTGTTATTAGGGGTAAATCTGCAACTTTCCGATCGGGATGAGCAACAATACCTGCCACTAAAGTCTGAAAATGTTCTCCGATGCGAGAGATGGTAGCAGCGTCAAATAAATCGGTGCTGTACTCAAACCAACCACTAATCCCATCTGGTGTCTCAAATAGTTCTAGGAACAGATCGAACTTGGCTGTGCCATTGTGTTCTAAACGATGGTTAACGATCAAACCAGAAAGTTCTATAGCTGGTATGGGGACATTTTGCAGAGCAAAGCCGATTTGGAACAGGGGATGGCGGCTTAAATCCCGTTCTGGTTCTAGTTCTTCTACCAGTTTCTCAAAAGGTAGGTCTTGATGAGCATAAGCTTCTAAGGTCACTTCTCGCACTTGCTTGAGCAACTGGCGGAACGTGGGAGAGTCCGAAAAATCACTGCGTAGTACTAAGGTGTTAACAAAGAATCCAATTAAATCCTCAATTTCATGATAGTGACGGTTAGCAATTACGGAACCAACTTGGATATCTTCGCTACTCGTGTAACGGAATAGCAATGTTTGGAACGCTGCTAAGAGGGTCATAAATAAAGTTACTCCCTCCTCTTGGCTGAAGCGAGTTAATGTCTCGCTGAGAGATTTCGAGAGTGCTAAGGGTTGGCGCGTCCCGCGATAAGTTTGGCTTGCTGGTCGGGGGCGATCGCTTGGTAACTGTAAAATGGGTAGATTGGCTAACTGCTGCTTCCAATAGTCTAGTTGCTCTGATAATACTTTTCCTTGCAACCATTGCCGTTGCCAAAGAGCAAAGTCTGCATACTGAATCGTTTGCTCAGTTAGAGGAGAAGTTTGACCGTTGGCGAAGGCTTGATATAGCAGTCTCAGTTCTCGGAAAAATGTCCCGACAGACCAACCATCAAAAACAATATGGTGAATGTTCAACAGCAGTACATATTCTTCTGCACCTAACTGCAACATGGTGGTTCGTACTAACGGCCCGCGATCGAGGTTAAAGGGTCGTTGGCACTCTGCGATCGTTAATTGCTGGATTTCTGTATCTTTTTGGGAGTCGGACAGCAAACCCAAATCTACTAGATGCAAAGGTACTGTTAGGGTAGGAGCAATAATTTGTACTGGCTGCCCATCTAAGAAAGTAAAGGTGGTGCGTAAAACTTGATGGCGGCGAATAATTTCGTTGATGCTCTGTTCTAAGGCATTCAGATTTAGCTGACCAACCAGGTGAAAAGTTTGCGGTAAGTTGTATAAGGGATTGTTAGGTAAAAACTGTTCCAGAAACCATAATCGCTGCTGGGCAAAGGAAAGGGGCAAGTTTTGGTTACGTGTTACAGGTACAATTGCTTGAGTGTGCCATTGTAGATTTTCCTTGAGTTGTGCCTCGATACTTTCCCCTAAAGTGGCAACAGTAGGTGCATCAAATAACCGCCGTAATGGCAAATCTAACTGATAGGTATCCCGAATCCGAGAAATTACCTGAGTGGCTAGCAGTGAGTGTCCCCCAATCTCAAAAAAGTTATCGTGGACACCGATCTGCTCTAATCTCAAAACTTGCAGCCAAATTTTTGCTAGTACTTCTTCAACAGGGGTACGAGGTGAAACAAAATCTTGCTCCAGATTCCGTCCGGTGCGATCGGGTGCTGGTAATGCCCGACGATCTAATTTGCCATTTGGTGTTAATGGCAATTTATTTAACATCACAAAACTGGAAGGCACCATGTAATCTGGCAGCTTCTCCTTCAGAAATTTACGGAGATTGCCACTGATTGTGCGCTGCAAAATTTTCCATAGATGTTGGGTTTCTAAGATATGCTCTATGCTTTGGTGAAACAGGGCCTTTTCAGTAGGCGTTAGAACCAAGTTAATACCAGCGCGTTTACCCTGATTCCAAGTAACACAGCCATTTAACCATAATTCTTCCGATGTCACTGGCAAGCGTAGGCAAAGACGGACGCGCTTACCTGTTGCCCAACTAAATGACACCCCTGCCAAACAAACACCGCTATTGGAAATATCCTCTGTTTGTAGTTCTACTATCTGGTTGTCATCAGTTTCGACTCGAGAAACACTTTGATAAGGTACTCGCTCTGGAATTAGGTTGGAAACAATATAACCAACTAGGCGTTTGTCCCCTGGCACATCTTCCCGCGCCATGACTGCGGCTTCGCGCACATCAGGATGCTGTAACAGCATTGCTTCGATTTCCCCTAACTCAATGCGGAAGCCGCGAATCTTCACCTGCTGGTCAATCCGACCAAGGTATTCAATATTCCCGTCTGGTAAATAGCAAGCTAAATCACCTGTTTTATACAAGCGATCCGATTTTGCATAAGGATTGGAAATAAAACGTTCGGCAGTCAGATCGGGTCGATTGAGATAACCTCTAGCTAAACTATCGCCACCAATGTATAATTCTCCTGCAACACCGATAGGAACTAGCTTTAACTCTGCATCAAGTAAGTAAAGTTGGGTGTTAGCGATCGCACGACCTATTGAGGGGTAAGTTGGCCATAAATCAGGATTTTTCTCTAATGTCAAAGCCGTTACTACATGGGTTTCTGATGGCCCGTAGTGATTGTGAAATGAGCAGTGTGGCAGCGATTTGAATAATTTGACAATGGCTGGGGTAATTTGCAGTTGTTCCCCTGTGGTGGTAACTTCTTTTAAGCTCGTAAATAATTCCAACTGAGATGCTGCTAGTTCTGCCATTTGTTGTAGGACTACAACAGGCAAGATAACTTTTTCAATCTCTTGGTTGTGAATAAAGTCAGCTAAAGCTGTAGTGTCCCGTCGCAAGTTTTCTGAGATCAGAAACAAAGTGCCTCCCGAACACCAAGCAGCAAACATTTCATGAAAGCTAGCATCGAAGCTTAAAGAGGCAAATTGCAGGGTACGTACACCTGTTAATAGCGAGTTTAGATGCCATTGCAGTAAATTCACTAAAGGACGGTGAGCTAAACAGATACCTTTCGGTTTGCCTGTAGAACCAGAAGTGTAGATGATATAAGCTAAATTTTCGGCTGTGACTTTACTATCAGGATTTTTATGACTGTATTGGCTAATCTTGTCCCAGTCGGTATCTAGACAGATAGCCTGTGAATTATGTGCAGGAAGCTTTGTTAATAGTTGTTGCTGAGTGAGTAATATTGATACTTGAGTATCCTCAATCATGAAAGCTAAACGTTCCTGGGGATAGGCTGGATCTATTGGTACGTAAGCACAACCAGTTTTGAGAACTGCCAAAACTGCGATCGCCATGTCCAGCGTTCTCTCTACACAGATTCCTATCGGCATATCTGGTTTCATGCCTAGCGATTGCAGATAATGCGCTAGCTGATTTGCACGTTGATTTAGCTCTCGGTAGGTGAGTGAAGATTGTTCGTGCTTTTGCGCCTCTTTAAAGACTAATGCGATGGACTCTGGCGATCGCTCTACCTGTGCTTCAAATAATTGATGAACGCATTTATCTAATGCGTAATCTGTACTGGTATCATTCCAAGTTTCTACTAATTCTTGACGCTCATTTTCTAGTAATATATTTAGCTGTTGAAAATACTCGATTCCTTGACTAACTTGATTAGCTATAAACAGTAATCTTTCTAAAGAGTTTAGATAAACAAAATATTTTTCATTGTAAAATAGCTCTATTTCTAAATTATCATTAAAGTCATTAACAATGAGATGTATTTCGTTTTCCGCAAATGAATTATGGATAATTAATTTAGAAGCTTCTTTATGTGTAGGTATGTCAATAATGCTAAAATTATAGAAATTATAAAAAAACTTCAATTTTTCATCTTTTAAATAATTTCTTTGGAATAGAACAGAAATGTTTTGTAACCGATCTAGATTTTTTCGATAATTCTTGATCCAAGAAATATAATTTATAATATTTGAGCTTTTATCTATCCTCTTTTGGGATACAACAACAGGAACTACTTGGTAAAGACAACCTAGAACATTCAGTAACGGCTCATCTCTTTTACCAATAATGTCATAGAATACAAAATCTGCTGGTGTTTGTAAATATTTACTCAAATAAATGCCATAAATAGCTCTAAAAAATGTCGAAACCCTACAATTAATTAATTGGCAATATTTTCTAATTTGTGCTAATTCATCTCCAGTAATTTGTATTTTTCTTGATTTAGCTCTATTTTTTCTCTCTATTGTGGTATAAGGTGCAATAGGAATAACATTACTGAGAGTTTTCAACCAGTACTGCTGAATATCTGGCGTATCAAATCGGATAGCATAATCATCAATAAAATCATGAAAAAAATTACCTTCAAATACTTGAGGATTATTGCCTGTTTTTAAAGCTTGGTAGACTTTTCCTACCCTTTCAAAGAAAATTTTCCCAGAATATCCATCAAAAAGGATATGAGGGGCAGCTAAAATAGCAGTATACTTACCTTGTCGATCTTTGACTAAAATATTTTTAAATAAATTATTTTTTTGCAACTCTAACTTAGTTTTAATTTTTTCTTCGATAACTTGCTCTAAACTCTTAAAATGATGATTCTTTGGATCGATAAATTCAAAATTGATGTCAGCATTTTTGTCTACAAATTGAAAGACTTCGCCTTTATAAAAAACAAATCTAGTTTTCGTAACATCATCTTTTTGACATACTATTTGTATTGCCTGTTCCCAAACAAATCTGTCTACATTTTGTGATAGCTTGACCGACATCCCTAAAGTAAATACATTACTATCAGGATAAAGTATATTATCCAGATATAAATCTCTTTGTGTGGTTGTTAGTCGTGATATTTTTCCAATACTTGAAGGCTCAAAATGCTCATTTAGTATAGTTCCTGTTACCAGAGCCATTAAAACTTCTGAAATTGAGATAGGAGAAACATCTGGAGTTTGATAATTGTTAATCATGATGAATTAATTGAGTAATTTAGAATTATTTTGATGGACTGGGAGTTCAATTAATAATTCAGTTCCTTCTCCTAGTACTGACTGGCAACTTATTTTACCTTCATGCTTTTCCACAATAATTGTGTAGCTAATAGATAATCCTAATCCAGTGCCTTTTCCAATAGGTTTGGTAGTAAAGAAAGGATTAAATATCTGAGAAATTACATCTGATTTCATACCAGAACCGTTGTCAGCAATGCGAATAGCTATTAGGTTATTATCTAATAACTCAGTAGTTATTTTGATATAACTTGAATTAAGTTCAGCCTCCTCCAATGAAGATTGAGCTTTATATTCTTCCAAAGCATCAACAGCATTAGCTAATAAATTCATAAATACTTGATTAAGCTGACTCGGATAACAATCTACTAATGGTAAAGATCCATAGCTTTTAATAATTTGAATCTTAGATTTTAATGATTCAGGTTTGAGTCGATGCTGTAAGATTAACAAAGTACTGTCAATACCTTCATGGATATTGACTTGCTTCATTTCTGCTTCATCCAAACGGGAGAAGTTACGTAAGCTCAGAACTATCTGACGGATGCGATCGGCTCCAACCTTCATTGAAGATAGTAATTTAGGTAAGTCTTGAAGCAAAAAATCTAAATCTATGTCCTCTTGTTCAGCCAGCATTTGAGGAGTCATATTCGGCGCTCCTTGCTGATACATTTTAATGAGATATAATATATCTTCAATGTATTCACTAGCATGAGAAATATTGCCATAAATAAAATTAATTGGGTTATTAATCTCATGAGCTATACCAGCAACTAGTTGACCCAATGCAGACATTTTTTCTCTTTGAATCATCTGCAATTGTGTAGTTTGTAGTTGCTTGAGTGTAAGTTCTAAGCGTTGTGCTTGTTCTTCCAAACGGAAATTTTTATCATGTAATTCCTGTGTTCTCTCTTCAACTTTTAGCTCCAGAGCTTTGCTATAAATCTCTAAGTCCTGTTTAGCCTCTTGCAAATTCTCATTTAGTTTAGATAGATTAGAATATAGCTTGGCATTCTCAATAGAAATAGCTGCTTGAGAGGCAAGAATTTTTAAAACTTCTAACCGTTCAGTAGTAAATGCATTGGTTGTTAAATTATTTTCTAAATACAAAATCCCGATGAGTTTACTTTGATGAATTATTGGCGTGCATAAAATTGATTTACATTTATCTTTAATAATATAAGAATCGTTAACAAATCTTCCTTCACTACTAGCATCACCAATAACGACACTTTCTTTAGTTCTAATAACATAATTTAGTATAGAAATTGGTACATATAGACTGTTTTCTAGAGGCATAGAAGTTTCCAAAAGTATCTTGTTATTATTAACTCCCACGAATGCTTCTATTACCATTTGACCGTTTTTCTCTAAAAGCAAGCAACTGGTTTGTGCTCCAGCATTTTCCATCACAATTTTCATTAACTTGGCTAGCAAATCATCTAGCATAATTTCACTAGAAATAGCTTGCGAAGCTTTAAAAACTGTAGACAAATCAAAAGATGCTAAATTATTTATTTTGCTTGAAGTAGTTACTAAGTTAGCTTTCCAACTAGATGATTCCTGATTTACTACTAATGGGCAATAATTAGGGTATTTTGACTCTAAATCACTTACTTTTGCAATGGCTCCCCAACGCACATAAGCATGATAAGATTCTCTCAGATAGAAGCTCGCCTGCTGATCTCTATCACGGGAAAAGTAAAATTCTGCTGTTAACTCGTTGGCTAGTGCTTCTTCTTGAAAATATCCCTGTTCTTTTGCTCCTTGAATAGCTAGCTCATAATACTCCATCGCTATAAAGGGCTGCCCTAAAATCCGGGCTTTTTCTGCTTCCACTAAATTATATTTATGCTGATAATTGGCAGGAGCATGACCAGCCCATATCCGCATTTTTTCTTGATTGGAATTGATGGAATTTATATATTCTTGTTGAGTGTTAGGTTCAACATTGGGATATAACCTAAGCATAGCTAAAGAATAATAAAAGTTGTGGATGCTAACTGTCACCATCCCCATCACGCTACTTATATACCCCGAAGCTAATTTGGCATTATCAATTGCTTGAGTATAATCTCTAAATAAGTAAAGGAGAATCAATTTAGCAACATGAACAGCAAATAAAGAAGTAACATTATTAGTAGCTTGTAGATATGGCAGCATTGCTACTTCATTAAAACTATCGCCAACTAAATGATATTTATCTGGTGATTTGCCCTGCAAGTTTAATGTCAATTGATGCCAAATTTTAATGTAGTTTATCGGAAAATCTAGTTTAAATTTTTGTAGTAAGTCAATATACGATCCTTGCTGTTGAGCTACTGATTCGAGTTGTTCTCCTGTAAAAAATATATGACCGCAATAGTGGATAGAGCAATAGCCAACATATTCTATATCTCCAATTTCCAACGCGCTCTGAATCCCCTCCTGTAAAGGAGTAATACTTTCCCTAATATGCTCTTTCCAATGAAAGGTGAAACCATAAAATGGCGCATATACTTTAC
Organism: Nostoc sp.; assembly: GCF_036919895.1. Taxonomy (GTDB): domain Bacteria; phylum Cyanobacteriota; class Cyanobacteriia; order Cyanobacteriales; family Nostocaceae; genus Nostoc. The sequence continues at coordinate 43,274 of NZ_JBALBW010000068.1, forward strand.
TTTTGAGTTCCTTGGCTTGAAACTGCTCTAATATCTGCCAAGCTATTTGACCAGAGTGATATCCAGCATCAATATTTTCTATATAGCTACACAACACCATACCATAACAAGAATATCCAGCAGCAGCCAAAGCTGAATGACCATGTTCAATGCAGAGATTGACAACAGTCAAGATTATCTGGGGAAAAGTTGTACCTGTTGTGTCAGTAATAAAAGCAGCACCACCAACAGTAACAAGCATTTTTAAAGCCGCCAGTATATAAGGGTCTTTTACAACTGGAAAATTTTCTAAATCTTGAAGCTGAGGTAAATTAGCTACAGTGCTTTGCTGATTTGGTGCTGGTGATAGAGATATACCCAATTTTGCGATCGCTTCTAGTCCAGTATCAATGGCTTTAAGCATCTGATTTTGAGCCATATAAAACTGGACTTGTAATTGATAAGCCTTGACTCGATCGAGCAGATTGCTAGCTTTATCTAGAATAGTTTTAGTGAGAATGGCTGCTCGGTTAAAATTAGTATTTAAATACTCTAATTCTACGCTTTCTAGATGAAGTGCTAGCATCAGGTCGTAATGACTTTCCCAACTTGATGGTGTCAGTAATTCTAGTCCGACTGTTGAATAACTAAGAGCCGCTTCGTATGCTGATGATGCTTTTGCTTTTTGGCTAGTTATCAAATTTAATTGAGCTACCCGATCTTTTTGAGATTGCTCGTGGATAAATTCAGTCCCCAGATTGAGATGATTAACAATATCAAAAATATTCTCTTCAATTTCTTTTGTTTGAAGTGATTCTAGTAACAATTGCCCAATTTTCAGGTGGGTTTGTTTTCTTTGCGATTCTGGAATCAGGGAATAAGCTGCTTGCTGGACGCGATCGTGCAAAAACTTATATGAGACTTTTAATTCCTGAGATTTTAAGGGTGTAGATGTGTTTTCGTCAAAAAGCAGTGCAGCTTTATAGTTATCACTCAGTGGCAGAATTAGGCTTGCTTGAAGTGCTTCCCATAATTCTGATGCGGTTTCTGACTGAGACTTTTCATTGACAATCGCTAGAATATTTATATTAAAACGATTGCCAATACAAGCAGCTAGTTTTAATATTTTTTGTGTATTATGAGGTAACTTTTTAATATTTCTAGCAATTAATTCTAAAGGATCGTAATCTGTAAAACTAATAGTTTTAATTTGGTTAATTTCCCATTCCCATACCCCACTATTAAAATCAAAATTCAATAGCTTCTCTTGGTACATTGTTTGCAGTAGCTGAGTTAAGAAAAAAGGATTACCCTGAGTTTTATTAAAAACAAATTCAGCTAGTATTTTTGTTTTGTCTGTTGTGCTATGAAGTGTATCAAATATTAAATTAGAAACATTACTAATATTTAGAGGACGTAATATAATATTACTTATAGTTGCTCCTGACTTTTGGATTTCATTTAAGCTTTGATTAAAATAATGAGTTGATATGACTTCATTATCTCGATATGCTCCAATCATCAAAAAATATTGGCTATCATCACCCATCAGTATCTCAATCAGTTTGAGAGAGGCTATATCTGCCCATTGTAAATCATCGAAAAATACAACAAGAGGATGTTCTTTCTGAGCAAATACCTGAATAAATTTTTTAAATACTCGATTGAAGCGATTTTGTGATTCAGTTGTACCTAATTGTGCTATAGGTGACTGTTGACCTACAATTTTTTCAATGTCAGGAATAACATCAATAATAACTTGACCATTTTCATCAAATGCTTCTAAAAGCTGCTGTTTCCAAATAACTATTTTTTCGTAGCTCTCTGTTAATAGCTGTTGGGTCAACTCTTGAAATGATTCAATTAGAGCCGCATAAGGAATATTGCGCTTAAACTGATCGAATTTACCAGAAATAAAATATCCCCTTTTTTGGAGGATCGGTTTATGAATTTCATTAACTAAACAAGATTTACCAATACCTGCATAGCCTGAAACTAGTATCATCTCACTTCTTCCAATGCTCACTCGCTCAAAAGCTGACAATAGAGATGTTACTTCTTCCTCGCGTCCATAGAGTTTTTGAGGTATGGTAAATTGGCTAAATTTATCTAATTTGCCAGGAATAAAATTTTCGTTTTTTCGATTATTTAATAATTGTTTTAAACAAAATTCTATATCTGCTTTTAGCCCTAAACCACTTTGATATCTTTCTTCAGGAGTTTTCAATAATAGCTTCATCACTATATTAGATACTGCCTCTGGAATTTCTGAGTTGATATGATGAGGAGGTAGAGGCTGTTTTGCAATGTGAGAGTGAACTATTTCTAAGGGATCGTTACAATTAAATGGTAACTGAGAAGTCAACATTTCATAAAAAGTTATGCCCAAAGAGTAAAAGTCTGTGCGATAGTCAATCGACCTATTCATCCGACCTGTTTGCTCTGGAGACATATAAGCCAGTGTTCCCTTAAGTAAATTAGGATTACTGAGCATTACATTTTCTTTTGATAGGCGTGATGCAATACTGAAGTCAGTAATTTTTACCTGCTTTGACTTAGGGTTAATAATGATGTTTTGTGGCTTAATATCTTTATGAATAATATGTTGAGAATGCAAATCTATAATAATATCTATAAGCTGAATAGCTATTTTTAAACAATCTATTATATTTAATCTATTGTCATCAATAAATTGTTTGAGATTTTGCCCTCCGATATCCTCCAAAACTAAAGCAATACTATTTTGATAATTCTCTAATCCATAAACTTTGATAACCCCTGGTAAATTTAATGATTTAGAAATGTCATATTCGTGTTTGAACTCTGTTACATATTCAAGATTATAATATTCATGTTTAAGACTTTTTAGGATAACCATTCTTTCATTTGCAAATTCCAGCGCTCGATAAACTACAGTATCTAGGCCATCCGAAATCTTTTCTATAATTTTGTATCTGGAGTTAGTAAGCATTGGTTATGATTGTGAAATACTTTTTAGGAGACGATTAACTACAAAAGCCAAGCCCAAGACTGCATTGGCGTGAAGATCGCCAAAACCACCACGACTCAACGGAGCAAAAATATTTTAGCTATACAACTGTATCTTTGGCGCTTACGGTATAGGAGACTTTCATCAGAGGCAGGGCATTTTATTGCTGGTCAGTAGCAACGAACAACATACATTTTTTCCATGCTACTACTACTAAAGCTGCATTGTAACCCGCTAATCTACTATTATTCTTAGGTATGCTTAACTAGCAGGTATGTAATTGCCGCAATAACTATTTTAGTGAGATCCTTCAGCAATTATTGGTGTATTCAGCTAAGGACACAATTTGACAGATGGAGCGAGTTTTTGATTTATCTCTACAACTGTATTAGCTACCGCTCAAAATGCTATTCTGATTGGATATCAACTTAGTTATTATTAAGATATATAAGCTAATCGCCATTTATCTTTCCAGAATGATTAGCTTGTAGTAAGACAATAAATATGCAAGACTGAAGTCGATTATTTTAACTTGTTTACTTTCGCAAATAATTGAAACATAAGTAAGTTTAATCTATATTGGATTTCTTTGGTAAAAGTGATTTATTGAATTACCTAGCGAATATGTCCCTGACTCAATCGAATCAGGAAGAGTAAGCGATCGCAATTACTAAGCACTTCTCAAAGCTACAATGGGGTCAAGTTGAGCCGCACGACGGGCAGGAACAACGCCAAAGAATAAACCAATACCCCCAGAAACACCAACTGCCATAGTAATTGCTACCGGAGAAAGACTCGCTTCTAAAGGAGTCAAAGCTCCCACTAATAGAATGCCACTAACACCAACCGCAGTGCCAACTAAGCCGCCAGCTGCCGAAACTATCACTGCCTCAATGATGAACTGGAGCAAAATATCTTGCTCAGTTGCCCCGATCGCTTTTCTCAATCCGATTTCTTGGGTGCGCTCGGTGACGGAGACGAGCATGATATTCATAATCCCAATGCCGCCGACGAACAATGATATGCCGGCGATCGCTGCTAACATAATTGTCAATGCACCTGTAATTTGACCAACAGTTTGCAAGGCATCCTTTTGAGAGCGAAGAGTAAAGTCATCTTCACCATTAATTTTGTGCCGTAGGCGCAGCAAATTAGTAATTTGAAACTCTGCTGCATCCACACTCTCGGAATCACGAGCGGCTGCAACGAGATAATCTAAAGAAATACCATAGGGAGAATTCTTTCCTACAAGTCGGTTTGCCGAGGTGGTGATTGGTATTAAAGCAGCATTATCATAATCTGCTCCCACGCTGGAACCTTTGGCTGTTAACGTCCCAATCACTTGAAAGCTGGTATTTCCAACTCGCAATTGCTGACCGATCGCATTACTATTACCGAATAGTTTTTCTGCCAAGTCTCCACCTAGCACAACGACTTGATTGTTTCGCTTGATGTCTACCTCAGAGAAAAACCTGCCTTTAGAAGTTTCAAAATCCCGCACCGATAGAAAGCTGGGAGTTGTGCCAATGATATTGACATCGGTGTTTCTGTTGCGGAATATAACTACCTGTCTGGTGTTTAACTCTGGTGAAACTCCCACTACTGTTGGCACTTGAGAAGCGATCGCTTCCGCATCTTGTAACACTAGAGTTTTTGGTACTTCAAAGGAGATCCTCTGAGTTTCTCGATTCCCTGGCAGTACAAATAGCACATTTGGCCCTAATGACTCCAACTGTTTATTAACGTATTTTTGCCCACCTTCGCCAATACCAATCATGGCAATTACTGAGGCATTGCCAATAACTATACCTAACATAGTGAGGGCGCTACGTAGCTTATTTGAAAGCAGGGTTTTCCCCGCCATTTGGACGCTTTCTAAAAAATTCATGTCTTAATAATTACGAATTATTCTGTTTTTCTTTGGCCTTTTCGATTTTGTAGTCTTTGGGTGGATTAACAAAAATGCGATCGCCTTCTTTAACTCCCTCTAAAATTTGAGTTTGGTCTTTGATTTGTGCGCCAACGGTAATTTCGCGGAACTGGGGTTTATTTTTTGCATCTGGTACAAGTACGCCAGTCTTGCCCTTTTCGGTGACAATTGACACCGTTGGTAACACTAAGGCATTATTAACGCGATCGCCTAAAAAAGTCAGATCCACATTTAAGCCAGAACGCAGTTTATCTATGCCAGTATCAAGAGCAACCCGCACCTGAAAGGATGTCACACCTTGTTCCACAACTGCTTCTGGAGCAATCAGGCGCACGTGACCTTTAAAAATGCGATCGGGATAGGCATCAGCGACAATATCCACTTGCTGCCTTTGTTTAATTCTGCCAATATCGGCTTCAGGAACTTGAGCTAATACTTCTAAACCGCGTGCTACAGCGACAATTGAACTGGAAGTTGCCGACGCACTCGCAGAAGCAGAAGTTGTCGGTGTCACAAAGGCTCCTGGTTCGGCATACTTTTGTGTGACAATTCCCGAAAGGGGAGCGCGAATAATTGTATCTTCCAACTGCACTTGCACACCTTTCAATTGAGCTTCAGCGCTGGCAACAGCAGCTTGGCGCTGAACAATTTCCTCAGTTCGAGTGCCATCTTGTAACAGAATAAATGCCGCCCGTGCTTCATTCACAGCAGCTTGACGTTGGTCGATTTCCTCAGTTCGAGTGCCACTTTTAACTAACGACAATCGTTTTTTAATTTCTTCTAAACTGGCTTTAGCACTTTTGTCTTCGCTGATAGCTTGATCGAGTAATTGTTTTTTCTCTGCTCCCTCTTGGTATAAGTATTGGTAACGCTTTACTTGTTCGCTGGTATAGTTTACCTTTGCTTGAGCCGCATCTACTTGAGATTGAGATTGAGCAATCTCTTGAGGACGATTACCAGCCTTAGCAGCCGCTAGCTGCGCTTGAGCTTGTGCTAACCGCGCCTTTCCTTGAGCGATTTCTTGAGGACGGCTACCAGCAAGGGCTTCGGCTAATTGTGCTTGACTTTGGACTAAGTTAGCCCGATACTGACTCCTTTGGGCTTCAACGCTGGCACTATCCATGCGAGCGAGGATTTGCCCTTGTTGAATGCGATCGCCTTGTTCTACGTATAATTGCGATAAAACTCCGGGGTTCTTCGGACTAATATTTACGCTCTGAATCGGCACGACTTTGCCACTAGCTGTAATCAGCAAAGTCACGTTTTGGGCTGTAACTGGCACAGTTAACTGGTCAATATCTTCTTTACTTGTTCCTTGATTCACCAGGGTGTAAGTTGTCACAGTACCCACAACCAAAGCACCGCCTGCTATCACCCCAATTAGCCAGCGTAATGGATACTTGAGTTTGCCAATAACTGGAATTTCTATGTGAGTAGCCATATTATATAGAAGCCTGTAAATACTTTTGTGTAGTAGTACCTTTTAGTTAAAGGGCAAGTGCAGAATACGGAGTTGATACTTTGGGATTAAATTTTTATTACTAAACTAACAACTAGACGCATAATTAGGCTTCATAGTTGCTTAATATTCCTTCATACTAGGCATTAGTATTTGTGTATGTCTTCACCTGAATGGGTGACTTTTGCCACTCACGGGTAAGATAGTTTCGTTTGCTGTCTACCAAAAAACAAAGATCCCCGACTTCTCAAAGAAGTCGGGGATCTTTCATATCGATCGCGAATAATTCAGGATTTAGGAGATGGGGAAAAATATCTACTTGTGTAAAACTACTAAATCAGTGCAAAAATTTTCCGCCACATCTTTCTGTACTTGATTCCTAATCATGGAAACAAATTTGTCAAGATCGAATGGTTTAAGTAAATATTCTTCAAACTCTACATCTGGAATTTGATCGTGAGTACCTGTGGTAGATGTTGAAGTCACAATGATTGGGATATGATTTCCATTGTCTGCTTCCATCGTAGTCAATTTGTTTACTAATGTATAAATACTTTCACCTAAGAACCTGATTTCACAGATGATGATGCTGGGTCTGAACCAACTTAAGATTTCTAAAGCTTCTTTTACTGAACCAGCAGTAATCACATTTGCGCTCAGACCTTGAAGAAAAATGGCGTACAAATCCCTACTATCGCGATCGTTCTCTACAACGAGTACTTGTACACCTTCGAGTATCCTATCTGTCAAGCAAAAGCCATTGATTAAATTCATAACAAGACCTGCGATTAGGACTTTCAGTGCAAAGCAATCTGAAAAATCTGTAGTTTTTAAAGAGGTGAGACAACCAGATAGGTCAAATATAAATTAGCCGGGAACCATTTAATGGTTAAAATTACTAGGTTCTTTTCTTGTACTATGGGCGGGTGTTGTTTGATTTCCTAAATGAGTTGATTAACTACGACACAGTTTAACTGGTTGTAGTCATCCATATAAAATCCTGATAGTGAAAATCCAAATTTTTGAGAGTAGGTTATCAGGTTCGCCTTAGCTCAACTTTATCCAAAATTAAGAATTCATTTTTCTTTATCCGGCAAAACCCCTGGCTTTTTAGCAAATACTGTTTCTCTGTCACAGATTCTCGATGAAGTTGCAAAGGTAAAACTAATATCCTACAAAGGTTTTAGTTTGTGTGTTTGTAGAACCACTCCGCAGGAGTATCACATTGCAAAGTGGATAAAGTCTACCTTAGATATAGTTAATTTCAAAGGCGCTAAATAACCAATCACTTAAATGGTTCTGCTGAGATACTATGAACTTGGCGATGTTTGATTTTGTGAATGAGTTGATTAACTACGATATAAAATGTAATCAAAATCATTTTTGCAATCCAAACCTTTTTTAGGAATTAAGCAAGAGAGCTATTGCCATTCCCTATCTTCAAGTTCCTTTTGAGGTAATAATAAGGTGGCTTCAATTTCCTGCCTGATAGCAGCCGTCACTTCACAATTGCTATGCAAACAATCGAGTAGTAACTGATTGGCATCGTAGTATCGTTGCAGTACTTGCTCTTGTTCGGGGCTAAAGTGCCACTGGTGGTTAATGTTGCGATAATTAATGACCGTCACCTTTAACTGTTCAGCCCAAGCTGAATAGTTTGTCTGCCCCCATAGTTTAAATCGTTCTTGACTTTGACGAGAATTTGGGAATTGGTCAGAGAGTTGTTGCAAGGATTTATAGAGTCCAACATCCAGAACAATGCCCATAATGTTGCTTAGAGAATCTCCACAGGCGTGGATGTGGGCAAAGTCCTGGCTCCCATCAATTGCACACTCCACTAGCAGGTCATCTAATGCCGCATCCAGAAACATTCCCTGGTCGAGGCTGCTAGCTAGAGCAAAGTGAGAAGCTATGTGAGGAGTCCGACTCAAGGCAAGGTAAAATGCTCTAGTTGTCGCCTCTTTTGGTTGGTTTGGAATAGTGCGGGATTTTTGGCTCGCCCAGGTCAAAAACTCTTGTAAATGAGAGTCTTGAGCAACGAGTGCATCAATTTGTTGTTTCATCAACTGTACCAGAGAGTCTGCGCTTCGGAGCATGGTAGCTGTTAACAAGAAAATTTCGTTCCAGTGCGGGTCTGTAATGTGACTAACTAATCCTTCTAGAGCTTGCCCAAACGCCTCTAGGTTATAACTGGCAACGATTTTTCTGGCCGTGAAGTATTCTTGAAACGCCAGATAGGAGAAGGAAAAAATTCCCCGCGCCCGTTCTGCTAGTAGCCCATGTTGAGCCTCGATCGCTTTCAGGGCCGCTTCACTTTCTATTTGCAGTTCTTCAGCATCCATCGGCACCTTAGTCAAATTCTGAATATAGTCACTAATGTATTGCTCAACGGTGCGTTGCTCAAAAAAGTACTGACCTTGCTCAAATGTTGCTGCTGCAATCTGACTCAATAATTTGAGCTTTTGTGGTAATAAAAACCCTCGGTAAACTTGATCCCGTTCAATGCCTCTGGCTTCATCCCATTTGCCCAATAGTAGGTCTAAACCTTGCTTATAAAAGTCAGTTCGCTTAGTCGGAAATTTTTCTTGACCGTGAAATACCCAACAAGCAAGATGCAGAAATAGGGGTGTAACTACAAGTTGGCGAAATTGCCAGTTTTCATCTAAGTCTAACTTCTGAATAAACTTAACCGACTCCGCCTCACCATCTGGAATGTTGGTCTTGGTAAATGTCACAAACCATTTTTGAGCGAAGCTTCGGATTTGTTCTGAGGTAAATGGGGCAATCTCAACATCGGTAAAACCTCGGAGTCTGAGTTTTTGAGATGCTGTTCGACAGGTGGCCACAAATTGATTTTTGTGATATTTATCTGAAAATCTGCGAATTTCGCTTAAGACGGCATTGCTTTGTTGGTTCAGAATTTCATCCATGCCATCAAGCAACACTAACACTCTGCCTGCACTCAGTAAAGTTTCAATTACTGAGGGATCAGAAATTCCCGATGTAAGGAACTCTTGGCTGATGTATTTTAATAGACTGAACTCGTTGGTTACTTTAGATTCTTCAGTAAAATTTCTCAGGGTAATGAAGATTGGCACCTGATTGGCCGCAAATTCACCTTGGTTACATTGAATGGCGAGATGTTGCAAAAAGGTAGTTTTACCTACTCCTGGTTTGCCTAGTACCCTGAGCTTGGAGTATGTTTTAACTGCCTGTGTACCAGGTATTTGTTTTTGGTCAACTTCACCTAAACCGAAACGGTTAAATTCTTTTGGATCGAGGTTTTGCAGTTCAGTAATTTCTAACGACTGAAGACTGGCAATTTCCTCCAAAATATTCACATCAATATATATGTCATCGATCGCAACAGGACGGCTAATATCCAATAACTGCAAAATCCCACACTGGTCTTGAATTTTGTCGAAGCGTTGCGATCGCACTTTTGCGACTAATGTATCAATATCCAGCCCACTGATCTGGCTGTATTCTTCTAGTTCCATGAATTCTGCCGGCGGATTAGTTGCAATCTCCCGCCAATTCAGTGACAACACCGAACAAATTTCCATAAAGGTATTACGCTCAACCGGACGGCCGCTGAAAAACCGCCAAATCGGTTGTCTAGTCTTGAGGTTTACTTCCCCTGCTAGATTGTCTTGAGTCCACCCTTTGAGAGCAAATGCTCTTTTCGCTTCTTGAATCCCGATGAGTGTTGCTTGGAGCGATCGCTTGGCCATAGGACAAAAACCCTGCTCCTCAAATCATGGACTTTAACTTTTATTAATATCTGCAATCTTATAGCTTTCGCTGTGATTCTAGCATTTTATGCGCTTAAAGTTATACAAAATCCCAAAGTCTACTCTCGTCTTTTTATCCTTTTGTGTCGAAATCAAACATTATATATTCATCTTATACATTTCAACCTTTTAGGAAAACATGAATTCAAACATTTGTCTGTAATGCTTAAATACAGTTTGAATGCTTAGTTAGTGGTTACTTGCTATAGGACAACTTTACAATTGCCTTGCGTGAGCATTGCTTTAGTTTTATATATCTTTATATTTATAAAAATATCGGCATAGAAATGACTGATTAATCTCTATTTATTAACTTGTAGTTATTGACTCCATAAGCAATCTAAAAATATGAGTTTCTTATCAATCAACAAAATAGATAACGTTATTGAAATTGCTGAATTAGTTTATGGAAAAATGGAATCTGGGATAACAAATAAACCAGAAATATTCATAGATAAATTATCTAACTACTTAGAGGATTTCAACATTACAGGAAGGTCTTCAGTAAATATATTACACAAATATATTGACGAATTTTCCCAGGAAGAAAAAGCAGAGCTAATAGCTCTGATGTGGCTAGGTCGAGGTATAGCAGATGGACAGTTAGAAGACTTCTTAAATTTGGTTAAACAAGTAGTAGAGCTTATCCCTCAAAATTATGCAACCACTTATATTATCGAAAGACCCCTTTTAGCAAAATATCTGCGGAACGGGCTTCAAAAACTAGATACATGGACTTCTTCTTTCTCATGAAAAATCGTCAGGACATCAGGCTGACACTGCTTGACTAGTGCAATGATGTCTCTGGCTTCTTCTTGATATAAGTCTTTGACATAACTACTTCTAGAAAGTTGTGCTTCTTTTTCACTATCAAAAGGGCCGAAGTAATAAGTACAGCGCGGAACATCTGTGTTAATCTCTACCCACCAAGCAAACTCTGATTGATTAGATTGAAATAAATTCATGAGGGATACCAATAATTAATTGAACTTGATTAAAGACATTTTTGCTAAACTGGCATTTCTTGATAGCAGTGGCTACAACGCCAGTAAGCTACCCCTGAACTCACGTGACGGAGTAAAGTATTTGAACAGCAAAGACAAATATACTTTCCCTTCATAGATTGACTGATTTCTGTAGATATATGATTCTGGCTGAAACCAGTAATCAAATTATTTTGACTCGTAAATAAATGTTTCATTTTCAAAGCCTCAATTGTTAGAAGACTTGTGTGTAAACTTTAGCCTCTTAGGAGAGAGGTTTGATATTTGATGAAAGTTGAGTTCCTTAAAATATATCTAGACAGTAATGAGGTAGAAACTATCTATAGTTACTACCCCAAAGATGTTACTCGCTATCTATATATTTACTGAGGAATCAATAATGATGTGGATGACACGGTTATCATCAGCAGCATGGGGTCTTGAGGCTGTTGATTATAATCTGTATTAATACTATTGAAAGGATCAATTTTAAAACTTGAACCTTCAATCGGCTTTATGGGTATTACCTTACCGGAAACAACGTGATACGTCAGGAGTTCCTGGATTTTATTAATATTGTTGAGCAACGTCTCTACAGTACCAGATGGAAGCTTTGCAAACGCTTGGCTTGTAGATGCAGAGGCGATGAACGAGTCAACGCCTTTGAGAGTATCTATCAGATTGGCAGCCTTGATTGCATCAACTAGGGTGCTAAAAGAATCAGCGTTAACGGCAGTATCAGTAATATTAGCCATTTATTTCACTTGCTTATGTGTAATTTGCTAATTATTTTCAGCATGACATCCTAGTGTTAGAAATCATGTGTTAGTAAGTGGTTGAGTAGCGTATAAATTGTATAATTTGAGCTAATATTTCAGCTAAAAAATTCAATAATTAAAATCCGGCAGAATTTATGAGTTAGGAATCAAAGGAAAAATCTTGTTAGCGACAATCCAAGATTTTTTATCAGGTTTGCAGTGCATTACAGAGTCTGCAACAGACTATACACTATTTTTAATCATTTGCGTCTACCTGTTTATATTCAGTTCGCTCAATTACTTGTAATATAGCGGTTCTCAATTGCATAAAATACAGACCTAACAAGAGCAGCTACAACGGTTGTAGCCTTTTAGGGAAGAGGCTTTGAAGCGAAGGTCAGAGTGTATTACATCCATAGACGCATGGCGGCTACTCTGCGAGTTCTCCAACAGAGTACCCGCAGGGTACAAATTATTTCAGTTTTTCAAAACTACATTGAAGGAATTTAAATATCCAGTAATAGTTTTAGCTAATGTCTTTTGCTGTTTTTTTGTAGTTATCGCCATTACTTGATATAGCCTTCCTTGGGCAATATACATTCTATTTATAGTGATTTTCCCTCCAGAATTGATGTACTCAATTTCTTTACCGGGATGATTATTATAACTACGAATATTTCGCTGACTAATTAAATTGCTTTTCGTAGTCTTTAAAGCCATATCTCTGGCATTATTAAGTACAGCTTGGGGGTCAGTTATTTGACCATAACTATAAGGAAAATCATTGTAAGCAACTATGTATGCTACTTCCTGTTTTGGTGGTTGAGCGGAAAATATTTCTAAGGTAATTTCCCCCATGTAAGTTTTTTGAAGTTGGGTATTTCTGTTGGGGTTTCCCGGCATCAAAATAGTAAAACGTCCATCGGGAGGGGTGTATACCTTCCATCGTGGCTGCACGGTTTTAGAGACTGTTGGTTTGACAACAGCCGCCGGAGGTTTAGGTTGACGCGCTTCCACAAGAATAGAACCACCACAGATAAAGGTGGCGGCGATTAATGGCAACAGATTTTTAACTGTCATAAATTTTACCTTTTGAGATGCCGATCTTACTGATGATGCTAGCTGTTATAACCTAGCAGCACATAAAGCAGCACCTATTAGCCCCACTTCCGGGTTGAGGATAATATACACGGGGATCTCTTCGAGGAGGCGGCGCATCCTGCCTTTTTGGGTGAAGTTTAATAAGAAACCGCTATTTTGGATTAAGGGGAGAATTTTGGGCGCAATCCCACCAGCGATGTATAAGCCACCATAAGGTAGGAGTTTAAGGGCCAGATTGCCAGCTTCTGCACCATAAGCCTCTATAAATAATTGCAAGGTTTGTTCGCAAAGGCGATCGCTACCTTGCAATGCAGCTGTACCAATGGCTGCACCAGCATCGACACTTTTCTCTTCTTGTCCGGCTTCTTGTTCCCAAGTTCTGACGATTTGGGCAATATCTGGTGATTCGGCGGCAAATTTGCGATCGCGCAAAAATTGGTAAATTGCCACAATTCCCATTCCCGAAACCACGCGTTCCACAGAAATGCGCTGGATATCATGCTTACCCAGCAGGTATTTTAACAGTTGAAACTCCATCTCGTTCCGAGGGGCAAAGTCAGCGTGTCCACCTTCTGAAGGAAAAACTTGATAGTCGTTTCCCTGTTTAATTAAAAATCCTTGCCCTAAGCCAGTACCAGCACCAATAATCCCAATGGGGGCTTCGGGTTGAGATTGACCAACTTGTAACGTCAACAAGTCTTTTTCTTGTAAACCTAAAATGCCATAGCCAACGGCGGCGAAGTCGTTAATCAAAGAAATATGCGGAATACCCAACTCTTCTTGTAGGCGTTCGGTATCCAGGAACCAGACTAAATTGGTTAGTTTGGCAGTATTGTTGACAATGGGCCCGGCGATCGCAAAACAAGCTTTATCTGGTATAGGTGTATTAGCGTTGACCAAAAACTGCTGCACTATGGGTACTAAATCGGGAAAATCAGCACTGTGGTAACTTTCCTGATAAATAGTATCTGTTGCTGGTGAATCTGATGTTTCAACCAATCGCAAAATAGTTTTCGTACCGCCGATATCTCCTGCTAGTAACAATGTCATAGAACTTATTCGCGAATTAATTACTTTTTTGTAAGATATACCCAACGTAGCAGAAGCCGCGAACGCAAATCTCTATCAGAGGTTTAAGCAAACCGAATAACTTCTTCTATGTGGGTTAAATGGGAAGTATCTCCCTTGAGTTCTAATAACCATTCTGGATCTTCGCGTACCACTTTTACCAACGAACATAAAGAAGCTTTGACTTCTGTTTTGGCAATTTCCCCCACCAGCCCCATTGCTGCCCCCAATACAGATGCACCATGCGCCACTAGCAGGATATCCTCTGGGAAGAACTCAGTAGCTAAACATCTAGCAGTTTGCCCAGAACGTTCTCGCACTTTTTCGTGAGTTTCAGGATATTTGGCGGCGATGCGTGAGGTATAGCTGGTGTCAATCCTGGGGAATAATTTTGCTAAAGCTGGAGTTGAGAGTCTTTCGGGTTCTTCTGACATCCAAACTGGGTTTAGCCATTCACTCAAGCCTGTTTCGAGTTGGATCGGCAATTTGAGCATTTCTGCAACTGCGTTTGCCGTTTGTACGGTTCGCAGAAAAGGAGAAGCGAAAATATGGCCAATATTTTCCCTTTTCAATCGTCTAGCTAAATGTTGTGCCTGCACCATACCATCATCAGACAAGGGTGGATCGTAGCGTCGTTCGGCAGTGAGAAACCAATCAGGGTTTACGAAATCGAGGCGGTTAGCGTGTCTTGCTATCCAGACTATTTGACTCATGGGTTTAATTATGCCGATGAATAGAATTCGCCGCTAAACAGATAATAGATATCTGCAAGCAGGGCTGCAAATATTAATATATGACAAAAATCGTAATAATATTTAATAATAGTAATGATTAGGAAAAGTTATTAGTGGCATCAGTAGCTTTTCTTAAAGCCTTTTTAGCCAAGTCTCTAAAGCAATATCGACTAAAAGCTCTAAAGAGTTAGTTTCACTCAGAATAAGTTTTTCATAATTTTGATAGCAGATGTGCGATCGCTCATCTCGTAACGCACCCTCCCCACATCTTTTTATTGTTTCTATAAATGCAGGATATTGATACATACTACGACCTCTATTTTTATTACAAATAAAGGCTCTAGGATAATTAATTATTAGATAAAAAATAGTCCAGTCTTTATCAGCAGCAATATGCATTCTCAGAGTATTTTGCTTTAAATATGGTTCTGGCTCAGGTAATCTTAGAAATAGGTTAGGTCTACCTTGAGAGCCATAAAAAGATTTACCAAAATGAAACTCGGCACAGAGCTTATTTTTCCCTTTACCATATTCAATAGAATTAGGTTTAACAATTTCTTGAATGCGTTTGTCAAAGCCAAGAATTTTTTTACGAATTCTGAGTACAGCCTCTCGCTCATTTTCACTAGAATTGTCACATTTAACTAGGCGGTTAATAATTGCTCTAGGAGGAGCAGGTATATCTTCATTAACATCTCTTTCCTGATGAGGAATTGTTACTTTTGACAATTTGCTGGTATCTAAGTCTTTTAGTTCTAAATATAAGTTTTGATCTGCTACCAATATTTTAAAATCGAGAAATTGAATAGACAGATGGCTATACTTCCTATCTGTGAAATTATCTCGATGAAAATTAGGTTTAATTGCTATCAAGTTAATAGATTGTCCATAGTCTACCTTTTCTTGAAAGGGTTTATTTTCTAGTAAAGCTTCATAATATCGAGTTAGTTGCTGAACAATATATCTATCTTCACCGTTTTTAAGTTCCAGCACTACTAACTGTTTCTGCTCACCCAATGCTAAAATATCGCAAATTTGACCATTAACATAATATTGCCGCTTTAGCGGAATTAACCCGAAAATTTCTTTTAAATTTGCCCAGACGAAATCTTCTAAATCAGCTTCAGTTGCAAATTTCCAACTATCACCCGTTTTTATTAAATTCACGAAATCCATTATCTCGCTCTAACTTGAGTAAATTACTATCTTTAGTATTCCCAAAGCTAGATATAAATCTATACAATAATTATTCATATATAACAATCAATCATCTATAGCTTAAAAGCTCAGATACCCGACTTCTTTAATAAATCGGGGATCTTGTTGTTCACGATTTTATCCTAAATAAGCTTTTTTAACTCGCTCATCACTAATCAATTCTGATGCTGCACCTGATAAAGTGATAGAACCAGCTTCCAAAACATAACCGCGATCGGCAATTTGTAGCGCCAGATTAGCATTTTGTTCAACTAACAAAATAGTCACGCCTGTAGCCCGGAGATTTTCAATAATCGAGAAGATTTCCCGAACGATCGCAGGGGCTAAACCTAAGCTAGGTTCGTCTAAAAGTAAGAGTTGTGGTTTACTCATGATAGCCCTTGCGATCGCTAACATTTGTTGTTCGCCACCACTGAGAGTTCCTGCTAGTTGATTGCGTCTTTGTGACAAGCGGGGAAATAGCTCAAATTGGCGCTGAATATCTGCTTTGATCTCGGCTTGATTGGAGCGAATATAAGCACCCAAAAGTAAATTATCAAATACTGTTTGTCGCGCTAATACTCTACGTCCCTCTGGACAATGGGCAATACCAAGTTGTACAACTTCGTGAGTTTGGCGGCGAGTAATATTATGTCCATTATATAAAATCACACCACTCTTAGGATTAACTACTTTAGATATGGCGCGGAGTGTAGTAGTTTTACCAGCACCATTAGCACCAATTAGAGTAACTACTTCACCTTTTTGAATAATTAAATTAATCTTTTTTAGAGCTTGGATGCCGCCATAATTAACATCAAGTTCTTGAACTTCTAAAATTGTATAGTTTGGTCTACTATCGGCATTCATTGGCGGTTTACATCCAGAAATATTGATTTAAAATCTAAGATACATCAATCATACATTTCTTAAAACAGTGCGTAGACATTGCATCAACTTCAAACCAACGCCATAATACCGTAATCTTTATGATGTACTATTAATTACTGATAAAGATATCAAGCGTCCTGTGGTAAAAGCAGCAGATATTGGTAGCAAACGACTAATTAATTTAGCTCCTGATGCATGGTTACAGTGGGTAACACAGCTTCCTGAAGTTGTGGCCAAAGAAATTCTCGGCTCTGAGTTTCATTGGATTAGCCGCGAAACAGATGTGTTAGTGAAGGCATACAGTGCCACTCACGGCGATTTTCTTGTACTCAATGAACTACAACTGCGTTATACGGCACAGATGCCTCTACGGATGAGAGCATACACCGCCTTAGCACAAGAACGCTATCGATTGCCAACTTACCCAGTACTCATCAATATTTTACCGCCCACATCCACCTTAACTATTGTCAATAGTTACGAGCAGGAATTTTTGGGATTACGTGCCATCCAAGATTATCGCGTAATTAATTTGTGGGAAATCGATGCTGAAATCGCGTTTGAGCAACCACTCCCATCTTTGTTACCCTTTGTGCCAATCCTGCGAGGAGGGGGAGAATTATCAGTTGTGCAACGCGCATTACAAGCGCTACGAGCAGATGCACAGTTGAACGAATTAGAATCGTTGCTGGCATTTTTTGCTAGCTTTGTGTTAGACACGCCTTTAGTGCAACAAATGATGAGGTGGGATATGGCAGCATTCCGAGAATCGTCTTGGTATCACGAGATTGAGCAAAGAGGTATTCAAGAGGGGGCGCGACGGCAGTTAATCCGAGTATTAGAACAACGCTTTGGCGAAATTTCTCATGAGGTGGAAGTAAGGCTTGAGGGTAAAAGTGTTGAACAATTAGAAAATTTAATGGATAGCGCGTTAGCGGAGTTTACCGTTGGCGTAGCCTCTCGTAGAGAAGGTATCGCTGTAAATTCTTTAGACGAATTCATGCAAATTTTGTCTACATAAATTCCATAGAAGATTTCAAGTTACCATAAATCTCACTTACTTAGTGCATCTTTACCTTAATGACGAAGCCTGCTGATGTCAGTACCAAAAAATTAATCAGTCTCGCACCCAATAACTGGGCAAGATGGGTGACTCAGATTCCTGATATTGTTGCTGGAGAAATTCTAAATAGTGAATTTCAGTGGATTAGCCGGGAAAGTGATGTTTTAATCCGTGTCAGTAGTCCCCAACATGGAGAATTTTTGCTTCTCAACGAATTGCAATTACGTTATAAATCCCAAATGCCGCGTCGGATGCGTGCTTATGCTGCACTTGCAGAAGAAAAATATAACTTACCAACATATCCCGTTCTGATCAATATTCTTAAAACTGGTAACAACGAAATACCCACAAGCTTTACATCAAATATTGCAGGATTACGGGCGATACAAGATTATCGGGTAATTAACCTGTGGGAAATTGATGTTAATATTGCTTTTCAACAACCCTTACCATCCTTACTACCATTTGTACCCATTCTCAAAGGTGGTGAAAATGAATCTATTATTAGAGAAGCATTGCAAATTCTCCGTGCTGATGAACAACTAAACCAACTGGAAACAGTTCTAGCTTTTTTTGCTACGTTTGTTTTAGAGAATACACTCGTTCAAGAAATCATGAGGTGGGATATGACCGTATTACGTGAGTCACCTTGGTATCAAGAAATTCTCCGCGAAGGAGAAACACGCGGGGAAGCACGCGGGGAAGAACGCGGCAAAGCACGCGGAGAACTGCAAGGAATACTTTCTGCGATTGAAATTAATTTAGAGTTGAAATTTAGCGATCGCGGCTTACAATTGATGCCAGAAATTAACCAGATTCAGGATTTGGAGCGTTTGAAGACAATTTTACGAAATATTGTCACTGCAAATACTATTGAGGAATTGCAACAGATTTTGTAATTCTCAAGTTAGTTATCATTCATTACCCAAATAAGCTTCAATCACAGCCGGATCGTTTCTGACTACAGATGGTTCACCCAATGCAATCAATTGCCCAAAATCTAATACCGCAATGCGATCGCACAAACCCATAACCAAGGGTACATGGTGTTCAATGAGGATAATCGTCAAATTAAACTGTTCTCGCAGACTACGGATAAATTGACTCAATTGCTGCTTTTCGTTGGGGTTCATCCCCGCCGCCGGCTCATCGAGAAGTAAGATTTGCGGTTGTAATGCTAAAGCACGGGCAATTTCTAGCCGACGCTGATCGCCGTAAGCAAAGTTTTTGGCTTTTTCGTCAGCGCGATCGCTTAATCCCACCAAATCTAATAAATCTAAAGCTTTCTGCTTAGTCTTCAATTCTTCACTAGGCGCTGGTGGTAATCCCAAAACTCCCGCCATCATATTACTTTTAGTGTGTAAATGTCGGGCAATTATCACATTTTCTAACGCCGACAATTCCCCAAACAAGCGGATATTTTGAAAAGTACGGGCGATACCTAAAGCAGCAATTTGATGGGGACGCAACCGAGAAACTTCTGCACCTTGATAAATTAATTTACCGCTAGAAGGTGGAATGAAAGCAGTAATCAAATTAAACAGTGTTGTTTTGCCAGCACCATTAGGGCCAATCAGTCCAAAAATCTCATGTTTATTTACACTAAAAGATACATTATTTACAGCCACTAAACCACCAAAGCGGCGAGTTAAAGCTTTTACTTCTAAGACAATACTGCTGTTAGTTACTGGAGTCCCGGATGATATCATGTCCGCCAAATTACCCATAATAAAAGAACCCCACCCCCAACCCCTCCCCGCAAGCGGGGAGGGGAGCTAAAGCGCAGCTTTGGCGGGGTGGGGTTCCGGGTATTATGTTTAATTGCTCGGACATCATGTAAAATTTCTGCATATTATTATATAGTTCACTTTTGGTTTTTGCGTCTTTGAAAAATATCTGGAGTAATTAGCCCTTGAGGGAAAAAGATTGTACCTATTACTATTAGTAAGCCAAAAATAATTAATCTTCCATCTCGCAAAAATTGTGCTAGCCAACTAGGTAAACCACCTGTATCAGCTAGGCTTCGCAGAATCTCTGGTAAGGCTGTAAATACCATACCTCCAACTACTGGCCCTAAAAAAGTTCTCGAACCACCAATTAAAACAAAAGTTAAATATATAATACTGGCATCAAAAGTACCTTGACGAGCATTCCAGGTATTGAGGAAGTGGGCGCTAATTGCACCTACAACCCCTGCAAGTATAGCTCCTAATGTAAACGCCAAAACTTTATAATAAGTGGGATCGATTCCCATTGCACCCGCAGCTAATTCATCTTCGCGGATAGCGATAAAAGCCCTACCGACGCGGATACGTTCTAAACGATAAAGTAGCACCATACTAATTAATAGTAAAGGCAGAACAATCCATAAATATTCAAGTTGTGTTTGGAAAGGTTGAGGAATACCAAAAATTCCGACAGCACCGCCTGTAATATCTAGATTGAGGGAAATGACGCGCAGAACCTCCACAAAAGCGATAGTTGCGATCGCTAAATAAATTCCTCTCAATCTCAATGCTGGAATTCCCACCATTACACCCAATAATCCAGAAATTACACCAGCAATTAACATCTCCAATAACAACAAAGGAATGGGAAATAAACTACTGCTAAATGTAAAAACTTTTGTGGATAAAATTGCAGCAATATATCCACCTAAAGCATAAAATCCTGGACTAGCTAAAGACAATTGCCCTGTCATTAACGGTAAGTAAAGTGATAATCCTAATAACGCCCCCAATACCATAGAGACAATTAAAGAAGCGTAAGTAGCGAAGAAATCAGTCATTATAATACATTTTGATTAAACTTAATCAAACTATCGCTTTGATAAACTCTTAAGCTGTTAATATTTGTTCTGCTGTCAGCGCCAGTTCAGGAAAAGTTCGTGATACGATTCGTTCTGAACCTCTAAAATGTGTGCGTTGATATTTTCCCTCAGCATCTAATAGAAAAACAAATACAGCCGGAACTTTGGGATTTCCTAAATACTCTCTTAATCCAATTGCTAAATAATCTACAATCCAATATTCTGTAATACCTAAGCGTTGATATTCATCTAATTTATCAATGTAGTCATCTTCCCAATTAGTTGATGTCACCTCTATAGCTAGCTGAATGGGTTCTTCAAGTGCAGCATAAGCAGAACGATTTGAGCGCCATTTATCTTTATCTATGACACTTACATCAGGCTTGCGCCCTTGCTCTATGCCATTGGCAGTTATAGTTCTAAAAACTGCTGTGTTTTTTACTACGTAATTAAGATTTAGTCGCCTAATTTCATCATTAAAACTAAATAATATAAAGTCAGCGACATCATCATGATTTCTGGTTGCACGCACTTCTACAATTTCTCCATCTACAAGTTCATATAAACCTGACTCTGGACATTGTTCTAAAAATTGGTCAAAAGTTAACTTTTGTTTGGTGTATGTTTTCATAGCGCTACGTTTATTTAAACTTTCTGAATAAACCGCCGTCCTAGCAAACCTTGGGGTCTAACTAATAGCATGATAAACAAAATTGCAAAGGCTACTGCGTCTTTATATCCAGAATAATCAGCAGGGACAAACGCCTCTACTAATCCAATTAACAAACCTCCTACCACCGCACCAGGGATACTACCTAAACCACCTAAAACAATTACCGCTAAACCCCGCAAACCAAAAGCAATGCCGAAATATGGCCCTGCAATACTAACACTAGAGGCGACTAAGGTTCCTGCTAATCCTGCTAAAAAACTGCTGATGAAGAATGTTAGGATGATAAAGCGATCGCTATTAATTCCTAATAAACTAGCTGTAGTTGGATCTTCTGCGATCGCTTGCATTGCTTTACCATACTTAGTTTGATTGATGAAATAGGTAAGAATGGCTACGATCGCTACTGATACAGTAAAAATTACCACCTGAACGCTACGAATCGGAATTGGGTTTTCTAGACTTCCAAAGTTAATCGCAGGTGGCAAATCACCGTAAGTATTTGCGGGGTATGTGTAACTTTCTGCGCCTACTAAATACTGAATTAAATTCACAATTACTACTGCTACCCCCAAGCTGGAAACAACAGTTAGCAAAGGATCTGAGCCTTGACGGCGCAAAGGTTGAAAAGCAACGCGTTCCATCACTATCCCTACCAATCCCGCCAAGGTGCTTCCTAAAATCAAGGATATAACAAATGGTAATTTTATCGGCAAGGCTGCATTAGCCAGTAAGCCGTTAAATCCAAAACTACCACCCATAAGTGCATAAGTGAAATATGCACCCAAAGTAAAAATCGCGCCATGAGCTAAATTAATGATGCCCAAAATAGAATAAACCAAGGTATATCCCAAGGCGAAAATTGCATAGATGCTGCCAATAGATAACCCATTTAATAATTGCTGCAAAAAGATATTGATATTCATGTAGCAACTATTTTAGAAAGGTGAATTTACCTTGACTACCGTCTTTTTCCATTTTGATTTGAGCAACATAGAAATCTTTTTGCACAACTTCACCTATAGGAGTAAAACCAATTTCACCCAATGGTGTATTGTACGATCCTTCAAGTATTTGTTTGTTTAACTGCGTCCGTAATTCTGGTAGCTGTAGTGTGTTGATTTTACTCTTTTTATCTAAAGATTGGAGGGCTTCAACATAAACCTGCACTGCTGCAAAAGCTTGGGCGCTAAATTGGGGTGGTTCTTTTTTATATTCTTCAATATAGGCTTTCCGAAATGCCGCGTTAATTTCACCTGGATGTTCTGGACTGTAGGCTTGAGCAATCAATACGCCATCACAAAGTGCTTTACAAACTGGCAATAAATTCGATGTATTTAAACCATTTCCACCGACAATTAAGCCTTTATAACCCAATTCCCGCAATTGCCTAACTAAATTACCACCATCAGCAGCCAAGCCAGAAATAATTACCAAATCTGGTTTGAGATTAATTGCATTGGTAGCTTGGCTTTGAAAATCTGTATCACTGGTTTGGAATTTTTGGACTGTTACCAATTCTAGCCCTTGATCCCTAACTGATTGCTGAAAAATTTCCGTTTCTGATTTGCTAAAGGCATCATTTTGGGCGTAGAAAACCGCGACTTTTTTCAGTTGAGGATTTTGCTTAAGTGCCGCTTTCACCGAATTAGGCGCGACAACGGAAACTGGTGCAGAAACACGAGCAACGTAATCACCAATTTCGGGAATATTTTTAGCCGTATTTGATGGCCCAATAATTGGTACTTTTGCCCGTTCGCCAATTGGATCGGCACTAAAGGCTTGCTGTGATAAAGTTGGCCCGACAATTCCAATAACTTTATCTTTATTAATTAGAGTTTGAAAAGCGTTAATTGCTCCTGCTTCATCACCACTAGTATCTTGAAAAACTAATTTTATTGGTGTGCCATTAACACCACCTTTACTATTGAAATACTTCTGGGCAAGTTTGGCCCCAGCGACTTGCTCTTGACCTAGTAATGCTACATTGCTAGTTTGGGCAACAGCAATACCGATGGGAATAGCACCTGATAATATACCCGTTGTCGCTGGAGTATTGGTTGCAGTGTTAGTTGGAGAATTTGTCACTGTGGTAGTGCCACCACCACAACCTGTTAGTAGCAAAGCGCAAGTTGATAATAATGCTGTTGTCCGAGCGATCGCGTTGTTCATCGTTGGATAATCATCTAGTTATGAGATATTCGGCAAGAGTTAATAGTAAAGTTCATAATCTGCAAACCAAATGATGCAGATTTACACTTTTGCACGAATTCTATTAAATCATTCTTATTTCACCATGCAAAGAGAAATATTCAAAGTGCTTCTAAATACAAATTATTATAATTAGTAATGATTTTATCATTCCTCGGTTATATTTAAGAATCCCTTCAGTTGAGTACTAAGTAAGCACTTTTAAACCCCTTTTTCGCTACCAGGTAATCCTTTAGGCTCGTAGTGACGGCAACCGTTACATGGGCCGTCGGGATTAACAGCACAACGCATGTAGCCAGAACGGGCATTAAATTTGCAGCTAATATCACCAATCAGATAACCCACCCCTTCTAAATAATAGCGATCGCCTTCAACCGGTCTAAGGTTTTGCCGTCCCTGCACCGCTTGAAAATTCATGGCTGCTTGCCTCATCCGCAAGCGCGATCGCGCATGGGTTTTGCGGATCGCCCACAGGGAAATCAGGGACGGTAAAAAACCAACGGCAATTACTAAAAGTGTCTTTAACACCTTCTTTTTACCTCTTCTGTGCGCTGATTGATTGTCCCTGATGTTGCACTCTGGTTTACGGAAGTGCAAAGATTAGGGCAGTTTTGCCTAATTGCAACCATATTTGTTGGCAATTAGTAATGGCAGTGTAATATCTAGCAATTTTAACGAAGAAGTTCCTTCTGCCACTTCAATCAGCATAACTGTTACAACCCCAGGCGTGAACTGCCGTTGAATGTTGGTAATTTTAAGATTTGTTGACTAATGCCTTTCTGCACAAACGTCTTGTGTCATTCTCCACCCCACTTTTGTTTTTTCTGTGTCGCTGCGATGCTAATCTTTTTTTGTTTTGCTGACGAAGTTGTTGTGCTAGCAGTGCGGCTTCCCTTTCGGCTCGGAATAAATCAACTTTTCGCGTCGTCAAAATAAATGATTCGTCAGGCTTTCGTTTTACCCAAGGAACGCTAACTGCGAAATACTGACAAATTTGTTTACCTAGCTCCTTCTTCAAGAGTGGGTAACGTTTTTGACTATTGAGTGTGTTAGCGATCGCTTTCAACTCCAATATCGCTGCTTCTAACTCTCCCGCCATCCGATTAATCCGCTCGACTTGTGTTATCAAACGCTCCCGTTCACTGACGATTTTCTCTTGTTGGGGTTGCAGTGGCACAATTGCAGTAGTTACAGGTGTAGGCTGCAACATCGAGACTTTCAGCAAAATGGGCTTTTTGTCCGTGTCTGAGATTTTTTTCATACTACCTCAAGTAAGGCTAGCTGACTTCTAAGGCATTTTAGCAGCAAAATAGTATATTTGTACTATATAAATTTTGTATGCCAGATTTAATCTGATAAATTCTGCTTATGACTTACGCAAAACTACACGCTCTCCGGGGGAATTTTTTGAAAAAATGAGATTAAGAATATACGAAATCGCTGATACCGCAGAAATTATGAAATTGTTCTACGACACTATTCATGAAGTGAATATTCATGATTACACACAAGAACAAGTAGATGCTTGGGCACCAGTAAATATGAATATTGATGTTTGGATTAAAGGTTTAGGAAGTAAGTTTACTTATGTAGCAGAGGAAAATGGTAAGATTATTGGTTTTGGTGAATTAGAAGCTAGTGGACATATCGATCGTTTTTACTGCCATAAAGATTTTCAAAGAAAAGGGGTTGGTAAAAAAATCTTAGAACAGCTTGAATTAAAAGCAAAAGATTTAGGAGTTGAAAAGTTATTTACAGAAGCGAGTATTACAGCTAAACCTTTTTTTGAAAGGCAGAATTTTATTATTGTGAAGCAGCAAGAAGTAGAACGTAGAGGGCAAAAGCTGATAAATTTTATTATGGAAAAATCAATTTAGTCATTGTAATAATACGCAACACAAATTAAAAGCAAAAACTATTAACTAATCTTATTATGAATCCGCAATTAAATTCTGAAGGTAGTCACGCGCTTCCGACAAGGTGAAATACAAAAAAATACCGTCTTTATCAAGTATTTCGTATTCATTCAGAACGATATAATTGGCATCTTCCCCCCATCCTAAACCGGAAATTAATCCTAAACGGAATAAAAGTCCCCCTTTTTAAGGGGGATTTAGGGGGATCTAAAAGTATTTGATACATCACCAAGGACTTTTCAAACATCCTCTTAGGCTAAAGCTGTAACACACCCTACTTAATATTTACTTTATACATAGTCTCTGGTTAATTTTAATTTGCAGTTTTTCGCGTAATTTTTGTGCTTGCCGATAAACATCTGTACGCCCTTTGTTTAAATTGGGCAATTCTGCTGATTCCAAAGGCTGAATAGAATAACTCAAGCGAGTTCTCATTGCCCAAATTCCCATTGACGGAAACAGAATTAAGACAAATATGAAAGGTGAGAAAGGCAAAAATGGTAATTTGACTAGTCGTTGCAATTTCTGGAAATTAACAGCCCAAGGATGTAAAAATTCACTCCCGATGCAAACTACTGGCAAAACGGGAATATGATAGCGATCGCTTAATTTGACAAAACTCACATCAAACTTTTCTAGTTGATAGCGTCTTTTCCAACCTTTCAGAGGGCCGCGAATACCTTCAGGCGCATATAAGATAATTTTATCTTTGGCCATAGCTGCCTCAAAATCATCTAACTCGGCTCGCACACCGCCCAAAACCTGCGACCATTTAGGTGGTAGCCACCAAATCACCCAAGAATGATCGAATAATGCTGGACTTGCTACGGGTTGTACTACCCATCCTCTAGCTTCGCTTAATAAATAACCCAAAGTCAAAAAATCCCAAGGAAAACACATCCCTGCATGATTCATTGCCACAATCAACGGCCCTGTTTGCGGCAAGTTTTCGACTTGTTTTAATTCTCCCCGAAAATAGTATTTGACGATGGCCCTGAGAACTTCTTGGCGAAAAGCTTGTTGATATTTGGGATCAAATTCACCAATTTCTTTTCGGGGTGAACGAAAACCAAGACGCAACCAACGAATTAGCATCGCCAGATAAAATCCGCCCGGAATTAAAAATAATCCATATTCCAGCCAATTCCAACCATCGGGATCGATGTAATAATGCTGCCAATGACGGTTGAATAAAATTAGCCAGCCTGGAGGATACCAGAGGCAAAACCAATCAAACCAGCTAAATATATAGCCTTCACCTGGTGTATTTTCCAGTTGAGTGTCGAGGAGGTTTTCGGAGTGTTTATTAATCAAAACGGTTAAAGAACGGCCAAATATTTGATTAAAACCGCATTATAGCTTTATAGTTTTGCCATTGAAATCTTACCATAGAAGTAAAATTAACTACAGATTTTGAAACCAATTTCAGATTTGGTTGTTAATTCAAATAGGGTTGCTATAGAGAGTATTTATAGTGGAAAACTCAGTTTGGTATGAAGCATGGTAGTTTAACACACTACCTATAAATTTGTAGTAATGCGTGATGCTTGAAAATAATTAAACTGTTAGAGATAATACTATTCTGTCATCACATAGCCAAGAAAATTTAATATTTATTTTATAGTTAGCTTATTTTGTCGCACCACTTAAAATAGCGAACAGTTATCAGAACCATCACATACGAGTTAAATCAGTGAACAGCAACGAATAAAGACTAATAAATAACATTGGATTTAGCCAAAAGATGAAATTGATAACAACTAATGACTGTTCAAATTCTTCCTCAAGTTGGAGACAAATGGCGAGACACTTGTCTTAATCTTCCTAGTATGGAACTAGGAAAGCTACTAAAAATTTCAGATTTAATCCGTGAACTTCGGCAGCAACTGGATCTATCTCAGGAAAAGTTTGCAGCCAAGTTGGGAGTTTCTCTGCGAACAGTCAATCGCTGGGAGAACGGATCTACAGTGCCTTCACAGATGGCACTAAAGCTGATTGAAGAAATGTCACAAAAGATGGGCGAACCAGGCAAAAGACTAGTGAACGAGTATCTCCCAAAAGCGGAGCAACGGGAGGACTCTTAAGATGATGGTGAAAGTACCCACAAAAATTTTGATGATGCGCTCTTGGTTACTAACTTATGGTGTGATGATTCTAGCAGTCATAGCGGCGCTGCTACTGACGGGACTGTTTTTACCAGTCTTCGATCCGAGCGTATTTACATTATTTTATGCTGCTGTGGCAGTCAGCGCCTGGTCTGGTGGCATGGGACTTGGAGTATTGGCGATCGCTCTTTCTGTAACAACTGCGCTCTATTTTTTGATTGAGCCAGTCTATTCGTTCGATTTACTCAGCTTGAACGTCTTAGTACAATTAACCACATTCTCACTAGTATCCTTCTTAATTACTGCCCTCTCTTCAGAATTGCGAACTGCCAGAGGCAAAGCCGAGACAAGCCTGAAATTGTTGCGAAATAGCGAAATGCGGTTTAGCCGACTGGCAGAATCCAACATCATTGGAGTCATTGTCACTGATATCAAGAACGGCTCCATTATGGAAGCCAATGATGCTTTTCTGAAAATGGTCGGTTATACGCGAGAAGATTTGTCTGTTAACCAAATAAAGTGGCGTGAGATTACCCCACCTGAGTATCTTCTATTGAGTGAGCGTTCAGTAGAAGAACTGAAAACTACCGGAGTTTGTAAACCCTTTGAGAAAGAATATATCTGCAAAGATGGCACAAGAGTTCCCGTTTTGCTTGGTTCTGTCCTCGTGGAAGACAGTGAAGAAACTGTCATTGGCTTTGTTGTTGATTTGAGCGAACGCAAACAAGCCGAACAAATCTTGCGGGAAAAAGAAGAACGTCTGAGGTTAGCTAACGAGCGTTTTGAATTAGCAGCATCTGCGGTCAACTGTCTTATTTATGACTGGAATCTAGAACAGGATACTGTTGACAGAACTGATGGGTTAACCCGGATTTTGGGCTATTCCCTTGACATTGCTGAACCAACAGGTAATTGGTGGCTTGAACTTGTTCATCCAGAGGATTTGCAGCGCGTACAAGTTGCTTTGGCAAATGGCGATCGCTATGCTGTCGAATATCGCATTCGCAACCAAGAAAACCAGTACATCTATGTACTGGATCAGGGAATAGTGGTGCAACGGGATGCTGATGGAAAACCAGTCCGTATAGTTGGCAGCACTACAGATATTAGCGATGTCTACGACGAGCTTCGCTTACGCAAGGAAGCAGAGAAAGCGATCCAAGAAAGTGAAGAACGGCTCAGGAGTTTTGTCAAAGCAAATATAGTTGGCATTATCTTTGGTGATGTGAATGGTAGCATCACTGAAGCCAACGATGAGTTTTTGCGAATTGTGGGCTATACCCAAGCAGATATCCAGACAGGTAGATTGCGGTGGAGTGATATCACGCCATCTGAATATCAATATTTAGATGAACTGGCTCTTACCGAGGCCATAGCGAAGGGAACCTGTACACCTTATGAAAAGGAATGTATTCGCAAGGATGGTTCTATCGTCCCAGTTGTAGTTGGCTACTCCCTTTTAGGAGAATCGCGGCAGAAATCAGTTGCATTCATTCTCGATATTAGCGATCTCAAGCAAGCTAAAAAAGCGCTAAGTCAGAGTCAAGAGCAATTTCAAGCTTTTATGGACAATATTCCAGCCGCAGCATGGATTACCAATGCAGATGGACGTGTAATTTACCTAAGTCCGACTTATCTGAGCATATTTGATGTAGCAACAAAAAAAGCGATTAATAAAAACATTTTCGACCTCTACCCAGCCAAAATCGCTCAACCCCTCCTTGATAATATTAGAATGGTTGCCCAGACGAATCAGGTTGTTGAAACCATCGAGTCTGCCCCACGCATAGATGGCACTCTGGGCGAATTTTTGGTATATAAATTTCCTATTGCAAATACCTCTGGGCAACTTCTAGTCGGTGGGGTTGCAGTTGATATCACCGAACGCGAACGCATCCTTCGCGAACGCCAGCTTGCAGAACTTGCCTTGCAAAAGCGCAGCGAACGACTCAAACTGCTCTCGGAAACAACCAGTGATTTACTTTCAACCGAGCGCCCCTTGGATTTAATGAACAGCTTGTTTAACAAACTATCGGCGCAAATGGATTTGCATTTTTACTTCCACTATCTAATTGAGACACACGAAAATCAGCAGAAACTTCGG
Organism: Nostoc sp.; assembly: GCF_036919895.1. Lineage (GTDB taxonomy): Bacteria > Cyanobacteriota > Cyanobacteriia > Cyanobacteriales > Nostocaceae > Nostoc. The sequence continues at coordinate 73,035 of NZ_JBALBW010000068.1, forward strand.
TTAGTAGCTTGGAACGGCATCAGTGAGGAAGTATTTCAAGCAATTGAATACCTGGAATTTAATCAATATATGTGCGGACTAATAGCGCAAGAACGCCGTCAAATTGTCGTCAATGATGTGCTGAACTCTACTCATCCAAATGCCGAGATTCTCCAGAATTTGGAAATTACAGCCTATGCCGGTCAACCCTTAATTGCTCAAGGAAAACTGCTTGGTGTCCTCTCCTTTGCCAGTCGCACCCGCACTAACTTCACCTCTGGGGAAATTGCTCTACTGCAAGCAACCTCCGATCAGATAGCGGTTGCTCTGGAACGCGCCGAGTTAATGACTTCGTTACAGCGACGGAAAGAAGAATTGATCCAAGCTAACCAGATTAAAGATGAGTTTTTGGCGGTTCTTTCTCACGAACTTCGCACGCCGCTAAACCCGATTTTGGGATGGTCGAAGTTACTGCAAACTAAAAAGTATGATGAAGCAACCACCACTCGCGCCCTCGAAACCATTGAGCGCAATGCCAAGCTTCAGACTCAACTAATTGAAGATTTGCTAGATGTCTCTCGGATTTTGCAAGGTAAACTGAGTCTGAATATTGCTCCTGTGAATCTGGAAACTGCGATCGCATCTGCAATAGAAACTGTACGTCTAGCCGCCCAAGCCAAATCTATTAATTTGCGATTTGCGATTTCAGATTTTGGATTAGAAAATTATCACATAAATTTAGAATCTATCGATTTTAACAACCAATCTGACAATCTCAAATCCCAAATCCAAGTTGCGCTTCCTGCACCCCAAAGGTGCGATTCCAAATTTATAGTAACAGGTGATTCCGGTCGCTTGCAGCAAGTTATCTGGAATCTACTTTCTAATGCGATTAAGTTTACGCCCCAAGGTGGAGAGGTGGAAATTAGTTTAGAGTCTGTTGGTTCTCAGGCTCAACTTCGAGTCACTGATACAGGTAAGGGAATTAGCCCAGATTTTTTACCATTCGTATTTGACTACTTTCGACAAGCTGATGGTGCAACTACCAGGAAATTTGGGGGCTTGGGATTAGGATTAGCTATTGTTCGTCACATCGTTGAGCTACATGGAGGCACAGTTAAGGCAGAAAGTTTAGGCGAAGAACAGGGAGCAACATTTACAGTCATGATACCGACGATCGAGATTCATCCAGATAGCTACCAGATCGATAGACAACCCGATCGTTTACCCGATCTAAATGGGGTGAAAGTTCTGCTTGTGGATGATGAGCGTGATACGCGAGAGTTAATTGCTTTCATTCTAGAGCAATCTGGCGCGGTAGTAACTCAGGCAGCATCGGCTGTGGAAGCATTACAAACTATGCCTCAGTTCCAGCCAAATTTGCTGTTAAGCGACATTGGAATGCCAGAAGTAGATGGCTACATGCTGATCCGTCAAATCAGAGCTATGTCACCAGAACAAGGAGGGACAATTCCAGCGATCGCTCTTACCGCTTATGCAGGTGAGGCCGATCGTCATCAGGCAATCGCCGCCGGATTTGGGCAGCATATCACCAAACCTGTGGAACCAGCTAAATTAATTCGAGCGATCGCTAACCTCATTTATAGTCGTAGCAACCTGCGTTAGATCCGCAACTTCTCAAAGAAGTCGCGGTTCTGGTGTTAATTGACAGACTTAATTAAGCTTACAACTCGTTCCTTAACTTCATCTCTAACCCGGCGAAAAACTTCAATTGATTGCCCTGCTGGATCGTCAAGTTGCCAATCTTCAAACACATCTCTTAACACCCACTCTTCGGGTAAATTAACACCACAACCACATAATGAAATTACAGCATTATAATCATTAGCATTGAAATCACTTACAGCTTTAGAAGTTTGATTGCTAATATCAATCCCAATTTCCGCCATAACCTCAACAGTGATGGGATCTACCTCACTTGCTGCCAAACCTGAACTAGCAACAGCAACCTTACCTTCTCCTAATATTCGCGTAAACCCCTCGGCCATTTGCGATCGGCGAGAATTATGCTTGCAAACAAACATTACTTTTTTCATGATGTTATTATTTCTTAATTGTTGACAGAATAAAAATCTGATAAACCTTAATTGGCATTCACTTCAAGCGCACTATTGGCAACTCTAGCGATTTCTTGTGCTGTTTTTTCTTTCCGTTCGCTGTGGCGGTCTGTTAAGTAATCAACCCGATCGCGCAATAGCAGCGTAAATTTGTAAAGTTCTTCCATAACGTCAATGACGCGATCGCGGTAAGGTGAATCTTTCATCGTCCCATCTTCGTTAAACTCTTGGTAAGCTTTCGCTACTGAAGACTGATTGGGAATTGTAAACATTCGCATCCACCGCCCCAAAATTCGTAGCGTATTAACGGCGTTAAAAGATTGAGAACCACCGCTAACCTGCATGATTGCTAAGGTTTTGCCTTGAGTCGGTCTGACTGCTCCTAAAGTTAAAGGAATCCAGTCAATTTGGTTTTTCATAATGCCAGTAATATTACCGTGCATCTCAGGAGAAGACCACACTTGCCCCTCAGACCAGATGCTCAATTCCCGTAATTCCTGTACCTTGGGATGAGTATCTGGCACACTGCCATAAATGGGTAATTCCCCAGGATTGAAAAACTGCACTTCTGCACCAAATTCTTGAATAATCCTTGCGGCTTCTTCAGCCAGTAGTCGGCTGTATGAACGCTCTCGGAGAGAACCGTATAGAATTAAAATTCTCGGTTTGCGATCGAAGATCATTGTGTAATAAAAGCTAGGTTGTGGCTAAATATAAATACTTACTTCCCTGCCAACTCTTGCAAGTATCAGGTTCTCGATTCAGGTGTTGTGAAATAACGTTTTTCAAACCAGAAGGCAACATTAACCAGACCAATCAACACAGGCACTTCCACCAGAGGCCCGACAACGGCAGCAAAAGCAACACCCGAATTAATGCCAAACACGGCAATTGCCACTGCGATCGCAAGTTCAAAATTATTTCCTGCCGATGTAAAAGCTACACTTACGGCTCTAGAATAGTCCGTCTTAACCCGCCAAGCCATGTAAAAGCTGACCACAAACATGATGATGAAGTAGACGATCATCGGAATTGCAATCTTTACCACATCTAAGGGTATCTGAACGATCAAATTCCCTTTCAAGCTGAACATAACCACGATTGTAAATAACAGAGCAATCAGCGTAATCGGGCTGATTTTAGGCACAAATTCCTCGTGATACCACTGTTTGCTTTTCACCTTTACTAAGAAAAAACGAGTGAAAAATCCAGCTAAAAAGGGAATACCGAGATAGATAAACACACTTTTGGCAATCTCGGCAATGCTGACATTCACAACACTACCTTGTAAGCCAAAAATTGGCGGCAGTACTGTGATGAAAAACCAGGCATAAGGACTATAAAAGATAACTTGAAAGATGCTGTTGAAGGCAACCAATCCAGCCGTGTATTCTGTATTGCCTCGCGCCAAGTCACTCCACACAACTACCATTGCAATACACCGGGCTAATCCAATCAGAATCAATCCCGTCATGTATTCTGGATAACCGTGTAAAAAAATAGTCGCCAGAGCAAACATCAAAATTGGCCCAATGATCCAATTCTGAAGTAGTGACACACCAAGAATTTTTCCGTTACGAAATACATCCCCCAACTCTTCATATCGCACCTTAGCTAGAGGCGGGTACATCATCAGAATTAACCCGATGGCAATTGGTATATTGGTTGCCCCTACTTGAAACTGATTGATAAAGACTTCTATTCCAGGAAAGAAACAGCCTAGACCAACACCAAGAGCCATTGCTAAAAAAATCCATAAGGTCAGGAAGCGGTCAATAAAAGAGAGGCGTTTTGAAGTTTTTTTGCTCATTACAGAGTTCATACAGCTTACATAATTTCAAATTTCATAATGAACAAGTTGGTTGGTTTGGATAATTACTTAGACGTTCCTTGACCTCACTCTTATAGGTAATTTTGAATGTATGCGTATATCATTTCAAGAAAACTTGATGTGTCAATATAAAGCATAGCACCAGATATCAATATATATCAAAAAAAATTGATGAATAGTGTTTTTCCTTTGTGGGCAATAGTTTTTAGGGGCGCATATCTATCTGTGCGCCCCTAATGTATTCCACCAAATTAAAAACATCTCTATTGCTCAGTCAAGCAGTTAGACAGTTGCCTGAAGATTGATAAACTTATCCCTAATCGCAGCAGGGATGGGCAGATGAAATTACGCTATTGTGACTAAAATCTGCCAAATACAGTTCTAAAACGCTAAATTGAGGCAAATTTAAACTGTAATAAATCCAGCGTCCTTCCTGACGGGAGTTAACTAAGCCAGCTTCCTTGAGGGTTTTCAGGTGAAAAGATAGTTTTGACTGACTTACCCCCAAGGCTTCGCATAAATCACATACACATAGTTCTCGCTGTCTTAAGAGTTCCAGCACACTAATTCTGAGGGGATCAGAAAGGGCGTGAAAGCCAGCAGCAATTAGATGAGGAATGGTGGCTGAGGAGGTGAGCATCAATTACAGTTTGATAAGGGTATGCTAACTAACTAACTCTATTGTGAACTAGAAACTAGAGCTTAGGTGCGTAGCATGTCGTCAATCTAAGTAGATGTAGTGGCGCGGCAAGGCTAAAATGTTGCAATAGATTTTAGAGAAAATTGAGATAAATCAATATTTTTTGCTTTGTCGCTAATGCACAACTTTAGGCTTGCCACGCCACTACATCTCTTTTCAAAAATCAAATATGAGTCCTATAGGATTATAGGAAAATTTTGTTTTTAACTATCTCTACTTTTTTACATGACATCAAACATCATCAGCCAAAATTTTAGTCATGTGATGTTGGGTTTATTTCCTCTATTCAACTAACGAGATCGGCGATCGCTTCTGAAGCAGAAACTACGCTTTCAGGTTGATAGCGGATACCTGCTTGCTTGAAGCGGTGTAAGGCTTCACCCAAGCGATCGCAATCTGCAATCAAACTAATGCGTACATAACCCTCACCCGCTACCCCAAAAGCGTTACCTGGGGTAAGAACAACACCAGTTTGCTGCAACACGTTTAGGGCAAAATCAGTGGAACCCATGCCCACAGGACACTTCACCCAAAGATACATTGTCGCCTTGGTTTTGGGGATATCCCAACCCAACTCTCCTAACCCATCAATGAGGAAATCGCGGCGGGTACGATAACGTTGTTGTACCTCGTGCAAATACACATCTGGCAACTGTAAAGCGGTTTCGGCTGCTGTTTGCAAAGCAGCAAAAATGCCGTAATCCAAGTTAGTTTTTAGTGTCCGTAAACCTTGAATTACATGGCGATTTCCCACCACAAACCCAACGCGCCAACCAGCCATATTGTAGGTTTTAGATAAGGTGTGAAATTCCACACCAATATCTTTTGCGCCGGGAATTTCTAGCAAGCTAGTGGGTTGATAACCATCAAAAGCTAACTCGGCATAACATAAATCATGCACCAGCAAAATTTCATATTTGCGGGCGAAGGCGACGATTTCTTCAAAGAATTCGCGGGGGGCTGTGGCAGCAGTGGGATTGCTGGGATAGTTGAAGTAGAGAATTTTAGCTTGTCTTGCAACTTCGTCAGGAATGGCAGCTAAATCAATTAACCAGTCATTTTCTGGTTTGAGAATCAAGCTGTGGATTTTGCCACCTGCGATCGCTGGGCCGCGAAAATGGGCGGGATAAGCGGGGGAAGGAACCAGAACTAAATCGCCAGGATTAACGTAGGCTAGTGCTAGATGGGTTAATCCTTCTTTAGAACCCAGCAATGGCAAGGCTTCACTATCAGGATCGAGAACCACACCATAACGGCGATGATACCAGTTGGTGATGGCACGGCGAAAACTAGCAGTCCCTTCAAAGGGTGGATAACCGTGATTGGCGGGATCTTTTAAAGCGGCGATCGCAGCTTCTACAACTGGTGCTGGCGTTGCACCATCGGGGTTTCCCATACCCAAATCAATTAAATCTAACCCTTGTTCCCGTGCTTTAGCTTTTAGTTCATCTAAACGGGCAAATACATAAGGTGGTAGTTTTTGTATGCGTTCTGCTGGGACAATCCAATTTAAACTCATAAAACCTCGTCACTGATTCCCTTGGGCGAAACTCGATTTGTAGTGTCTTTACTATCTATAGGTGCAGTGGTGGAAACCATTGCCGCCATCAACTGTTCTGGCGCGACTTTAAAGGGTAGTCGATGGATATCAGAATTAGGAACTAAAGCAATATCGGCAGATGTTTGCAACTCCCCTAATGTAATATTGCCCAATCCCAAATCACTTAATTTTTGGGGTAGTCCAATTTCTGTGTAGAACTTTAACAACTGTTGCCGTGCTGATGCTGCTAGTTGATTGCCTTGTAGCATTTCTTCTAAACGCAGTTGCACCAAAATCCCAAAAGCAACTTTTTCGCCATGAATACTGCCATGTCCTGAAATATGAGTTAAACCATTATGCACGGCATGGGCTGCAACTGTGCGACATTGCGCCCCTCCAAGTCCCCCAACTACCCCAGCTAATAAAACAGTTGCGTCTACGACTTCTCGCCAAACTTCACTACCTGGTTCATTCAAGGCGGCGGCTGACTTTTGCAAAAGGATATCTCGCAAAACTCGCGCTTGTTGCACCGCAGCAATAATTAAAGTGTCTTGCAAATGCCCACTGCTAACTGAGGCTTCGTACCATTTTGCGATCGCATCACCAATTCCAGCTACTAAAGTCCGTTGTGGCGCAGTTTTAATCAAGTCGTAATCAAGTATTAGTAAATCGGGACAACGAGATAGTCCTACATCGTAGAGAAATGCTCCATCTTCCGAATATACATTTGATAAAGCACTCCAAGCTGCACAGGTAGCCCCTGATGTCGGAATTGTCACCACTGGTAACTGCAACTGCTGTGCGAGTAATTTCGCTGTGTCTAAGGCTTTTCCGCCACCAACACCGACAATTACATTAGCTTTATGTTCTTTTGCCTTCTTCTGTAAAGATTTTAGGCTAGCTTCGCAGCAATCTGCACCATAAGAAGCTAGAGCAGAATGTAACTGTTGCGTTTCTAAAATTGGTTGCAAATTTTTTCGGCTGATGGCGAGAGTAGACTCACCCCCCACAATTAAGGGACGACTTCCCAAACAGGCGATCTCTGCTGCGGCGGCTGGTAACACCCCAGAACCACGGATTACTTTTGCTGGGGCGACTATGAGCGTAAATAATGCACTAGAGGTTTGAGTAGACAAAGAAGTTTGAGTAGAAAGTTGATTAGACATATAATCTAGTTTGCCAAAACCCTGATATTTCTTAATCTAATAGACTTGCAACGAGTTATAGTTGTTGCTTTATGGCAACAAACTTGCATCTGACTAAACTAGGTTTTAACCGATCTAATCGCCAACTGCTTAAGTAATTTAACGACGTTGCTTGAATTTGTGATGTCCATTAGCCTGAAATTCCGAACTATCAAAGTTTTGAATAACCGTATGATTAATTAACATTACCATTGCTACATCAACTCTGGACATCCTTCCTTTCTTTGACGTTTCATCAGGTGGAGTCGGCATATCAGTTCCCTCTGCGTCCAGACACGGTTTAGCCATCCGTATTTTAAATACCTAAAGTAGCAGTTTTTCTAGGTTTTGTACTGTGTTCCTGTCCTTATCTAGACTGATTCTACAACTTTTGACAGTCAAAGATTCTCATTGCTCGCGGCATATCCAGCGTTAGCACGTCTCAAACACCGTTAGCAGAGGGATTATGATACAGGATCTGATCCCAATTCTGTCTTAATGAACACATTACCAATATCGACGGATCTCTCAAATTTGAATAATTTTTAACCACACAGTAGGGGTAATTCATGAATTGCCCCTACCTAAAAATCTCCTTCAATTTTTTAATAATACAAAAAATAAAGGGGGGGGTTCGTAACCACCCCTTTATCTCCCTAATATTTAGAATTTACTTGCAGCCCCTTAATGGGAATCCCCAGAGAGTTATTTTTGGGGCGATGGTGCTTGTGGCTACTCACCGACTGCGGGTTGTTGCACTAGATAGCCAAGAATAGCCATTCCCTAGATCCGAAAGAACTGATTTTCAAAAGCACGACCGGGCAAAGGCTGAATTTAAACATTTTAGATAAATGCTGGCGGGCCCACGATGCCGGCGGGTATCGCTATAGCGGTGTCGTAACAGAATTAGCTGACCAGGGCATAATTCCCTACCTAAAGGCTTATAGCACTCGCCATACTTTCGCTACTTGGGCGATCGCTTCTGGGGCATCACCAGAAAAGGTGGCTTACTGGATCGGGGATAACGTCCAAACAGTTTTGAGGTACTACTGCCATCCAGATGTCACCAAAGCAGAATGTCCAGATTTTTGAATACTACTCATCTGCTACTCAAAAACGGCTTGAGAATGCTTGTAATCTAGTTGGGAGGTAATTCCAAACTCATTTCACCCAACAAGCCTTTGCGAAAATCTGTTAAAAGTTGTCTTGCGGCTCGCTCTACATCACCTTTGTAACGATGCTCCGCCAAGGCGTGTAAATAAGTATCTCCGGTGTCGGATGTCGAATCGAGTTTGTAACGGGACTGTAATGGTTTTTTGGGTAACAAATCTGTAGTTACAGCTTCCAAATAGTTGAATAAATCCACTAGGGCTGCTGCTACTAGTTGGTTATCATAAGATGCTTCACCAATATCATCACAAATGGCTAATTTCAATGCTGCGTCTTGATCTTCTAATCTTAGAGGGATGACACCAGGAGCATCTAGCAATTCTAAATGTTCAGAAATTCGCACCCAACGCAGTTGGCGAGTTACCCCAGGACGGGCTGCACTTTCCACTACTCGCCGTCCCAAGAGGCGGTTAATTAAAGCTGATTTACCGACATTGGGAAAACCAATTACCACAGCCCGGACTGGACGGGGTAACATTCCGCGATCGCTTCTTCTTTGATTGAGTTCTACTCCGGCGGCTTGCGCGGCTCGCGCTACTTCTGCTATACCTTTACCATGTTGAGCATTGGTAAAATAAGGGACTTCTCCTTGACGTTTAAACCAATCTATCCACAGCGATCGCATTTGCGGCGTAATCATATCTACTCGGTTCAAGATCAACACCCGTGTCTTACCCTCCACCCATTCACCTATTTGGGGATGGTGAGTCGCTAAGGGAATCCGTGCGTCTCGTACCTCAAATACCACATCTACGCGCTTTAGCTGTTCTTTAAGCTTCTTTTCAGCCTTAGCAATGTGACCTGGATACCATTGAATCAGGTTTAATCTATAGTTTTGAGTTATAGCCACAGTAAATTACCAAATAAATTATTATTACTTATCAATTATCGTTCACTGGGGCTTGATGTAGAATAATCCGATTACCATCAGGGTCATAGGCATAAATTTCTCTCCCGTGGGAAGCAATGGAAATATCTCCTGGTGGTGGATAGCCTAAAGCTGTTAAGTGAGCGATCGCATCTTCTAAGTTACTCACCTCTAAACACAAACCGATCTTACTTTTGGTGACAGCTTCAAATTCCGATTCGTTTGTGTTCTTGGGTTTAAAAATACCTAATTGCATACCAAGCAAATTAAACTCAGCATAGACATTCGGAATCAAAATAACTGGCTTTTGCTCCAGGAATTTAGTATAGAAATTTACTAAATTCTCGCAATTAACCGACGCTATGGTGACAAATGCGTTAGTGTACTGAAAAACCATATTTGCCTATCGCCCTTTGAAGTTTTGACTCAACTTTGTCTAAATGCGATCGCAGCGATCGTTTCACATATTTCTAAATTCTCAGCTAATCACTGCTTCCGCTCCACAGTAGATATATGCCACAAGATAGCTGTTTTTTGAATATATATATGTTGTGAAAATTTGGCACAAGTATCTGAAAGATAAAAAGAAGTTAAAAACTACAGATAAAAGAGTTGTGTTACTTACGTATAGATGCTTGGATGTTCAGGTAGTGCTGCGAGAACAACAAGAACGCCTATAGGACAATCTGCAATGTCTAGTGGAGTCTTTAGAACAAACGAAAAGAGCGGGTTTTTAGAAGTCAGTGGATTTTCATAAATAACCTTATAGGTTTTGGCATTTTATTTCATCTCACTACCTAAAAAATTTCTCCAAAATAATTCAAGTATAGCTATTATTTATTACTATCTCTGGGATGCTCAATTCCCTTACTAAAGTAAGATGTGCGTTCATTATCTAAATCGTTATTATATTTATGAAATAGAAGTTCCAGTCAAAGGAATGAGGTTAAGTAATGGCAATTAAATTTAAAGTTCCGAATATTAAAGGCGATGAGTGTGCCAAGAAAATAACTAAATCTATTTTGACTATGGAATCTGATGCCAAAGTAGATGTGAACGTTGGTGCTAAAACTGTAACTGTAGATACTGCGGCTTCTGAAGAATCTATTAAACAGATAATTCAATCTGCTGGTTTTACAATAGAAGGCTATTAATTTTACTTCTAAATTTCTGAGCAGATTTAGATGAAGTAATTTAGCCAGCACAATTGCTTAGTCATATATTCGCCCGGTTTCCGGGCAGAATATTAATAAAGAGTATTTTCCTCTTCTGACACGCTTGAGTTATAAGCTGCAACAGATACAGTGTTAGCGTATATTTGTTTGCTCCGACAAAGGTATTAAATTTTGCGGTAATATTTTTAAGTCAAGAACGGATTAGCATGGGGTCATAAATTTGACATTCCTGAACACCAGAGTTGCTCAAAATCAAGCTAGCCTGATCAAGCTCTTTGTCTGTGCCACTAAGGATAAATATGTAATTGCCTTGAGCAATTTGCTCGTTGTAAAAGCGTGCCCATTCATCTGCTATTCCTAGCCTTATCGCGTCAAAACGCTCACTTAAATTAATACCAGTTAACCCAATCAATTGAGAAAAGTCTTTGCAAATTAAAGACATTTGATTGGCTGAAAAACCTGCGACATACATATCGGTAATTGCGACTTCAACATTATCTATGTTATCAAAGCAACTAATCGCATATTTGCTCAAAATCCCACTTATATTAGGAGTGGAAGTTGTCGTGGGTAGATAATTTGTAGGTAATTGCTCACTATTGAGAGGCTCGTAAATACCAAACTCTTCAATACCCCAACGGTGTAGGATTGCTTCTACTTTAGCAATTTCAAAAGATGTGCAATCCACGATGATGAAATAATGTCCATGCTCTACTCGCTCGTTATATGCTTTAGCTTGCTCTTCGGATATTCCCCAACCAACTAGCGCACCAGCAAAAGTCCCAGTAGCAGCACCAATACTTGCACCAACAAGGGTTGTAACCAAAGCAGTTGCAGCCGCGCCAGCCAGCATTATTGGCCCAACTCCAGGGATTGCTAAAGTCCCAAGACCTACTAATAAACCGGTCAAGCCGCCAACCGCGCCCCCTGAAAGTCCTCCTACTGTTGCACCTTCGTCGGCTTTATCACCAGTGCGCTCTTTAATTTCATCATCGGTAATCTGATGATTGCGCTCTGCATTCTGTACAACTACAGATACTTTTTCCATCGCCAAGCCAGAATCTCTCAACTCATGTAACGCCTGTTCTGCATCTCGACGATGAGTAAATACGCCTATAGCACGTTGATTTTGACTTAAAGCCATTATTACTCCTTAATAGCAGGGGAAATTAATTTCCCATAAATCTAGTTTTTTATTACCTGTAATTTTAAATACTACTTTATTTAACTCGAAACTATCCTAAGTAATAAAAATCATTACGGTTAAGGTAAGAGACGCGATGAATCGCCGTCTCTACAATAATCAGACGCGATGAAAACCCGACCAACGGATTCTCTTGTTTAAAAAATCTGTTGATCGGGTTTAGCCATTCATAAAAAATTAGCTGAGATTACACTCTGTCTATTTTGATAGTTCTGGGGTGAAGAGAATGCGCTTGTCATTTATGCTATCAAATGCAGGTGTAGGCCAGCGATCGACTACTTTGCCTAGAATTGACATCTCTTGAACTAAGCGGTCAAATTTATCAGGGGTGAGAGATTGAGGCCCGTCAGATAGAGCTTTTGCGGGATTGAGGTGGACTTCAATCATCAAGGCATCTGTACCAGCTGCGATCGCAGCCATTGCCATTGATGGAACATATTCTGACCTACCAGTACCATGACTAGGATCGATCATAATCGGTAAATGGGTTAGCGATCGCAATACCGGAAGCACAGATAAATCTAAAGTATTGCGGGCATATTTGCCATCAAAGGTTCTGATTCCCCGCTCACAAAGAATTACATTTGGATTTCCAGATGCCAAAATATATTCTGCTGCCATCAACCACTCGTCAATTGTGGCAGACATCCCCCGCTTCAGCAGCACAGGTTTATCTTGAGCGCCTACCTTTTTCAGTAACGAAAAGTTATGCATATTTCGCGCTCCGATTTGGATGATGTCAGCTGTTCTCGCCACTGCTGATAAATCCGCAGCATCCATCAATTCTGTGACAATACCCAAACCAGTAGCTTCCCGCGCTGCTGCTAATAAATCTAAAGCGCTTTCACCATAACCTTGAAAGGCATAAGGTGAAGTGCGGGGTTTGTAGGCTCCACCACGGAGAAATTGCGCTCCTGCTGCCTTGACGCGCTTTGCTGTTTCGACAATCATCGCTTCATTTTCAACGGAACAAGGCCCAGCTACGATTACGATTGGATGATGTTCGCCGAAATAGACATCACCGTTGGGTGTAGGTACGACAACCTCGCTAGCTTCTCCATGTCGGAATTCTCGGCTTACCCGCTTGAAAGGTTGTTGCACTCGTAATACTTGCTCAATCCAAGGGTTGAATTCTTGAACCTGTAATTTATCGATGCTAGTGGTATCGCCAATTAGCCCTAGTACAACTTTATGAGTGCCAATGCTTTTTTCTACTGTGACTTTCCAAGTTTCACTCAGTTCTTGGCTGATGCGGGTAATTTCTTCAGCCGGTGTACCGTTTTTAAGTATGATAATCATCTGTTTTCCTTGTGTATAGTTTGTGGGTGTAAAAATTAATCATTGCAAGTCAATGCATTGGCATTGCAGGTCAACGTATTGGCATTGCAAGTCGATGCATTAACATTGCAGGTCAATGCATTAACATTGCAGGTCGATGCATTGGCATTGCAGGTCAAAGATACAGCACTTCCTGCTGCTATGAGGTACAGATACTTGGAATGCTATTAGCACAGGCAAACGGTAATTCGATCAATTAGTGTACCTCATAACTTCGGGAAGTGCTGTATAAGGCAGCTTTAGAAAACTTGTCTGTAAATCGTAGCCTCGTAGAAGAGTCAGGCTGGGTGGGAGAGATTCGTCTAGCGCAAAAATTCAGCAAGTTGTTCTAGTTTTGTCCAAGCCGCGCCGCTTTGCAGAATTTCCTTAGCAAGGACAATACCTTTAACACAACCAACTAAAATATCTGTTTCCCCATGAATGGCTTCACCAACTTGCAGGGCTAAGGCTGTATTTAAAGCGACAACATCTTGCTGCGCTTGCGTACCTTTACCTTGAAGAACTGCCTTCAAGATTTCGGCATTTTCTTGGACATCTCCACCATGCAACGCCGCAGTTGGGGCAAAACTCAAACCAAGTTCTTGAGGGTTCAGCGTTAGAGAACGCACCTTTTTATCTTGGAGTACAGCCAAGTCCGTGACATCCGCTAAACCAGCTTCATCTAAACGTTCGCGTCCATGAACTGCGATCGCTTGCTGACATCCCAATTGCGATAAAGCTTGAACAATTTCTTCTAGTAAAAGCGGATCGTTCACACCAATAATTTGCCCTGTCGGCCGCATCGGATTCACTAGCGGGCCGAGTAAGTTAAAAACAGTCCGCACTTTCAAAGTTTTTCGCAAAATAGCGATCGCTTTGAGTGCAGGATGCCAACCGGGAGCAAACAAAAAGGTGATTCCCACTTCACCCACTGCGGCTTGTACTTTCTCAGGAGTGGCGTTGAGATTTATCTCCAACGCTTCTAGTACATCAGCCGAACCAGTCTTGCTAGATGCTGAACGATTGCCATGTTTGGCAACCTTTACCCCAGCAGCGGCGGCAACAAAAGCGACAGCAGTCGAGATATTAAAGGTTGAAGCGCCATCTCCACCAGTTCCACAGGTGTCAATTAGAGGGATTGGGGACTGGGTACTGGGTACTGGGGATTGGGATTGTAAGACGGTGGCCATGCCGACTAATTCTTGGGCGGAGACACCTTTGGCTTGGATTGCGGCTAAAATTGCTCCTGATAGGACATGGGGAATGGCATCTGTGAGCCAACCTTGCATCAAATCTGTAGCTTGGGAAACCGTCAACGATTGCCGATTTAACAACTGTTGCAATAACGCTGGCCAGTTGTAGAACTCAGGAGTAACGAGGATTTCAGGTGGAATTTGAGTTACAGCTATCATAATTTAGTCATTGGTCATTGGTCATCGGTCATTGGTGATTTACAAAGGACAAATGACAAATTAAGGAATCAGGAATTTGGCGACTGTTTGCACATCCTTGTCACCTCTGCCGGAACAATTGATGACAATGCGGGGATTGCCTTCTAACTGAGGGCAAAGGGTTTCGAGATATGCGATCGCATGAGCAGTTTCCAAAGCTGGGATAATTCCTTCTAGTTGCGAGAGTCTTTGAAATGCATCTAATGCTTGCTTATCAGTCACACTGTAATATTCGGCGCGACCAAGATCCTTTAAATAACTATGCTCAGGGCCAACGCCGGGATAATCTAACCCGGCACTAATTGAATGAGCTTCGATAACTTGACCATCATCATCTTGCAGTAAATAGCTCATTGCACCATGCAATACACCTATTTTTCCTTTTGTCAAGGTAGCAGCGTGTTTTTCTGTATCTACACCTTCACCTGCCGCTTCGACTCCAATGAGACGCACGGAAGATTCATGCACAAATTCATTGAATAATCCAATCGCATTGGAACCTCCACCCACGCAAGCCAGTAAAATATCTGGTAATCCTCCCCATTTTTCCTGGGACTGAGCGCGAGTTTCTACGCCAATTACCGCGTGGAAGTCACGGACAATCATCGGGTAGGGATGAGGCCCGGCAACTGAACCCAAGATGTAATGGGTTGTTTCTACATTAGTTACCCAATCTCGAATGGCTTCAGAAGTTGCATCCTTGAGAGTTCCCGTACCTGCTTCTACTGGACGAACTTCAGCCCCCATTAATTTCATGCGGAAGACATTTAAAGATTGGCGTTCCATATCGTGGATGCCCATGTAAATTACGCATTTCAAACCAAACCGCGCACATACAGTTGCAGTCGCTACGCCGTGTTGTCCTGCGCCTGTCTCGGCAATAATCCGTTGCTTACCCATGCGTTTAGCGAGTAATACTTGAGCTAAAGCATTATTAATTTTGTGAGCGCCTGTATGATTTAAATCTTCACGCTTTAAATAAATTTGCGGCCCTGTGCCATCTGGTCTAGCGTAGTTTGTTGTCAGGCGTTCGGCAAAATATAATGGGCTGGGTCGTCCTACATAATCGCGCAGTAAGTTTTGCAGTTCTGCTTGGAAACTCGGCTCGTCGCGATATTGATGAAATGCTGCTTCTAATTCACTTAATGCGGGCATTAAGGTTTCGGGGACATATTTACCGCCGAATCTGCCAAATCTGCCTAAAGAATCTGGTTGGATAGTTGCAGTCTTGATGTCTTGTATGCTTACCACTGGTTAAAATCCTTTTACGTTCAAATATATTTTCGAATTTCCTCTGTGTTCTCTGTGCCTCTGCGGTTCGTTATTTTTTATCGAACCACAGAGGCGCAGAGGGCACAGAGAGAAGAAAGAGGTTTTTTACTTAGCCGAACCAACTTGTTGCAGGGATACTGGGGTAATTGCTGCTTTGAGTTCTCGACAAAGCTTTTCTACTGCTTGTAGTCCTTCGGTTGGGCTACCTTCAGCTAACCGTTTGACAAAGGCACTACCAACAATCACGGCATCTGCTCCCCATGCCATTACTTGATGCGCTTGTTCTGACCCGGAAATACCAAAACCAACTCCGATAGGTTTATCGGTGACGCTTCGCAAGTCGGTAATTAAATCTTTTACGCGGTCTTGGATTTGAGCGCGGATACCTGTAACACCTGTAACACTTACCAGATAGATAAAACCCTGAGATTGACGAGCGATCGCTAAAATCCTATCCTTCGAACTGGTAGGAGCTACAAGTAAAATTACCTCAATCCCAAAAGATGCAGCAGTCTGGATTAATTCTTCTGCTTCTTCTAAGGGTAAGTCTGGCACTACCAAGCCTCGCGCCCCAGCAGCAGCAATTTGTGCCAAAAATGTCTTAATACCCCGGTGCAAAATGGGATTGTAATAAGTAAATAGAATGATTGGCGCTTTCAAGGTAGGAGTTACAGCTTGCAACATCTCTAATACTTGCTCTAATTTCGTGCCTTTTTGTAAAGCGCGAGTTGCGGCTGCTTGAATTACAGGCCCATCTGCGAGAGGATCGGAGTAGGGAATGCCTAACTCGATGAAGTCAGCACCATTGCGATCTAAGATGCGTAAAGCTTCGGCAGTGGTTTCTAAGTTAGGATCACCTGCTGTGATAAAGGGGATTAAAGCACACTGTTGGCGAGTCTCCTGCGGAGAAGCTTCGCTAACGCGTAAAGTTTGAAACTTAGATGAGATAGAAGTCATTCTGAAAAATAGTTAATGATTAGTTAATAATTCTAGAAAAATCAACATTTAGCAATTAGCGATACCCACGCTAAATTTTTCGTTAACGAGTCTTTGAACTCCGTCGTCGAGTATTAGAGCTTTATTTTTTGAAAAAGATTCTGCACAGCTTGTTCTACATCGCTTTGTTTAACTAAAGACTCGCCGACTAAAACCGCACGCACACCAGCTTCCGCAACAAGAGATAAATCAGCAGGTGTATAGAATCCAGACTCGCTGACGACAGTAATATCCAAATTTTGCAAATATTGCTGACGCTGTGCTAAAAGTTGCTGTGTTATTCCTAAATCAACCGTGAAATCATCTAGATTGCGATTGTTGATTCCCACTAAACGTAAGTCGTCAAGCTTAAGCACCCTATCTAGTTCAGCCAAAGTATGGACTTCCACCAGTGCATTCATACCCAAATCATGAATCACTTGCAAAAAGCTTTGCAGTTCTTGGTCTGATAATATAGCTGCAATCAACAAAACGGCATCTGCGCCTGCTGTCCGTGCTAAATAAATTTGATAGGGGTTAATGATGAACTCCTTGCAGAGAAGGGGTAATGAAACGTGCGATCGCACACGCCGCAGATTATCAAAACTGCCTTGAAAAAACTTATAATCGGTGAGGACTGATAGACAAGCTGCACCACCTCGTTCATAAGCTTGAGCGATCGCTACTGGGTCAAAATCCGCCCGAATAATCCCACGGCTAGGTGATGCCTTTTTTACCTCAGCAATTAAGCTAGGTTGGTTAGGATTTTGTTGTAAAGCAGCTAAGAAATTTCGGACAGGTGGAGCAGTAATTAACTGCTGTTGCAAAGAAGCTAAAGGAAGTTCTTGCTGCATCTGTGCAACCTCTTGCCTTTTATCCAATACAATCTCTTCAAGAATATGGCGAGAAGTTGTAACTTGCTTAATCATAAAATTCTTAGGGAAGGGCAATAATTTCCTACTCTTGACAAATGACTAATGACCAATGACTAATGACCAATGACTAATGACTCTTCAACCTGAGTATATGCCCGCACGACATTTTTAATGATTTCCAAACCGACTTCTCCCGCTAAAGTCATGATTGATTCTGGATGAAACTGAACGGCGGCGATGGGAAGTGTCTGATGTTCAATACCCATAATTACGTTGTCATCAGAAATTGCTGTCACTTTCAGTTCTTTTGGTAAATATTCCGGGAGAGCAAACAATGAGTGATATCTACCTACGGTAAAGGATTCTGGTAAATTCTTGAAGGTAACAGAATCGGAATCGGTAACGAAAATCCGTGAAGATTTCCCATGTTGAGGATAGTTGAGAACTCCCAATTGTCCATCAAAAGCTTCAACGATGCCTTGCAGCCCTAGACAAACTCCAAAAATGGGAATTTTGCGATGAAGAAGCGCCCCGACAGTCTGGGGAACCCGAAAATCACTCGGTCTACCAGGCCCAGGAGATAAAACAACTAAGTCAGGGCGTTCTGTATCGAATAGCGATTCTGAGAAACCATGACGTAATGTGGTAACGGTTGCACCAGTCTGGCGAATGTAATTAGCTAATGTATGAACAAAAGAGTCTTCATAGTCTATTAGTAAGATGCGTTTGCCAGTTGCCGCACTTGAGAGGATTTTAGTTGATTTGATGGAACTGGATTCATCAATTTTTTGACTGCTTTGCTTAACACGGCGAATTGTTTCAAATAAAGCAGCCGCTTTGGTAATGGTTTCTTGTTCTTCTGCTTGGGGTATGGAGTCATAAAGGACAGTAGCACCAACTCGCACCTCAGCAATGCAATCTTTTAATCGGATTGTCCGCAGAATCAAGCCAGTATTTAAATTCCCATTGAAATTTAAATAACCGACTGCGCCACCATACCAACGGCGGGCGCTACGTTCATTCTGTTCAATAAAATCTATTGCGGCTTTTTTGGGTGCGCCGGTGACTGTAACCGCCCAAGTGTGGGAAAGAAAGGCATCTAAGGCATCAAATTGCGATCGCAGTGTTCCTTCAACATGATCCACTGTATGAATCAGGTGGCTGTATAATTCAATTTGGCGACGACCAATCACTTGAACTGAACCAGGTTCGCAGATTCGGGATTTATCATTGCGATCGACATCAGTACACATAGTCAACTCAGCTTCATCTTTGTGAGAGTTGAGTAGATGACGAATTTGCACCGCATCATCGAGAGCATCTAGTCCCCGGCTAATAGTGCCACTAATAGGACAAGTTTCTACCCGCTTCCCTTCAACTCGCACAAACATTTCTGGAGATGCGCCAATCAGATATTCTCCACCTAAATTAAAAATAAACCCATAAGGACTAGGATTTATATCCTTTAAAGTTTCAAATAGTTTACTGGGTTCATCTTCATAGCCTTCAAAAAAGTTTTGGCTAGGAACAACTTCAAATAAATCACCTCGGCGGAAATAATCGAGTGCAGACTCAACTTTTTTCGCATACTCGCCTACTTTATGGTCAGCAGTTTGATTTGGGAGAAGATGTTTTCCACGATAATCAATAGATTCACCTGTTCGAGGCAGATTCTTTGTATTACCGTGCGCTGTTTCAAAATCATATTGTAGACGAAATGCGCGTTGTTGATAGTAATCAACAACTATCAATTCATCAGGGAGATAAAGCACCAAATCGCGCTGATCTGTAGGACGTTCCAGACGTTGGGTAATTGGTTCAAACTGAAAAACTAAGTCATAACCAAAAGCCCCATACAATCCTAAATGCTCATCTTCTTGGCTAGAGAAAGTATGTAGAATTTCGCGGACAACTGTAAATGCTGAAGGTTGCTTACTGCGTTCTTCTTCAGTAAATAATCTCTTGCTAGCTTTAACAAAACCGACAATATTATTATTGTCTAGGGTAACTTTTTCAAGTTGGCTTGAGTTGGATAAACACTCTAATAGTAATGGTAAAAGTACCTGACCACGTTCATTCAATGCGATCAAATTGAAAGCATTTTCCTGTGTAGTCAATTCTAATGGGGGATTGACAAATCCAATTGCCCATCTTTTATATCTGCCTGGATATTCGTAGCTGCTTCTTAGCAAGCCGCCACGCTGAGAATTTAAGTGAAATAAAATATCTTCGAGAGCGGTGTCCATCTTCACTTCGGTGATGGAGCGAGAAACAATTACGCCACCAAGGGTTTTGTAGGAACGGGAATTAAAAGTCATGGGTAATTCCTCTGTAAAATTTATTAGTCATTGGTCGAAAGCTATTAATGGTTATTAGTAATTGTTTATAGATAAATAGCAACTTGGATATTTGATATCAATCTAAATCAGCCTATTTAAATCTGCGGATTATTTGGAAAAAAGATAATTAAAAACTTTTCGCTTCTTATTTAAGAGTACTAGATATCAAGCAGATAATACATTGAATAATTTTTCGATTCAATGTCAATTTTTTCGTTTTTCATCCTAATTTTCATAACTTTTACTTATGGCGCTATTTAAATTATTCGCTTCTATCAAAAGTAGTAGATTATTTAAATGCTTAGTATTATGTCTCTACTTTTAAAATCCAATCTAACCCTTCAATATGCCTCGTAAAATCTCTTTTTATTTCTCAGCGTTCTCTGTGCCTCTGCGGTTTATAATTAATTTATTGAACCACAGAGGCGCAGAGGACACAGAGTAAAGAGAAATACTATTAACCCTAATTTTTACCCACTTTTAAAGGGCTAGTTTTACGATCCTAAAATTCCCGCAATAGTGATATAGCTTGCCTATACAACAACAAATTTACCTCATGAACCTCAATTGCTTTTCCAATACTTTTTAGCAACGTTAAAGTCAATTCTCCACCCAAGTGTTCGCGGAACTCAGTTAAACCCCGGAACAAACAATCAGGATGTTCTAGTTGTGATAACTTATGAGCTAGTTCTGGGACATATAACGTGAAACCCAACGCCGACAAAGTATTTAATATTCGTTGCCATTCTGAACAATCAAGCAACCCTATTAAATAAGAATAAGTACTATCCAAAGCAATACCGATCGCAACGGCTTCGCCATGACGCAAGCGATAATTAGTCAAATGCTCCAATTTATGAGCCGCCCAATGTCCAAAATCTAGGGGACGAGACGAACCCATTTCAAAAGGATCGCCGCTATTGGCAATATGTTCTAAATGCAACTGAGCGCAACGATAAATAACCTGTTGCATAGCATCCATATCTCGCCGCCCAAGGGCTTTGCTGTGAGAATGGATAAAATCAAAAAACTTAGCATCCTTAATCAGTGCCACTTTTACAGCTTCTGCAATCCCAGAACGCCAATCGCGATCATCTAGACTTGTCAAGAATGCAGAGTCATTTATAACTGCATAAGGTGGCGCAAATGTGCCGAGAAAGTTCTTTTTCCCAAAGGCATTGATGCCGTTTTTGACTCCAACCCCAGAATCATTTTGCGCTAACACCGTTGTCGGAACCCGAATCAGACGAATTCCCCGGTGAGCAGTTGCAGCAGCGTATCCTACCAAATCCAATACCGCCCCGCCCCCGATCGCTAACACATAAGAATGGCGACATAATCCGGCTGTTTCAATGAGTTGCTGGATTTGCTCTACTAAAGTGCGATCGTTTTTGGCAGCTTCTCCTCCCGAAATTATCATGGGTTCAGCTGCGATCGCAAGTACCTCTCCATAAAACTTGGTATACGCAACTAATTGCTTCACCAATTCCGGTTGATGCTTTAATATTCCTCCATCTACCACCGCAACTAATTTCTTCGGCTTTGTCTCTTCATCTGCTGTAACAACTTGCGCTAGCGTCGGATTTTGCAACTCAAATAAATTTTGGGTGAAGTAAACCTCATAGTTAAAAGTAACCGAAACACGTTGATGAATTAATTTACTTTTTTGCTTAATATCAACAATCATATTTTTGCAGGTATATCTAAAAGTGCAGCACTATTTAAAGCCTCAAGGAAAACCTCTACCGAGCGAGAAGCATTTACCTTGACTTGATTATTCATGATGAAAAACGGCACGCTATTGATGCTATTTAATCGAGCAAACGTTGATTCAGCAACAACCGTATCAACTACATCACGCTCATTTAATTGCAATCTTAATTCGGTAGCATCCATTTGGTATGCTATACCGATGGCAACAATAACGTTAATATCTCCAATGTTCAAACCCTCTTCAAAGTAAGCTTTATAAATAGCTTCTACGACATCATTTTTTACATTTGCGGGTGCAAGTGCAATCAGCTGATGAGAAAGCTGAGTATTGACAGCCAAACGGATTTTGTCAAAATCTAGCTTAACCCCAGCCGCCTCACCTGCGCGTCGCGTTGCATCAAACATCTGTT
Source organism: Nostoc sp. (assembly GCF_036919895.1). Taxonomy (GTDB): domain Bacteria; phylum Cyanobacteriota; class Cyanobacteriia; order Cyanobacteriales; family Nostocaceae; genus Nostoc. The sequence goes on from NZ_JBALBW010000068.1 coordinate 95,116, forward strand.
GCAGTACTTCCGCTTTAATCCCTTTTCTATCTTGCATAAAACCGCGAAATTCGTACCCCTCAGCAGGAACAGTATTATCCAGAAGAAAGGGATGCCATCGGATATTTACCTCTTGTTCTTGCCATTGTGCCAGTGCATCAAACAGATGCTTTTTCCCAATTCTGCACCAAGGGCAAACAGTATCATGAAAAATGTCTATCAGCATATTTTTCTTTATTCATCCATTTCTTAATGAGGCTGTACTAAATTTTATTTCCTCTCTCTTTCTTCCTCCGCGTCCTTTGCGCCCTCTGCGGTTCGTTCCTCATAAAAAAATTATTATTCAAATGCTAATATTCTGTGGTTTAAAATCTCGTTGCAGAGCCGTTGTATTTAAAGGCTGGAGAAAACTATTAATTTTCCCTTCAAAAAAACTCTGAGTATTCTCAAACTCTTGAATTAATGCCTCTCTATCCTTCCTAGCCACCAATCTAGCCAAACGGCTGTAAGTATTAGCCAAAAAGCTAATAGCATTACATCTTTCTTCAGTAGCTAGCATAATATCAACACATAAATTAGGATTTTGAGAAAACAAACGTTTAACAATATCAATTTCTTGACGATAATTAGGAGTTGACATTGTTAAACTCTGCTCTATCTCAACCCTTGTTTGTGCTAAGAAAACACCAAGACTAAATCTACAGAAATGCTGCGTAGCTTGAATAACCACCATCATTTGATCGTGTTCCTCAGGCGTGCAAACAATTAGCTCACCACCTTTACTTTCGAGAAAATCTAATAACCATTGAAATGAATCATCATTTCTACCTGGACACACTACCACTTTTTGTCCCAAAAACGATTTTATATTTGGCCCAAACATGGGATGTAAACCCATAACTGGGCCACAATGGTGTCCGAGCATTGCTTGAGTAGGCTGTGTTTTAATACTTGTGATGTCACACAAAGCTGTAGTTGGGGCGAGATATTTTGCTGCCCGCTTAATCACATCAACTGTATATTCAATAGGAACGCTTACTAATACTAATTCTGCCTGACTTAACAGTTTGTCTGCATATTCCCAACCATCATGTTCGAGAACGCTAACATTGTGACCTACTAAAGAAAGCTGCTCTTTAAATAATTTTCCCATCCTGCCGTGTCCACCGATGATGGTAACTTGTCGGGGAATAACATTATTTGTGGCAGATTTAGGGGTAAGACTGGCATGACAACTCTTTACTACATCCGCCCAAACAGACTCAGGAATACCAGCTTGAGCGAGTAGGGGAGCGACATCAGCCAGTTGTTCATCTAAAGAAGGCTGTTCTGATGCTAATAATGATATGCGATCGCTAAGTAAGGCGATCAAGCTCTGGTCAGTTTTTTTAAGCTCATCTGAATAAGAGGATTTCAAAGGCATTTTTCTTCCAATTTTCAAATATCAACAAGTGATTCCTTAGAACTCATTTCTGGTAAGATATCCAAAGTTGTTGCCCTTTTAGCGATCGCATCAGCAAATAACTCTTCATATCGATCTAGCGCTTGCTCAAAGGAATAGTTTTCTACCGCAAACTTTCTTCCCTTACGTCCTAATTGCGCTGCTAATTCTGGCTGATGATATAAATCCAGCACCGCCGCAGCCAAAGCATCTGCTGACTCAGGCTCAACGATAACGCCGCCACCACTTTGTCGGATAGCTTTCGCAGCAGTCCCACTGGCGGGAACTGAACCCACAATCGGGCGGCCACTAGCTAACAACAGTGGTATTTTAGAAGGCATATTGAAAGAAATCACATTGCACTTTTGGACAATTAAACCCACATCTGCGGCTGCTAACATTTGCGGTAGTTTTTCTCGCGGTTGCAATGGTAAAAGTAAAACGTTATCTGCACCACAAGTAAGACAATGTTTTTGCAACCTTTCGAGGGCTTGGGATTCGCCAGCTACGACAAAGACAATTTCTTTTAGATGACGCAACCGGGCTGCTGCTTCTATTACTGTTTCCAAACCTTGTGTGAGAGCAATATTACCTGAATAAAGCACTACAAATTTACCATCGAGTTGATGGGTAGCTCTCCAAGAGTTATTTTCCTTCGATAAAGGGCGGATAAAATTTAGATTCACCCAATTGGGAATACAGGCAATTTTATTAGCAGGTACACCTTTATTTATGAGATTATCTACAAAGCCATCGGCAATGACGCTAATAGTATGTGCAGTTCGGTAAGCAAATTTTTCTAAAGCTTCCAAAGCTTTAATCATCAACTTATTTTTAATTAGCCCAACACGTACAGCAGCTTCTGGGAGGATATCTTGCACATTCAGCACTACTGGACAGTTGTATAGCCAACCTATCAAAGTCGCAGGTAAACAAACTAATAACGGCGGTACTGTTAAGAGAATTGCATCAGGTCGCTCACCCTTGAGGGCTTGTGGCAAACTTGTAAAGACAAAGCTCAACTCTAGCAGTAGTCGGTCTACGAGGTTGGGTTTAGACTTAATCCGCAGGTAACTACGCTGAATTTTGACACCATTTTTTTGTTCAGTAATGTATAACTTACCCCGATAGCGATCGTAAATCTGACGCTGAGGATAGTTAGGCATACCTGTGATTACCCGCACTTGATGTCCCCGCTTCACCAGCCCTTCTGCTAGTTCAGTCATCAAAGGTGCAATACCGATTGGTTCTGGATGATAGTTGTATGAATAAATCAGAATGTGCATGAACTGTTAATTTCCTGGAAGCACCTTGATAATATTTGCTTTCTACTCATTGGCTGAAACTTTCGTAGGGTGTGTTACCGCAAAGCGTAACGCACCGAAATTATTGAGATGGTGCGTTATGCCGTTGGCTAACGCACCCTACGAAACTACGAATTAGTAATTATTTAGCACTGCTTTTGCAGTTCCTTTTCTAAACTGAAGACTGGCTTTTGTTGTCCACGTTTCCGCAATGTGACGGTAGCAGCCCCAAATCCTAGCAATGCTAAACCCAGTGCTGAACTAGGTTCCGGCACTTGTTGTCTACCTTCTACATTTAATACTTGGACGCGACCTTGGAAGAAATCGCCCACATAAAGCTTGCCATTTTTGTAGCTTGTGCCACCCGTCCAGTTAAATGTGCCTGGTGTGAGGTCGAGGGGATCGCCAAAGGGTGGCTGACCTAGTTGAGGAGGTGCGGCGGCGGCGGCTTTACCATAAGCCGTCAGGAAATTACCGTTTTTATCGAATACTTGGACGCGGCTGTTGATAGAATCAGCCACATAAATATTTTCAAACTCATCCACTTCTAAGCCGATTGGCTGATTAAACTCCCCATCTCCACTGCCTTGTTTGCCAAATGTGAACAGAGAATTACCTTCAGGATCGAGTACTTGGACGCGGTTGTTAAACTGGTCGCTAACATAAAAATTGCCACTAACTGGCGAAATTCTTAGACCTGCTGGCCCTTGAAACTGCCCTGGTTGAGTTCCAGATGTGCCAATGCTACCAATTAGTTTGCCATCCTTAGTGTATTTATTGATTTTGTCGCCGCTAAAATCACCAATATACACATTGCCAGTTTTGTCAAATGTTACCCCAGATGGGCCAAAGAAGGCTCTACCTGGTATTAAACCGCCAAAATCACCAAATGAGTTAATAAAGTTCCCCTGGGGATCAAAAACATTAACGCGGTTGTTAAAAACATCACCTACATACAAATTCCCAGTCTGCGGATCTATTTCTAGGGCTGATGGCTCGTCGAATTCTCCAGCCCCTTTACCGCCCTTACCGATCGCTCCAATATAATTACCTTGAGGATTAAATACTTCAACCTTGTTACCAATATTGGGGTTAAAAGTGCCATCCGGGTTAAGACCGCGACCGTTACTTACAAGGGTATTCCCGGAGTTATCTACCGTTATGCCTTGGGGAACAAAAAGCTGCCCAGGGCCAAAGCCGGGGCTACCAATGCTACTGTTGTAAGTTAATGTTATAGCCTTGGCTTGGATAGATGTTGCTAAGACGGTGAATCCCGTACCGAGAATAGCAAGTGACAAATTTTTGACTAATCCCATAAGTTTTAAGTCCTGGTTCTATGAGGTATACTCGTTCCTAGACTAATTTCGTTCCCAGTTCCAGTTTGGGAACTCTAAAATTTGGGCTGCTGCCTCTTGTCTGAAATGCAACTTTCTCTGTGAGGCAGCAGCCTATTCTGTAAGCTTTATCAGGAATTAGATAATCTCTGCGTTAGCTAGTTCTTTGCTGCGTTTGCGCTTCAGCATTGAAGTTGCACCTAAAGCACCAGCAATTATCAGACCGATTGCCGAGTTGGGTTCGGGGACTTTGGTTACTCTGGGATCAATCTTGATAACTTGTCCTGTTCCTGCGAGTCTGGCTCGATTTGAGATATATAAATCACCATCAGGGCCATAAGTGATACCAGAAGCAGCTTCTAGTCCATCACCACTCCAGATAGTTTCACGAGTTCCATCGGTGGCTATTTTGATTAAAGAACCACTAATATCACCAGTGATAATACCGCCCTGTTGAATTTCTTTCCATTCGGAACTATTGATGTGTTGCAAGGCGTACAAATTGCCATCAGGGTCATAAGCTACGCCAGTCAGTTGTGTAAAGCCATCTTCGATGACTTTTGATTGCAAGGTATTGGGGTCAAAGCTAAAGATCCGCGCTTCTTTCTCTGGATAGGGAAAATAAGTGTATTCGCTGACTGTTAAACTGCCATCTGGAGCGATCGCAATTCCAGTCGGTACTGATTGCTGTGTTATGGGAAGCGTAGATGGATCTACACCAGGCCCAAGATCGGGGAATTCCAGTTTGCTTCTATCTATCATTTTCTCTGGAACTGCGGCAACGTTCTTAATCCCACTGCCATCGAGTCCCACAGTATATATACTGTTTCCGCCCCCATCAACTACGTAAGCAGTCTCGCCTTTAATTGCAAGAGCATAAGGGTTAGAGATTATATCAGTACCATCGGGATTAAATGCAGTTTCGTATTTTCCAAAATCCGCAAGGGTTGTCAATCCCCCAGTTTTTAAGTCTACTTTGTATAATTTACCCAGGTCAGGTGATTTTAAAACGGTATCACGGTTGGTTGGATCGCCTGCAAGACCCGTCAAAAGATAAGCGTTACCTAGAGAATCAAATTTGATATCCGCAGGCCCGGCTGCTTGTTCTCCAGAAGGCGATAATGCTAAAGAAGTCAGGTTAGAAATTATACTTGTTTTTGTCCCGTCCTGAGCAATTTTGAGCAGGGAGCCATTCTGACCAGCACATAAAGGAATATATCCGGCGCTAGGTGATGCAATGCATCTTCCATCTTTTCCATCACCGCCAGAACCACTTTCTGTAACATAAAGGTTGCCCGTAGAATCAAAGCCGATACCGCGTGGATTACTAAGACCATCGGCAACTACCGTTAGGCTTGCAGCTTCGGCAGCTTTGGGTGCAGAAACGGCAGCAATACAAACAGTCAAAAGTGTAAGAGTAAGTGATTTGAGTTTCATACCTTTAGAAATTGAGAGTTAAGTAAGTGGAAAACTTTATGGGTTTAAAGACAACGAATTGCAGTCTTTGAGGAACGCGCAATTGGTTTGAAACTCTTTAGTTGAGCTTTATGGGAGGTGTGGGGATTCTCTTCTTGTGCAACCAACCAACGCCCAAGGCTGCGATCGCTAATACGCCTAAAGTAGAATCAGGTTCAGGGACAGATTTGCTATTCTCAATTCTGAGAACTTGCCCAAATCCTGGGCGATCGCCTCGGTTTGTGACGTATACGGCACCATCAGCACCAATAGTCAAGGCGCTAGGCGACTCTAATCCATTGCCACTCAGTAGAGTTGTGCGAGTGCCATCAGCAGCTATTTTGATGACAGAACCATCCAGATTACCCTTCCAGGCTGACTGATTGGCGTACTGCAAAGCATATAAGTTGCCCTCAGTATCAAATTTCAAGTTTGTAAGTTGGGTAAAACCATCGGCGAAGACTGTTGGTATCCCATCAGCACCAATTCGATATATTTTTGCCCCATCTTCAGGGAAGGGAAAACCAGTAAATTGGCTGACATAATAAGCACCATCAGGGCCTTTGGTCACACTTGAGGGGACTGCTTGGGTTGCAAACTGCGATGCTCGCACCTCTTCACCTTGAGATGGCACTTGTGCCGGTTCATTGGATGGAGTACCAGAGGGTGGAAAGATGGGATTGGCTAATATGTCTTCAGGGAATGTAGTAACAGCTTGCAAATTACTGCCATCAGTATTAACGCTGAGTAAGTCATTTGCACCTGCATCAACTGCGACTAACTTATTGCCATCTATTGCAAAACCCAAGGGATTACTACCGACATCACCACCATCGGGATTGTTAGCGAGTTCATAGTTAGCTAAATCGGCAATAGTCGTCCAGGAGTTGGTATTAAAATCGGGAGCGATGATTTTACCGAGGTCAGTGTAACCTAAATTGCGATCGCGAAAGGCCGGATTCGCCCCATACCCAATCAGAACATAAGGTTTACCTGTAGCATCAAATTGGATATCACGAGGGCCAGCGCCTCCAGTCCCATCTGGTAATGCTATAGAAGGAAGTCCTGTAAGTATACGTTCGGTTTTACCATTCTCAATTTTGGTAACTGCGCCACTTGTGCCATAACACAATGAATCGCCTTGACCACTTGCTGGTGGAACGCAACCTCCACTTCCCCCGATTCCCGCCTCTGTAACATAGAGATTACCATCAGGGCCAAAGCTTAAACCTCCGGCATTATATAAACCGTCGGCGATTACTGAAAAGGATGCGGCTGAGGCAGTTTTCATTCCAGAAAAAGCGGCAACACAAAAGGTAAAGATGGTAATAGTAAGTTGTTTTAGTTTCATGTGTTGCAGAGAATTGAGAGGGGAATTTTAAACGCAGAGGAGCGCTGAGGGAAGCGCAAAGGAACGCAGAGGTTTTAGTTAGTAACTAGAGATTCTTGAACTTTTGGTAGATAGCTCATTCCTCGGTCAAATGATTTTAGATTTCCAGCTTTGGCTTCGAGTAAACGTTTGATGTTCATGCTTTCAGCGCCAAAGTCTTCAATCTGAAGTTTGCCGTGGCTAACAGTTCCATCTGTTTTCCAGAATGTGATTCGATGCAAAATAAAACCAGAAGCTTCGGGGTCAGCGAAAGAGTATGCGGTTGGGATAAGTAAAGCTACAGAACGCTGATAATATTCGTAGTCTGGATAAAAATACTCTTGCTCAAGCAAGTAATATTTACTCAGACTATGAACTCGCACAGAAACTTTTACTTTTTGGTCGTATTCATCTTTGAATTCACCTGATTCCGAAGTAATATCACCATTTGGGCGGAGTAAATGCGCCCACTCATCTACATTTTGTAAGTCTTTTAAGTATTCAATGCCGATTTCAATTGGGGCATCAACATAGATGGTGTCTGTATCAATAAAGTGACTTCCTTTCGCTGCTGAGGTTAGACCAGCCTTACGTTCCAAGTTACCTTTGAGAGAACGACATTCGGAAGTGTGTACTGTATGAATTCCCTGCATAATCATCTGAGTTTGCCGTTTAGGATCGACAAAGCTTAACCAATGAAAATACACGCCTTTTTCATCTGTTCCCGGCTCGATATAGTCGGTGGGAAACAGCAAAACAGGGTAAACTTGATAATACTTTTGATACTCTAATCCACAGTGCCATTCAATGCCATAAAAAAGTGGATTTTCTAGTTTTTTAACGTGATAATAGAGATTTTTGTGATAACCAGATGCAGTTCCTAGCCAAGTATCTTCGTCAACTTGCTCTTTCATCCGACTATAAAGCGTCCATTCATCTAAGTTCTTTAAACTACAAAGATAGTTAAAGGCGTTTTCTGGTGAAGTCGCAATGTAAGCTGATGTCGCAAAAGTATTTTTTTCCATTTTTCACTCCTGAAGATAATAAGAATTAAGCTGCGATCGCCTGAGTCTTGCTTCGCTTACTATTGTTGATGCGGTCTTCGGCTAATCGTTTAGCAGCATCGTTGGTAGTAACTCCCTGAACTTTGGCAATCTCAAAAATTGCTAACAGCGTGTCATAAATGTTATGCACTTGTTTGAAAGCTTTTTCTTCGTCATAACCAATCATTTCGTTGTAAACGTTGATTAATCCTCCGGCGTTAATTACATAATCAGGGCTGTAAAGAATCTCCTTCTTGGTAAGCATTTGGCTATGTAATTGCTCATTCTCCAATTGATTATTAGCTGCACCAGCAATAATAGAAGCTCGTAAAAAAGGAATTGTATGACTATTAAGAATTCCTCCTAAAGCGCAAGGAGCAAAGATATCTACATCAAGGGAGTAAATTTCATTTGGTTCGACAACAGTTGCGCCAAAAAGCCGTTTTGCTTCTTCCGCTTTTGCTGGATCTACATCGCTAACAAAAAGCTTGACATCATGCTCATGTAAGTGCCGACAGAGATTTTTACCGACATTTCCTAAGCCTTGAACGGCAACTTTCATCCCATCAAGTCTTTTGCTCTGCCAACGAGACTCTACAGCAGCTTTAATTCCGAGAAAAACTCCTAATGATGTTATGGGAGCAGGCCCACCAGATTTTTCTGATACTCCAACAACATATTTAGTTTCTTGACTGATTGTTCGGACATCATCAGGGGTAATATTGACATCTTGCCCGGTAATAAAACGTCCATTGAGACTGTTAACAAAACGTCCGTAAGCTCTTAACAGATCGTCTGTTTTATTTTCAGGATTAGCAATAATGACTGCTTTGCCGCCACCAGCCGGAATGTTTGCACAGGCAGCTTTATAAGTCATTCCCCGACTGAGACGAAGTGCATCTTTTAAAGCAGCTTCTTCGTTAACATAGGGCAAGATTCTTGTTGCTCCCATCGCTGGGCCCAAGGTTGTGTCATGGATAGCAATAATTGCCTTAATTTCAGGATTTTTACCATGACAAAACAAAACTTGTTCGTGACCCATTTCTCTAACAGTTTCAAATAGCAGCATCTTGACCTCGAAGTAATTAGAATTACGAAATGTAAAGAAATAGAAACAAAAGCAGTCTCGAAGATTAAGATAGGATGAAGTAAGAATAAGTAAGTCCTTAAAAATCAAAATTTTAAGTTCCAGTTTGGCGGTGTAGTTGTTAACTGGAAAGCCTTTTCTTGCTTCTAAATTCGTACTTCATCCTTGTCTTTTGGTGAGTAGACTAAGACTGCGAATGTATCAATCAGACATATATTACAAAGTCTGTTTGATTGGGATTTTAGTGTCTAATAACAATTGAATGAAATTGCCAGCTTTTAAAATCAAACCATTGGAAATGAAACTTGCTTGGCTGCACTTTTAGCAGGACTTGATTTAACTCCTTGTGCCGCTAAACTCTTATTCCGTCCACCAGAAGGTGCTGGTCGGTCAGCATCAATTACTACATCAATGAGAAAGGGAACAGATGATGCGATCGCTTGTTCTAATGCCGCTTCAATATCCGACTCTCTCACAACCACGATCGCTTCTGCTCCCATCCCACGCGCAATCATGGCGAAGTTTGTCGGTGGAAGTGTTGCATCTGCGCCCTTTAATCCCAAGATTTTCATCCCTTGATGGCACATGTTGTAACGCGCATCATTGAGGACAATCCAGATTGCGGGAATTTTGTATTTCACGGCGGTGCTGATTTCGTTATTCATCAGCATTGCTCCATCACCGACAATACCCACAGCCTTAGTATTGTTCGCCAGCGCTGTACCCAACACTCCAGTAACAGCGTGACCCATTGCGCCGACTCCGGTGCTGACTCGGTAACGATTGGCTTCGGCAAATTGCAATAAATGAGTTGACCAAGTAAAGGAGTTACCACACTCCGCCATTACTACTGCATCGCTACCTTCAACAATTATCTTTTGAATTGCTGCCATCAATACTTCTGGCCGCACTGGATAATCTACGTCTGGTGCAGGTTCAATTGCTTTATGTTCTGGATGAGGTAGCGACAAAGTTGTGGAATGAGGAGCATCCGGTAATTGCTGCAATAACTCTTCCACAAAAGCTTTGATATCCGACCGAACCCCGAAAGTTTCCACGTGTGGATAGGCTACACCTGGCACTTCTGGGTCAATATCTACATGGATAAAACCGGCTTTGGGAACTAGCGCCGAACTCCAGAAGGAAGTCGGTTCACCAAGGCGGGTTCCTAATACGAGTGTGTGTAGTGGAGGTTGTTCTTCCATGTAAGTTAAGACGGAAGCATGACCGCCTAAACCTGTAACACCCACAAACTGGGGATTATTTTCGGGGAAAATACCTTTACCACGGGGTGAACACATCACGGCTGCTCCAGTTTTTTCTGCAAGTTGGAGGATTTCGGCTGCTGCATCACGCGCACCAAAACCAACCCAGATAGCAAAGGGGCCAGATGATAATAACTCTACAGATTTAGCGATCGCTTCCTTGGAAGCAGTCATCGGAAATGGCGAAACATCTAGTTGAGGTAAGGCTACATCCTCAACTAAACTTGTCTGCACAGCCGTGGGAATGCTCAAATGGGCGACAAATCCGCCTGGTTGCGCCATCGCCAAAGCAAGTTTGCGAAAAATCTGTGGGAGTTGAGCCGGAGATTCAATAGTTATTGCATAGTTGAATAGCGCTCCTGATGTAAAAATTCCTCCACTTGGCAATGTGTAAGTGCTGGTTTCTTGAATAGCCCAACGTCCACGCTGCGGGGCTGAGGTGCAAGCCGATAGCAAAATTACCTTTGCGCCTTCACCACGAGCCGCAAATAATCCGGTCAGTGCGTTGGTGATCCCCGGCCCGGCTGTGGTAAAAACTACAGTGGGGCGATTATTGGCAAAGTATGCCTCTGTTGCTGCAAAGGCTGCTCCGGCTTCATGGCGGAAGTTTAAGACTTCTATGCTGCTATTGGATAACGCCCCCCAAAGGCTGGCCATTGCACCACCAGCAACACCAAAAGCATAGCTTACTCCCAAATTTTCTAACATCTGAGCGATCGCATCGGCAACTGAGAGCGTTGCGGGTGTTTCGTCATTTAAAAAAGGCTGAATTTCCTCGTTATTCTCAGATTCATCAAGCTGACGAGAAGATTCTACATATCTATTTACTGGCAATTCTTTGTATGGCTCAGTAGTGATTAGAGGAGAGTTTGAACCAGTATAGTTTTGACTCATTGGTTTCACACAATTACATAAAGTTACACAAAGGCTTTCTAGTTTACAATCACAGCACTAGCAATATTTAATCCAAACAACTCTGTTGTTTATGAGAGCTATGACCGAGTTTTAACGATGGTAGAAACGGTTGATTGCTGCTGATTGATGGTTGTGAGCGCACTACCAAAAAATTTTTGCAAAGCATACAGCAAGTAGGGCTGTGCTTCTAGAAACCACAATAGAGGGGATGATAGTTGATGTGCAATCAAAAATCTTTTGATGGAGGTGTCAAATTTTTCGCTTCTACAGTACTTAAGTAGATTTGCGCGAAAAACTAAACCATGTAAAGCTATGTAAACAAGCAATTCAGCTTAACTTAAGCACATCTCAGAATAGTTACAAAGCTTTACATAGTTGTCTTTAACAGTACCAACTTACTGATTGAACCACTTACGGAGGTTCTTAACTTCTGATGAGTACTCTGATGAAAGCATATCTGCAATGATAATTTTTTTGCTAAAAGTGTCAATTCTTTCGCTATTGTCGCGATCGCGACATTTTCAACTTAGTCACCCTGAAAAATCGAGAGGCTGCGATCGCTAATAAAATACATCACCAAATTTACAATAGAAAATCTTTTGATTTGGCTGTCAATTCTTTTGCTCTTCTTCTTTCAGGTAGTTCCCCATGGGCGACTACTTTTAACTTTTAAACTTGTCTTAAAAGATGAGTTGAACTACAACAGTTTAGCGCTCCTTATACTGCCACCAAAAACTTATCGAGTCAATTTTTTGTAACGATAAATACATAATACTTTAATTTGTTATATATCCTTTGAGGGAGGACAAAGCGCTGAATATATGACGATTCTTGAAGAAGAATTCAGGAGTCAGAATCAAGACGCTCGTTCGCGCAGCTTGCCGTAGACAAGCCTCAGTCCGATTGATTATATTTGTTGCTTTGTCGTTTTGTTGTATAGATGGCCTTTCGTTATGAAAAAGTAAACATAAAATTATACGCAAAATCACACGTGTTTTTGCAACATAGATGTATTTCTTGCGACAGATGACTAAGGATATTCTTCTATAGTTAAATTCCTGAGAGAGTAAGTTAAGATAAATTAAGAAAATGAACCAATAAGTCAAAATTTGTTGATTCAAGCCAAGCCAAGCTCGGTAAATTCATTTATGTTGATAATCAAACGACTCTACATGAGTAATTGGTCAAAGTTCTTGGTGAGGGGAAGGGTAAGAGACAAAAATTTTTCTCATTTAACCTTTTCCCAGTCGAAACCGATCAACTTTGGGTTGGTGAAGCATTCCTTAACTATGGTGCAAAGGCTACCATCTCTCCCCTTGTTAAAAGTACGCAAATTTACGCCGTGCTGTACTAGTACAGTTTCGCGCAAATAAGCCACCCATTTTAAATGTCCAAAACCCTGATGTAACGGTAATTACGTTAGCGACACGAGAAAGCGAGTCCCCATACTCCGAGGGAGAGGCAAGCTACGCGTAGCGTCTCGTAGAGAGCATCATTACGAATTACGAGAAGTGGTACTAGTTTAAAATTTATTTTCTACTTATAGATTGAGAGTTCTGAACTTTTGTCTAATAAGGTCTATTGACTAATCTTAATTTGATTCGTCTATTTTTTGCATTCATAAAAAACTATTTAAGTCAATAACAAATTCCGGGCTAAGTATTGGGTGACTTTAAGAAAAATTGGTTCAATTATTCTCTTTTTATTGCTATGATAAGTTTTATTAAGTTAGTTAGTAACATTTTTAATTTACTAACTACTTCTATTTATTAATTGCCTAATACTGCACCAAAGATTTTAGTCAGTTATGACTATGGTGCTAATTAATTACCAGGAGCAAGTAGGGATATGAATTCTGGCGATTATAGATTAGCTAGATCAAACACTCAATGGCCACTACAGCCAGAAGTAGAAATGAAGTTTGCTCACTTTCTAATAAATCAAGCTGTAGATGCTGCCTTTTGTTTAGGAGAAAATGCACAATTTCTCTACGTCAACGATGCCACTTGCCGGATGACTGAGTATTCTCGTGAGGAATTACTCTCTATGAGGTTGCATGATATAGACGTAGATTTTTCTCTACACAATTGGTCAAATATTAGCTCAGAAGGTTCTATTACCTTTAAATCTCGCTACCGGACAAAAGGAGGTCGAATATTTCTGGTAGAAATATCTATTAGCTATGTAAAACAACAAAATTTAGAAATTGGCTGTGCTTTTGCTCGTGAAATAAGTGATGAAATAGTAGAACTGAGTGTGCAAAAGTGGACTGATGAATTAAAGGATGCCAAAGACGATTTGCAACAGGAATTTTTTCAACTCAAAGCAAAAGAGATTGAACTAGAAACATCTCTTTCTTTACTTCGTTCTACTCTTGAATCTACTGCCATTGGTATTGTTGCAGTTAACTTTGAGGGAGATATTCTGAGCTTGAATCAGAAATTTTCGGATATGTGGCAGATCCCACAGTCCCTAATACTATCTAAGAAATGCCCTCGGTGCAAAGCCTTTTTTGAAAACCAACTTAAAGATCCACAAACCTTTTGTCGGCTAATTTGGGAAGTGTCTAGCCAATCCGATTTCGAGAGCTACGACATTCTGGAATTGAAAGATGGGAGAGTTTTTGCACACTACTCTAAGCCTCATTTGTTGGAGGGCAAAATTATTGGTAGAGTCTGGAGTATTTGGGACATTACTGAATCGAAACAGACTGAAGAAGCATTGCGGCTAAACGCAGTTAGATTTCGGACTTTGGCAGAAACGACAGATACCAGCACTTTTCTGATTCAAGGCACGCGGCTTTGCTACATAAATCCAGCAGTAGAGCAACTTACTGGCTACACAAAAGAAGAACTATTAACAGGTTTCGATCTTCGCCGACTGATTAAGAGCAAAAAAAGCAGGCAGGTACGTAAGCAAAATGAAGCAACTAACTTTGAATATCAGGAAATGAATATTCTGACAAAAAACGGTACGGAACGCTGGCTAGCTTGTGCGGTTGTAATGTTGGATGGAGTGCTAGATTTTGGAGGAAAACCAGTAGAAATGATTGCAGGCATTGATATTACCGATTACAAATATGCAGAATTAGGTCTTAATCAAGCTTTAGAACAAGCAAAACAACTTAGCGAACTTAGAGCGCGTTTTCTTTCTATGGTTTGCCATCAATTCCGTACACCGTTGAATATTGTTTCATTTTCTAATAGTTTACTAAAGGAAGAAGTAGACAAACGTACACAGAAGAAAATTCAACCATTACTAGATCATATTCAAAAAGCTACCGAACAACTCGGTCAGATGTTAGATGATATTTTATTTTTCTCTAAGGCAGAAGCAGCAAAAATAAACTATGAACCTAAGCCCCTGGAATTAGTTGAGTTTTGTAATGATTTAGTAGCACAAATGCAGATGAGCATTAGACAAATTCCAATTAAGTTTGTTAGTCAAGAAAGTTCTCTAAGAGTCTGCATAGACAAAAAACTTTTAGAGCCAATTTTAAAGAATTTGCTCGATAATGCAATCAAATATTCTCTCTCAGGTATGACAGTTGAATTACAACTCTCTTGTGAAAAAGAGCAAGTAATTTTCCAGGTTAAAGATAGGGGGATCGGTATTTCAGCACTAGATCAACAACGAATATTTGAGCCATTCTACCGTGGTAGTAATATCGATCGTATAACTGGCACTGGATTAGGACTATCGATTCTTAAAACCCTTGTAGACTTACATCATGGTCAAGTTGTTGTAGAAAGTCAAATTGGTGTGGGTACTATGTTCTCTGTAATTCTGCCATTAATAAAATCAGAATTTACTAGTTCCGAGTTATGAATGTTCAAATCAATATTAGTTCTTAAGTAACAACTTAACAATCACAACTCTTGGAACAAAGTAATTCAGCTTACGCCTATTTACATCCTCACAAAAAATTTAAATGCAGCACAGGATCAATCCAACTAAGCCAGATTAAGAGGATATTTTAAAATCTGCTAGTGATGTATCAAATACTTTTATATCCTTCTAAATTCCACTTAAAAAGGGGTCTAGGAGGGAGCGAGAAGCCTAAAATCACAGCCAAACACTTTTAAAACATCCTCTAAAGATAGGCAAACTCTGGCCACAGTCTAAAAAGTTATGGGAGTAAAAATGATCTACGAATCGTCAAATAAAATTCTCGTCATTGAAGATGATAATGTTACCCGCGATCTTTATTTAAAAGGTCTTAAGGCTAAGGGTTTTGATACAATCAGTGCAGACAACGGTCTTGCTGGTATCCAACAAGTACAAGAGTGTATACCCGATTTAGTGATTTGCGATATTACGATGCCCGATATGGATGGTTATAGCGTTTTAGCTACGCTACGCCAAGATCCTCTGACAGCAATTATTCCCTTTATTTTTCTGACTGGGAGTAGTAACAAAGCAGATGTTCGCAAAGCTATGGAATTGGGAGCAGATGATTATCTTACCAAACCCTCTACACTAGACGAATTGCTCAGAGCGATCGCTATCCGGCTACAAAAACAAGCTACTCTGCAAAACTGGTGTACGATGAAATCTGAGAAAGCTCTAAAATCAGTATTTGCAGATAATACCTCAGCTGCGATCGCATCGGTAAAAACCCCCGATCAAGAAGTCACGATCCCTTCTAAATCAATCTTTCCCGCCGTTCCCCAATTAAAAGAAGTTTTCGACTTTATCGAAGCCCATTATCATCAAGGAATTACTTTGTGTGATGTGGCTGTTGCTGTTGGTTACTCACCTGCTTACTTAACTAACCGAGTTGCAAGACAGACGGGAGAGACTGTAAACTGCTGGATTGTCAAACGCCGGATGGCGGGCGCTCGTTTTTTCCTCCAAAATAATAATGAGACAATCGAGAAGATAGCGAAAGCATTAGGCTATCAAGATGTGTCTCATTTCTCCCGCCAGTTTCGCCAACATCACGGTTTACCTCCCCAGGCTTGGCGCAAACAGCATCAGCTTGAGGAGCAAAAATAGGTGAAACTCTGGTGAAAGAACTGAAATTTAAAAGGGCGGTTATAAACCGCGTCTATACAGACAAAACTCACCTCCGTGGGTTTCAAAACCTCAATTTTTGTTCAGCTTGTGTAGCCGCGCTCACGCAGTGTACCGCAGGAATTCAATTCTATTCGCCCTGGCTAGGAGAAACTTATATCCATCAGGGTTTGTGTGAAATAGTATTACCCAATTCAAATAAATAGTTGCGTAAACTCATATATTAAATCCACCCGACCCTTACGTAACATAGCTGGATCTAATCTTTCAGTAGTATTACAAGTCATCAAGATAACTAACCTTTGTTGCATCTGAATACCAGACTCATCAATGACACTTTGATACAAAGTGCCATCCAGTAAACTGAGAATATGTTCCGTTTTATTGTTGTATTGCGCTACCTCAGAAGCACGATTTTGCGCTAGATTATCAGCTTCGTTAATAACGATACAAATACGCTCTATGTAAGTTGGGGGAACAAAATTAGCGATCGCATCATGATCTAAAATAAAAATTACATATCCTAAAGGGACAAGAATTTCTTTTGCTACTGCTTGTGTCCAGACTGTTTTACCAGTACCGGGTTTGCCATGTACAACAACCGCTAACTGGTTTTGATTCAAAATCGCTTGCTGTACAGCATCAGTAAAGTTTTGGATATCTGTCGGAAATGTGCGGATGTTAAATTGGCTGTGAACTTTACCTACGCGACTTTGATATCCACTCAGCATTACTGCTAAGTCATAAGTCGCCTTGTTAATTAGGGGTGCGAGATTTCTTGCCATTAAGCTATATTGTCGTCGCCCGCGATCGTAGGGATCAATTTGCAACCAAACGTCATGCTTCGCCCAGTAAGCATAAACAGTATTAATAACGTCTAAGCGCTCCCAGCTAATAAATCTATCTATAGGAAAATAAAAATCTCTTTCTGAATAATACTGAGTAATAATGTCAGGATTACCCAACACACCCAAAACTCGTAATACAGTAATTTCTTGCAGTCGGTTCAGAACATAATCAATGGGAATGCTACTACGACTA
The DNA here is from genome assembly GCF_036919895.1 of Nostoc sp. Classification (GTDB taxonomy): domain Bacteria; phylum Cyanobacteriota; class Cyanobacteriia; order Cyanobacteriales; family Nostocaceae; genus Nostoc. The sequence continues at coordinate 112,365 of NZ_JBALBW010000068.1, forward strand.
ACAAATTGGACAATGGGCGTTTCCGTACTCAAAACATCTTTGTAGCGATGATCTGGTGATTGAGGATCTGGCGTAATGTAATTCCAAAACTTTTCTACTTCGTAGCGGGTATTATCAGATACAATATTTAATAAATTAGCCCACCAAGCATAATTATTTCGCCCCAAAACCTCAGCAACATTGCTTACCAAATTCAAACTTTTTTGAGTTAATTCGCGGGAGTCACTATACAACAGTTGCCACAAAAACCCCCAATCTAACTCTCGGCTAAACGGTCGCCAACCGCTAGCAAGCAAGCTTTGGCGGGTATTATTTGTAGGAGTGCCTTCATTGCTTCTAAAATAGTCAAAATCCATATTTATTTAGTTACGCAGCGTTAATAAAGTTATGGGGTGTTAAGGATGAAATTGTAAATTTTTTCTCGTAATATCAACTATTTACGTACAAGTGTTAATTTTATTTCCACCGTGCTGTACTGGCTAGGAAGTCTTTTTAATCTAACCCATTATTTATGTAATATACTATATTACATTACTGCTACCTGCGTCAACTTTTTTGACAAAGCAATTAGCTATTGATATACTTGCGCTACTTATCCATCTCTAGATGATCTTATAGGACTAGTATTTGATTTTTGAAAGGATACGTAGGGAAGCCAATCGTGCGGGCGGGTTTCCCGACTTGGGCGTTAGCGACTGTGCGTAGCGTCACTGGCGTTGTGTTATCCCAGAGAGTACGGCACTAAACCCTTGATGATGGTGCGTTACTGCGTTTTAACACACCCTACAATATCTAATTTTGTTCAAAAATCAAATATGATTCCTATATTATTAATCAAGTTGAGTGTGGAAGATAAATTTAACGACATTTTTCTGAATCTAATAAATTGCTTTTATTATCTCATAACATTTATAGAAATATTTGCTACATCAATTATTAGAGGCGTACATCCATACACCTCTAATAATTAATTTTAATAGAAGCTAAAAGCCTATAATAAATCAGTTAATGTAACGGTAAATGTTGTCCAGCCGTTACCGCTTTCTACTTGAATGTTTCCTTGCAGTTGTTCGACTAATTTCTGTACTATAGGTAAACCTAATCCAGAACCACCTTGATTCCAGATGTCTGCATTGGGGATGCGATAAAACTTATCAAAGATTCGTGGTAACTCTGTTGCGGGAATTTCTGCTGAATTACTGGTAGTAATAATAGTTTTTGCAGGCGTTTCCAAGGAGTTGTGACTTACACTTAGGATGATTTCACCACCCGCAGGTGTGTATTTACAGGCGTTATTGATTAATTCTACTAAGATTCGTTCCAAGCTGATGCCATCTGAGAATAATGGCGGGAGATTTGAAGGGAGATTTAACTGTAGACTTTGCTGATGTTGTTGAACACGGATTTGAAATGGCTTAATCAACCAATTTAACCACTGTTGTAAGATTAACGCATCTGGTGTAATAACTGGATAGGATGAGCTTTCTAGCCGTTGCAAGTCTAGTAGATCGTTAATTAATCCTAACTCGCGATCGCACTCCGCTTCCATCAATTCTAGATAGCGTTGAGCTTCCTCAGTACCAGTAGATAATTGTATCATTTGAATCATTAGCTTCATATTACTCAGAGGCGATCGCAATTCGTGGGAAACTAAATTCAAAAAATCATTTTTGAGTTGATTTATTTCTTCCCATTTCACTACAAGTTGCTCTTGCTCAATTTGCCTTTGACGCGCTTCAATGGCTCGTTTGCGCTCAGTAATATCTCGAAAAACTAACACAGCACCCGTAATATTATCTCGATCGTCTTTAATTGGTGCAGCGCTGTCATCAATTGGTATTTCTTCACTCTCTCTAGTAATCAGAATAGTTTCTGCTGGAAGATTGACGATTATACCATCTTTAAGGACTTTGATAATCGGACTTTCAATAGAGTTATGAGTATCTGCATTAGCAATATTGAATACTTCTGATAAACTTCTGCCATAGGCTTCTTCCTGTTTCCATCCAGTCAGATTTTCAGCAACCGGATTCATAAAAGTTACTAATTCTTGCAGATCGCTAGCAATCACACCATCACCGATACTTTTTAAAAGTGCATCCAACCATTTTTTATTTACTTTTAATTGCCTTTCTAAACTATGTTTATTTAGAGTTATTTCAATATTTGTTTTTAGTTCTCTTTCTTTAAAAGGTTTTAGTAGGTAGCTAAATGGCTCAGTTATCTTGACTCGTTCTAATGTTTTATCATCTGCATAAGCACTCAAATAAATTACTGGAATATCTAAATACTTATGGATTTCTAGGGCAGCTTCTATCCCATCCATTAGCCCTTTCAGTTTAATATCCATTAGCACTAAATCTGGATATATTTCCACTGCTTTATTAATTGCTTCTTCTCCTGAAGAAGCAATTGCAGGCACTGCATAACCAAAGTTTATCAGTCGATTTTGTAAATCTTTGGCAACAATCGCTTCATCTTCCACGACTAATATTTTTGCAGATGTCATATTTAAGTTTTTAGTTTTTATATTAATGTAAATCTCACCCGGCACTCCACACCCATATCACCTTTGATATCAATATTTCCTGAAATTTGATTGGTTAAAGCATCTACTAGCTCCCAGCCTAAAGAAGCAATTTTTTTGAAATTAAAATTTGCTGGTAAACCAATTCCATTATCACTAACTAGCATTGTAACTTCATGGTCTAGATTTTGATTGATTTCGATATAAATCGTACCATTTTTACCTGCTGGAAATGCATACTTTAAGGAGTTGGACACAAGCTCATGAATAATTAAACTACAAGGGATTGCTGTATCCAAACCGAGAAATAGCTGGTCGTCGATATTTATGCCCAAAGCGATCGCATCTCCGTTGACTTCATAAGCAGCAAATAAACTTGCTACTAAATCTCGAATATATTCACCAAAATTAATCTTTGCTAAATCTTGAGACTTATACAATTTTTCGTGAACGAGAGCCATTGATGCAATTCGTTGCTGGCTTTGTTTGAATAGTACTAAATCGTCTTTGTCTTTGATATAAGCAGATTGCAAACTTAGTAGACTAGAAATAACTTGTAAATTATTTTTTACCCGATGGTAAATTTCTTTTAATAACACCTCTTTTTCTAAAAGTGATGCTTGTATTTGCTTCTCCCACTGCTTGCGATCGCTAATGTCTTCGATCACGGAAATAAAATACTTGGCTTCCCCACTAAGTTCACGCATTAAAGACACGGTGAGATTAACCCAAACTATGGAGGTATCTTTGTGGAAATAGCGCTTTTCCATTGAGTAAGTTTGAATGTTATCTGCTAAACTTTGATCGAAATATTTAAGATCGGCGTTCATATCATCTGCGTGAGTAATATCTTGGAAAGTTAGCAATTGTAATTCTTCTGGTGTATAACCAAGAATATCGCAAAGCCTCTGATTAACTAATAACCACCTGCCATCTATTGCTACATGGGCGATACCAACGGCGGCTTGATGGAATGTAGCGCGGAATCGTTGCTCGCTTTCCCGCAATGCTTCTTCTATTCGCTGGCGTTCAGTAATTTCTGCCTGTAGTGATTGATTGATTTTTGTTAACTCTGCTGTCCGTTCCTCAACTTTTTTTTCTAGTTGCTCCAGCAGACTACTTAATGCTTTCTCTACTTGTTTTCGCTCAGTGATATCTTTTTGTGTACCTGTCATTCGCACTACGTTACCATCTTCATCCCACAGTGCTTGACCTCGATCCAAAATCCATTTGTAAGTACCGTCTTTACATAAAACGCGATGCTCAGTAGTGTAAAATGGCGTTTTCTGAGCAAAGTAATCTTGAATTGCTTGTGTCACCCAGCCAAGATCGTCTGGATGCACTCGTTTCAGTCTTTCATCTAAACAATCGCAAATTTCGTTGTCTTCATAACCGAGTATTTCCTTCCAGCGAGAGGAAAAGAAAATTTTATTAGTTTTAACATTCCAGTCCCAAATTCCATCATTATTGCCGCGCAAAGCTAATTGCCAGCGTTGCTCACTTTCTCTCAACACCTCCTCTGTCTGTATGCGTTCAGTAATTTCCTTTGCCAGTTGGGAGTTTGCAGCCTCTAGTTGGGCAGGACTTGGTAGAGCCAATGCTTGGGGTATTAATGGCACGAGTTCTATAGCCGTCAATACAGAGACAAAAGCGGTGAAAGCTTTGATTAACCCTGATAGCCAATAGGTAGGATACCAAAGCGTCCATACATCCATTAAATGGGTTGTGCCACAAGCAACAATGAATGTGCCAAACATCAAAAATATCCAACCGAAAGGCACATCTTGCCGTTTACGGACAAAATAAACTAGCATCACTGGAATTGAATAATAAGCAAATCCAGTTAACACATCTGAAACCAGATGCAACCACACCAATCCTGGTTTCCAGAGATAGCAATGTCCGTGAGGAATAAACTGGCTAGTAGAGAAAAAATTATTTAAAAATTCCATCATAATTTAGGAATGGTATCAAAAGTTACGACACTCCTCAAATTTTAGCTAAATAGTGGTGATTCACCGAACTGAGATATTCTTCTATCACTTTCGCCAGAGAATAATCTAGAATGTTGCTCAAATCTCGGCACAGAAATATTGATAGGTAAAATAAGCGTTTTTCTTTGTTTTCCAGACTCACTCATTTTAATGCAAAAATAATTCCTGGGATAGAATTTGTTTTACTCTTATGGTAGAAGTTAAATAAAAAACTAGATGTTATCTTAAATTTAAGGATGACAGAATAATTCACAATAAGTAATTAAAATCTATGATGCAAGTGAATATAGTTTTATTTTAAACCTTGCTTTTTTTGGGCAAGCGGCTCTAGTCGTAGGTTCTTAATCATAAATAAGTAATTACTAATTATGAATTAGTTTGGGTATGACAAATATTCATGTGTTATGGAAGCATCAAATGCGTTTAGTTTTTTCTCCAACACTTCCAACACAAAATAGGTGAAATAATCCTCAATCTATACTATTTGTCCAAACTTACCTAACCTAGCACTGGATTGAGTAGAAAATATCAGTTTTGAACATCAATCAACCACAGAAATCTAAAACATAAAAGGAACCATGACTATAAAGCCTTTTGATTTATCTAAAACTGTTTTGGCTACTGTATTTGCCATCAGTTTCGCCTCTGTATCCTTACCTTCTTCTGTTTTTGCCCAAAGTGGAGGCTCCGGTACCGGAGGTTCTAGTGGTGGTAGTAGCTCAGGTACTGGAACCACAGGTACTGGAAGCTCAGGTACTGGAACCACAGGCACTGGAACTACAGGTACTGGAACTACAGGTACTGGAACTACAGGCACTGGAACTACAGGCACTGGAACTACAGATACTGGAACTACAGGTGCTGGTATAAATGGCACTGGTATAAATGGCACTGGTATAAATGGTCGTGGAACCACAGGTACTGATTCCACAGGCAGTGGAACTACAGGTACTGGAACTACAGGTACTGGAACTACAGGTACTGGAACTACAGGTACTGGAACTACAGGCAGTGGAACTACAGGTAGTGGAACTACAGGCACTGGTATAAATGGCAGTGGAACCACAGGCAGTGGAACTACAGGTACCGATTCCACAGGCAGTGGAACTACAGGTACTGGAACCACAGGTACTGGAACTACAGGTACTGGAACCACAGGTACTGGAACCACAGGTACTGATTCCACAGGCACTGGTACAACAGGTAGTGATTCTACAGGTACTAATAGGAATACAGGTGTCACAGCTTCCGAAAGAACTAGCGATCGCGGTTTCGATTGGGGTTGGCTGGGTTTATTTGGTCTACTCGGTTTAGGCGGTCTGGCTCGTAATCGCGATAAAGTCCGAGCTTATAACGATCCCAATGAAGTAACAGGTACTCGTTCTAGATAGTATTCACCACACTGTAAGCTTCAGATTAGACTAGCAGGGGCACAATATATTGATATTGCGCCCCTATAATTACATCCCAGTTTGCTCAAGTGGAGCAACTGTCTTACCCAATGAAGATTACATTTGCCAAAACTTGGATTTTTGTTAATGCCCGCACAAGACGTTGAGCTTGATGTTTATAAAGTGGTATTGGCAACACTCCAGGCAAATTATTCATCCATTGCCTAGCAGAAGCCAAACTACATCCCGCAATCAAGACTATTTCTTCAGCGCCATAGATAACAGCATTTGTAGTCAGAGCTTTTTCAATCTGCACGCTCCATTGGCGAGGCAGCATTTCACCCCATTCGATTCGCTGCAAACTAGTGCTTGTGGCTAAAACAATCAAGCGATCGCCAGCATAAAGCTTAACATCATACCAGGGCATCAAGGAATAATTATCTTGCCGATATTTTTGGTAGAGAATCGGCACAACACTGTAGCCAGATGCGATTTCAGATAGAAGCAACCCATTCAGAGTATCACCTTCTTCAATCTTGTATTCCGTCACCATGACTATTTGCTCGCTCAAGTGAAACAAGCTCAAAACATTTTCTCCAAAGGCAGCACAAGCAAAGACTTCTGCCGATAAAGCCGCGCCACACAAAACTTGAGCATAGGGAAACAGAGGGGCGATATTATCACTAAAATGGCGATCTTGAGAGCGGATAATCAAGCTTGTGGCTGGGTTCATTGCATGAGCCATCAAACCAATTTCCAGATTTTCCATATTATCGTCCCCCAGTAAAACGATGCTTTTAGCACGGGAGAGATTCACCTTAGTCAGTGCTTCGGCAGTATTGCCAACAATCAGAGGCATATCTGGTAAAGTATCTTGGTCGAGAGTGGTAGTATGAATTCCCACTAACGGCTGATTGAGTTCTTGCAAAAGAGCAGCAACTTTCTGTCCCAAACGATTTAAGCCAATAATCACTACATGGTTGCGTTGTGGTATGGGAGGACGAGAATTGAAAAACTGGAATCTGGAAGTGACAAGAGCATCAGTCACCAGTGCATATAATACTCCCACGAAAGCTTGACCTGTTAACGTGAGTCCCAGGCTAAAGAACCGCAACCACCAAGGGATATGATCTGAAGGTTCCGATTGCGATCTAAATTCGACACCGCCAAATAAATCTCCATATCCTCCTAAGAGCAACACTGCTGTTGCATAGAAAGCTTCTTGCAGGGTGATGTCAGGATAGTACAAGCGGTAAAGAACTATTCCAACTAACCACAGAATAAGTACGGTAATTCCGTAGATTGTTGCAATTCGCCGAATTTGATTTTGACTTTGGTAGTAAGATTGCCAAAGTTGTACTATTTTCTGCTTAAGATTCTTGGCTGTGATGCTTTGAAGAAACTCTTGCCAGTGCCAACTTTGGCGGTAAGATGTATTTGTATGTTGCTCAGAGAAAGCTAGTTCGTATGCAACATCAATGTAAACGAGGGTGTCTCCTACCTGCACTTCTGCTTCTGGGTTCCATTCAAACAATTCTTTAAGTGGATCGGATGCAACTGTTGTGTGACTCAAGATGCGGCGAGTTGTAAGATTGAGTCTATGTACTGGCTTGCCATTGCACCAGCTGTCCTTAGCTTGTACTTGGTGCTTGATTACTTGCAATAGTTGCCCTTCTAAGGTAAAATAACCAATGGCTTCAGAGCCAAGAGATGCTAAAGCATAGGCATGAGCAGAGAGATGGGTAGGCTCAAAGGCAACAAAATTGCCTAAATTTTCGGACAAAAGTTTGTTGAAGTTTTGTTTGTCAGAACGTACAATCAGCCGAACGTGAGGATTAAGTCGCCGTGCTGCAAAGGCAGCTTCTATATTTATCCGCTCATTTCTTGTGACTAAAAGTATTGAACGACATTCCCCTATACCTGCTTGCTCTAAAACATTTGACTGGCGGCAGTCTCCGACGATCAACTTTTCTAGTAAGCTTGGTACTTCTGGGACTTCCCAATGTTCGGGTTCTACATCGTCAATGGCGTTTACTTTAACATCGTACTCCTTTAGGACTGCAACGCAATGTTGCCCTAAACTTTGGAGTCCGCATACTAAGAAAAGGTCTTGGGGTTTTTTGGAATTGGTGCTGGGAGGGGAATGCACTTTCTGTTGATGGCAGCATTCAATACTGCCAACAGTACGTGTTTGCTAGGATTATATCTTATCTTCACGTAATGGCTGGAATTAAACGTTGGGGCATTGGAGATTAGAGATTAGGATTAAAATAGTTATTTCCCCAGTTCTCATACCATTTCTTTCTGAAGCTGCGCCAAATTTCCTTTGTTTCTTATTTCTTTCTTTGTGTCCTTTGCGTCCTTTGCGGTTAGCTCCTCATATAGCTGGGCGCACCTTCATACAGAATTAGTATCAGTGCGTCTTCACGACAGCAAACTAGCAGAATTGACATCTAAAAATAACGTCGCTTGGGATTGTTGACGGAGAATAGAAGCTGGGCAATCTGTACTTATAGCTCCTTGCAACATCTCTTCTACCACATTCGCTTTACGTTTTTCTGGAGCCAGACAGATAATTTTTTTAGCTGAACAAATTGCTGAGATAGTGACAGTAAAAGCATATTGTGGAACAGTTTCTAGATTCGGAAAGTGACCCGTGCTTACTTGTTGCTGACGGTTCACTGTATCCAGTTTCACTAGTTTCACGCTGTAAGGATCTTGAAAATTTGCTACTGACGGATCGTTAAAAGCTAAATGTCCATTTTCGCCGATACCAAGACAGCATAAGTCAATTGGTTGCGCTTGCAATAATTTGGTGTAGCGATCGCACTCTCCTACTGGTTCTAATGTATCACCTTCTATATAGTGAAACTCTTTAGGAGCAACCCGCTTCTCTACACGTTCTCGCATATAGCGCCGGAAACTCGCAGAATGGTCAGCAGGAATTCCCAAATATTCATCTAGATGGAACAGAATAATCCGTGACCAATCTACGCCACCCAATGCAATCAAAGCATCAAGAAATCTGAGTTGGGAGTTACCTGTTGCTAACAATACAGCAGCTGTATCCTGTTGTTTGAGAACTAGCTGTAAATGCTTTTGGGCGATTTCGGCAACATCCTTGGCCATTTCGGCTTCAGAGTTGTAAATCTGCACCAGTAAATCATCAACGCGAAAAGAGTTTGTAGCGGTTAGCATTTGCTTACATAGAAGGTTATCAATAATTCACAAGAAGCTTACGTCACAGTGTAAGTATTCCCCTGTATTGACGTAGAACGATCGCTAAGGACAAAAAACGATGTAAACTATGTAGATTAAGTTTACAATTATTTACATTTTACCCAAAAATCATGCTAGCTGCAATTCTCTTTGACCTCGACGGCACTATTGTCAATACTGACCCCATACACTACCGAGCTTGGCAAGAAATGCTGTCAAATTACAGCATAGAAATTGACGAAACATTCTATAAATCCCGAATTAGTGGACGGCTAAATCCAGAAATTGTTAAGGATATTTTGCCACAATTATCAACCGCAGAAGGGCAGAAATTTGCAGACGAAAAAGAGGCGCTTTTCCGTAAACTCGCCTCGAATCTTAAACCATTGGATGGATTTTCTGAACTACTAGCATGGACAGAGACACATCAGTTAAAACGGGCATTAGTAACTAATGCCCCTAGATTAAATGCAGAGTTTATGCTAGAGGTTTTGGGAATAAAAGAAGCTTTCCATACAGTTGTTTTAGCGGATGATTGTATTGCAGGGAAACCTGACCCTGCACCTTACCAAGCCGCCCTGAATAAATTGGCGATTTCAGCAGAGGAAGCGATCGCATTAGAAGATTCTCCCTCTGGAATTCGGGCGGCGGTGGGCGCAGATATCCGTACTATTGGCATCGCTTCCACCCACGATCCGCAAGTTTTGCAGGAAGTCGGCGCATTTATGGCAATTCCAGATTTTACTGATTTGCAGTTGTGGACATTGCTTAACTCACTGATTGAGTCAGATTTAAGTGCGATCGCTTCTAACCTATAAACGCAAAATCTGAGAATGTAGAGAGGCAAAAATTTGCGTCTCTACTTATTTTTCTGCCAAAATCGCGTAAATTTCCCGTTTAACTTGCTCTAAAAGCTCACGAACCCGATTTATTCGCTCCATATTGCCACTACGAGCAACCTGCACCACAGCAGCAGCTAACTCTGTTGCAGCATTCCGCAACTCCATAAACTCTTGGGGCTTACCTTTCACGAAACTTTTGACGGTATCCCAAGGAGTATCTGAAGTCTCTTGTTGAGAACGTTCTGCCAATAATTGTCTACCCTCATCGGTAATCGTATAAATCCGCTTACCACCTTCTTGTGCGCTCTTGAGATAACCCCCTTCCTCCAGCAATTGGAGTGTTGGATACACTGAACCAGGACTGAGGCGACGGAAACCACCATAACGAGTTTCCATCTCTTTAATCAGGTCGTAACCATGACTAGGATGCTCGGATAACAATTCCAGCAGGATGAACTTGATGTCACCCCGACGAGTGCGATGTTCATCTCCCCAACCACGACCAAACATTTCATTACCAAAGTGTTTGCCATGCTCTCTACCATGATGCTTACCATGCCCAAACCAAGACCTGACAAGCAATGAATCGTCTTCGCTAACTCCTGCCCATGCAGGTGCGCCAAACCGTGAACGAAAATGTCTAAACATAAATCAATCTCTAATCAACTTTCTCTAATATACGATATATCGTGATATATTCCGATATATCGGAATAGAATTTTGATTAAGATTTATGAAGTAAGTAATTAATTGTGCCAACATAAAGCTGATACAGGTCTACGCTCAGGCTGTGCGTAACCGTGATTTGGAGAATTAGGCAATAAAGCGCGAGGTCTGTGTATTCCAAATATTTGTGCTTACTCATACGATGAACACATCCAAAGTTCAAGTTCAACCTCAACAGAGGAAAAAATTAACCATGTTAAACGTAGAAAACAAAGTCATTGCTATCACTGGAGCTAGTAGCGGTATCGGTGAAGCCACTGCTAAGTTACTCGCCAAAAACGGTGCAAAGGTGGTTTTAGGCGCACGGCGCATAGAAAAGCTAGAAAAGATTGTTGAGGATATCCACAATGAAGGCGGCACAGCAGAATTCAAAGCGGTGGATGTCGCCAATCGTGAGGATATGAAAGCGTTCATTCACTTCGCTAAAGAGAAATTTGGTCGTGTCGATGTCATCTTTAACAATGCAGGCGTGATGCCCCTATCGCCGATAAATGCCCTGAAAGTTGAGGAGTGGGACAACATGATAAATGTGAATATCCACGGTGTTTTAAATGGTATTGCTGCTGGTCTACCCATCATGGAAGCACAAGGCGGTGGACAGTTTATCAATACCGCATCCATCGCCGCGCACATGGTAGGCCCTACCAGTGCAGTCTATTCCGCGACAAAATATGCTGTTTGGGCTATATCTGATGGATTGCGTCAAGAATCGAAGAATATTCGCGTTACAATAATATCCCCTGGCGTGGTTGAGACTGAACTCGGCTCTGATATCACGGACGAAGCAGTAAAAGGCTTCTTGAAAGAACTCCGCAAAACCGCACTGACTCCTGATGCGATCGCTAGAGCCGTATTATATGCCGTATCTCAACCGGATGATGTTGATGTGAATGAAATCATTGTCCGCCCTACAGCAAGTGCATTGTAATCCTGGCGAGACATCGTGACAAAATAAAAGCTCTAAAATAGCCTCTGGTTGATATAACTAAACCAGAGGCTGATTTCAATTTATTATTACCTACCGGAAATTGCGAGGATTTAGGCGAACAGAGTTAGGTTGAGACTGACGACCAATTGCTATTCCATTGCGGAGGTTATTTGCAGTACCGCCATCTTTGCGATCGAGGAAAGGTTTGAGATTAATGCCACCTCTATATGAACTAACTCGATTATTGCCACTGCCTAGAAGTGTGCGTCCTAAATTATATAATTCGCTTCCTCCACTACTGCGATCGCCATAAGTGTTAACGGCTATAGTTTGCTGTCCGTTATCAGCAGTAGTCAAGTTTTGAAAAATGCTATTGCGGATGACAACGGGATCTTTCCCACGCGGTACTGTCAGCACAATTCTACAGCTTGGGTTAGCTTCAGTTGTGACGCAGATAACATTTTCGTTATTTTCTACAGATGTCTGGAGTTCTTGTAAACCATCTGGACGATAAAGTTCTAAACGACTGGCAATTGCTGCACAACGCTTTGGTGCGTCCCAACCACCGCCCAAAGTTGCAGGTGCAGCCCAAGGAAAGAATTGTCCTGGTTGACTTTGTGGTTGATACATAACGGTAGACTGACCGTTGTAAGTCTGACAGGTAAACCGAGTTGTACCATCAGCTGAGGATGAAGGGGGTATACCTGTTGATGTGTCTATTGGAACTGATGACCCATCTGATGGCACTGTTGGTACTACTACACCACCACCACCATCGCCAGTAGAATCATATTGCGCCATTGCTGCCGAATTGCCTAGACACAAAGATAAGCCAATACTGCCCAAAGATATCAATCGCAACAGTTGTGATGACATAAATCATCCTCCAGTAAAAACAAGTAAGGAATTGATAGTTTAAGTGACGAATAATTCTATTTTTTGATTCATCAAAAACGTTATTTTTTTCTTTGATTTCTTTTTATCTGGGAGTAGCTTTTAGATATACTTGAACTTCTGCATAATACCGCACTCTTTCATAATTCGTTTCATACTGATATATACTTAGATGCAATAGTGTTTTTTCTTACTTTTATGAAGAAATAGCAAAATACAGATAAAGCGATCGCACTTAGCACTTAATTTTTGCTTAAACTAAGTAACTCAGCTATCTGGCAAATTATTTGGGTCGATACCTTGAGATTGTAAATAGGCAATTAGCCGTTCTTTTTGCTGACGTTCCTGCTCGGCGCGTTGACGTTCCTGTGCAATTTGTTCTACTGCCCAAGGTAATAAATTACCTGCCTCATCCCACCAGCGCAACCAGTAACCAGTTCTGGCTTCTTTTTTTCCTTGCCAAGTGCCTAAGAATAAGCTCATTGAATCAATCCAATGACGACCATTTTCGTCAGGTTGTTGTAACTCGTAGCGCCTGTTTTCGAGTTGGTAAAATTCTAACAAACCGCCATTAGGGTCAAAAATCACGTAAATTGGTACTTGAAGAATCTGCTCGTAAAAAAACCATTTTCCTGGTGGATAGATTCGCTTAAAAGAGTACTCTGTACCGTCAGTGTCAGATAGAAATTCCATCACCACTGCCGGAATCTCACCTTCTAAATTAGGTGTGTAACTTTTGCGTTCTGCTAAAACTTCATTTACTGCTGGAACATAAACCCAGTCAGGTGCTTTCGCTACAAACTGATCGTTTATCGTCGCACAAAGTCCAAAATTCGAGGCGATTAACATCTGGGGTTGAATGAAACCTTTGATTTCAAGACTTTCGCGCAAAGCACCAGCCAACAGTGGCTGACCTGTATTTTCCACTGGTTCATCCTCTAACTGAAAATCTGCGGGCAACGCTTCCCAAGATATTATCAGTTCTGTTGAAGATTTAGCTTCACCGAGTTGGGTTGCCATATCAATACCTTAGCCAAAATAAGAGGATGAGGAGAGAGGGCCGATGTAGTAGAGTTATTGTCTCTCACAACGACAACTCAAAAACCACAATCAGC
>NZ_JBALBW010000069.1:0-64105 GCF_036919895.1 Nostoc sp.
CAACATTACATCACCAGGTGTAGAGGCACGGCACTGCCGTGCCTCTACGGGTGTACTCACGGACATCAAATTTTTATTCAGTTAAATGTTACTTTCGTCATTGCGATAAATACTCACATTTAACTAAGCAATTACTACACAATTTGCACAGCATACCATTAACATCAGCCTAGTTGGGAAAGGCAACAGCTGCCCCAAGGTGGACATTTACAGCAATTTTAAGTTAAAGTAGTAATGAGTTTGTTTTAGATTAAGGTCTGACAAAATAGCCATCAACAAGCAAAAAATAGAGCATTATTTATCGCCACCTGTTACTTCCCCAACATCACAAGCCAAAATACAAGTACAGGTAGAACAATGGTGTGCAATATTATTGCATATATTAAATAAACAATAAAAATTGAAGTGGGAAAATTCCCTCAACAGTTAACAAGCTGTAATATGCAAAAACAAACAATTTCTACAAAACCAATTCGTTCTCTAGAAGATGCGCTAGATAGGTGTCAAATCCTGGGTATGCGTGTCAGTCGTCAACGTCGCTTTATTCTGGAATTACTTTGGCAAGCAAATGAACATCTTTCTGCTAGAGAGATTTACGATCGCTTAAACCAAGAAGGTAAAGAGATCGGCCATACCTCTGTTTATCAAAATCTAGAAGCATTATCCAGTCAAGGCATCATTGAATGTATTGAACGCTGTGATGGACGTTTGTACGGCAATATCAGTGACTCTCACAGTCATATTAACTGTGTGGATACAAATCAAATTCTTGATGTTCATGTGGAACTTCCAGAAGATTTGATCCGCAAAATTGAAGAAGAAACAGGAGTGCGGATTACTGAATACAGTATTAACTTTTTTGGCTACCGTCAGCCGCAAGAAGGCTAGGGATTGGGGATTGGGGATTGGGGGAGTAGGGGTAAATAAGCAATGCCTAATTACTAATATGTACTACTCTCATCAATGGAGTCATTGCCAAAAACTGTTTTATCTTCGACATCTTCATCATATAAACCTACTGGTAAAATTGTACCTTCGGAGCTTTCGATTACTCCGATCGCAGGGAGTTTGGGCCAATTCTTATCTGTGTTTGGTGCAATTTTGACAGTGTTTAAAAAGGGTTGGTGCGCTCGCAAATTTTTCAGTCTTTGAAATGACTCTTTGGAGAACAAAGCACCATTATCAGCAGCTAATTTTTTGTCAGCCTCAGTCAGGATGGCATCAAATAAACAGGCGTTGGTGAGATTCGCTGAATTAAGATTTGTCCCCATCAGGTTTGTCTGTTGGAGGTTTGCGCCTGTAAAGTTAGCCTGTTGGAGGTTTGCGCCTGTAAGGTTAGCTTGTTGAAGGTTTGCGCCTGTAAGGTTAGCTTGTTGCAAATTGGCTCCAGCAAAATTTGTCCCGATTAACTCCGCATTGGATAAGTTTGTCTGCTCAAGATTTACCCCAGTTAACATCACTTGCAACAAAGAGGTTCCCGATAAATTGAGTCCAGCTAGAGACTTGATTCGGGTTGCAAAGGCACTTTTGTGCAAAACGGTTGTCCTCGCAATTAGCACACTCAAAGCCTCTGGATTGAATTCTGTTAAATTGAGTGGATTGCCACAAGGGCAAAAAGGGATTTTTGTTTCTCGGTAACAAGCACAAAGCAATAAAAACACATTTAATCCTACCGCCGCATTCACCTGCTCAACATTTACCGGGTTTTGCAGTGCGTGGAAATGAGTCAAAGCCTTGTGAACTATCCCTTCATCCAACCAACAGCCTTGACAGTAAGCACGCCAGAAAGACAAAAGCCGTTGGAACAAAACTTCAAAAGAAAACTTGTGCTTTTGCTCCCGCCGCAAAATTGCGATCGCCAGTTCTTCAATTTCCTGGCTAAGGATGCCATAACCCAGTAAATTATAAATATGCTGGGCAACATTACTGGGAGAATCAAGCACAAAAGTGAGCGAACCATAAGCCTCACTTTGGTACTGAGTCAATAATTTCAACTCAGCAGTCACAGCCTTAGCACAAAGAAATTCTCCTAGCTTAATATGGGAAAACTCAATTAAATTGGTTTTTTCTGAGCTTTCTAAATTCTGAATCTTAAAATAAAACCCTGGTAGACGATTAAATTCACCAGCCAAATTAATCTGATGACGTTGAGAGTGTAAAATTTTCAAAGCGATCGCTTGCATCTGATCAAGTAAATCTTGGGGATGACGATTAGCCAGTAAATTAGCGATCGCTTCTGGAGTTCGGTGGATATGAGCCGAACCTGAACGCAGCAGCATCGTCTTCATCTCACCAATTAGCGGATAGCCCAATAACCATCGACTCAGGCGATGGTAAATTTCCGACAGAGAAGACTTTGGGGTATTAGCAGCTAATTGCAACACTTCATCATCTAGCAGTCCATCTCGGTGTAAAATGCCCAATAAATGCAGCATCAGGGGTTGACGGACAAGGGGAGATAATTCTGTAAACCTTGATTGGCTGGCAAATAAGCCTGACTGTTTTAAGAATGTAAAGAAATTTTGAGCGATCGCCAACGATTGTACTTTTGCCCACTGCTGAAACCATTGTTTGAATTCGTCCACATCCAACGATTGAATGATAATTCGCTTCAATGGTAGAGGTATCTCTGGGGCAATTTCCTGTAATGTTGTTGACCGACTCGTTAACACAATTTTGTGTCTATGCTGAGATTTAAAGTTCAGTAATTGCTGAATAAAAATTGCTTTGGTTCTTATACCATGAGCAGAAGGGGGCAATTCATCCAAACCATCCAGTAGCAAAAGACAAGGCGGATTTTGTTGCTCTAACCAAGTTGAAAGATTAACATCAAAAGCAGAATTTAGGGTTTCGGTGAAAGTTTTGCCATAAGTTACATCCCGTAACCTAATTACTATAGGCATCCAAATAGGGTAAAATTCTTGTGCTATCTGTGCTGCCCAGAGTTGGCAAAAACTGGTTTTTCCATAACCAGGTTCCGACTCAATCATCGCGATCGTTTCTAAATCAGCTAGCTGTTGCTGCGCCCATGTCTTTAAATCAACCGGCTTAACAGCTTTTTTTTCCCGATCGGAAATACTTTCCTCTATTGGTAAGCCTTTTTGTGGCACATAGATATCCTTGAGAGAAAAGGATTCTATAAGCAACGGCATACTGAGATTTTTAATCAAACTTGCACGGTAGTGTTCTCGATGCAAATCAATTTTCTCACCGACTAGAGAACCAACTTCTGGAGCGTTCAAACTGGGAGATAATGAAATCCCCAAACGGAAAAACTTTTGCAGTTGGGCTAAAGGGGCAGCATTTTCGGTAACGACTACCAGTATGTCACCAGGAAGAGAGTTGACCAAACGCTGTGTTAAAAGTTTAGCTTCATGTTCCTCTGCACCATTGGCAACTAACCAAGCGATGACAGCATGATTTATTTGTTGTACCAGTAATGAATCTGCAACCAGAGATAGGGCTTGTTCCGCCTGAGTATCAGTTAGTTTACCTGGCGTGAGAGTTTTTAGTAATCCTTGCAGTTGCGAATCTTGGAGGGCGAGTTTACCCACATCCTCTTTAAGTATTTGGGCTTGGATTGGTATACTTGCCCGATCTAGCCACGGTTTTTGCAGGCTTACTTCTTGCTTTAGAATTGTTTGCAAAGCTTGGAGATAGGCAATTTGAAACGCTAGCCATGTGCCTTCGTTACGTTTTAACGGTTTTTTTTGGCTGAGACTACGCAACAGGTTTTCTGTCAACTGGGAAATGACACTGATTTCTTCCCAAACAATCCCTAAAGGCAGTTCTAAAACTTCTACCAAGGTACAGATATCAAAAGGCATAAGGCTTTTGACTTCCATATCCTGAACAATCCGGTAGGCAATACCTGCCAATTGGCCTGCCGAAAACTCTCTGATTTGATTGATTGCGATATAGCGTTCTGCCAACCAGTGCCGAATACTCAAGTTCATTTAATTACACAGTGATGGCTGTCTATGGCAATTACGATGGATTTATCAGTTTGTGAAAACAGGTAACAATGAGGGAGACAAAGTTTTGTTTGTATCAAAGCTGTTTTCTGATTAGTAAAAAACAGTGCTTGTGTAATTGATGGACTATGAGCGATCGCCATTTAAAATTATTGTTATTCGACCAAGACCCGATTTTTCGTCTGGGATTACGGGTAGCTCTGGAAGCAATTCCTAACCTGGAAGTAACAGGAGTAGTAGAAACTGACACCACTGCCTTGCAAATTTTAGCAGAAATTGCCCAAGAAGACCCTAAACAAGTAAATTTGCTGGTTTTAGAATTCGGTAATGGCCGCTCCACCACCAGCCAGCAGCTAGGTTTACAATTCTGTCGGCAACTCAAAGCCTTATATCCCAACCTGCCAATTTTGCTCCTAAGTTCTGTGCAAGAACAAGGACTGCTATTAGCTGCCAAATCTATTGGTGTAAATGGCTACTGCGCCAAAGGGACACCACTACCTGAATTAGTCGCTGCCATGCAAGAAGTTGCAGATGGTGGTGACTATTGGTTTCGGGACACAGAAGCGATGGCTTTGCCAACGCCAAGGGCGAACGCAATTCCTAACTCCTCACTCCCTAGTAGAGACGCGATTAATCGTGTCTCTCCCTACTCCGTACTACCTTTTTCTAGACTGCGAAATAATTTACGTTTGTCAGGAATTACTTACATTGAGGCTACTCTAGCCGCAGTCACAGCACAATTACAAGTTCCCGGATTACCAGTGCTAGATCGAGCAATTCTAGCTGGACAGAGGCGAGAACTCCTAGCGGCTCGTTGGTTGTTAAATCGGTTGTTAGTTTCATCCCAAGAAAGGCAAGAGGAACATATTCCGGTTGCTGATCAGCCACCGCTCACACCTTTATTGAGTAGTGCCATTGAGCAAAGGCAAACTGTTTCACCTTTACTTAGTCCAGGAACACTACAATCTGCCTTGTTTACATCTTGTGTTACTAAACTTCAATTTCCTTTAAGAAATGTCACAGATGTCCCTTTAGAAATTGACATCTTCCGTGAAGATAAAAAACGAGAATTACTTTATCTTATTCTGCAAAAATTGGCTGAACAGTTGGATGAATTGCGTGCATCTCAAATCCAGTTAAGTCAATTAAATGAGGTAAAAAATGCCTTAATAGGCGATTTATGGCAAGCCGCAATTACAGATTTTTTTGGTAAGTTTTCTCGGATAAAATTAGGAAATAAAAACATAGAAATTGTTAATTTATTACTCCAAAATTCCGAGGTTGTGCAAAGAGATATTCTCAATAAAATTCCGTTATTTTGCGAGTTGTATTCTTATCTACTATTTCAAACGGAATTGAACATTGATAATACCTCCTATCCAGTAGTGAGTGCTGAAGCCAAATCCCAAACATTAATGATTTTAGAGAACTTGTTAATTCAGGTAGCCAATGGGGTAGTTCAACCACTACTAAATTATTTAGCAGATGTAGAAGAGATTAAAGAAAACTTTTATGGTCGGCAATTAATTTCTACAAGAGAAATTGAACGGTTCCGAAACGATTTATCATGGAAATATCGGTTGAGCAATTATATAAACGAACCAAAAGCAGTTTTTGAAAGTCGTTATGAGCTATTTGTAATTGCGCCTCGTGGCATTGCCAGTACTTCAGTTTATGCTCCTCGAAATCAGGAGTTAGGAAAACTGTCTAATATTCCTTTAGTAGTGACATTGCTTCTAGAATTTAGTGATGCGATCGCACCGCGCTTAAAATCACTATTATCTTTTTTAGGTAGCGGTATAGTCTTCATCCTCACCCAAATAATCGGTCGGGGTTTAGGTTTAATCGGTCGTGGTATCCTTCAAGGCATTGGTAGCGTTTCGTTACTAGAAAAGAACCTAAGACGAAATAGCGATCGCACTAAGTGAATAAGCAAGGGAATAAGTAATATTGATAATTAACCAATGACAAACAATGATTTTATCGGGCTAGCAATTTCTTATATTTACGCGACTAGTCTGCTTGTGATTGGCGAGGGACTGCGTAGGCTGTTTGACGTAAAGCCGGATTTGACCCGTAAGGTGATTCATATTGGTGCAGGGATGTGGGTTTTCGGTGTCTTGCTGCTGTTTCACCACTGGGAAATCGGAATTATACCCTTTGCGACCTTTATCGGACTTAACTACCTGTTCTACCGCTACCGAATTATCGGCGCAATGGATACTGAGGAAAGCTCACCCGGTACAGTTTATTTTGCTATCTCAGTGACACTACTTTTCGGGCTACTATGGCGACCAGACGGGCCATTAGATAGTGCCCCAATCGCTGTAGCTGGGATAATGACAATGACTTGGGGTGATGCATTGGCAGCATTAATCGGTAGACGGTTCGGACAGCATAAATATCAAGTGGGAAATTCTGTGCGTTCCTGGGAAGGTTCGGCAGCAATGTTTGTAGCGAGTGCAGTGGCGATTTTCTTAGTGCTGTTGCTACTACCTGGTTCGTCGCTGAGTCCTCTGGCAAAAACTTTTAGTTTGGGATGGGTTTTGTTAACTACGGTAATAACTGCGACTTTTGCCACCCTAGCAGAGGCAGTCTCACCCCACGGCACAGATAACCTCAGCGTGCCTCTAGTCGCTGCGGGTGTAGTTTGGATTGTCATGCAAGGATTTTAACTCCTAACTCCCCCCTCACAAATTCCAATTGCGGCGGAAATGAAAGAAGCCTTCTAAAAATTCTTGCAAAGCAATATTGCTATTTAACTTTTGCTTACTCCACTCTCTTGCGGCTTGTTCCAGAATTTCAGAGAAACTGGGATAGACAGGAGATAGATTTGCTAAATCTTTGACTTTAATTTTTTGTGACATTGCTAAGGCAATCAAATTAATCAATTCTCCAGCTTCTGCGTTCAATATCGAAGCTCCCAAAATTTCACCGTTGCGTAGCACAATCAATTTACATATACCAGTGGTTTCGTCCCGAAGTTGGGCTGCTGCAACTGTTTTAAAATATTGACGCAAAACTAAAACTTCATCTCGACCAAATAGGCGTTTTGCTTGTGCCTCTGTCAAACCCACTTGCGCCACCATCGGCACAGAAAACATTGCCCAAGGAATGGAGCCATAATTTACTCGTAACCTGGGGAAAAAGAGTGCATTGTTCAGGGCAATTTTTGCTTCATAATTAGCGATATTGGCACAGTCGTAACCACCAATTACATCACCACAGGCGTAAATGCGGTGGTTAGTAGTTTGTAGTTTATCATTCACTACTAAACTCCGCCGATGCCATTTCACGCCTACTGTTGCCAAATTTAGGGATTCAAGATTCGGTTGTTGTCCAGTCGCCACTAAAATTTCATCAGTTTCAATGGCTTTGTCTCCTGCTTGAATCCATTTTTTATTCTCAATCAGCTTCACCTGAGTCACTGTTTTATCGGTGAGGACGCGCACACCTTCGACTTCCAACTGCGCCTGAAGCAAGATGGCTATTTCAGGGTCGATATTGGGTAGAAGATATGGATACTTGACCACCAGTGTCACACTACAACCAAACCGCGCTAAAGTTTGAGCGATTTCAATGCTTTGGGGAATCCCGCCGATAATAACCCAACTTTTGGGTAGTGTCGCTTCCTTTAGGGATTGCCAAATATTAGAAAGGGTTAGATAGCCAGTAGTTTGCAATCCTTCAATCTCTGGAATTTCTGGACGCGAACCACTAGCTAGCAAATAAGTACGGGCGCGTAGTCGGCGATTATTAACGGTAAAAGCAAGTTGGGGTGAAGATTGAAATTGACCGCTACCAACAATAATATCAACTCCCTGCGCGGCTAATATGGCGGGAGAATGCTGTTCTTTGAGATTTGAGGCGATGCATTGAGCATATAGCATCGCTTCTTGCCATGCCATAAATATGTGGCATTCTTCTGAGGTATCAGTATGTGTGGCATGAATACCAAAACTAGCGGCATCATTCAACCTTTGTGCCAGTTTACCGATTTCGGTAAGAGCATGGTAATGAGTAAACCTGTAGTCTACTTTAGGTTCCACCAGGGCGACTGTAGCACGTAGTTGGGTGGCAGCAAGGGCAGCGTAGTATCCAGCAAGACTGCCGCCAATAATTACAACATCATAGTCAATTGTCATTTATCAATTGTCATTTGTCATGGCTGAGAATGGAGAATGAAAGTTACCTCATCTCCCATACTCCCTATTCCTCACTCAGCGCTGTTAGTAAGCGTTGGTTATCGGACTCTTCACGTACAGCAACCCGGAAAAAACGATCGCCTAGTTCTTTAAAGCTAAGGCAATCACGGATTAAAATCTGGTGATGCTGGAGTAATTTTTGCTGTAACTGCGAAGTAGACTTCTGGGACTCAACCAGTAAAAAGTTAGCAGCACTTACTTGGGGTTGGAATCCTGGGATTTTAGCCAAACCCTGAAAGAGTTGGTTTCGTGCAGGTGGTAGCCATGCCCAGGTTTGCTGCTGAAACTCCGTATCTTGGAGTGCCGCAATTGCCGCTGCCGCCGCTAGGGTGTTTACGGGCCAGGGGTCACGCCATAGCTGCCATTTAGCTAGGTAGTCAGGGTGGGCGATCGCATATCCTAATCGCAGTCCGGGGAGACTGTAAAATTTGGTTAGCGATCGCAATATTACTAAATTTGCATATTCCTGCACCAGTGGAATCAGGCTTTGTTCCTCATGAGGCGGTACAAAATCCATAAATGCTTCATCCACCACAACCAAAGCAAATTGCTCCAGGTAGGGCAAAATAGAGTCCCGTGAGAATATTTTTCCGGTTGGGTTGTGGGGATTATTCAACAATAGCCCTTTGTTATTTGTTCTTTGTCCTTTGTCCTTGGTTAATGACCAATGACCAGTGATAAATGACAAAGGACACTCCAGCACATTAGCGTTATACCCTGCCAAGGTTCGGTAATAGTCGCCAAAGGCTGGAGTGATTAAAATTGTCGCGGCTAATTGAGCTAATTCTCTACCCACCAAAGTAAGCAATTCTGCGGAGCCGTTACCCGGCAGAATCCACTCAGGAGGTAGTTGATGGAAGTGACTGAGAGCTAGTCTCAGTTCACTATAGTTTGGGTCTGGATAGTGCTTAAGATTACCAAATTGGGACAGTATAGCAGCGATCGCGCTGTTTGGAGGCCCCAACGGGCTGATGCTAGCAGAAAAATCCAGAATAGCATCAGGGGGACAGCCAGCCAGTGCTGCTGCCCAGGCTAAATTTCCCCCATGTGCAGGTTGCCGCATTAAAAAAAAGTTCCCGAAGACAGAATCTATACTTTTGGGGGTGCTACCTTTTCTCTAAACAGTTTTCCTGCGGAGAAGGCAGGAACCCTCGTAGCGGGAATTTCCATTTTTTCATTTGTTTTCGGGTTGCGACCTTCGCGGGCTTTACGTTCCCGTGATTCAAATGAGCCAAATCCCACTAATGTTACTTTATCACCAGAGGAAACCGCTTCAATAATGGTTTCCAAAGCGGCAGTTAAGACTTGATCCGCTTGTTTCTTGGTAACACCAGCCTTTTCAGCTACGGCATCAACTAATTCACCTTTGTTCATGTCAAACTCCTGAAGGTTTACTTGAGATTCTTTACGGATGCACCCTGGTACATCCGTACTGAAATCTTGGTTCGTGGGAATAAAAAATCATCCTTTGGGAGTACTTTTACTCAAAACGGCTGTACATCCCATCGGCTCGACTTTTCAATGAATCATTCTAAGGTGTTGTAGCCTGATGTGGATAGATGAAACCATTAATTTATATAGATTTCAGGATTTTTTTTCATTTTAGGGTAGTTGTTTCACTAAAAACCACGTCTACAGTAAGAAAAAATACCTATTGAAACTACGTAGGGGCAGCCCACCGGAGGCATTGCGAGGAGAACAGGGGAGGAGGTAGAGGCAGGAGGGAGAGATATAATTTATGTATACTAACCCTCCTCTGTCACTTCCCAGTAGGGCGATCGCTATAAGCCTTATGAGGCAATCAATACAAGCTATACTATTGAAAAAAAATGAGTCTTGTATTTGTTATTAGATAAAGAATCGCGCGTAGGCGTAGCCCGTAGTAGACATCGCTTGCTATACAAAAGCTCTAGAATTCAGAAATGGCAAAAGTTTTCGGAGAGTGACAGAAGAGGGTTAATTAAAGATTATGTGCGATATTTCACTGTAGGAAGATGGCGACCAATATAGCCAATAATCACTATTCCCGGTTGTTCTGCAAAAAAATGGATTCGCCAGTTGCAAAACCTCAATTTAACATGTCGTTCAAATAGGCGCTCTCTACCATCAGGAGAACAAAAAGTTCTTTCTTTAAAATATTTACCAAGCGTTGGTTTACTTTCGCCCGATTCCTCAATAGAATACCCGTCGAGATTGAAATAGGCATTATTCCAGTTTTTACAGCATTTGTGAAGCTCAAATAATATGTTCACAACAGGCTGTAATTCCAACTGTCCAGCACGGATATCTTCTAACTGCTTTCTAACAGCATCACAGAATTCTAGGTTAGGAAACAATTCCTCCCTGCGATTCCAAACTTCTAACCCATCGCTAACATTTTGATAAATGCGTTCTTGGTTTTGTTGAATCAGACTAGCGTGTTTTTGTACATGGCTGCTACGGCTAGCATGGATAATTTCTACAACTTCACTAATTATCTCTCCATCCTCATCTAAGTATCGGAATTCAAGTTTTACACGGTTACAATCCCAGCATTCCTGAGAAAGTAAGCTGATTGCGATCGTATTAAGTACATAAGCAATACCAAGCCCAATAGCCATTTCTCCTTGATGACGAAATTCAGACAAGCTAGCATTATTTTCAATATTCTGGATTTCGGAATTTACAATATCAGTTGAGAAAGGTGCTTTAGTTGCAAGAGTTTTGATAAAAAGTCGTTCAACTTGCTCTGCATCATTAAGCCAATGACGAAGAGGATAGTTAGGTGCAAGTATTGTTGTATGAAAATCTTCTTTAGTGCGGAGGCTTACTTTTACCCCTTGAGCTTTAACTGCTTTTATGGTCTTAATTAGCTCAGACATTCTTTGCTGTGCTACTTGTTCATTCGGAGCCGGATTTCGCAGAGATAACTCATTTAATATTAAGTCAAAATCCACCTTTTACTCTCCCGCAGGCTCAAGTAAAACATCTAAACTTTTTTCCCATTCATCAAAGAAACCATCAGGCCATTTATCAATTCTTCCATTGCGATCAATATATGGAGATACTACTTCTGTAACAGTTTGTCCTTCTTTTTCTTGTCGCTGAAAATAATGTAACTGAACATCATAGGGCTTAATTTTTCCTTTATGAACAGCAAGACGAATACCATTTAAAACATGATCACTATGAGTTTCTATTACTATTTGAATTCCACAACTAGCTGCAAGCGATAATAATTCACCCATCTTGACTTGCCCTTTAGGATGTAGATGTGCCTCTGGATTTTCAATTATAATTAGTGTACCCGGAGAAGATGATAAAACTGCTACGATAATCGGTAATGTGTAACTAATTCCAAATCCGACATTAGTAGTACGATAGGGGTTACTATCCCCATAAAAATATTGTAAACTCATCAAACCTATATCTGAATTAGAGTTAATTTTAATCCTTGTACCAGGACTAACTTCTCTCATCCATCCTTCAACCTGGCTGCTAAGAGCGTTAGATTTTGCCATCGGATGTCTTAGTTTACTTTGAAGAACATCTTTATCTTGATTAATTGCTAAAAAATGTGCAGTATATTCACCCTTACTACCTAACTGTCCTAGTCGTCGTGCTTGATAATCTGACATATCATAAGATGTTCGTGGCCCGAGACGTTCAGCCTGTAAATAGTGAAATCTTCTATTGAAAGGACTTAATTTATAGACATTCTCAATTGGTAATTTAGATTCTAAATTATTTAAAACATCTGCACCTGTCTTAATTTGGTCATAGCTAAAACGCCAAATCCCTTTTTTTCTATCATTCCAAATAATCTCAAAACCAAGATAATCCTCTTTGGCTCTTTCACAAAATGCATCTTGAGCAGTACCAATGCGTACCAGTTCACCATTCAATGCTAAACCGATATTTGGCAATAATTCTTGTTGATAAGATTGACGCAGCAAAAGTAGGGATTGTAAGACAGAAGATTTTCCCGTACTATTTAGACCAGAAAGTAAAGTTAGTGGCTTAAATTCGATTAACTGATTTTCAAAGGCTTTGTAATTGGTCAATTTCAGAGAATTAATGAAATTAATCATAATAATACTTCTTGGATAATTTTCTCTACTGTTTCAAATCTATGCTCAATTTTATTTTTTACTTGAGAGATTGATACTAGAAAGTCCGCATCGTTATCTACATATCTAACAAAAGTATCTATTAGCTTTTGTTTTCTATCTTTTAAAATTTGAATGTTTTCTATATTTAGTCTTCCAAGATTTACAGACCAAACTTCAAACAAAGATTTATTAAGGGGGAACTTTCTTTTGTTTTTATTAGAAATTTTGCGGAAAGCGTTATTATTAAAAATATCAAAAGCTGCAATCAGCGCTTTCTTAAAAGTTTCTTCTATTTTTGTTATCTCCTCATTGGAAAGACTATTTATTTTCGATAAAGCTTTACTGAGGAAAGAATCTCTAGTTTCCTCTTGATATTCTTTGTAAGAAATTAGATAAAAAGCAAGAAATCCTAGTACAAACTCCCTATCATCCATTCTCTTTTTCTTTGAGTCACTGAGATTAACAACACATTTGAACTCTGAGAAAGAAGCTAGTTTTGCCACCAATTTTATAGCTTTTCCAGGATTCAAAGCATGGCGCAGTTCTTGATTGGAAAGAGGCACACCTCCCGTATTAATACGTTTAAATATATTATATTTGACTTCTAAAGGCGTACCTTTTTCAATTAAATATACTGTGACTTGAGTTTCTAAAATACGACGTTGATATCTCCTTTCTAATTCATCATAGTATTTGTTATTTAAGTCTTTTAAATATTATAATCCAACTAATTTAAGCCTATTATCACTTTTATCAATTACAAATTGCTTTAAGGCAGACAATCTTTGTAATCCATCTACAACTACCCATTTATCTTCATCTGTCTCTTCGTTTGTAGCATCAATATAAAAAGCAGGTAATGGGATTCTAATCAAAATGGATTCAATTAATTTACTTTTTGCTTCTAAAGTCCATATATTAGCTTGTCGTTGAAAATCAGGTGCTAAATCAAGGGCTTCTTCGTCAATTCTTCTGAGTAATTGCTCAATAGTTGGCTCCCTTGTAGCAATATTTATTTTTTCTGGATCGTATTGAAAAGTTACTTTTTCATATTGCTCTTCATCATTTTCTTCTTCATCTAAAATTTCTTCATTAGCTAATTCTGCATTATAATTATTCAAATTTACCACGGCGCTTACTCCTTATTATTAACACTCATTAATTCAGTTATTGCTGATATTTAGTGCTATTACATCAGCAAGTGGGGCTGTTTGACTGGCGTACTTAAATCCTACTCTCTCCACAAATTATAAAGGCGCAAAAATTCGCGTCTCTACGTACCTAGTCTATTACTTGTTTAACTTCCCCAGCTAAATCGAGAATTGGCGCGATCGCACCCTTAAACCAAATACTTAAACCTCTGGTTCAACACCGAGCGATCGCAATTGAGCAGTTAAGCGATCGGCTCTTTGGCATTCTAATTCTGCCCTTTGGCTTTCCTGCTCCGCTCTTTCCTCACCACTCAACAACAAATTACCTTGCAAATCCCACCAGCGCAGCCAAGGTAATTCTGCATTCTGATAAATTCCTTGCCAAATACCTAATTCAACTCCCAAAGGCGCAATGGGATAATGTCCCCGTTCATTTGCTGGTAAAAGTTGATATTGGCTTTCAATAATGTGGTACATTTCCACACTGGCTTTATTCACTTCATAAATGCCATAGAAAGCCGGATGAATCACTTGCTCATAAATCCAAAATTTGCCCTTCCAAGGAGTTTTATCTCGCTCTTCACTACCATCCCCGGAGACAAATTCCAATACAATTAAAGGAGCAATGTGTTCTTGCCAAAGCACATAAGACCGGCGCATTTGCCCATTGAGTGTAGGCGGCACATTCGGGACATAGAACCAATCGGGAGCTTCTGCACCTCGTTCTGGCGGGTCAGTAATGCGCCAGTAGATGCCACTATCTTGACCTATGCAATATTGCCCGTCAGGATGACGTTTTTGCAATACTGGTTTAATGGCCTCTGTTATTAAAATGCTTTGGGGATGTTCCTGGAAGTTTTTCACGAAGGTGCCATCAGACTCTGGAAGTTGAGTGTGGTCTGGAAGTGTAGTACTAGTAGCTGGATTCGTTGCAGTCATAAGGCTACCCTCGCGTTCAACGCGCCAGTTTGTTATTTAGTCTACCAAAGGTAAGCACAAACAGAAATTTGAAAAAAACTAAGTATTCTAGTCTGCGGTAACACCTAATAGCGATCGCTAAACGATAATCTCAAAGTACACGCAGTAAACTAGGAATGCTTTCAATCGATTCAAAATCCCGAATTTCTGCCAAAGCTTGCCGGAAATTACCTTCCCGCACATCATGGGTAACAACCACAATCTCTGCAAGTTCTCCTTGAAAGCCAGTTTGGACAATTGACTCTAAGCTAACGCCATAGTTACCAAAGCAAGTTCCCAATTTACCAATAACTCCAGGTTGATCGTTCGTGAGGAAACGGGCATAAAACCGAGTTATCAATTCTGCCATCGGTGCAATTTGACAGTATTCTTGATGTCCACAAGCTATTAAAGGATTTGCAACTGCTGTATTGGTTTTGAGGACAGCAACTAAATTCAAGATATCTGATGTCACAGCACTGGCGGTTGCACCAGCACCAGCACCGGGGCCAAAAAACATCACTTGCCCTATGGGTTCTCCTTCCACAAGGATGGCATTATAAACGCCGTTGATGCTAGCCAAAGGGTGGGCTTGAGGCACTAAAGTCGGATGAACTCTAACAGAAAGTGGGGATGAGGGAGTATCACGTTTAGCGATCGCTAACAGTTTAATCACAAATCCCAATTTTTCGGCGTAGACAATATCTGTTTTGCTGACTTGCCGAATCCCCTCAGTATAAACATCTTGTAGGTTGATGCGTCCACCAAAGCTTAATGATGCGAGGATGGCGATTTTATCGGCTGCGTCTAAGCCATCAACATCAGCTGTAGGGTCAGCTTCAGCATAACCCAAGCGCTGGGCATCAGCTAAGACATCGTTGAAGTTGCTGCCTTCTGTTTGCATCCGCGTCAGGATGTAATTAGTTGTACCGTTCACGATGCCTGTGACAGTGTGAATCCGGTTAACACTTAAAGACTGCTTTAGGGGTTGAATCACCGGAATCCCACCACCCACAGCAGCTTCTAGCATGACGTACACGCCGGCTTGATTGGCAGTTGTGAAAATTTCTGCCCCAAAGCGGGCGATCGCTGCTTTATTGGCGGTAACTACGTGCTTACCATTACTCAAAGCTTTGAGAATTAGCGATCGCGCCGGCTCTAATCCGCCCATCACCTCGACAACTATATCTACCGCCGGATCGTTGACAATTGCTTCTAAATCTGTGGTTAATACATCCGTAGATAATTCTACTGCACGGGGTTTATCGAGCGATCGGACTCCCACCCGATAGATTTCTATCTCTTGCAACAACGGGTGACGACCAACCCTATCTTGCAACAACTGCACTGTTCCCGTTCCCACGGTGCCTAGTCCCAGTATTCCTAGTTTCACACCCACAATTTCTGCACCCAATTTCACGAACAACAATAGTAGGTAGAGCATTTGCCCTACCTACTGATTATCCTGCTTCCCTTGTCATTTGTCTTTTGTCATTAGTATTTACAAATGACCAATGACTAATGACTAACTTAGTAAGTTTCTACGTGCCAGCGACCAGCTTTCTTGATTTCCTTCTGGTAAACACTCCAGGTTACGCCTTCCTTAGCAGCAGCAGCAGTTAAAGCTGCATCAATACCTTCTTCCATACCGCGCAAACCGCAGATGTAGGTGTGGGTTTTTTCATTTTTAATCAACTGCCACAATTCATCAGCATGTTCTGCTACGCGGTCTTGAATATACATTCTACCGCCTTGGGGATTTTTTTGTTCGCGGCTGATGGCAGCAGTGAGGCGGAAGTTATCAGGATATTTTTGTTGAATCTCTTCCAGTTCTTCCTTATATAACAGGTTTGGAGTTGTTGGTACGCCAAATATCAGCCAAGAGAGTCCTTTAAATTCGTATTCTGGGTTAGCAGCTTTTTCCGCATCTTTAAACTGCCGCCACAAGTAAGCCCGCATCGGCGCAATACCTGTTCCGGTTGCCATCATGATCACATTAGCTTCAGGATCTTGGGGTAACAACATTTCCTTACCCACTGGCCCGGTAATTTTCACATCTTCCCCTGGCTTGAGAAAACACAGGTGTGTAGAGCAAACACCATAGACTGTTTCGCTAGTTTCTGGGTGCTTGTATTCCAACTGGCGGACGCACAGTGATACTGTCTTATCATCTACATCATCGCCATGACGAGTTGACGCGATAGAATATAGCCTGAGTTTTTCCGGTTTACCGTTCTTATCTACTCCTGGTGGAATAATCCCAATACTTTGACCTTCTAGATACTTCAAATCACTGCCAGAAAGGTCAAATTTAAGGTGTTGAACAATACCAATACCGTCTTCTTTGACTAGCGGTTCATTAGATATTACCTTGCCAATAAATGGAGCATTGGGACGGTAAGTGTTAACAGGAACGTCACCGTGGTCTTTTTTGGCTTTCGCTTGAGTCATGGTGTTGCCTTTCTTGTCCTTATTCTTAAGCTGTTCTTCAGCTGGTGGTTTAGCAAAACCTTTGGTTTCACTATGAGTATTTACAGGTGTGGCTTTACCATTCCCTTCAGTGTTAGCAGTTTCCCCAGATGTAGCTAACTCGCTGACTTCGCTTGTAGCATTCCCAAGTGAGGCTTTACCATTAACTGGCTGTAGCGCAGTTACAGGCTGAATACCAACAATTGTGCCGCCTAGACGAGTGATACGTCGCATTTCTTGATTCATGCGGTTGTAAGGCACTCTGATGAACACACTGCCACTTTTGCGAATTGGGTAGTTAGTTTGATCGGTTTCTTCTCCCTGACGCAAACCCACCACTTCATAAACGAAGACGCGGCTACCTAATTCTATGTTGGCAGCACCCTCAACAGCACCTTGATTGTACATTCGCTCTACCACTCCGATAATTTACTTAACCGTTTTTCAAAAAAAAACAATTCCCCTACCTTACCAGCTTTAGTTTACCGGATTTTCGTTTCACAAAACTGGCTCTGAAGGAAAAACGGCATCATTAAATTAATGCTTTGCTAAGTACACTCACCAAAGACATGCAGGCATAGCAAAAAACACACCTGTTCACCTTCTAAGGTAAAGGATAAGTCTTGTGGAGAATGTTAATAATGAGTCAATTTAATCTTTTTTTTGTTAACTACCATCTGCATCAGCGAGATAGTTTTTTACCTGACTATCCAACACTACCCAACGAGTAACTCACGATAGATAGCAGATATTCATAAGGAGGACTAGTTTGATTGTCAAGCTATATTCAGTAATCTGCTATAAACCAACGCTTCTATTTGAGCCTATCCATAAATTTACAGCGAATAATTTGACTAATGACAAGTTGTTGGCTCATTCGTTGGATAGATTTTTGCTTTGAATATCTTAAGCATTGTCGAACTGGAATTACAATTTAAGAACATCAATAAAATCGCTGCAATCTTAAATTATACCTTATAAACTTAAATTTGTAGAGTCATAAGTAGCAGAATTACAGAGGTGCAATACTCATGAGCAGTGTTGATCCCCATTTTTAAATTAACAACTAAATCACCAAAAAATGATTCATGAACCATGCTAATTCTTCTTGACAGCAATCTTGTATGGGATACCTCCTTCTGTTAAAATCAAATATACCACTAGGATTAAATACTTACCGGCACCAACATTCAGGCTAGTCCGACGAGTAGCAACTTAATTACTTTGTTGTTTACCCGCTTGGTGTCTTATAGATGTGCTAGGTAGCAAGAACGCAGGATGAACCAAAGGGATCAACTCCTGGCTTCGGAATCTGCTGTGTGAAAAAATATTGACACAATTTTAGTATTTTAGAGGAGATTTATGACAAGTAAGCCGGAACGCGTGGTACTGATTGGAGTAGCCGGAGACTCTGGGTGTGGGAAGTCTACGTTTTTGCGTCGTTTGATAGATTTGTTTGGTGAAGATTTAATGACAGTCATCTGCTTGGATGATTATCACTCCTTAGATCGCAAACAGCGTAAAGAAACTGGGATAACTGCATTAGATCCTAGGGCGAACAATTTTGACCTAATGTATGAGCAAATTAAAGCGCTCAAAAGTGGTCAAGGGATTGATAAGCCGATTTACAACCATGAAACTGGCTTGCTCGATCCGCCAGAGCGGATCGAGCCGAATCGCATTATAGTTGTTGAAGGACTGCATCCTTTATATGATGAGCGGGTGCGATCGCTAATCGACTTCAGTGTTTATTTTGACATTAGCGATGAAGTCAAAATTGCCTGGAAAATTCAGCGAGATATGGCTGAACGCGGTCATCGCTACGAGGATGTCTTAGCGCAAATCAATTCCCGCAAACCTGACTTTGAGAAGTTTATCGAACCACAAAGAGAATTTGCCGATGTAGTTCTCCAAGTATTACCCACAAACTTGATCAAAAACGACACCGAGCGCAGAGTCCTACGGGTACGGATGCTTCAACGGGAAGGGAAGGAAGGCTTTGAACCGACCTACCTATTTGATGAAGGGTCAACAATTAATTGGACTCCTTGTGGACGCAAGCTGACCTGTTCTTACCCTGGTATGCAACTATACTATGGTTCGGATGTTTATTACGGTCGCTATGTCTCAGTACTAGAAGTAGATGGTCAATTTGATAACTTGGAAGAAGTAATTTACATCGAAACCCATCTCAGCAATACATCCACCAAATATCAGGGTGAATTGACTCACTTGTTACTCCAGCACCGCGAGTATCCAGGTTCCAATAACGGTACTGGTTTCTTCCAAGTACTGACAGGTTTGAAAATGCGTGCTGCTTATGAGCGGTTGACAGCTACAGAAGCAAAGTTAGCGATTCAGGTTTAAAAGTAGCAGTGCTTGTGTCAAAGTTTGTGGGGACGCTTCTGAGTGTCCCCCTTTTTTTGTGTTATTAAACACATTCGCCCCAAAAAATAATTAGCATAAATTTATCTTATTTACACATACTTGCCTTATGATTAGTGGTTTTTATCAATATCAACAAGATACTAACTACTGAAGTATAAATATTGTTATGATTTCATAAATTAACGTGAGTTATACAGTTTATGTGGTGTTCGCCTAACGAGCTGAATCAAAAGACCTCTAAGAACCTAAAGCTGTCTCTCTCCGAATCTGAGAGGGATGGACTTGAGCTAAAGTTCAAGTTCGGGAGAGGTTCATAGAACTCACGTTAAATTTAGGTAGTTGAACTAAATACTCACATTTAGTCAGCGAAAAAACTCAATTCAGGAGGAATTTGCTGTGTCTCGTCGATATTTATTTACCTCCGAGTCAGTCACCGAAGGTCATCCAGATAAAATCTGCGATCAGATTTCTGATACCATTCTGGATGCCTTACTGACACAAGACCCCACTAGCCGGGTCGCTGCTGAAGTAGTAGTTAATACTGGCTTGGTGCTAATCACTGGTGAAATAACCACCAAAGCCAATGTGAATTTCGTCAATCTCGCCCGTAAAAAAATTGCCGAAATTGGTTATACCAATGCTGATAATGGCTTTTCTGCTAACAGCACCAGCGTTCTGCTGGCTTTAGACGAACAATCACCCGATATTGCTCAAGGCGTTAACACCGCCCAAGAAACCCGCGAGCAAGATAGTGATGAACAATTCGACAAAATTGGTGCAGGCGACCAAGGTATAATGTTTGGCTTTGCCAGCAATGAAACACCAGAACTGATGCCATTACCCATCAGTCTCGCCCACCGCATTGCTCGCCGATTGGCAGCAGTCCGCAAAACAGGTGAATTGTCATACCTGCGTCCTGATGGTAAAACTCAAGTAACTGTAGTCTACGAAGATGGGCAACCAGTAGGTATTGATACTATTCTAATTTCTACCCAGCATACAGCCACTATTGGGGAAATTACGGATGAAGCGGCTGTACAAGCCAAGATTAAACAAAACCTCTGGGCAGCAGTAGTCGAACCTGTTTTTGGCGACATTGACGTTAAGCCTAACGAGCAGACACGTTTTTTAGTCAACCCCACTGGCAAATTTGTCATTGGTGGCCCTCAAGGAGACTCTGGTCTAACAGGACGGAAAATAATCGTTGATACCTACGGTGGCTATTCACGGCATGGTGGCGGCGCTTTTTCTGGCAAAGACCCCACGAAGGTAGACCGTTCTGCTGCTTATGCGGCTCGCTATGTAGCGAAAAATATTGTCGCTGCTGGGTTGGCAGAAAAAGTTGAAATCCAGCTATCCTATGCTATTGGTGTAGCGCGACCAACAAGCATTTTAGTGGATACCTTTGGCACAGGCAAAGTGGATGAAGAAATCTTATTGGAATTAATCAACCAACATTTTGAACTGCGTCCAGCAGGGATTATCCATACCTTCAACTTACGCAACTTACCAAGTGAACGAGGCGGACGTTTTTATCAGGACGTCGCGGCTTACGGTCATTTTGGGCGGACTGATTTAGACTTGCCTTGGGAACAGACCGATAAAGCCGAATTGTTGAAGCAAGCAGCAAACGATTCACTTTCGGCAGTAGTTGCTCAAGCGTTAACTTAGACTTATAGGCGACTGCAAAAACTTAGTTTATAGAAATGAGGATATAATCAACTTCAAAAATTGCCTATACCCTCATTTATTTTTCAACTGTCACCCGTAAGGTTCAGTTAAGAATTATTAAGACGCGAAGTCAAGGCGATCGCACGCATATCGAGTAAAATCTAGATAAATCCTGTTTAAAACGTTAACCACGAACAATATTCTACTGGTTAGCGATCGCAATTATCTAATCAGGTGTCTTTCTACTTCGTTACCTCTGCTCCTAGTTTATTTAACTCATTAGATGAAGCTGATTCTGGCTTCTCTGATTGCGTCTCACTAGTTTGTTGCAATTGATTAAGGTGAATGTTGTTCACTTGAACAATAAAGTATTCTAATGCTTGACTTGCCTTTTGTTGCTGTTGCGTTTCATCAGACACATCATAGCAACGATAAGGTGGAGTCACTCCCAATATAAATTTCTCTTGTTCAGCTTCTAACAATTCAACGGCTGTGTTAGCAGCAAGGGAATTTTTCTGAAAAGGAAAAGAGGTAACTATACTAGCAACGATAGAAGCAATAGCTGGGCAAAGTACAGGGAGCCACTTGAGCCAAGCTTGTCCTGCTTCTAATTTGTCTACTAGAACTAAAATTGGTGTGACTCCTGATAAAATTACTGTCGCAATTTGCAAACTATAGTAAAGGTTCCTTGATAGACCCCTAATTTTTTTATAATCGTCAATCAAGTCTTGGCTGTATTGTAAAGCCTTTCCTCTGGTTAGAGTCAGCGTCTCTTTATCCCAAGAATTAGGATTGGTCAACAGATAACTATAGAGTTCAGCTTTTTTGGTGAGTTCTGACTGATTAGCTGCCTTTTTATAGTTCTGGAATACTTGTCTATTAATGAGTAACAAAAAAAACAAGAAAGTTAGAGATACTGCTCCAGAAATTACAACTGTTTTATCTTCTGAAAGAAAAATAATAAAGAGTCCAGAAGAGACAAAAGCTGCAAGTAATAAATACTCAATAACTTTCAAGTTAAACAACTTTTTATCATCTGATGGAGAAGATAAATTTTCAATCCTATTAGAAATCCTGCTTTGGTTTTTTTTATCGAGATTAGTTAATTCAGAAGTAGTCATTGCTTCTTACTCAATTCGTTATCGGGTGAAATATAGGAATAAAATGAATAGCAACAAGTAGAATTGTGTTCAGGGGTTAGAGTCAAGATAACCTCACAAATAGCTATAATTATAACTTTTGCTTAGACATTCCTTCTATTACTGCTCTTAAGTAGTTTCTCCTTCCCAAAACTTTCTAGTATCTGCTACTAAATCCCACTTTGCGATTGACTAGCTGGCTTAGAATGCTTTACAACAGCTATAAATGTTTCTTTCTGTTGATGTGAAATCATTAAATCCAGCAAATCTAATCAATCCTAACCATACATACATTTGATTGATAATGCAAGACTTTTTTAGTAGTAATCTTACGTAGATATGAAAATATTTTTTACCTATTTCTCAATATCAGCTTCCCGCTTTCTTACAGGAGTTCAGAGGCTTCAATTCATCAGGGGTCGAATCCTCCAACCCCTTCTTCCAAATTTAGGGTGAGGGCGAAACCTACGATTCTCAACTTAGATGAGGTCTAGGTAGCGTGCTTGACCCAAAAAATACATGATTCAGACTTTGCAATACTTAAATTTTTTTAGAGAATTTTAACCCTATCCAGGGTGTTAAGCTGTCGCGTAGAGATTGGTAACAACTATTTCGAGAGGAAATTATGCAAGAGTCTCTGATTTATCAAGATATCCTTCAAAGAGGAAGATAGCAGGAAGCACTAGCACTGATCAGATGCGAACAATTGCAGAAATTAACGAGAAAATTATCCGTAAACGTGCGGTAGTACTGACAACTGAAGAATTAAAGGCACGAGTTGTAGAAATCGGTGTTACTAAAGCTGCTAAAGAAGTTGATGTAATTACCACTGGTACGTTTGAGCCGATGGAATCAAGTGGTGCAATTATTAATCTCGGACACACCGATCCACCGATAAAAATTCGCCGTTGCTGGTTAGATGGCGTGCCAGCATACTCTGGTTTTGGGGCAGTAGATTTATATTTAGGTGCGAGTTGTGCTGTGGAGACAACAGATGGCGAAGAAGTCCGAGAACGTGGCGGGGGTCATGTAATCGAAGATTTAATCGCTGGCAAAACTATACACGTAAAAGCGCAGGGGCAAGTAACTGATTGTTACCCCAGAGCAAGTTTTGAAACTACAGTTACTAGTGAAACGATTAATCAGTTTTATTTATTCAATCCGCGCAATCTTTATCAAAATTTTATTGTCGGTGTAAATGGTGGCGATCGCCCCCTCTTCACCTATCTCGGCCCTTTACAACCGCGTCTGGGGAATGCTGTTTATTCTAATCCCGGTGCTATTTCCCCCTTACTCAACGATCCCGATTTGCAACTCGTTGGTATAGGGACTCGAATTTTTTTAGGCGGCGGTGTTGGCTATGTCGCCTGGGAAGGCACTCAGCACTTCCCCTTACAAAAACGTTTAGCTAATCGGACACCGATTGGGCCTTCCGCCACTTTAGCTTTAATTGGTGATGCCAAGCAAATGGATGCTCATTGGGTGCGGGGTTGTTACTTCAAAAGTTATGGCCCCTCATTGATGTTAGGCGTTGGTGTCCCACTGCCTGTATTAAATGAACAAGTAGTTGAACACTGTGCCGTCCAGGATAAAGACTTAGTAGCCCCAATAGTGGATTTTTCCATTCCCCGGCGGGTTCGTCCCACCTTTGGTTTGGTAAGTTACGCCCAACTCAAATCTGGAAGGATCGCTATTGAGGGCAAAGCTGTACGCTCTGCCCCTTTAGCGAGTTTGTTTTTTTCTAGACAAGTCGCCCTAGAGTTGAAAAAGTGGATTGAAGCAGGGACGTTTACCCTTACAGAACCAGTTTCGCCAATTCCGATGGATCGATCTTTTCTACCCCAAGACCGTCGGACGGATTTTTGAGGCTGGGGAATGGGGACTGGGGACTGGGGACTGGGGACTGGGGATTGAAAAAAATTAGTTTAACCCTAATATTTAATCTAATCCCCAATCTCTAATTCCCAATCCCCAATCCCCAATCCCTAATCCCTAATCCTACTCTTGAGTCGGTTTTGGTCGCTTGATAATAGGCTTCGGAGCAGGCGTTTTTGGTATAGGTTTTGACACCACAGAGATGTCGCTGCCTGCGCCTGTTTTCTTGATAGGACGCGGGGTTTCGCCACTGCGTCTGGGGGGGAATGGTTTTCTACCACCAGCACCAATACCACCGCTACCGCCAGCACGAGGGCCACCTCTGAATGGTGGTTTACGTTTTTTGGGCAAGTCAGCGATCGCTTCAGCTTTTTCTACTATCAAAACGTCAGCTTCTCGCTTGGCTTGAAAATCCCAGAACTTTCCTACTGCTTTGGTCGTCAGGACACCCCTCAATTTCAATTTGAAATACTTGGGTTTGTCAGTTGGTTTGCGTGCAGCCTGCCTAATTTTGACTACTAAGCTCTTAGCGTCAAAAGATTGGTATACTACCTCACCACGAACAGAAAAACCACCATCAGCTACTTCTGATGAGGGGATCGTGGGAATTGTGCTTAATTCAGAATTTTCGGATAAGCCATCATCGAGTGTTTGTGACTCTTGCAACTCTAAATCTAACTCATCCTCATCTGTTGAGTTTTTAGCCAGATTTTCTGGCTCCCAAACTCCGACGATTTGGATGTGCAAGGTGTCATTTTCTTGTCTGGTACGTGGATATACTACCCACAAGTGTTCTTTTTCTAAATCTAGGTGATTCTTGACTAAGCTCATAATCCGGCCTAGGAGGACGGCATTGAGTTCTACACCATCTGTGGTTAGCAGCGTACCCTGAGTAAATTGTTCGCTGCTAGCATGATAGCGACCCCGGACTAATCCGATCGCTCGATACTGCATCGGTTCGCTGGGAGGCGGAATCGGTTGCTGTCGATTGGCTAAGTTGCCATTTGAGTCAGTCTCACTGGGGTTAACAGGCGAATTTTCAACTTCTTTAGAGGACTTGGCTGCTATGCGAACATTAGCGGCTGCCTCTATATTAGTTGGGCCCTGGTTAGAGGCAGAAGAATTGGAGGATTCAGGCAACGGCATCAGGTCGGAATTCATAAAAACTCCTTGCGGCGGAGACACATCCCATTGTGGGATTTTATAAAGGTAGCTGAAAAGAGCATTTGTGCGACTGATGAAAGTATATTTGCTTTTCACAAAGTCACACTAGGATACTCTATACAATCCTAAAGGCGCTAAATTTAGTGTTTGTACATTAAACGTGTAATTTAGCGCCCTGACACTAGTTTGGGAAGCATATCATAGCTACAATTCTGACGGCTCCTCCTAAAGTCATCACTTACTTTAGCAGTGTAGATAGTTAATTGTTATAAAATTCACAGGCAATTGGCGGTATTCCGCAAAGTTTTGGAAATTTTTAACTTTACGATTTGTGTAAATGATAATGTCATTAGAGTTCAGGAGAAAGACAAAACTGTGTTTCAAACACGCAATCGCTGGATGGTTCAAGTTGTCTTGGCGCTGGCAGTTCTTGCTTTTGTGGGTGTTTCAGTGATTCCCATAATTGGAGCATTTAATAATACGCCACCCTCAAATCAGAATACCGCTAGCACCAGAGGCACTTTGCCCTCCTCTGACCAAAAATCAAAACTGGAAGACGAAGTACGGGGTTATGAACTGGTTTTGCAAAGGGAACCGGAAAATCAGACTGCGCTTAAGGGCTTATTGCAGGCGCGGCTACAACTATTGAGTCAAAAAGAAAAAAGTGAAATTAAACCAGCTGATATCCAAGTTGTTATTGAACCCCTAGAAAAGCTAGCCAAGCTAAATCCCGAACAGTCAGAATATTCAGTCTTACTAGCTCAAGCGAAACAGCAAATAGGCGATCGCGAAGGAGCCGCTCAAGCTTATCGCACGATTTTGTCCACAAAACCGGGCGATTTGAAGGCTTTGCAAGGAATGGTAGCTCTGTTAATCAGTCAGCAACGCCCAGAAGCAGCTATTGGTTTGCTGCAAGAAAGCCTCTCTAAAGCAGCCCAAGCAAATACAATTCAGCCGGGAAGTGTAGATACAGTAGCCGTGCAAGTGCTGTTAGGTTCTGTTCATGCTTCCCAGAAACGCTATGCTCAAGCTAGCTCTGTATACGACCAGGCAATTAAGAAAGATCCTAAAGATTTTCGCCCTGTTGTGGCAAAAGCGATGCTCCTGAAACAACAGGGCAAAAACGCAGAAGCAAAACCTTTGTTTGATACTGCCGCAGCTTTAGCACCTGCTCAGTACAAAGACGAAATTAAAAAGGCAGCAACTGCTTCCCTCATTCCTAATCCGGCTGCATCTCCCGCACCTTCATTGAAAAGTACTCCAAAGTAGGGAATCGGGAATTGGTTATTAATTCTCTCCCCCTGCTCCCCTGCTTTTCCTCTCACGCTCCCTCAATGGCAGCAACGACACCAAAGACTAAAAACAAGCATCCGCCAACAAAGGTGAGTTGACGCTCAGAAATGCGTCCGGCAATCATTTTGCCGCCGATAACTGCGATCGCAGCACAAATGGCATGTCCTAAAATTGCACCTATTGTCACTCCAATTGGATTATTACCTGCGGCTAGGGCAATGGTGGCAATTTGGGTGCGATCGCCCCACTCTGCCATAAATGTCAATATAAAGGCTTCTATGACAATTGCTAAGGAAGTCTTTTTCTTTGGTAACTCCAAATCTGCTTTTTTCACCGCAGCTTCGGCTTCTTCTACAACTGCTGTATCACAAGCAGCCGAGGACATTTTACTAGCGTCGTATAACAGCTTGATACCAAAGGCAAAAAATAAGGCTATTTCGGCGTAATGAATATAAATTTTTGGCAACAAAGATACCACTTGCCCAAATAGCACCGAAAGGATTGTCATTGCAGCTAAAGCAGCTGTCACTCCTGTAAATACCAGCCGCCTCGGGTGGTGCATTGCCAAAATAACGGCGATAAAAAATGTTTTATCGCCTAGTTCGGAAACTGTAATTAATAATAAAGCTGCGGTAAAAGCTGTTAACACTCTCTCAAGCTCCTGAAGAATCGTTTACCGATGTGAAGCTTGATGAGAACCAAAAGACCTCACCAAGTTTACACTTTTCGGTGTGAACTTAGTGAAGGTCTCGCTTTCAAATATTTACTTGCCATCTGAACCAGGCTCATCGCCAGTATGTTGATTCAGATGTACTGGCTTTTTATGTTTTTTGCCAGCAGCTACTCCCCTTCAATGTAATTATGATTATATATCTGTTAAAGGTGCAAGTCAAGGAAACTAGCTACACAGCAAAGTTAGACAATGACAGTAATGTTTGCATTAGCAAGCATTGCCTAATTCGAGAAGTGGGCTATCTTAACTTGTGCTGTACCACCAACTCCATCTTTATCAAAGAATAGGTTTCCCGTACTTCGATCGTAGATGAAGCGATCGCCTGTTGTTGTCGCACTAGTCCCAAGTCGCAACAAACCCGAATCGAGTATCGTATCCTGAGATTGTCTCAGTCCGAATTCTGCCTTGGAAATGAAGATAGTACCATTTCCAATAGTAAGATTAGCGATGATATCATGACCTCTGGTGTGGGCATTAGTCAGTTTAAAACTATGTTGCTCAGTTTCACCGAGGAGTACATCCTCACCTACGCCACCAAATAAGGTGCCATTCCCCAAACCACCAATGAGATTGTCACTTTCTATATCACCATTTAATTCGTTTGTAGTGATGCTGTCGTTAAAAGTGGTGGAAGCATCATTATTAACCACTGTCAGGGCAAAAACATCGCTGACATCTGTTATTCCATCACTAGCGATAACTTTGATGTTGAGGCTACCAACGCTGTCATTTGTGGGAGTACCGCTCAAAGTAGTACCGTTCCAAGTCAACCAACTGGGGATTGATTCGCCATTTTCCAGGGTGGCGCTGTAGGTGAGGTTATCTGCCGCATCTTCATCTGCAAAGGTGTTTGTTGCTAGGTTGAAGTTGAAAGTGGTGTCTGTTGTCGCTGTTTGGTCGGCAATGGCATTTGCCACTGTTGGGGCATCATTAATATTGTTGACTGCGATCGCGATCGCTTTCTCGTAGAATAAGCCACCTCCATCTGTGGTGCGTAAACGGATGTTGTAGCTATTTTTGGTTTCGTAGTCGGGTGAGACGTTGATGTGTAACTCGTTACCTACAATTGTGAAGACGCTGTTATCGGTGCTGTCTGCACCTGAAACTAGGGTGTAGGTGTGGGTGTTATCTGTATCAGCGTCAGTGGTGCTAAAGTTGCCAATTACTGTGTCAGCAGGAACATTCTCGTTAATACTAGTGGCACTCAGGCTGAGGTCAGTAGGAGTACTGTTCAGGTCAAGCTTAAAAAGTTCTTGCCCAGTACTTCCGTTGTCAGCAAAAAAATAGAGTTTGCCATTGACATAAGTTAGGTTGTTAGGGTTGGAGCTAGCCGTACCAGAGAAGATATCCTTGACGCGGATAGTGCCAGCATCAGTGCCATCACTCTTCCATAGTTCATTGCCCCCACTGCTGTCGCTGGCACTGAAGTATAGCGTGCCGTTGATATTGGTCAGATTTTGCGGATTAGAGCTACCTGTACCAGAGAAGATATCCTTGACGCGAACAGTACCAGTTTCGGTGCCATCACTCTTCCATAGTTCAGTCCCTCCAGTGCTGTCGCTGGCACTGAAGTATAGCGTGCCGTTGATATTGGTCAGATTTTGCGGATTAGAGCTACCTATGCCAGAGAAGATATCCTTGATACGGATAGTTCCAGTTTCTGTGCCATCACTCTTCCACAGTTCATTGTCTCCACTGCTGTCGGTGGCACTGAAATATAGCGTGCCGTTGACATTGGTCAAATTTTGCGGATTAGAGCTACCTATACCAGAGAAGATATCCTTGACACGGACGGTACCAGTTTCTGTACCGTCACTCTTCCACAGTTCAGAGCCACTACTGCTGTCGCTAGCACTGAAGTACAGCGTGCCGTTGACATTTGTCAGATTTTGCGGATAAGAGCTACCCGTACCAGAGACGATATCCTTGACGCGGACAGTGCCAGCATCAGTGCCATCACTCTTCCACAGTTCCCGACCCCCACTGCTGTCGCTAGCACTGAAGTACAGCGTGCCGTTGATATTGGTCAGATTTTGCGGATTAGAGCTACCAGTACCAGAGAAGATATCTTTTACAAGGACAGTACCAGCTTCGGTGCCATCACTCTTCCATAGTTCCCGACCCCCACTGCTGTCGGTGGCAACGAAGTACATCGTGCCGTTGACATTGGTCAGAAAGTTCGGGTCAGAATTACCAGTACCAGAGAAGATATCCTTGACGCGGACAGTACCAGTTTCTGTGCCATCACTTTTCCACAGTTCATTGCCCCCACTACTGTCGGTGGCACTGAAGTACAGTGTACCGTTGATATTGGTCAGATTTTGCGGATTAGAGTTACCTGTACCGGAGAAGATATCCTTGACACGAACAGTTCCAGCTTCTGTACCGTCACTCTTCCACAATTCATTGCCGCCACTGCTGTCGGTGGCTCTAAAGTACAGCGTGTCGTTGACATTGGTTAGAAAGTACGGTTCAGAGGAAACTGTGGCAGTATTTATATCCTTGACGCGGACGGTACCAGTTTCAGTGCCATCACTCTTCCACAGTTCAGAGCCACTACTGCTGTCAGTAGCTCTGAAGTACAACGTGCCGTTGATATTGGCAAGAGAGTTAGGATTAGAGCTAGCCGTACCAGAGAAGATATCCTTGACGCGGACAGTACCAGCTTCAGTGCCATCACTTTTCCACAGTTCATTGCCCCCACTGCTGTCGCTAGCACTGAAGTAGAGTGTGCCGTTGACATTGGTCAGATTTTGCGGATTAGAGCTACCTGTCCCAGAGAAGATGTCTTTGACTCGGACAGTGCCAGCCTCAGTGCCATCACTCTTCCAAAGTTCAATGCCTCCACTGCTATCGCTAGCACTGAAGTACAGCGTGCCGTTGATATTCGTTAGATAGTTAGGGTAAGAGCTACCTGTCCCAGAGAAGATGTCTTTGACTCGGACAGTGCCAGCCTCAGTGCCATCACTCTTCCAAAGTTCAATGCCTCCACTGCTATCGCTAGCTCTGAAGTAGAGTGTGCCGTTGACATTTGTCAGATTTTGCGGATTAGAGCTACCCGTGCCAGAGAAGATATCTTTGACACGGACAGTACCAGCCTCGGTGCCATCACTCTTCCAAAGTTCAGTCCCTCCAGTGATGTCGCTGGCACTGAAGTAGAGTGTGCCGTTGACATCGGTCAGATTTTGCGGGTAAGAACTACCTGTACCAGAGAAGATATCCTTGACGCGAACAGTACCAGTTTCGGTGCCATCACTCTTCCAAAGTTCAGTCCCTCCAGTGTTGTCGCTGGCACTGAAGTAGAGTGTGCCGTTGACATTAGTCAGATTTTGCGGGTAAGAACTACCTGTACCAGAGAAGATATCCTTGACGCGAACAGTACCAGCCTCGGTGCCATCACTTTTCCACAGTTCAGTTCCTCCAGTGCCGTCGCTGGCACTGAAGTAGAGTGTGCCGTT
Source organism: Nostoc sp. (assembly GCF_036919895.1). Classification (GTDB taxonomy): domain Bacteria; phylum Cyanobacteriota; class Cyanobacteriia; order Cyanobacteriales; family Nostocaceae; genus Nostoc. The sequence continues at coordinate 30,569 of NZ_JBALBW010000069.1, forward strand.
GACATTAGTCAGATTTTGCGGATTAGAACTACCTGTACCAGAGAAGATATCCTTGACGCGGACGGTACCAGTTTCGGTGCCATCACTCTTCCACAGTTCAGTTCCTCCAGTGCTGTCGATCGCTCTAAAGTATAGTGTGCCATTGACATTAGTCAGATTTTGCGGATTAGAGCTACCTGTACCAGAGAAGATATCTTTTACAAGGACAGTACCAGTCTCTGTACCATCACTTTTCCAAAGTTCAGAGCCACTACTGTTGTCGATAGCAACAAAGTAGAGTGTGCCGTTGACATTGGTGAGATTTTGCGGGTTAGAGGAAACTCCACCAGTATTTATATCTTTTACCAGGCTAATCGATGCTTCTTCTGTTGCCATAATCGTTTTTCCTTAAACCTTTGGATAAGAATCACAAGCGAAATCAGGCGTTGGTTGATGCTCCAATCTTCTTGCTTGCAGAGATGCGATCGCTGAATGCCCTAGCTTCGCTTTTTTACAATTCAATAGCCTCAGTAAAGATGTTGAATTTTATCAAGAAAGAATTTAGGAGGCAGGAGCCAGAATTCACAAGAAGGTTAAGCAATTAGCAATTAATCAAGGGTTTAGCATCCTCCACTAAATATTAAATTTAGTGGACTTCAATAGCGGATATAAATCCTCACACTAATAGATTCTGAGTTATTCCTAGAATTTTCTTTATATAAAGATATAAAACCAATTTAGGAGGTATGCATAGATGTGCGCTTGGGAAACCCGCCCACACGACTTGCTCCCCTACGGATCTTTTTGTAAATCAAACCGGATTTCTAATAGCCATAGTTCATATTTAATCTTCTCTGCTTTTCCTGAAGATTATTTCAGAGCTATGGCTTATACAAATTAATTTGAAATTAAATAAAGCTATCAATAAATTCAGAGGTGACTTAATAATCACCTCAACCATTTTTCACCTGGATATAATGCCGATTAATTTAAAAAAAGTGGATCGATGAATTAATGAATTATGCTCCAGGATAACGCTAAATCCTATGCCATCATGCAATTCCAACCAACTTGGCGCTTAGTTGCCATAAGCGATCGCCTTTGTCATCATCGCGGGCTTGAGAAGAAACCTTTTGAACAAAGGATTTACCATCTTCTTTCTGGCGATTTCCCCAACTCCAATACACACCAGATTGATTATACTCAGGATCGGCAACCACCGCCGCAACCCTTTCTCCTGCCAACTCCTGAGACACATATCCCTTAGTGATGTACTTCTGGAATAATGGGAAGATTTTCTGAAACAGGGGATAGTGGTTTCTAAATAGCGGCGTTTCTGCAACACATCCTGGATAGAGAGAGTTGAAGACGATACCTGTTGACTCGTGATAGCGCTGATGGAGTTCCCGCATGGTTAGCACGTTACAAACCTTGCTGTCTTTGTAAGCTTTGACTGGTTCAAATTTCTTGCCATCAATCATTGAGATTGGTTCTTTAAATCCTTCTGCAAAGCCCTGCAAATCGCCCAAGTCTGGACGCGGCGGAATCTTCCCACCCAGTTCGTCTGGATTGTGGGTAACAGTTCCCAAAATTACGAGCCTTGGATTTGAAGATGACTTCTTTAGATCTTCTAGCATCAGGTTGCACAAAAGGAAATGTCCGAGGTGATTTGTCGCAACACTTAACTCAAATCCTTCTGGGCTTCGCAGTGGCTCCTTTAGCAAAGGCATATAAATTGCAGCGTTGCACACTAAAGCGTCTAAAGAGTTTCCGCTTGCTCGGAAGTTCTTCACAAATTGTCGAACGCTATCCATTGAGCCAATATCGATATGCATGATAGTATAGCTGCCCTGGTGGGGGATTCCTACAGATTGGGCTGCAAGTTGAGCCTTCGCTACATCTCTACAGGCCATCACTACATACCATCCCCTTTCAGCAAGAGCCTTGGCAGCGTACAAACCGACACCTGAAGAGGCACCTGTGATTATAACCGTTGACTTCCTATCCTGTACCATTCTATTCTGACTCTGTTAATCACCTTTTCCTATCTTCAGGATTTTACAGCACTCCTGATGGAAAAGTTATGATGAGAAAGGTTTAAGCCAACGGCGTTGAATAGCGATATCAAGAGCGATCGCAGCAAAGGCAAACCACAATAAACTTTCTGCTGCTAATACCAAAAAAGGCCAAATTGTACTATGAGAATTCCACCCAAGCTCTATCTGAGTTAATCCCCGCACCAAGCCAAAGGCCAAAACACCACCAGCTTTGAGTTGGGGATTTTTATCTGAGCGGATGATATAACGATAGGTAACACCAAATAATAAGCCAGTAAAAGTTGCAACTGCACCACCGATCAACCAATGCCAGTTAACATTACTTTGCAGACTTGCAAGGATCTCAAAATACTTTGCTAATCCAAAAGTATTCAAGAGACTGGTAAATATAAAAGTAAAACACATAGATAAACCTCCAACTATTCCAGCCTTGAGGGATTCTATGCGTTCTACTATTAATTTAGGATCTAAAGTTGAATTCACTCTATATATAAATGAGGGATTGGGTATTGGGAAAATACTTCCCCAATATCCAATATGATAAATGCTACAGCAGCTTTGTAATTAATTAAATGCTGCTATTATATGGGAATTTTGATGATAAACTCAGTTCCCATACCTGGTTGAGAATTTACATTTAATACACCTTTGTGTTTCTCTACAACTATTTCATAAGCTATGGACAAGCCGAGTCCAGTGCCTTTTCCCACGCTTTTTGTGGTAAACAACGGCTCAAACAAGCGTTTTTTTAACCGTTCAGGAATACCAATTCCATTATCAGCAATCCGAATTACAACCAATTTTTCAGAATCTATTTCTGTTGTAATTTTAATTTGAGGAATTAGATTGCTCATTTTGCCTTCCAGTATAGCTTCATCAAGAGCATCAATTGCATTTGCTAGAATGTTCATAAATACTTGATTCATCTGACCGAGATAGCAATTTATCTCTGGTAATACTCCATAACTTTTAATAACTTCAATGCCGGGACGATCGCCACTAGCCTTGATCCGGTGTTGTAAAATCATTAGTGTACTATCAAGTCCTTGGTGCAAATCGGCAGAAATTTTGGCATCACTATCCGAGCGACAGAAGCTGCGGAGTGAATTAGAAAGGTTGCGAATTCGTTCACTTCCTATCTGGAGTGAGTTCAAAATTTTTCCGATATCTTCGAGAACAAAATTCAGATCCAAGTTCTCAATAGCATTGGTAATTTTGGCTGTTGGGTTGGGATATTCTTGTTCATACAGTAAAAGCAACTTAGTGATTCCAGCAATGTATTCTTCCAAGGGTGGAATATTGCTAGAAATAAAGTTAATGGGGTTGTTGATTTCATGGCCAATACCAGCGATTAACTCTCCGAGCGTTGATAGTTTTTCTTGCTGTACCAGTTGGACTTGGGCTTGTTGCAAAGCCTTGGTGCGATCGCTAACTTGTTGTTCCAAAGATTCATTCAATTGTTTGAGTTGTAAATGCACGCGGACTCTAGCAATAACTTCCTCTTGGGCAAAGGGTTTCGGAATATAGTCTACTGCACCGAGGGAAAATCCCTTAGTTTTGCTTTCCGTATCCGCCAAAGCAGTGGTGAAAATAATTGGAATGTTTTCGGTGACAGGATTAGCTTTGAGACGACGACAAGTCTCAAAGCCGTCAATACCCGGCATTTGGACATCCAGCAAAATCAATTCTGGTTGATTGCGTTCAGCTTGGGCGATCGCAGTTTCTCCATCGACTGCAACCCGGAAACGAAAACCCTCACTATTAAGCGCGGCACACAGGACAGATAAATTTGTCGGGTTATCATCTACAATCAAAATAAATCCATTATTTTGGGGTTTTCTCATGATCGGTTAAAAATGCAATTTGACTTAAATTAATTGATATATTCTTCAATAAAACTTTCCAACCGCTTGAGTTGGAAATTACTAGCAAGCTGGATTATCTTCTGAACAAAAGTGTTTAGTCGCTGATCAGATACAGAAAGTTGTTCAACCATTTCTAAAATATTTTGAATATCACCGTCTTGGGCTAGTTCGAGCAACTCTTGTAAAACCTCTTGAGCAGGATAAATGATTTCAGTCTGTTCTTCAAAACCACCTGTAGAGGTTTTTGCGATCGCGTCTAAATTAACGTCAAAAATCCATTCTAGCTGCAAAAATTGTCGTAGCATTTCTAGCAGGGTTTCAGCTTCTATAGGTTTTGGTAAAAATGCATCTGCACCGACATCAATACTTTTGTGTTGATCGACTGCAAATACACTGGCTGAGGAAGCGATGACAGGAGTCTCCTTAAATTGCCCAGACTGACGCAAACGATGAATGAATTCAAATCCATCTAATATCGGCATTACTAAGTCAGTAATAATCATATCTGGTTTGTTAGCTAGAGACTGTGCCCACGCTTCCTGACCATTATTAGCTTCTACAACAGTAAATCCAACCGGCTCTAGTAAATTTACAATTACCGATCGGTTTTCCCATTTATCATCTGCAATCAAAATAGTGCGCCTTTGTCCTTGATAAGCAATAATAGTTCCTTGCTCAACCACTCTAGAAACCTTTGCCCAGTCTTTAGATTCTGACAATTTTGCCTCAAACCAGAAGGTGCTACCTTTGCCAAATTCACTTTTTACCTGAATTTGACCACCCATCAACAAAACAATTTTTTGGCTGATTGCTAATCCTAAACCTGTACCTTCAGATTGTCGTTTCTGACTTCCCACTTGCTCAAAGGGCTGGAAGATTTTCTTAGCTTGTTCAGGGCTTATACCCGTGCCAGTATCTATTACCTCAAAGCGAATTTTGTAGTTAGTTTTGTCATTGGCATTTGATTCTTGCTCAACTACCTGAACTTTGAAGGTAACACTGCCTTGATGAGTAAATTTCATGGCATTACTAAGCAAGTTAATCAGTACTTGCCGCAAGCGTTTTTCATCAGCATGAATACCCGTTGGTAAATTAGGATCGAGTTCGACGTTAAATGCGATTACTTTTTGTTCTGCCCTAATGCGGCAAATTTCAGTCACGCTATCTATAAAGGCAGGGAAGTAGAAATCAATAGGATATAATTCCAACTTCCGGGCTTCTATCTTGGAGAGATCCAAAACATCATTAATTAAGGTTAAAAGATGAGAACCACATTGATAAATAACGCCGAGTCCTTTCCGTCCTTTTTCACTCAAAGATTCTGTGCGTTGGATAATTTGTGTATAACCCAGGATGCCGTTAAGGGGTGTGCGTAGTTCATGACTCATATTGGCGAGAAATTCACTCTTGGCTTGGCTGGAGTTTTGAGCTATTTCCTCCGTAAGGCGTAGTTCTTTCTCGATGCGCTTACGCTCAACAATTTCAGTGGAAAGGATTCGATTAATAGCTTCTAACTGGGCTGGGCTAGGTAGTGCCAGAGCTTGAGGCATGAGGTAAAATAACGCAAATGCCGTATATATGGAAATAATGGCAGTTAGAGCTTTTAAAGCACCTGAAACCCAATAGTCTGGATGCCAAAGCGTCCAAATATCTATCAAGTGTCCAGTACCACAGGCAATGATAAAAGCACCAAATAATAAAAAGACTCCATTAAAAGGAACGTCTTTGCGCTTGGAAATAAAGTAAATTAGTAAGAAGGGAATAGAATAATAGGCAAGGGCAATGGTGGCATCAGAAATAATGTGGAGCCAAACTAATCCAGTTTGCCAGAGATAACAATGCCCGTGGGGAATAAAACCGTTAGATTGGAAAAAATAGCTGAAAAATGTCGGCATAACACTAGGGGTTGTTAGATTTGGAATATATACCCGTAACCCTAGTATTCCCAAAGTATCTAGTTGAGAAAGCGCGATCGCTATTTTTTCACATTATTAATGCTGGAAGTACTAGCGTACCAAGAAAAGATGGTGTCTGCTTTGCGTAGACTTAGCCTGTCGTAAACATCGCCCGCCAAAGTTACAATGTAATTTATAAAAAAAATCTCAGCCTGCCCAATCCCTGTATGATAAAGATTAGAAACCTTTTGTAATTATTTGAAAAGCGGGACTATGGAGATTTTGACACTAGGTTGGGTATCGCTGTTAGTTGTGTTTACCTGGTCAATTGCAATGGTAGTTTGGGGACGTAACGGACTGTAGAAGCACTGTGGAAAGTCCATTTTTGAGTATTTTAACTTTAGTAGCCATAGTGCTGCTCGTAGTAGTCACCGGTGGTATTGGTTATTTGACTGTGGCAGATTGGCGCGATCGCCGTCGCCGAGATGAAGAAAAACGCACCAGCCGCAGCGCCACTCCCAAGCGGCGATAATTTTCTCGTGGTTGAAAATGTTTTTGTAGGGACACGATAGTATCGTGTCCCTACAATGTTTTTTTGGCATTCCGAGGAAATACTGTTACCTTTGCGATCGCAACGGGAATCATGAGATAGAAGACTTTCAATATTTTAAAGTCCCACTGGGAATGGAAAACTCCTCTACTACTCAACCCATAGAACCAAATTCAGAACGGCAAGAATCTCACTCAGATGTAACATCCTCTTTGCATCAGAATGAGCAACAAAAAGCCTTGTCTGGAGTTATAGCCCGCATCCGCGAGTCTCTAGATATAGACGCGATCTTCAAAATTACAGTCACTGAAGTCCGCCAACTTCTGAAAAGCGATCGGGTTGGCGTGTTTCGTTTCTATCCTAATTTGGCATGGGAAGGAGAATTTATTTATGAAGATGTGGCAACAGAATGGGATTCGGCACTAGCAGCCAAACTGCGCGACCACTGCTTTAGCGAGGAGTTTGCAGGGTTGTATCAGCAAGGCCGAATTAAAGCAATAGCTGATATTTATCAAGTTAATGCCAGTGATTGCTACATCCAGATTCTAGAAAGATTCCAAGTCCGTGCAAATATAACTGCCCCCTTGATAAAAGGTAAAAATTTATGGGGATTATTATGTATTCATCAGTGTAGTAATTCTCGGCAATGGGAAGCATCAGAAATTGAGTTTGTGCAATTAATCGCCGAACATCTAGGAGTTGCTTTACAGCAAGCAGATTACATAGAACAAGTAAAACTACAATCAGCACAACTAGCACAAGCAGAAGCCAGAGAAAAAGCAGCCCAATGGCAGAAAACCATAGCCATAACCATTGAGAAAATCCGTCAGTCTCTAGACTTAGAAGGCATTTTCCACACAACCACCGGAGAACTGAGGCAGCTGTTAAATGCCGATCGCGTGGCTATTTATCGCTTCAATCCCGATTGGAGTGGTGAATTTGTGTTTGAATCAGTGGCAGAGGGTTGGATTTCCCTGATCGATGAACAATTGCATCGGCCAGAATTGAGTGAAAACGTTAGTGAATGTAGCGCCAAAGATTTAGCTAAACCCCCAGTTGCTGATACCTACTTACAAGATACGGAAGGTGGTAGCTTTAGCAGTTGTGAAGTATACCGGATTTGTAATGATATTTATAATTCAGGTTTTAGCAATTGCTACATTAAAATTTTAGAAATTTATCAGGCAAGAGCTTATGTAATCATTGCCATTTACCACGGTCAGAAACTCTGGGGCTTGCTAGCAGCGTACCAGAATGCTGGAACCCGTGAGTGGCAAAAAGATGAGGTTTACTTGCTTACCCAAGTGGGTACGCAATTAGGTGTGGCTTTGCAGCAAGCGGAATTTATCCAACAAATGCAAATCCAAACGGCAGAGATTACTAAAGCTGCTGAAAGGCAAAGGGCGTTAGCAAACACCGTAGAAAAAATTCGTCAGTCTTTGGAAATTGAAGCCATCTTTAAAACCACAACTCAAGAAGTTCGTCGGCTATTAGAAGTGGAACGAGTTGCAATTTACCGCTTCTATCCTGATTGGAGTGGCGAATTTGTCGCCGATTCCATTGTTGATGGCTGGACACCAATGGTTAAGCCGCAGCCAGTGACAGAAGGCGTTCTTGTGCAAAGAAAGCAAGCGGGTAAGTATGCACGGAATGAAGCTTTTGTACCAATTTCTCAAGGCGAGAAGTTGTGGGGATTGTTAGTAGCTTATCAAAACTCCCAACCCCGTTATTGGCAAGATGAGGAAATCAACTTATTGGCGCAAGTTGGCATTCAATTGGGAGTAGCATTACAGCAAGCTGAGTCATTGAAACAGATGCAGGTTCAAGCCCAAAAACTAGCTAAAGCCGCCGAACGAGAACGGAAAGCGGCCGAAAGAGAGAAGGCCTTAGCCGCAACGGTGGAGAAAATTCGCCAATCTCTTGATATTCATACCATCTTTGCTACTAGTACAGAAGAAGTCCGGCGGTTATTGGAGGTCGATCGAGTCACAATCTATCGATTCGCGGCTGATTGGAGTGGCGAATTTGTTGCTGAATCATTAGCCCAAGGTTGGACACCAGTAAGGGAAATTGTACCTGTAGTTGCAGATGATTACTTACAAGAAACGGAAGGCGGAAGGTTTGCTAATGCTAAAAGTTGTGTCATTAAAGATATTTACAGCGCCAATTATTCTATTTGTCATATTGCCCTGCTTGAGCTAATGGAGACTAGGGCATATATGATTGTGCCGATTTTTCAGGGTGAGAAACTTTGGGGATTACTAGCAGCTTATCAAAATACCAAACCTCGTGATTGGCAAGGAGATGAAATCGATTTGCTGATGCAGATTGGTACTCAGTTAGGTGTAGGACTTCAACAAGCAGAACTACTCGAACAAACTCAACGTCAGAAAGAAGAAATCACTCAGACTCTTAAAGAATTACAGCAAACTCAGAGCCAGTTAATTCAAAGTGAAAAAATGGCAGGATTAGGGCAGTTAGTTGCTGGGGTAGCACATGAAATTAATAACCCGATTAGTTTCATTTATGGCAACATTACTTATGTTAATGAACATACCGAAAATTTATTTAAGTTACTGCGCCTCTATCAAAAACAGTATCCTAAGACAACAGAAGAAATTAAAAAGCAAGTTGCAGCACTGGATTTAGATTTCATTAGTGATGACTTGCCCAAAATTCTTACTTCAATGCAGATTGGGGCAGATCGAATCTCTCAATTAGTCTTATCGTTGCGAAGTTTTTCTCGACTTGACGAAACCGGAATGAAGCCCGTCGATCTTCATGAAGGTATCGATAGTACTTTGTTGATTTTACAACATCGACTGCAAGCACAGACTAATTCTTTAGCTATTGAGGTGGTTAAACAATATGGTGAATTACCTCCAATAGTCTGCTATGCAGCCCAGATGAATCAGGTATTTATGAGTATTCTCAGCAATGCGCTCGATGCACTGGAAAACTCAACAACTAGTGGAGAAATAATTGACAATCCTAAAATTTGGATACGTACAGAAGTTATAGAAGAGAATACTGTTCTGATTTGGATTGCTGACAATGGTTGTGGGATTCCAGAGATGGTGCGATCGCACATTTTTGAACCTTTCTTTACCACCAAACAACCTGGACAAGGTACTGGTTTGGGTTTATCTATTAGTTACCAAATTATTGTAGAAAAACACGGCGGTACTATCAAATGCGTTTCTGAACCTGGTAATGGCTGTGAGTTCTCGATACAAATTCCGATTAAACGGACAATTAGTTAGGAAAAAACAGGCGATTAATTCTCTACGAGAGGCTACGTCAGAGGATACACAGGAAACAGGAAAAGGCGATCGCTCTTTTTAACGAACTACAGAGGCGCAGAGGACACAGAGGAAGAGGAGGAGCGATCGCTTGGTAGAATACATATTTTATTGCTGATGTTGCAACCAAGCCACTAAATCAGCTTCAGTGGAGAAATCTAGCAAGGCTTCGGCTAAATCCTCTCACAATGTTAAAATTATATATCCATAAAGGAGAAGATTATGAGCAATCAATCTGTTCCTAAAACAAATAGTCTCTATGCACAAGATTATCACTTGTGGTTAGAATACACTGTTGATTTATTAAAAAATAAAAAATTTTTAGAATTAGAGTTAGAAAATTTAATTGAAGAAATTGAAAGTATGGGAAGAAGTGATAAAAATGCTTTAAGGAGTAATCTTAGAGTGCTTTTAATGCACCTTCTCAAATACAAATTTCAACCCCAGAACCGATCTAATAGCTGGTTATATACAATCTATGAACATCGTCAAAGATTACAAGAAGCATTTGTAGATAGTCCTAGCTTAAAATACTATTACACGGAAGTTTTTGACATTTGTTACCAACACGCTAGAAAAGAAGCATCTATTGAAACAGGTCTTCCTCTGTCTATTTTTCCTAAAGACTATCCTTTTTCTGTTGATGAAACCTTAGATTCTGACTTCTTCCCAAATTAATCATAATCGCACGATGGAGATTTTACAGGCGATCGCTCTTTTTAACGAACCACAGAGCCGCAGAGAACACAGAGGGAAGAAGAGAGCGATCGCACTGTGGAGATTTGAGGGGCGATCGCTTTTTTAATTTTAACTAACCCCAAGATGCCAAGGAGTCAGATTTTAGGTGAGCGCATTTTGGCTAGTGTGTAGCGATCATTTTTTGTCTCAGGCAAAGGCACACATATTTTATTAATTAGATAAACCTTCTTTTTTTGAGACAAATCCTATACCCAAAAATTCTATTTTTTCTTGTTCGTTTCCTATGCTCAATTTCCATCTTTCTTCCATAAAATTTAGTAAATCAATACCTCTTTTAAGTATCTCCTTAGCTGTCCAATCTTCATAATTTGCTACTTCATTTTCAGAAAAAGACCCATATCTATATCCAATAGTATTTATTTCATTCCCTTTTTTTGCAAGGAAAGATTTATTGCTAAAGCTAGAGTTTTTAGCTGATGAAAGAGGTAACAAGTTACCAAGAGAATTTTTTAATATCCTTTTTTCTTTAACTGTATACTTTTGAAAAGCATCACGCCAATATTTGTCTTTGTCAGTTTGTGGATATATATGTTCAACAGTCTTATAATCTTCTGTAATATCATTATTAATGAATTCATACCAATTTATCTTTATTTGGTTATGTTTTGACAATGATTGTAGATATAAATCATATTCATAAAGAAAATATTTTATTCCACGCCACCTGTAAAACCCTCGTGTCTTCAAGTCAGACTTTATTCGTTTTAATGCACTCTTTTCACAACAGGCTTCATCAAATATTTCTTCCAACTCTTTTATTAATTTTTCTGCTGTAACTTTACTTTTACTTAGGTTTATTGCTTTTTCCAAAGTATTGAATCCTGTAAGAGAAAATATTGCCTGAGACGGAAAACCAATTAATAAGCCAAAAAACATTAGTAATTCTAAAGCCTTTAAAAACCTGATCCTCTTGTCTGTGTTAGTTTCTTTCTTGAAAAAAGACATTATCAAAGGAGGAACAACAGATGTCGTTCCAATATTTACTAATCTGTTTAGTTTATCTAGCCAAATTTTCTCATTTTCTGAAAAATCACTAAAATAAGGATTAGAGATTTTATGCCATAAGACAACTGATTGCTGCAAATCTCTGACATAATCATTTATGAATTTAGTGTTTAACTTAATTGTATTATTGCTGTCCTCACTATTATTTTCTTGAACGATGTTTTTAGATATAAATATTTTTTCTAGCAGGACTTTATAGTATTCAGCACGAATAATATAACGACTTGTATTTATATTGACACCAAAAGTTTCATCACCAGATATTTCATCCTCAGTGCTTGTATCTTTTCCAAAATATAAAATAAAATGATTAAATAAAAATTTGTCATCATCTAGTGGATTATCTTTATTTTTACCTAAATTATGATATACAGTTTTCCATGCTTCATTGATACTATGCCTCAAATCTCTTTTTTCATAATCTTCAACATTAAGCTTTATAGAAAGATATATTAATCTATTTTTCAATAATTCAAGCACTGAAAGAGGTTTTCCTCTATTGTTCATCGTCTCAAAAGCAATACAAACATCTATATCATTAGAAATTGTAAATAAATTAAACAATAAATGCTGTGTTAATTTTTGAAATATATTTTCTCTTTGGGTATGAGACAATTTTTCTAATGCATCTCTAAAAAATCTTTTAGCTATTTCGAGGTTATGAGTATAAATCGTCTCTTGCTTGTCAGAAATATTAAAAGAATGCTCGTCAAAAACCTTTGTCTTTAAAAATTCATAACTTGGATTATCTTTTTCATAACCAAATATATACGATCTAGAAATGCCGCCGTCGTCATCTTTTGAATCAAAAATGTATTTTTTGCGGATCTCATCAACGGTATTATAATTTAATTTACTATTTTTCTCGGTACACTCAATCAATCCTTGAATGAGAATTATTGAGGTTGTTAATCTCTGTTGACCATCAACAATATAGTAAGCATCATAACCTTTGGACTGTATGATCCATGAATCATTTTGCCACTGATTGATAACCTCGCTAGAAACTTCTTCTAAAGTTAAAACTCCTACATAATGGTTTTTTCTATCCTCCAGTTGTTCTAAATCATTCCAAAAATCTTTAAGCTGCTTCAGATTCCAAGCATATCCTCTCTGGTAGTCTGGTATTCTATATAGTTTTTCTGTAAAAATTTTAGATAGTGAATATAGTTCTTTGTCCATAAATTATTTATCCTGCACCAAAATAGATAGTTAAATTAAGTTGCGGTTAGTCTGTGTAACTTTATACATATAAACTTAAAATTACTGTTTTGTCAAAGCCCAAGAGCTAATTTCGACTATAAAATTTTGTAAAACTATACTCAACACATGAATTAAGCTTTTATTAGTACAAAATTAGTACGTTTTTATTAAAGTCTTATTTATCCTAAACAATCTCCAAAAAAAATTGCCTTAGAAGCATTACACTCCCAAAGCAAGCCAACTCTTTAAATTCTTTACTCCGCGCTCTCTGCGGTTCGTTAAAGCTGCTTCACTTCCGAAACCAACTTCGCCACCATATCCTTAGCGCTACCAAAAAGCATCGTCGTTTTCTCCTTGTAGAACAACTCATTATCTACACCGGCAAAACCCGTACTCATCCCGCGCTTAATCACAATCGTCTGCTTCGCCCGATCTACTTCCAAAATCGGCATACCATAAATCGGGCTATTTGTATCACTCCGCGCCGCCGGATTTACCACATCATTTGCCCCAATTACTAAAGCCACATCCGCTTGATCAAACTGGGGATTAATATCATCCATGTCGTACAACTGGGTATAAGGCACATTTGCCTCCGCCAGCAATACATTCATGTGCCCCGGCATTCTTCCAGCAACGGGGTGAATGGCATACTTGACATCAACGCCCATTTTTTCCAACTGATCTGACAATTCCCGGACGCTATGTTGGGCTTGGGCAACTGCCATACCGTAACCAGGCACAATTACCACAGAACGGGCATAACCCAACATCATTGCCCCTTCTTCAGGATCAATGCTGCGGACGCTTTGATCGGTTGCACCACCACTAGCAGCACCACTAGAACTAGAACCTGTACCAAAAGCGCTGAACAGCACACTAAATAAGGAACGGTTCATCGCCTTACACATAATCTCGGTAAGGATTAATCCAGATGCTCCCACCAAAGCACCAGCAATGATTAACATATTGTTCATCACCACGAACCCCGCCGCCGCCGCCGCCACACCTGACAACGAGTTCAATAGCGAGATTACCACTGGCATATCGCCGCCACCAATGGGGATGACGAACATCACGCCCAGCACTAAAGAAACGCCAACCACTCCCAAGAATATGGGTAAGCTATCTGGTGTAATGATTAAGTAGACACTTCCTACTACATAAGCACCCAGAAGCGCAAGGTTAAATGGTTGCTGGAATGGAAATGTAATCGGGGAACCGCTAATTAAACCTTGCAATTTGGCAAAGGCGAGAAAACTACCTGTGAAGGTAACACCACCGATTAACACATCCAACAGCATGGAAATGTTGACATCTAAGGGTATCGCCTGAGAACTATCTAATAACCGCCAGAATTCGGCAACGGCTACTAATGCCGAAGCCGCACCGCCCAAACCGTTGAGTAAACCCACCATTTGGGGCATTTCCGTCATTTGGACTTTGTAGGCTACGATCGCACCAATTCCCGATCCAATTGCCAAGCCCAATAATATCATCTGGTAGTTCAACACGTGTTGATCGAGCATTGTTGCTGCGATCGCCAGCAGCATCCCCACAGCCGCTACAATATTACCGTTTCTCGCTGTAGCCGGCGATCCCAGCTTTTTCAAGCCCAGAATGAATAACGATGCAGCGACTAAGTACGTCAGCTGAATGCCAGTTGGTAAAAAGTCGCTCACGCCTTAATCTCCTTCTTCTTGAACATTTGCAACATTCTGTCTGTCACTAAAAAACCACCCACAACGTTGACTGTTGCCAATACCACAGCAATCAAACCGAGAATTACCGATACACTTGTGTCTCTCGCACCAGCAGCAACTATTGCTCCCAGTACCGAAATGCCAGAAATCGCGTTTGAGCCTGACATTAAGGGCGTGTGTAAAGTCGGTGGGATTTTGTTGATGACTTCAAAGCCGATAAAAGATGCCAACACAAATACAAACAAAGCAGCAAGTAATGCCTCTGTCATGAAATCAAAACTCCTTATGGTAATTTTTGGCTATTAACCTGCTCCAACGCCACTCAAAGCTTGTAGTGCATCCCGCACTCGTTGATTGCGAATTTCACCAGCGTGGGTAACGCAAGCTGCATCAACGATGTCGTCGCTAAAGTTTACTTGCAAGGCTTTGTCTTTAATTAGCAATTGCATCAACGAAGTTACGTTCTTGGCATACAATTGGCTGGCGTGAATTGGCATTGATGATGGGAGATTGATGGGGCCGATAATTGTCACGCCGTTCCATACAATATCTTTACCGGGTTCGGTACAGGCGCAGTTACCACCCTGATCAGCAGCCAAATCCACAATCACTGAACCTGGTTTCATTTGTGCTACCATTTCTTCTGTAACTAGCCGTGGTGCTTGTCTTCCAGGTACTTGGGCGGTGGTAATTACAACATCAGAATTTTTGACGTGTTCGGCGACAACTTCTTGGGTACGTTGTTTGCTCGCTTCAGAAATTTCCTTGGCGTAACCGCCAGCAGCGACGGTTTCTTCGTCTAATTTGACTTCAACGAATTTTGCCCCTAAGCTTTGCACTTCTTCTTTAACGGCGGGACGAATGTCAAAGGCTTCTACCACTGCTCCCAAACGTCTAGCGGTAGCGATCGCTTGCAATCCGGCTACACCAGCACCCATAATAAATACTTTCGCTGGTGCGATCGTCCCTGCGGCTGTGGTTAACATCGGGAAATATTTCGGTAATGCAGCTGCCGCAATTAATACTGCCTTGTAACCTGCTAATGAAGCTTGCGAGGACAAAGCATCCATACTTTGCGCCCTGGTAGTACGGGGAATCATCTCCATACTCAAGGCTGTGATTTTCCGATTTGCTAGTTGCTGCGCCACAATAGGATTTCCCAAGGGATTGAGGAAACTAATTAAAACAGCCCCTTCCTTTAACAAATCAATTTCTGAGCGTCCATCTTCTCGTTCTTGTGGTGGGCTGACTTTCAGCAGAATATCTGTTTCACCCCATAATTTGGCAGTATCGCTGATTATTGTAGCTCCTGCGGCTTCATAGTCAGGATCGCTGAAAAAAGATCGCTCTCCTGCACCTGCTTCTACCCAAACTTCCAAACCTTGTTTTACCAATCGAGCAACGGTGTCAGGAATTAATGCCACACGACGTTCACAAACTTCAATTTCTTTAGCAACTGCTATTCTCATGAAATCTCCTGAAGATAAATACCTAATCTCTGCCAAGTAAGCGATTGTCTAGATGATGCGTATCCCGCACTCATAGTACTTAGGCAGGAACATCAGCCATGAATTTTACTTGTAGATTGAACCTTGAATCTTTCCTCTCCCACTCTTAGCTCTCCAGGCAAAGCCTGACTTTGCCGTTCGCAGATGTCATATTTTCAGATAGTTGCAAACAGGGTTACGTATTGCACATCCTAAATTGATTCCCAAATTTTGCATCTTTATCTTTAGCTTGTTTTCGGGATTGAGAAATTTTGGTATTCCTTTCTTATAGAGTAATATTGACCGAATTTTTGAAGCTTGATAATTTCCCAATCAAATTTTAATGATTACAACTTTGATTCCAACTTATCCTAATCAATCTATCTCAAGTTAACTGGCGATCGCTGATGGCATCCCTCAACTTTTATAACAAAACTCTCAAATTTAGATACACTTGTACATATTTAGAAACACAATCCAATCCCAACTGTGTTTATATTTAGTTGAAAATTTGACCAACCTAGTCATAAAATCAGTACTCTGTAAGGGTGATGAAGTAAATTGATTATTGGTTAAATTTATTACTAAGGAATTTTACTGCCGCCCAAACATCAGGGAGGGTGGCACCTTTTGTTGTTACGGAACGTCAATTGTCAGGAAGTGAGTAGTAAACTTTAGTAACGAATACTAACACACGGTTATTTTAGATAACAGATTTGTTTTTTGGTAGAGGAAGCTCAATTATGCGACGTTTACTTTCCGCTTTAGCCGTGACTAGCTGTTTAGTGACTGGATTTCCAGCCCTGACTTGGGCACAAAGTTTACCTGGATTTACGCTGTTTAGCGGCGTTAAATCCGAAAATCAACTACCCTTCCGGTTAGATTTTGGTGGACAAGCCAATGGTTGGGATCGATATATATTAAGGATTCCAGCTAAAAGAATGAAATTGGCAGTTGGTCAATTTGCCATTACCTACCCTGATTATTACAAAGGAACTTTTGACCAGAAAAATATTGAAATCCGAGTCAAAGGCAAAGCAGTTCCGCTTTCTGAGGTGAAGTGGGACAAAGAAGGTAAGCTAATTAATATTTTTCCTCAAGAGCCGGTGCCAGCAGGTAGTGCAGTCGAGGTAGTGTTATCTAACGTGAAAAACCCATCCTTCGGTGGAGTTTACTATTTTAATTGTCAAGTTCTGTCCCCTGGCGATGTACCACTACTGCGCTACCTGGGAACATGGATTTTGAGCATCAATTAAGACTGGGGAATGGTTACTGGGGACTGGGCAGATAAGGGAACAAGAGGATCGATCAATTCCCAATTCACTAAAAAAGGTGATACAGTTAGAGATTGTGAGTTTTTATAAAAATCACCTAAGAGGAGAAGAGTATGAAAAGAACATTAGGCGGCACTAGCCGTAAGAGAAAAAGAACCTCTGGTTTTCGCGCCAGGATGCGGACACCAGACGGTAGGAACGTGATTAGCGCTAGGAGAAGAAAGGGTCGTCACCGTTTGAGCGTTTAGGACATATTGAGCTAAAAGAGCATCTGTGGCTTTGCCTAAAGCAAATCGGCTAAAATCCCGCAAGGATTTCCAGGCAGTTTTCCGGGAAGGAATTCGGCGTAATGGTTCTTACTTAACATTGAGAGCCTTAAAGCCGTTGTGTTCAAGAAAACCTTCTTTGGACACTGCCACCCAGACTACACAAGCAATTGACTCAGTAAATCTTGCCAGCACGCGAATTGGTATTTCCATAAGCACGAAAGTCAGTAAAAGGGCAGTGGTTCGCAACCGCATCAAACGGCAAATTACCTCTGCTTTATATAACTTGCTGCCCAAATTATCACCAGGATGGCGGTTAGTGTTCATTGTCAAACCTACAGCAGCAGAATCTAAGTGCGTAAGCCCACAATTTCTGCAAGAATTAGAGCAGTTGTTGGCACAAGCTGAGGTGTTCGATGGGAATTCGTGAAGATGTCTATTATGAAGGTGGCCCCCATCGTGGGGATTTAATTGTCAACCTGCTAATTGGGCTAACCATTGTCGGGATACCATTAACAGTTGGGGCAATTGTCAGGGCATTGTGGCTGCGTTTCCGCATCACCGATCGCCGAGTTACCGTGATTGGAGGTTGGCAAGGGCGCGATCGCACTGACATAATTTACTCAGAAATTGTCAAAGTTGTTACCATCCCCCGTGGCATTGGTTTGTGGGGAGATATGGTACTAACCCTAAAAAACGGCAGTCGTCTCGAATTGCGTGCAATTCCCAAATTTCGAGAAGTCTATGACTACATCAATGAAAGAATTGCTGCGAAAAATCCCGAATATAGCGCTACTGCTAACAAGTGATGAAAGTAAGGGGAGGGAGAAGAACCAATGCTCAATTCCCAATGCCCTATTTGTATGTGCGGCTATCCGTAGCTAAGGGTAGTCGCACATAATTTATGATTTAGATAAATTAGATTCAGTCAGTTTACAGTACCTCAGGTTGAATTCAGAATAATGGATTTTGGTATCGGCTTTCTCTCGAACAACGTGATGTTGCCAATCATAGATTTCTTCTATGGTATATTTCCGAGCTACGGATTGGCGATCGTTGCTTTGACATTGATAGTCCGCTTCGCGCTCTATCCCCTGAGTGCTGGCTCAATTCGCAACATGCGGAAGATGCGAATTGTACAACCTCTAATGCAGAAGCGGATAGCAGAAGTTAAAGAGCGTTATAAGGATGAACCGCAAAAGCAGCAGGAGGAAATGGTCAATGTCCAAAAAGAATTTGGCAACCCCTTAGCAGGCTGTTTTCCATTACTAGTACAAATGCCGGTCTTATTAGCGCTGTTTGCCACTTTACGGGGTTCGCCTTTTGCAAGTGCAAACTACAGCGTTAACTTGCAAATCCTTCCCGCAGAACAAATCGAGCAAATTCAACCGCAAGCCTTTGCTACTGCTCCTCAGAATATTTATGTTGCCGATGGGGAACACGTTAAAGTAGCTGCAATCCTTCCCAGTGGTAGCAAACTGGCCGTTGGAGAACACACTAAAATTCAATATCAGACTGTTGAGGGCAAACCCTTTCAGGTACTTTTAGCAGAACACCCAGAAAATAAGCTAGTTCCTGATTGGAAAGTCACCAAAGGGGAAGAGCGGATAAAAATTGATGCTGATGGCAATGTAGAAGCCTTGCAACCGGGAGAAGTTAGCATTCAAGGAACAATTCCTGGACTAGCAGCAGAAAAAGGTTTTCTATTCATTGATGCTTTAGGCAGGGTTGGCGCACAAGATCCTGATGGCACAATCCACTGGGATATTGTCGCCATGATTGTCTTCTTTGGAATCAGCCTTTATGTTAGCCAAATGCTTTCTGGGCAAAATTCCAGTGGTGGTAATCCCCAGCAGGATACCGTTAACAAAATCACTCCAGTTATCTTTTCTGGGATGTTTTTGTTCTTTCCCCTACCAGCCGGGGTGCTGATGTATATGGTGATTGGTAATATTTTTCAAACTGCACAAACTTATCTTCTTTCTCGCGAACCTCTATCAGAAGAACTGCAAAAGATCGTAGAAACCCAGGAGAAAGAAGCAACAACATCTACTGGACAAAAAGCATTGCCATTTGAACCGAAAAGTTCCAAGAAAAAGGCCACAGGGGGATCATGAGCAACATTTCGATGCAGCGAGGTCAGCAGTGGTTAAAAACCCTGCTGGAACTCACTGGAGTACCTGCTGAGATTCAGGGTCATTTAGAAACTCCCCAATCTCAAGACAGCGATTCCCCAGAACCAGATAATTACTGGTTGACAATCGATCAAACTAATTTGACGACAGAACAAATTCAGGTATTAATTGGTACTGATGGTTCTGTGTTAGATGCGATTCAGTATCTAACTAATTCGGTTATTAATCTGAGCCAACCCCCAGAGGAACAAGCTTCTTACACTATTGAATTGAATGGCTACCGGGTCAAAAGAGAAGCCGAAATTCGCGCATTAGCAGAAGCAGCAGCCGATGAAGTGCGCTTTTCTGGTAGAGAAGTGGAAATCAAATCTCTCAGTTCTGCTGAAAGGCGACAAATCCATACTTTCTTGAAGGAATTTGGAGATTTGGAAACCTTCAGTCGCGGCAAAGAGCCACATCGTCATCTGGTTGTGCAGCCAGTTTCTTTGGAAGAAGAGAGACGCGATTAATCGCGTCTCTACAAGGGTTAATTGAAAGCTCAATATAATTTCAAAATTTCTCTTGTTCCTAAAAGCTAAAATAAAGATGTAGTATCAGTATTATTGCTGATAATGACCATTAATTTTCGTGAGGATGTCTCACAAATCCTATGGACGCAATTTATATTCCGCAGCTAACCAAAGCCCCGGAGCGGACAGAGGAAGTTCAAGTTGAGGAATTTCTGCCTGGTCTGGAAACGTTGACACCAGTTCGCGGTCATGTGCGCGTGCAGCATCATGGTAGTTATCTGGAAGTGTCCGCTCAGGCAGAAACAATTATTACTTGTACCTGCAATCGATGCTTACAGCAATACAATCGCCGCTTAGGGCTTGATACGAAAGAAATCATCTGGTTAGACGAAACTGCAAATCAAGTAAATGACTTGCCCTTAGAGCGGGAAGTGGTTATGGAAGAGTTGCTTGAAACCCTTCCACCCGATGGTTATTTTTCTCCTAACGAATGGCTGTATGAGCAGATGTGTTTAGCAGTACCTCTGCGCCAGCTGTGCAGCAGGAATTGTCCAGGTATTCCTGTAAGTAGTACTGTTGATACTACTGATAGTCCTGAAACTCCAGTTGATAACCGTTGGGCTTCTCTGGAAGCTTTGAAAAAGCAACTTCCTGGGTAACAGCTTATTGTTTATGCCTCAAATTCTGTGATTTACCACCCGTGCGTAGTTTACCAACCTAGGCATCGCTTTCGGGAATATTAACTCGACAGAGACAGCATGGGTGGCAAATATACGAGGCTTGTAAGATGCGATCGGAAAGTTTATGTCTACTATTATATCTCGGCTCGACATTACACAAATATTCTGTGATGTAGATGACTTCTGTAAGCAGTGGGAAAACTTATGGCAACAAATACCACTTTTACAAGGCATCACCGGAAAAATTAGGGTGACTGACCATCAATAACATTTAGAAAATCTTCAGCCGTGATAATCGGGCAAGAAAAATTATCTTTTAGACTGAGTAAATCGCGATCGCCGGTCACGAGATAATCAGCCTCGCTGACCACAGCCAAAAGTAAAAAAGGCACATCAAACGGATCGCGACATTCAGGAATTACAGGCAAGCGATCGGGCATTGCTACAGCTTCACAAAAGAGTATGTAATCCGATAGTAAATCTTCTTGCTCAGTTGGCGTGAGCTTAAACTTTGGATAAGCCAGCACTCGGATTAACTCAGTTGTTGTCGCTTTAGAAACAAGTGGAGTGAAGAGATCGTCCTGCCATGCCAAACGAAGCCTAGATACTCTGCCCCCAAATATCAGCGCTGAGATGATAATATTAGTATCAATTACCACCCGTGGACAAGCCATTACGATTGACGCGCCCAAGCCACTGCATCAGCCACATCCTGCTCACTCAGTCCTAAATCCGCTAGCTTAGATCGAACCGCATCAGCCCGCTGAATTTTTACAGGAGTCAGAATAATTTGCCCCCCCTCCACCTTTACCTCAAAATACTCAGCCTCACCGATTTCACGAGTAATACTTTTAGGCAGCGTTAGTTGATTTTTAGAAGTTAACTTGGCGAGCATGACTTGCCTCCTAGCCTTTGCTATCAAATGTAAGGATTCCTTACTTGAGTGTATACATCCTACCTTACTAAATCTAAAACCTTCGCAGGTTTGGTAACAGAACATTAAGAGCATCTTAACCAAGGTGATTACCCGCCTGTGCGTAGTTTACCGCCGTAGGCATCGCAATTGTCCAGGTATTCATGTAAGTACTAGAGCTGATAGTTCTGAAACTCCAGTTGATAACCGTTGGGCTTCTCTGGAAGCTTTGAAAAAGCAACTTCCGGGATAGTAATTTGATAATTCCGTTAGACTGAAGTCTGCGGCTACACGAACTAAGCCTGTCTACACAGGCTTATTGTTTTATATTTTATTAACTATTTAAAAGATATCAAAAATTGTTGTATTTTATCAATTGCTAAAATTCAATAGATCAGAATATTCGGCAACTCTATGCTTAAACTAAATATTAAATAACTCATTTGTCAATTTTTATGTAATAAAAAATATTAATTTTTTCTATGAGTTACTATTTTATTAAGTTTATAATTGAGCAAACTATGTTTAATATTTAAAATCCCAAATTATCAGTTAATACTATTAAAGCTTGTTTTGTTAAACTACTGATTAATTAACTTCCAATACAAAGATACTATAATGAAGACTTTTGACTGGGAAAGTCGTATTAGAGAATGGAGCCGTCAGCGAATAGAAGCACTCGAAGAGTATGAGCAGGAAGAGTTAGCTCCAGAAGTTATTGAATCTGGATCTCTATGCTATCCAGGTGCAAATGAAGAAGAAATTTCTGCTACCGAAGCTAGATTAGGTGTAACCTTGCCGCCTTCTTACAGAGAGTTTCTCAAAGTTTCTAATGGGTTGTATTCTACTTCAAAGTGTGGCATCAGATTTTATTCAGTTGAAAAAATTCAGTGGTATATTTTAGATAAAGAAACCTATATACATCGTTTAGTAGAACTGAACCAGGATTTGGAACCAGTACCAGACGAAGAATACTTTATTTACGGTGATGAGCAAGCTTATAGTCGTGTAGAACATCTACAAACGTGTCTAGAAATTAGTACTGAAGACTATCAGATAATTTTTTTACTTAAT
This sequence comes from Nostoc sp., assembly GCF_036919895.1. GTDB lineage: Bacteria > Cyanobacteriota > Cyanobacteriia > Cyanobacteriales > Nostocaceae > Nostoc. Next base: position 53,225 of record NZ_JBALBW010000069.1, read on the forward strand.
CCTCAAGTTATTACAAGTGATGGTGAGTTGGAAGCTTGGTATTATGATTCTAAATATGGAGACGCACAAAGATATCCATCTTTTGGTCAAATGATGGAAGAAATATTAAACGATCCAGAATTTTTACCATAAACTACGCGAAACCCAACCCCCTGAACCACAAGAGGAAAGGTTTTTCAGATATCGTGAAAAGTCAGACCTATTATTCAGTTTGGTTATTTTCTTCTTTGATTTGTTCTAACAATGGACGAAATGAAGAGCGCGAAGTATAACCATTTATATTTATTCCTCTTACTTTTAACGTCTGCAATAGTTTTGAACGAATATAAAATTCTGCTGTTTTGTCTATATGAATTAAAGCGTCAATTATCTCTTTATTCCAGTTACCAAGTTTTGAAAAAGCATCAACGCATAAGTAGTGAGTATATTCATCGGAACTTTTATATATTAAATCAATTAGAGCATTAACAGCGTCTCTATTGCCTTTTGCAATAATTCCTAAACTATAAGCAATATACTGACGAGTATGTTCTTCCTCAGTTATTTGTGCCAAATTTATTAAACTAGTAATTGCATATTGATTACCAACAGCAATTTTTGCCAAATTCTGAGCTGCTATCCTGCGGGTAGGTATACGAGCAGTGTTAAGTTGCTCAATCAAAGTTTGGATAACATCATTATTATCAGTACCAATTTCGCTCAAACTTTGAATTGCTGCCCAGCGTATTGGTTCATCAATTGTAGTGCGTACTACATGAATCAAGGCAGCTATGACATCCGGGTTATTAGCACCAACAAACCCCAAATATTTAGCAGTCTGTTTAAGAACAGCGTTATCTTGACTTGTGCGTAGTTGCTGAACGAGAAAATCAATATTGTATTGTTCTTGCTGGTTACTCATTGGCTTTCTGAACCAAGAAAGTTGTACATTGCGTTCAAGATAAACTAACCAATAACAGCTATATATGAATTTCCGTGAAGAGTTTAAACTGCTGCTACGCGCCCGTTACCCGTTGATTTATATTCCCACTTATGAGGAGGAGCGGGTAGAAACAGCTATCCGGGAAGAAGCAACCAACCAGGGTAATCGCCCAGTATATACTTGGGATTTTGTCGATGGCTATCAGGGAAACCCCAATGATGTGGGGTTTGGGCGACGTAACCCCCTACAAGCTTTAGAATTTATCGAAAAATTACCAGCTTCCGCACCTGCGGTATTGATTCTCCGAGACTATCATCGCTTTTTAGATGATGTTGCGATCGCTCGCAAACTCCGCAATCTCTCCCGACTCCTCAAGTCGCAACCAAAAAATATTGTCCTACTATCGCCACGCATCGCCATTCCTGACGATTTAACCGAAGTTCTTACAGTCGTCGAGTTTCCCTTACCCGCCGCCGCAGAAATTAAAACTGAGGTGGAACGCTTACTACAAAGTACAGCAAACTCCCTTTCTGGCAAAGTTTTAGATGATTTGGTGCGCTCTTGTCAAGGGCTTTCGATGGAACGGATTCGTCGAGTTTTGGCAAAAGCGATCGCTACCCACGGTGAATTGCAGCCAGAAGACGTGGATCTTGTTTTGGAAGAAAAGCGCCAAACTATCCGCCAAACCCAAATCCTGGACTTCTACCCCGCCACTGAGCAAATTTCTGATATCGGCGGACTCGATAACTTGAAAGACTGGCTGATCCGTCGGGGAGGCTCATTTACTGATAAGGCGCGACAGTACGGATTACCGCACCCCCGTGGTTTAATGTTGGTGGGTATTCAGGGAACTGGTAAATCGTTAACGGCAAAAGCGATCGCTCATCACTGGCATTTACCCTTGCTACGTCTGGATGTGGGCAGGTTATTTGGTGGCTTGGTGGGTGAATCAGAATCTCGAACTCGGCAAATGATCCAAGTAGCCGAAGCCCTCGCTCCCTGTATTTTGTGGATTGATGAAATAGATAAAGCCTTTGCTGGAGTTGGTAGCAAAGGTGATGCCGGAACAGCCAGCCGGGTGTTTGGTACTTTTATTAACTGGCTAGCCGAAAAAAGCTCACCCGTTTTTGTCGTCGCCACCGCCAACGACATCCAAGCCTTACCGCCAGAAATGCTCCGCAAAGGGCGATTTGATGAAATTTTCTTTGTGGGATTGCCTACCCAAGAAGAGAGAAAAGCAATTTATGATGTTCATTTATCCCGATTGCGTCCCCATAACTTGAAAAGTTATGACATCGAGAGGCTAGCTTATGAAACGCCCGATTTTTCGGGAGCAGAGATTGAGCAAACTTTAATTGAAGCGATGCATATTGGATTTAGCCAAAACCGCGACTTTGCTACCGACGACATTTTAGAAGCAGCCAGTCAAATTATCCCTTTGGCGCGAACTGCCGTAGAGCAAATTCAGCAACTCCAAGAATGGGCGGCGGCTGGGAGAGCGCGTTTAGCATCGAAACACAATCCTTTAAGCGATCGCCTCCGGCGCACTACGTGAACGCTTCAACAGTAGCTACAATAAATTGATTAGTTAATAATTGCTAGTTAATAGCCAATAGTTAATCATGAATTACTATTGACTATTGACTATTTACCACTGGCGATCGGGTTTTAACTATGTTGTCTGGCTTAACAAAATTTATACTTGGGTTTTTCTTAGCGATCGCTGTATTAGTAGGTGGCGGCGCTGCAATTGCACTCTATTTTATGAATCGCACCGGCATACCTCCTGCCAAACCCGTTTATTCTAACGATAGTCCCTCGGTGAAAGCCCAAGCTCCAAAAGGAACAGAGCTTGGAGGAGCTAAACCCAGCCTTACACCTAGGACATCTAGTAAATCGTCTCCAACTCCCACAGAATCGCCAAAGGCTACCCCATCATCACCAAAACCATTGCCATCGGGAGCTTACCGAGGACGTGTTAATTGGGCTGAAGGCTTGAGTTTGCGATCGCAACCAAATCAAGAAGCTGAAAAAATTGGTGGGGTTGCTTTTAATCAGAAAATTATTATTTTGTCAGAAAGCGAGGACAAAGCTTGGCAAAAGATCCGTTTGGAAGGTAGCGAACAAGAAGGTTGGGTGAAAGCAGGTAATACTGAAAAAGTTGACGAACAACAGCCTGAAAAACCAGAGCAATAACAATTCTATAAATAAATTTTGTTGCTCTGAAACTGGTATGGCTCTTTTAATTCTTTCTCCCTTGTAAGAGCAGATCCCCTCCCACCTGCATCTTCTGGAAAATTACTTATAAAGAATCATACAAAAAGCAACCATTACACAGAGAAATTGGTATAACTATATGTAGCCATAACTTGAAAAAAGCAAGTGAAAACAGGGGTAGATAGTTATTTAACTAAGCTTGCCTCAGTCTATGAGGCATCTGAAAGCGTCAAGATTGTTCCTAGCATAGCTAATTTCAAATTTTTGAATTGGAAAAAGTTATCTAGCAGTGCGTCAATGCGTCTTTTATCTGTGGCACTGATTACAGGGCTTCTGAGTGTAGCTGGGCAAGCTTTAGCACTTCAGAAAATCGGAAGTAATGGGCTGGAAGTTAGCAGTAGCCAGAGATGTTTAAAAAAATTAGGCTACTTTAACGGCCCTGTAACAGGTAAGTTTGCTGGTTTGACTCAAAATGCTACGATCAAATTTCAGCAAGCAAACAGAATACCTGCTGATGGGGTTATAGGTGTTAATACGCAACAGGCTTTACAACGAGCATGTCAAAGTAGAACTGGTCGTAGGAATAATAGTAGCGCATCGCGTAGGCGCAGCCCAACCCAGGCATCGCCAATTGGTCAATATCCTGTTCTCTCTCAAGGCAAAACTGGTGCAGCCGTCACAAGGTTACAACAGCGTCTGCGGCAGTTAAATTACTTGAATGTTAATCCCACTGGAAATTTTGGCCCAAAGACTAGAGATGCTACGATCAGATTCCAGCGAAGTTATGGCATAGCTGCTAACGGGATTGTGAATCAACAAACTTGGAATGCACTGCTAGGTTCGTCTCCAACTCAAGCCAGAACCAGTTTCTCGACTCAACAACCCAGCAGAGATTATCTGACTGTAGGCGATCGCGGTGATAATGTCGCATTAGTTCAACAGCGTTTATTGCAGTTGAATTTATCTAATACCAACCCTGATGGATTTTTCAGCAATGACACCAGAGAATCTGTAATTGCATTCCAGCAATCTTCTCGACTTAATGCTACTGGAAATGTAGATTGGCAAACTTGGCAAGCATTAGGGTTGAATAGCTCAACTGAGGGTAATTCTACTGAGGCTAGTAATGGTTATTTAGTACCCCTTAGCAATCGCTATGCTACGCCTGAGAATAATCGCTATGTGTTACCTCCTGCCAATGGCTATGCTGTACCTGGGACTAATGGCAACACATTAGTTGCTAATAATCCTTACAGAGTAATAATACCAATTTCCAGTAATGATACTCTGAGCAAAGTGCAACAATATATACCTGATGCAGTAACAGAGCAATCCCATCTAGGGGATTATGTGAATGCTGGAGCATTTAGCGATCGCGCCCAAGCCGAAACCCTAACGAAAAAGCTCCGCTCATTAGGGCTGGATGCACGGGTAAAATATAATTAGGGATTGGGGACTGGGGACTGGGGATTGGGAAGATTTGATTAAATTGACAAACTCAACTGGGAACCTTCCTGAGTTTTATTCACCTCAATCCTCGCTTGGAAAGCTTCTTTGAGGTGGGGCATGTGGGTTACAGTGAGAATGCAAGCGAAATCGGAGGAGATCGCATTAATCGCTGCAATCAAGCGATCGCATCCTTCGGCATCTTGTGTACCAAAACCCTCATCCACAATCAACAATTGCAACGCCGCTCCCGCCCGTTGCGCTAATAATTTTGCCAAAGCTAAACGGATGGCAAAGTTAATTCTAAACGCTTCTCCACCAGAGTAAGTTTCATAAGATCGCGTTCCTCTAGAATCGGCGATTAAAATATCTAGGGTGTCTATCAGCTTGGCATTTTTCTTGGTTGATTTAGCACTACGTCCAGCTTTTTGAGTAATAAATTGTACGTGAAATTGATTACCACTCAACCGCGAAAGTAGTTGATTTGTCTCGGCTTCCAGTTGCGGTAACACATTCTCAATCATCAGTGCTTGGATACCATTTTTACCAAAAGCTTGCGCTAATTCCTGATAAACCCGATATTCTTGCTTACAAGATTGTAATTGCTGTTGCTGTTGTTCATACTGAATTTGCAGCGTTTCCAGTTGATGCGCCAACTGTTCTAAACGCCCCAGCTTGGCTATTTGCTCATCGAGTTGCCGTCTGCGGATTGCTAACTGCTGCTCTAAAGTTTGAATTTGGGCAGATGGGTTAGCTGTTGCTTGTAATTGCTGGATAATGCTTTCAATTTGTCCGCCGAGTTTTTGCCGCTCCGTGACTCTAGCGCTTCTAGATTCCTCTAACTCTTGCAATCTCGTCTGGAGTTGAGGATACTGCTGCTGGGCTGAGAGCAGTTGTTGATACCGCAGATGCCAGGATTGAGCTTTCTTTGCAGCCATACGCAGATTATTGTGCTGCTCAGAACTGTAGCCGATTTCGGTAATGTGTCGTTCAAGAGCCGCAATTTGTTTAGCACATTCAGAATCAGTCTGATCCTGCTGGATTCTAAGTTGTAATTGAGCAATTTGGGATTGTAATTCTGGTTTTCGGGCTAATAGTTGCGTTTGTCGTTTCGTTGCATCTTTAATTTGTCCTTGTTTAATTTCTGCCCATCGCCACCGCTCAACTTCGCTGCGAGCGAGGGCGTGGTCTTGTTCATTATAATTAGCTTGTTGCAGATATTGGTCTAACTGCCGGAGTTCGGCGTGTTTATCGGGAGCGTAATCACCTGCTTGGAGCGATCGCTCTAAATATTGTTTTTCAGCAGCAATTTGTTGTAACTGTTGTTGGACATCAGTTGTCGCTTCTAACTGTGCCGCCAACTGTCCTCGCTGTTCGCGTAAACCATCATAAATAGCCAATTGTTGGGAAATTTCTCGATATTCCTGTCTAAGTACCTGAATTTCTCTGTCAGACACAGCCATTTGTTCTCGCACTACCCAAAACTGTCCTTGAGTATCCTCTAACTCAGCCTGGGTTTTTTCGACTACTCGGCTCCAATGATGTTCATCTAAAGGACGTTCGCATAATGGACAAAGTGCTTCAGGATTTTGGAGCATAAGCAATTTTTGCTCTAATTCCCCGATTAGCTTTTCATAATCGCGTTGATGAGCTTGCAGACGTTCAATAAAGTGTCGTCTTTCATGCCCTTTTTCCTGGACTCGTTGCAAATAAACCCGCTTTTTCTCAAGTTCCTCAATCTGGATTGCTACATCCATCACCGCTTGTTGCAGTTGCGGTTGGCGGCGGTGCTGGCGTTGCAATTGGTTCTCAGTACTTTGCAGTTGTTCGAGTCGCGCTACTAAACCCGCATGAGTGCGATCGAGTTGGCTTTGTAAAGTTGCTCGTTGTTGCAACAACGGAGTCACTTGCATTTGCAGTTCATCTAGACGAGCAACATGGTGACGCGCTGCGGCTAGTTGTGATAAAGCAGCTTCCACTTCACCTGATTTAGTTAGAGTCTGCTGAATATCTCGCTCTTGTTGCTGTAAAGCTTCTAGCTGCGCTTGGGCTTGTTGCAGTTGCCGTTCAATTTCGTGAATTTGTTTGGTAAGCTGTTGTTGCTTTTGTTGGCGAGTCTGCTGGGCGCGGGTATATTCTTCAAATTTGGTAGCAAAAGCTTCTTCTTGAGATTGGAGACTTTGATATTGGGCGTATCCAGCTTTAATTTCAGCTTCTTGATGTAATATTTTTTCTAAATCTGATAGCTGAGAGCTAATAGCTGATTGTTCTTGTTGGAGGCGATCGCAATCTTGGGTAAGATTTTGGTATTGTTGCTTTACAAAACTGAGTTGTTGTTCCCAATTTTGGCGCTGGTGCTGGACAACTTGCAAACTTTGTAATTGAATATTATCAAAAGCTTGCACCTGTTGCAGTTGGTTGAGTTCGGCTTCTAACTCGACTCTTTGCGCTTGGGTAGTCTCGCGTTGTTGCAGCTGAATTTTGATTGACTCCAAAGAACGCTCTAACTCTAACGCCCGTGCTTTGAACTGACGAGAAGATTCCTTTGCCCGTTCTTCCAAATCATCGTACTGATTGAGTTTCAACAACTCCGCTAAAATTTCTTTGCGTTCTGTCGGGCGCTTGAGCATGAATTCATCTGCACGACCTTGACGTAAGTATGCAGAGTTAATAAATGTATCATAATCAAGCTTGATATGTTCTAAAATCAAATCTTGAGTAGCCCTTACCCCTTTGCCAGTGAGTGAGCGAAACCCAGATGGGATTTCTATTTGAAATTCCAGAACACTAGTACCTCCGCGAATTCGAGTCCGAATCACCCGATATTTTTGCTGGTTACTTTGAAAAGTAAAATCAACTCGAACTTCTTTCGCACCAGAATAGATCACATCATCTTCAGCAGTGGCGCGGCTTTCACCCCAAATTGCCCAAGTGATTGCTTCCAGAAGCGAAGATTTACCCGCACCATTGGAACCACAAATACAAGCCGTATGCAAACCACGAAAATCTAAGGTTGCATCACGGTAACTAAGAAAGTTTTTGAGAACAAGTTGTACTGGGATCATTCAGGCTATAGCGCCACATCTACTTTTAATAATTAACAGTACAGATGCACTGTTTGTTAGTTTAGCTATCTAGATATCAGGTTTCTAGTCTTGAAGACATCAATTTCACAAAATTTAACAATAGGATGAGTAAATTTTTCTTGTTGGATGAATAAATTTTGCTGTCTTTAGAGAAAAATAAAACTTCTGTAGAGGTTTCTTGTTATTTGTGACTGTTATATGACAATACAGTTCAGTTAAGCAATTTTTTCTTCTCCTCTTCTCTCTCTGCGTTCTCTGCGCCTCTGCGGTTCGTTAAAAAATTGACCTTGGTAAAGCCAGAATCAAAGTAAAAAAATCAAGGTGATAGGGGAAAAGCGTTAAAATATTCAGTAAAAATGTACATTTCTGAGATAGCCATCATAAACCAATGGATATAGCCCTAATCGTTAAACTTCTCGCTCCCTCTCTTCCATATCTGTTAAATATGGGTAATAAAGCCGTAGAAGGTGCATCACAGAAAGTAGGTGAGGATGTTTGGAATAAAGCCAAGGCGATTTGGGGAAAATTACATCCCAAAGTAGAGGCTAACCCAGATGCGAAAAAAGCAGCCGAAGCAGCAACCAAAAACCCAGGCGATGAAGATTACCAAGCAGCATTCCGGGCGCAATTAAAAGATATTTTAAACTCTGATACAGCATTAGCCCAAGAGATAGCCAAAATTTTGGAAGAAACAAAATCTGCTGATAGTTCTGTTAGTCTCGATGCTCAATCTTACGATGAAAGTATACAGATAAATACAGCAGGTAACGTTAATAATCCAAATTATGACTTGACTAGGAATATCAACAGCCCAAAGTAACCACCAATATTACTATTCTTGGTGCTGTACAGCAAGAAATATTGGAGTTGCTAGAACGCAGTACCAAAATAGAATCGCCGGGGGTTCTCAAAGCCGGGAATCCCGGTAAAAGTTTGGCTTACTGGCAAGGAAGAACAGCAGAAATTGCCCAAATACAGCAATGGTTAACTGATGAAAATACCTTTCTAATTGGTATAGAAGGTATTGGTGGCACAGGTAAATCGATGCTGGCTACAAAAATTTATGAAATTGCCGATTTCCCCAAGCGATTTTGGGCTGATGTCAGTAACGGGGCAGGTTTTAGCGATTTAGCCAGAAAAGTATTAACAGAGTTTGGCTTTCCCGTTCCAGAACAAGAAGCGCAGTTAGTAGAGGCGCTAGTTAGTATTAAAGGCTTGCGATGATTTTTTAACCTTGCGGGGTTATTATGCAGACCAAGTAGAATTGTATGGGCAGTTGGTAAGTAAATGGGAAGAAATTGGTGCTAGAGAAAATTGGAATTATCAGGCTGCTCTCACTTCATTAGGTAATGCTTACCAATCATTAGGGCAATACCAACAAGCCATAAAGTACCACCAGCAATATTTTAAGATAACCATCGAAATCGTTAATCGTAATGGCGAAGGAACTGCCTTAGGCAATTTAGGTAATGCTTATGACTCCTTGGGACAATACCAACAGGCTATTGATTCTTACCAGCAGTGTTTGGATATAGCCAGAGAAATCGGTGATCGTAAAGGTGAAGCAAGCGCTTTGGGGAATTTAGGGGTTACTTACAATTCCTTGGGACAATATCAACAGGCGATTGAGTACCACCAGCAATGTTTGAAGATAAACAGAGAAATTGCTAATCCCAATGGCGAAGGAATTGCCTTTGGAGGTTTAGCTATTGCTTACCGTTTTTTGGGCCACTACCAACAGGCGATTAAGTACCACCAGCAACATTTGAAAATAGCCAGAGAAATCGGTGATCGCAATAGCGAAGGATCTGCCTTGGAAGGTTTAGGCAATGCTTACTTTTGTTTAGGGAAGTACCAACAGGCAATTGATTTTTACCAGCAGTCTTTGGATATATCTAGGGAGATAGGCAATCGCAATGGTGAGGGAATTACCTTTGGGGGTTTAGGCAATGCTTACTTTTGTTTAGGGGAGTACCAACAGGCAATTAATTTTTACCAGAAATGGTTAAAGATAGCCAGAGAAATCAGCGATCGCAATGGCGAAGGTAATTCCTTGGGCAATTTGGGCAATGTTTACAACTCCCTGGGAGAGTACCAACGGGCGATTGACTTCCACCAGCAGTCTTTGGAAATCTCTAGGGAAATAGGCGATCGCAATGGCGAAGGTAGTTCCTTAAACAATTTGGGCAATGCTTACGACTCCCTGGGACAGTACCAAGGGGCGATTGAGTTCCACCAGCAGTCTTTGGAAATCATGAGGGAGATAGGCGATATTCGGGGGGGAGCAAACAGCTGGTATAACTTAGGTTTGTCATTAGAAAAAGTTGACAGAGAATCAGACGCGCTTGGTGCTTATCGCAATGCCAGCGAACTATATCAGCAAATGGGACTTGATGCTGATGTACAAAATTGCAACAATGCAATTGAGCGTGTTTCTCAACCTAAAGCCCCTGTACTTTCTCGCCGTGGGTTTTGGGCGTGGTTGCGTCGGTTGTGGCGTTGGGTTCGTGCTTGGTTTCGGCAGTGATTTTACCTTACGCAGAGAAGAGGCTTTATAGAGGGCGATATTGTAACGAATATCTTAAAAGTCAAGCGATCTGTGCAGAGTGCGATCGCAATGATTAATATCGATAAATATTTTGCTCGTCGTGGTATTTTTTTGATAAAGCTCAATTGTAAAAAATTATCCAACTGATAACGATAAAATAAAAAAAGGGTTAAATCAAAATCATCAAGGAACTATGGTTAAAACTTCAGCGTTTCAGCAGGCGATTGAAACAGTTGAAAAATTGTCCTTAGAAGAGCAAGAGATATTACTCAATATTCTTCAAAAACGATTGCATCAACAACGTAGATATATAATATCGCAAGAAATAAAAGAAGTCCGCCAAGAATTAGCCGAAGGAAACATTAAATTTGGCTCAGTTGAGCAATTTCTAGAAGAACTTGATCAACCATGAAAATTGCTTGGACACCTAAATCTCTACGAGCTTTTAAGCGAATCCTACGCAAAAGTCCTGATTTTCGATCGCTAATTGAGAAAACTTTGTGTCAGTTAGCAGAAGATCCCTTTCATCCCAGCTTACACACCCACAAACTTAAAGGCGATTTATCTAATATAGCGGTTCTCAGTTGAGTGAGGTACAAGAACCCCACCCCCAACCCCCTCCCCGCAAGCGATGAGGGGGCTATGATGTACCTTGTATGATT
>NZ_JBALBW010000070.1:0-105011 GCF_036919895.1 Nostoc sp.
GGGACAATATGTTTAAAAACATGGCACAAGCTCAACGTTTATGTTCTTTTGGACTAGACACACTCAAGCAGCTTTTTAGAATGAAATAGCCCTGCTCTTTGGGTTCTGCGATCGGATAATTTTTGAGCAGAATTTGTTGGTTCCAAGAATCAGACATAGATGCTTCCTTTTGTTGATAGATTGCTTTATCGATCGGATCGCGGAGTAGTTGTTCACTCGCATCTTTGTGGAGTGTCACAGATGAATCAACATCCGAATTAGTCAAAGTATTTTACACACACCCTACGTATCTGTTCAGAAATCAAACCGGATTCCTATATTAGGGGTTATTATTACCAAGATATTTGGCTTTTAATTCTTCTAATTCTTCATCTATTTTGCTTTTACTAGTAGGCTGAGATGTCGGGGTTGGTGGTTGTATTTTATTTGATTGAGGTTTGTTGCCACCCAAAAATTGAGTTTTCATTTCCTCTAATTCTCGATCGATTTGACTAGGAGATGGCGATACAAATGCGGGTGGGAAATTAGGTGAAGATTGAGGGATAGGTTTTGGGGCGATTGCTGGCGTGGCTGCGACTTGCGATTGGTGATTTAAGTCTTTGAGAACTTCATCTACTGTTTGATAACGCCGAATGGGAATACTTTCTAGCATCTTGTTGAGAATGCGGCTCAACTGATTACTGATGGGAGTTTTCAAGTATTGCTGCCAAACCCAAGTATCATTGTTAGTATCATAAGAATCAAAGGGCGATCGCGCTGTTAGTAAATTAACACAAGTCGCACCCAAACTGTAAATATCGCTGGCGAAAACAGCCCTACCTCTCATTTGCTCAGGGGCAACATATTCAGGACTACCAATACTTGTACCAGTTTTATTTAAGGCAGTGCCAGTGGCAGATTTAGCCGCACCAAAATCTACTAATACTAGTTTGCGATCGCTCTCCCGTAAAATAATATTTTCTGGCTTAATATCGCGGTGAATTACGTGTCTCGCATGACAAAATTGTAAAACTGATAATAAATCATTTAATAGTTGCCGAATTTGCGTTTCACTAAAACCACCCCTATGTGATAATTCCTGAGCCAAGTTGTGTCCGTCAATGAATTCTTGGACAAGATACTGCCGGTCTTCTTGGGTAAAATATGCCAGGAGTTCGGGAATTTGGGAATGTTTGCCCAATTCATCTAACTGCACCGCTTCTTGGTTAAATAACTCTATGGCTTTGGCAAGAGTGTTAGTGCCTTGGGATTGGGGATAAAATTGCTTAATTACGCAGCGTGGTTTTGAGGGTTTATCTTCATCCACAGCTAAGAAAGTTTTGCCAAAACCACCTTGTCCGATTGGTTTGATAGCACGGTAACGTTCTTTGAGGAGTAACTTAGAACCGCAAGTCCGGCAAAACTTGACATCAGTAGGATTTTCAGGCTTGGGACAATGGGGATTAAGGCAGTAGCTCATATAGGCGATCGCTCTTATATGTTCTTATTTTCTCCTGTCCCAGGCAAAAGGGTGTAATTAACAGATTTTGGATTTTAAATTTTGGATTTGTGTCACGCAGAAGGGGGAAAATCCTTTAGTAGGACGTTAGTCTGGCATGAACCAAAAGAATCTAAAATCTAAAATCATCAAGTGCGATGTCTACGACGGGCTATGACGCTCGTTCGCCCTTAGCGTGCCGTAGGGCAAGACTCGCACTTCTATCGCACCCCTAACTACCCTATACCTTCGATAACTGGATGGAAGTAGAAGGCGAACCCCAACACTGTATAAGCAGCTAATAACAAAGTGCCTTCCAGCCAATTAGACCTACCATCAGAACTAATACTGTTTGCAATCAATACTGACGCAACCACAGCTACTAATTCAAAGGGTTGGAAATCCAAATCCATTGGTTTACCCATTATCCGCCCAGCTATCACCAACACGGGCGCGACAAACAAGGCAATCTGCATACTTGATCCCACAGCTACCGAAAGGGAAAGATCCATTTTATTTTTCATTGCCACGGTGACTGCTGTGGCGTGTTCAGCCGCGTTACCGACAATGGGAACTAAAATCACCCCTGTAAACAGTGCCGTCAAACCTAGCTGAGATGTGGCCACTTCTAGAGAATCAACTAACATTTCTGACTCAATTGCCACCATTAAGGTACATACTAGCAGCACGCTAACCCACAACATCATATTTGGTTTGGCGTGAGGGGTTTCCTCTTCTTCTGTCTCTGCTACACCCACATCATATAGATAGGAGTGGGTTTTCATCGAAAATAGCAGCGTTAGGGCATAAACCAGGATTAACACCACAGCAACAGCAATAGAAAGATTTTGCAGTGTTTGTTCGTTAATTCCTTGAGAGGTATAATTCATCGCCGTTGGCATCAAAATGGCAATCACTGCCAAATTCATCGAATCAGCATTCACCCGCGCCACAATTGGCTGAAATGTCTGTTCTTTGTAGCGCAGTCCTCCCAAAAGCATGGAAAAACCCATTACCAGTAGTAAGTTGCTGATAATCGATCCTGTAATACTGGCTTTGACTACATTTATTAACCCAGCGTTTAGCGCTACTAGGGCGATGATTAATTCTGTTGCATTGCCAAAGGTGGCATTTAACAACCCGCCCAATGATGGCCCCACTACAACAGCAATTTCTTCTGTGGCTGTACCCATCCAAGCTGCTAAGGGCAGAATTGCTAATCCAGCTGTAATGAAAACTAGCAATTCTCCCCACTCCAGAAAGTGGGCTGCTAGGGAAACTGGGATAAACAGTAATAAAACGAAAAGAATAATGTTTTTGGTTGACATTTGTTGTTTTGGGTTGAGGGTATCATTCACAGCGAGCAATCCTAAATTTAAAATTTGGGGTGTTGAATTAACAATTACTTTCACTCAGCACTCCGACATGATACTCTCAACCGTCTGTAGAGCAATTCAGAAATTGTACTGTTTTCAGTTCATTACAGCGGATGTAAAATAAGATTGCGATTTAAGGAGTTTTCGTAATTTTTTGTTGCAAAAGTATGAATTTGAGCCAAATTATTACACCAAGAATGGGGTTTAATGTATTAAAAGACAATTAAATTTTTGATTTAGCGCTGCTAACGAGGAAACCCTTAGCTAAGTCTTTGTTCAATGGCTAATTACATTTAAGCCTTCAGGGAAAGGGTTGTGCGATAACGCAGATTTCCCACTACAATGAGGAAGATTTGTCAAAAATTTAGTTAGATTCCATAGTTGTTGTTTATACCGGATTTTGCGCCGAAACCATTGGATAAAGGTTTACGCACAACGTTTTCGGTGCAACTGTAAGTTTTTTGTTTTGGATAAATATACATGACTTCTGCTGCTGAAATGCCGGCTAACTCTGGCTCAACGTTAACATTACATTCAGATCCCAATAACACCAAAGAAGGCGATCCCCTGAGAAAAGCTAATGGTGTTTATGTGACGGTGCATGGTCATTTTTACCAGCCACCAAGGGAAAACCCTTATCTGGACGCAATTGAACGCCAACCGAGCGCTGCACCTTTCCATGATTGGAATGAGCGGATTCATTGGGAATGCTATCGCCCGAATGCCTTTGCCAGAGTCTTAAATGACCAAGGTGAAGTGGTGAGGATCGTCAATAATTACGAGTATTTCAGTTTTAATATCGGGCCAACCCTAATGTCGTGGCTAGAACGCTACGATGTGGAGGTTTATCAGCGAATTTTAGAGGCGGATGCCAAGAGTAGCGATCGCTTGGATGGTCACGGTAATGCGATCGCGCAAGTATATAATCACATCATCATGCCTCTGGCGAATGAACGGGACAAATATACCCAAATTCGCTGGGGTAAAGAGGACTTCCGCTCCCGCTTTGGCCGCGATCCCGAAGGAATGTGGCTAGCTGAAACTGCTGTAGATTACGCCACCCTAGAAGCTCTTGTTGCTGAGGGGATTCGCTTCATTGTCCTGGCACCATCTCAAGCCCTGCGTTGCCGTCCCCTCCCCACTCCAGATCATCCTCATCCTGAATGGATCGAAGTCGGCGGTAGTCAGATTGATTCCACCCGTCCCTATCGTTGTTATTTGAAAGATAGTCAAGAGTCCAACGAAACAAATGATAAACCCTACATTGATATCTTCTTCTACGATGGGCCGATATCGCGGGACATGGGTTTTAGTGATGTCGTTTATAATTCCAGTCATTTTGCCGGCCGGATCGGTTCAGCAGTCCGTGGGGATCATCGTCCAGCCCAGTTAATCTCTGTGGCGACGGATGGGGAAACCTTCGGACATCACAAAAAGGGGACTGAGAAAACTTTAGCCTACGCCTTTACCAAAGAGTTTCCTCAACAAGGTTGGACAGTAACGAACTTCGCCCACTACCTCAGCTTAAATTCTCCCGGCTGGGAAGTGGAATTGAAGTCAGTTACAGCCTGGAGTTGCGCCCACGGTGTCGGCAGATGGGAAGATGACTGTGGTTGCGGTGGAGAAGGTGGTGTTTGGCATCAGAAATGGCGTCGTCCCCTACGGGATGCCCTAAATTGGCTGCGGGATCAGCTAACTGAAGTGTATGAGGAACATGGCAGACAGTTATTTCGCGATCCCTGGCAAACACGGGATGAATATATCCAAGTCATGCGCGATCGCTCTGCTGGCAATGTTAACCGTTTCCTCGCCCGCCATCAAACCCACAAACTAACAGCAGCCGAACAAGTAGACGCTTTGCGCCTATTAGAAATGCAGCGTCACGCTTTGTTGATGTTCACTAGTTGCGGTTGGTTTTTTGAAGAAATTTCCCGTCCAGAGGGGACGCAAATTATGCGCTACGCCGCCCGGGCTTTAGAATTAGCAGGGGAAGTGGCTGGTGTGCAGCTAGAAAAAGGCTTTGTCAAACGTCTTGGTTTAGCCCCCAGTAATGTGGATGAATTTAAACACGGTGCAGAAATTTATCGGCAACTCGTGTTAACTGCCCAGCTTGGCTTTAAGCAAGTAGCAGCCCATTACGCTATTACTTCGCTGTTTACTAATCAGAAACCAGCCCAAGCGCATAATTCTTTGCCCAGAAAAGATGTGGCTGACAAACAGTCTCAGCGTTACCACAAAAAGGTTTATTGCTACGCTGCCAATGAGCTAGATTACCAATTGCAACGCATGGGATCGCTAACTCTGGCTGTCGGAAGTTTAAAGCTAGTATCAGAGATTACTTGGGAAAGCGAGCATTTGGTATTTGCGGTTCTGCATTTGGGAGGCTGGGATTTTCACTGCTGCATTCAACAATTTACTGGGCGGCGTGATTACAGCCAAATTAAAGAAAAGCTGTTTGGGGCACTAAAACAAGCTAGTGCGGCTCACACCATCTTGGCAATGACACAGCTATTTGGTGAAGAAGCTTTCAACTTGCAAAATCTATTTGCTGAAGAACGCCACCGAATTATGGGGCTGCTTAGTCAGGAAACGCTGACACGTTTAGGACAGTTGTATACTCAAGCCTACCGCGATAATTATGGCGTGCTGATGGCGTTTCATCGAGATGAAATAGCAGTACCGCAAGAGTTGCAGGTAGCAGCAGATATTGCTTTAGGACATCGCTGTCTGATGACATTGCGATCGCTTGAGCAAGAGATTGCCGATCCCCAAAAGAGTTGGAGTCATATCTTAGAATTAGAAGCGATCGCGACTGAAGCAAAACAT
This sequence comes from Nostoc sp., assembly GCF_036919895.1. GTDB lineage: Bacteria > Cyanobacteriota > Cyanobacteriia > Cyanobacteriales > Nostocaceae > Nostoc. The sequence goes on from NZ_JBALBW010000070.1 coordinate 5,680, forward strand.
CTGCGTTGTCGGCTGAATATTCCCGACGGTAAGCAGATGTTAGAACAGTTAATTGCGCGATCGCTTTGGCAATTGTTGCACGATGCTAATGGTAGCTTTAATGCAGATATCCAATTATTGGAGCGATTGATTGATGTCGGGGATCAACTAAATATTGACATTTCCCTACAGCGATCGCAAGAACTCTATTTTAGTTGTCTGCAAAGTCAGATTGCGCCGGTGTGTATTACTAGCTTTGGCAATGAAGCAGAGAATCAGTGCCTTCAGTTGCTCAAGTTGGGCAAAAAGTTAGCCGTTGATGTAAGCGCGATCTCAAATCAGTTGGGATAGATGTAGGGTAGTACGGTAAAAATCTCACACACAGAGAAGGGGAAAACTTTCCCCTTTTCTTTTTAATTTACTTTACTTAGTCTGGGAGCGATCGCAATGGTAAGGATAAAGCCACTCACACTTAAAGAGTCCGTGGGTATGTTTCTCAAAAAAAGTTCCTGCATGGCGGTTAGGTGATATATCAATCCCAGCTTTCGTTTTAATCTCATATAGCCAGGGAAAAGCTATTACTAAAACAGCCATAGAAGTGAATAAGTAAAGAATCGAAGTTTTAATATTGAGGAATCTTCGAGAATTGCTATTCTGATTTTTAGGCATACAAATGAGAAATTAATCGCCCATACTATCGTAACTTAAAGCTGAAAATATCGTCGGAAGCGGGGGTCAATATTGTCTGTTTTCTGCTGATTACAAGTAAGACAGAGAGTTTGTAAATTACTGATATCGTTTTGACCACCACGGGCAAGGGGAATGATATGGTCGATACTGAGGCTAGTTTCTGTAGTAGTTTTACCGCAGCTTTGGCATTGATATTTGTCACGTTCAAAAACATATTTCTTGACTTCCGGTGGAATACTAATACGGGGAGTTTTGCTCATTTGTTTTCTAATTGCTAAGAAATCCTTCTAAGCTAGGTACATCGACCCAACTTGCTTTTGTATGCGATTCATGGGATAAATCCATCAATAATTGAGAATAAATTCCTTCTCGCAGTGATGGTGTAATCTCCTGATTGCGTTCAATTCCTTGTATCCATTGGTCTATTACGCGGATAAATGCCGAAATCCGCCCATCAGCATAATTTTTTGGGAAAATTAACCGATTCGGTATTTCTATTTCCGTTAAGGGTTTACCTGGCTGGGAACCCCAAACCCGAAAGCCGTGGATATAATCTTTTTGATTTTCACTACCCACAATTAATGTACCGCGATCGCCATATACTTCTACCCAATGGGTTCTTGGTGCATGAACAACCGCGCTGATCGAAAGTTGGCAAGGTGTACCATTTGCTAATTCCAGGGTTAATATACAGTTATCATCTGTATTTACTGGCTTAGATTCCCCACTAGCAGGATCGACTCGTGTAGGAATTGCAGTAGTTAAATGGGCGTTTAATCTCCGCACTGGCCCGAATAACCAGTGAATGTAATCGAAAGCGTGGGAACCCAAAGATCCTAATGCACCACCTCCTTTTTCTTTGTCAGAATACCAATTCCAAGGGCGTGAAGTATCAGCACGAGAAGAACCTAACCAATCAATTTTAATTAAGCGTAACTCACCCACATAATCTTCTGACAATAGTTCAGCAAATAACTGCCATGCTGGGACAAAGCGAAATTCAAAATCTACAGTCGCAATTACGCCTTTTGCTTTTGCTAACCGATAAAGTTCTTTAGCTTCAACTACATTTAAAGTTGTCGGTTTTTCTAATAATAAATGTTTCCCGGCTTGCAATACAGTTTTTGCCATTTCATAGTGCAAAAATGGCGGTGTAGAGATGCTGACTGCTTGCACTTCTGGTAATGCCACAATATCAGCTAGGGAGTCGGAAGCGTGGGGGATATTATGGGATTCTGCTATGGCTTTGGCTTTATTTATATCTCGGTGATAAACAGCAACTAACTCAGTCCCAGGATGCGCTTGGAATCCGGGGATGTGGACTTTTTGACCAAATCCAGTCCCGGCGATCGCAATTCCAATCATATAATTTTGGTTCCCATATTTATGTGATTTTTATTATCGTAAAACTCTAATTGTAAAAGGGTAACGATAATGCTCGCCCTTGTAAGCTTTTACAGAGGCAAATGTCACTATAAACGATTGGAGTATGAGTTTGAATGAAAATAGTGACACAAGTACAATTAATAAGCCATCTAAAGTGTTTTTTATTTCATGGGCTGAACCATTGCTAGTCACAACCAGACTCAAGCTAGTTATTAATAAAATTAAGGATATTGCTATGACAATCAAGGTATATAATGTTAGAGAAAATTGAAAATTTAAAGATTCCTTTCCTTGTAAATCTATCCAAGGATATTTTGCTTTTCTAAAGCGCCAAATCAAGAGGGGAACTAAAAGATTTAAAGGTAAATATAAAGGGATGCCAAGAAATACTAAAAAAACCAATAACATCCATCCTAACAAAGCTGAGAAATGACACAACACCGCCCAGATACGCATTTGTTGTTTAGGTTTTTGTCTCATGGCTTTTTATGTGTAAGTGGATTTACCAGATAGTCACCCACTTTAATTATCTACAAAAAAGCTAAAAAAGAGCTTAAACGCTGAGTATTTGTCTGTCATAGTTTTTGGGAAGAGGTTCTATTTCCCAGACTATAACCTCTTGTGGCAGTAGCGCAACTTCAAAACTTTTGAGGACTTGAGCGATGGCGTAACTGCCCGTTGGAGGCGATCGCAACTTGAAAACAGTCTGACGGTTTATACTGAGTACTGGCGAAACAAGCAACCGGATTTTGAAATACTCAATAGCAAGGTTAATATAGAACTTACGCAAAAGAGATCCGCTCTATACTGTAAACTTAATAACACTAACGTATTTTCAATATGCGAGTTCAAATAACTGTAGTTGCGTTGCTTACCGCCGTAGGCATCGCAGTAATGTTAGTAGGTGGTAAAAATCTAGAAGCCCTTGCAGACTCGCAACCTTCTACTGAAGATGGCGCTAGTGGGATTGTGACACTAGAAGCTACAAACAAAATAGGGGGAGGGGATGCCAAATATGGTGATTATATAGGAGTAACTTTAGGAGATAGCCAGACCTTGGAAATTTCCCAAAAAGTTGTCAAAGATATCCAGATACGCTTTACTAATGAAAAAGGTCTGCCAATCAGAGGGCGAACTCAGAAAGATTTTATTATTGGTTTGCTGAAACTCAAACCAGGTCAGATATTCCGTGAAGATTTACTTCAAGCAGACTTGCAACGATTGAGGAGATTAGAGTCATTTAATCAAGTCAAAGTTTACCCTAAAGAAGATGCTTTCGGTGTTAATATTCTTTATGCAATCAAAGAGCGTAGCTTCCCTTCTCTCATCTTAGGAGGCGGTAATAACGATGACGTTGGGCTATATGGTCGGGTGGGTTATAAAGATGAAAATGTTAGCGGTCTGAACGATAAACTAGATACTATTTTGCAGTTTAGCACTAAAGATGTCCAATTTAACGGCCAATTTACTAGCCGTTATCGTTCTGAAGAACCAAACCGTTTGGGCTATAGCATTAGAGGTTTTCGGACTCGAAACACATCGGGAACCTTCAACGACGATATCAGATTGGCTGACGGCAGCAAAGTGCGAGAAGGAAGATTTGGTGGTTCTGTGGCACTTTTACGATCTTTTGATGAGTGGTATACATCTGTAGCGCTTAACTATACCAGAATTAGCCTCCGCGATGGAGACTATAACGTTGTCCAGGTCGATAGATTGGGGAGTCCTCTATCTGTGAGCGGGACTGGAATTGATGACCTATTTACAGTATCATTTGCTGTATCCAGAGATCAACGCGATCGCCGAGACAATCCCACCCAAGGATCGATCCTCACCTTCAGCACAGAACAAGCGATTCCCATTGGACTGGGGAATATTTCTAGCAACCGCTTACGGGGAGACTATATTCAGTATTTTCCAGTCAGTTGGATAGGTAATGGTAGACTAACTGATAATCCAGAAATGTTGGCGATTAATTTACAAATTGGTACAACTATTGGAGACTTCCCACCAGCTGATGCTTTTAATATTGGTGGGCTAGATTCTGTCAGAGGTTACGGTTATGGTAAAGTTGCCAGTGGCCGGAGTTATGGTTTAGCTTCGGTGGAATATCGGTTCCCAATTTTTCAGTCAATAGGCGGAGTTGTCTTTACTGACTTCGGCTCAGATTTCGGGTCTAGTGACACCGTGTTAGGAGAACCAGGTGTGCTGCGAAACAAACCTGGAAGTGGCTTTGGTTACGGCTTAGGATTGCGGGTCAACTCAACCTTTGGGCTAATTCGGGGTGACTTAGGAATTAGCGACCAAGGAGAAGTTAGATTTGAAATTACTACAGGTCAGCGATTTTAATCTCATTAATTTTTACTTTGCGTTTAAAATAGCTATGATTTTACGCAAAGCTTTAGAATCCCAATTTCGATGTAGAAGTGAAGCCGATTCAATTAGCGCTCTTCTATGACTCTCACGAGATAAAAATCAGAAACCTTTGTTGTCACTATTTTCTATAAATCTATGAGTAGGTTGGGTTGAGGAACGAAACCCAACGCCAATAATCCCTACTTCTGTTGGGTTTCACGTTGTTCAACCCAACCTACAAATATTTGATTTTTTCAAAGTAATAAAAGAGCGTTAGATAATATATAGGACTAGTATTTGATTTCTGAAAAGATACGTAGAGTGTGTTAGCGACAGCGTAACGCACGATTATCAAGGGTTTGGTGCGTTACGAACTGCGTTCTAACACACCCTACAATACCTAATTTTGTTCAAAAATCAAATATGATTCCTATAATGGCGAATGATAATATTAATATAGGCGATCGCTGAGATAAAGCTAACATTCATGATTTTCGGGGAACCTATGGCGATTGTGTCTTGAATAAGGTGTCTAAGGTTTTTCCTGAATTGCGGCGAACAGTATTATAGGGTTTGAAAGCATTTTTTTTGCTGAGTCCCATTTTGACCTATAAAAGGCTAATCCCTCTCTACTGAAGTGTAGAAAGGGATTTATGGGGTATTGATACCCTTTTTTTTGACTCCTAGTTTAAATTATTTGCTTTATCAACTGCTTCCTTTAACTCTTCAAAAGTAATACTACCGTCTTTGTCTGAATCATAATTTACTAGTAATTCCTGGGGACTACTAGTATTTGTTTCTGATGAGATGATTGCACTTAAGCCAGGACTTAAAAAAAGATCGTTAATGGAGACTTTGCCATCTCGATCGCTATCTAAGGTATTAAAAAGAGATTGAAGCTCTTGCTCGGTTGTCATAAGTTTCTATCTGAATTACTTTTTCAATTTAATTAATATCTCAAAATCTTGACAAAGACGCAAGGATAGTTAAGATAGTCAAGTGTGCGAATGTAGTAACTTTAACACTATTTAGTGTATATAAGGATAGTGTCTCAAATGCGATACCTCCAAAATCTCCCTCTAATTCAGTAATGTCCTCTCTGATTATCGCTAATCACCTAGAAACGGCCAATCCCTCTATAGTGGTGTGTAGAGAGGGATTTTGGGTGAGCTATCAAGAGGTGAAGGTTGTAGGCTGTTGACTTTGATTGAATTTAGGGTTTTTTGGTTCATGTTATTTTTGTGTCATTGCGAGCAGAGCGACTTGACTCTTTAAAAGGATAGGATTAATGTTATGAGGTAGTCCTTCTAAAGGCACTCTTTAATACATCAAAAAATCATGAGGTATTTCAGATGATGATGATGACGATGAATGAAACCATGACTGCCGAAATGCAAGCTTGCATGGAAGTTTGTATGGACTGTCACAAGATGTGCATGGAAACCATGACTTACTGCATGGCCAAAGGTGGTATGCAGATGGACAAAAATATGATGAGCATGATGAGCATGATGCGCGATTGCGCTGAAATGTGCATGATGTGCATGAATATGATGATGAGCGGTTCTGAGTTCATGGGACGTACTTGTATGCTTTGCGCTGAAATGTGCGATCGCACTGCAATGGCCTGTGAGATGATGAGCGATGACATGAAAATGATGGAATGTGCTGCTGCTTGCCGTAAGTGTGCAGAGTCTTGCAGAAGTATGCAGATGATGCCTGCTTAATTTCTCTAACTAGCAGAAGTTTCTCTGCAACCTAATATTCAAGCGCTCAGACTCTTTGGGGTCTGGGCGCTTGAAGTAAGATGATTTTGAAGAATTTCCCATGTCCTGTATATTTCTGCGTTCACTCCATTAAAATTAAGCGCAGGGGATCTAAACGCACATACCAAGGAAATGGTTGATCTTTCATAGTCACCCATTTTTCTTTAAAGACTTCAGCTTGCAGATGGTAATCTTGAGAATTCCTGCCAGCAGAATATAGTTTGAGAAACAACGTCATTCGGTGGGGCGTTTCACTGGTTCGTACTACCCAGCAGGGAAAGGTATTTTCTTGTGATGAGTCATTGGTAAAAATGAACTGATGGGCACGAATACCAATATGGGATAATTCGCTCGTGACTGGTTCAACTACTTGGAGACTACAACCCCAATCAATCGCTTCTACCTGTTGCGATGACTGGAGAACAGCACGGGAAAAGTTTTTGCATCCGGTAAGTTGAGCAACACTAACGGTAGTAGGATGCTGAAAAATATCATGTTTGCTGCCATGATGAACGGCTCTACCATGCTCTAATACCAACAGATTTGGGCAAATTCTGTAAGCTTCTTCCATATTATGGGTGACAAATAGAGTCACACCTTGGTAGTCAGCAAGGGTTTCTGTCATTTGCTGCTCTAATTGACTACGCAGGTGGGTATCAAGTGCCGAGAACGGCTCATCCAAAAGTAATGCTTCCGGTTGACTTGCCAATGCTCTTGCTAAGGCTACCCGTTGTTGTTGTCCCCCAGAAAGTTGGTGCGGATAGCGATCGCCTAATCCCTGTAACTGCATCGCTATAAGTTGCTCCTCTACCTGCACTCTAATACTTCCAGCAGATAGTTTTTTGGGTAAGCCGAAAGCAATATTTTGCGCCACACTCAAATGCGGAAATAGCGCGTAATTCTGCACTAAAAAACCGATGCGGCGATCGCGGCTGGGTAAATTAATTCCTTGTTCTGAGTCAAACAATACTCTGTCATTTAAAACTATACGTCCACTAGAGGGTGTTTCTATCCCCGCAAGGCAGCGCAAAATCATGCTCTTACCTGCTCCAGAACCCCCCAACAATCCCAAAGGTTGTTCATCAGTAGTGAAAGCAACTTTTAAATCAAAGCTAGTCAGGATTTTTTCAATATTGACAAACAATCCACTAGATTCAAAACTAGATTGCGGAGTATAAATAATTTCTCCCCCTGCCCCCTGCCCCCCGCCCCCTGCCTTCTTCTTCTCCCTCAATTCTTGCCAGAAGTTAACCCCAATTATTCCAGATAGAGAAATTACCATAATTGCGATCGCCCAAAACCACGCTTCGTTCATTTCTCCCGCTTCCACAGCAAAATAAATTGCCATTGGGATTGTCTGCGTTTGTCCGGGAATGTTGCCAGCTAGCATCAGCGTCGCCCCGAATTCTCCCAAAGCACGAGCAAAAGCGAGCATTGTGGCGGCTACAATCCCAGGTAGTGCTAAGGGTAAACTGATGCGCCAAAAGATTGTAGCTTCAGTTGCACCAAGGGTTCTAGCTACTCGCAGTAAGTTGCCATCTATTTGTTCAAAGGCTCCTAGTGCAGTTTTATACATTAAAGGGAAAGAAACTACTGTAGCTGCGATCGCAGCACCATACCAAGTAAAGACGATGCTGAAGTCAAAAGCCCCCATGAGTTTCCCTACAGGGCCATTTTTGCCAAAAAATAGCAGCAACAAGAAACCGACAACTGTAGGCGGTAAAATCAGTGGCGCAATAAAGATACCCTCAATCAACGATTTCCCTTTGCCACGATATCCCAGCATCCAGTAGGCAGCAGCAATACCCACAAAGAAGGTGATAAATGTGGCAAGTAATGAAGTTTTGAGTGATATCCAAAGGGGCGATAAATCCAATGGCATAGTTGCGTAGGGAAAAATTAGCTTAAGTAATTACTAATTTACCAACTTTAATTTAAAGATGTTGGTAAAAGTTGGTAAGTTACATAAAGCGTTTCTTAATCATAGGAGTTACATCATAGCCCTCTCCTCGCTTGCGGGGAGGGGGTTGGGGGTGGGGTTCTTGTATCTCACCAGACCGGGAAACGCTATAACAACTCCTAAAAAACAAGATCCCCGACTTCTCTAAGAAGTTGGGGATCTGATTGTTTGCGAATTATTTAAGATTGCTATAGTTGACTACTGTAAGCACTAAAACCATAAGCCAAAGTTTCTTTTAAAGCATCTGATGGTTTAAGGCTTCTGTTAATAGCATTAGCAAAGGGTACTGGAATTCCCTTAATAGTTTCCGGCAAAATTGCATATTCTTGCGTTGGTTCGACAATGTATTCTGGGCACTTAGTTTGTATACCAGCAGATGCTAACATTTCATTTATTTCAACAGCAGAATATTGCTTGAGATAAACTGGATTTCTCACAAATGGGTTTAGCCTTCTGATAAAATTATGGATAATATGAGAAGGACAAGATTTATTGTGAAAGGAATGATTAAAAACAAAAATTCCACCAGGCTTTAGTACGCGAGATATGTCAGCTAACAAATTTCTTAATTGTGCATCTGGTATATGCATAAAGACGCAGTTAGAAATTACCAAATCTATAGAATTATCTTCCAAAGGTAATATTTCAGCAGAAGTGCAAATCAAGTTAAATTCAGCTTCTGGGAAAAAATTATATTCTTGTTTAACCTTAATTAACCGCCGCAATAAAGGTTCAGAAATATCAATGCCGTAATATTTTTCGCATCTGAGATTTTTCGCTTTCGAGAGATGCAAAGGTGCGCGGCCATAACCAGAGCCGATCTCTAGAATAGAGCCAACAGATTTATTCGATGGAAATTTGTTCCAAGTCCCTCCAGGTGTGCCAGTTAGCAGAGTGTAATCTTGTTTAATGGGCGATGTATCTGCAATTTTTTCAATTTTTTGGGAACCATAATACGTTTTGCCAATTGCATCCCATGTTTTTTTATGTTGAGTATTATTCAATTGTTCATAATCGCTAGGAAAATAAATGCCATCTCGTAATTCAAAGTCATTTAGACTGAATTTTGTATTTGCTAATTGAGTCATTATGATTATTCCTCATCAATAGTCAAGTCTGTTTTCTGTTATACTCTCAACTCAGCATTAACCGCAAGGGATTTTTACTGAATTGCTCCACCTTAGCCTTTCCTTAAAGTCTATAACTGTTTTCAATTTGGTGAAATATATAGCGCTTGTCACTTCGCTGCAACACCGTCTGAATCTCGCCCCGTATTTGCTTCAGCAAATACTCACCTCTCCTTACTAAGGCTAAAGTGTACACACAAGTCCTAAAAGCATAGTTTTGTAGGTATGTTAGCCTACCGTTAGCCAAAAGATTCCTGAGAAAATGCGATGTCTCCGACGGGCGATGCCAATGCGCTGATTAAATATTGCTAGGCGATCGCATTCTCAAGATAAAATTTAAGTACTTGGACAGAATTAATTACACAATGACTGTAAAGATTTTTGTCCAACTACTTAGCTTATGGCAACGTCGTAATTAACTGCAATAAAATCCCCTCAAAAGACCTACTTAGAACCAAGAATCACAGGTAAGCTATTATACTCAATATGACGAAATCTGGCAATCTCACTATCTTCTCTGAATAATCATTACATTTTGGGAGTTCAGCTAAATTTTTCTGAATGAGATAGTCTTTAACCTTTTCATCCCCCACCCCAGCATTGAGAGACAGGAAATTTAGTGATAGTCTATATTCGATAACAGCATAAAAAACTCATTGTATACCTAGTTTAAGATATCTATGAAGGAGACGAAAGTCTCTAACTCATAACACTCACCGCCTGTTCATCGCCCTTCGTTTTTTATCTGTAAGGTGCGGATAAAGATAAATTCAACATTAGAAATGTTACAGTTTACACTCTTGGTCGTTATGCCAGCAAAGTTTTACATTCAGACAGAATGGGCAACTGGTTTTCTTCACTAAAAGTAGGCAGAAGATGCTCTACACAAGTTGCATATCTATAATAAAACCAGATGGCTGGTCAATAGTTCCTAGCTATTTAGATATTCAGAAAAATCGCTCAATATCTAATAATAGGTCTTGTCTTTGACATCAAAAATAGGGCTAATATTGGAAGTTGCGCCTTTAGTCTCGTTGTAAATAGCGCCCTGAAATTAGGAATTATAAAACTAAGACTTAAGCACTGTACAAATTAATCATGGTATGGATTTACCAAAATATTCGTTTCAGGATTTGACTAATCATTTTTTTGATGGTAAATAGCTCCAACGATAGATGTGGTTTTTCAAATCATCCCTATTTGGTCTTGTCTATCAATTTGTAACTCTTAAAAACAAGGATAAAATCTGGATTTTTCAAATTATGCTCGGATCTATTGAATCTCTCATTTGACTGGTAATCTTTCAGGTTTTTTCTAGTTTGATTTCAACCTCTCAAAACTATCAGGAGCAAATATGCAAGCAACGAACTTAACTCTGGGAATTACCAAATTCAACACTATGAATACCCAGGATTATATTGAACTAGAACAGCAATATGGTGCTGATAATTACCATCCCTTAGATGTAGTCATCACTAAAGGAGAAGGAGTGTGGATATGGGATATAGAAGGTAAAAAATATCTGGATTTTCTTTCTGCTTATTTAGCATTAAATCAGGGTCATTGTCATCCCAAAATTCTGGCAGCCATGATTGAGCAAGCTCAGAAAATTACCTTAACTTCTAGAGCTTTTCGCAATGACCAGTTAGGAAGATTTTATGAGAAACTTTCTCAAATTTCTGGTTTACCCAAAGTGCTACCCATGAATTCGGGAGCCGAAGCTGTGGAAACGGCTATCAAAGCCATTCGTAAATGGGCTTATAAAGTAAAAGGTTTACCAGAAAATCAGGCAGAAATTATTGTTTGTAGTAATAATTTTTCTGGGCGCACTATTAGTTTGATTAGCTTTTCTACAGAAGAACAATATCAAGATGGGTTTGGGCCTTTGACGAGTGGGTTTAAAGTTATCCCTTTTGGTGATTCTGAGGCGTTGGAAAAAGCGATTACTCCTAACACTGCTGCCTTTTTGGTAGAACCAATTCAGGGTGAGGGAGGTATTATCGTTCCTCCTGATGGGTTTTTAAAGCAAGCAGAACAAATCTGCCGCCATCATAATGTCTTATTGGTTTTTGATGAAATTCAAACTGGCTTGGGAAGAACAGGTAAAATGTTTGCCCATCAATATGAGAATGTTAAGCCAGATGGTATAACTGTAGGAAAAGCTTTATCTGGTGGATTTTATCCCATTTCTGCGTTTATTTCGACAGAGGAAGTGATGGGTGTATTTCAACCAGGAGATCATGGTAGTACCTTTGGTGGAAATCCTTTAGCTGCTGCTATTGGAATTGCAGCACTGGATGTTCTTATAGAAGAAAATTTGCCAGAAAAAGCCTTACAACTAGGAGAATATTTTCTAGATAAATTACAATCAATTGAGAGTTCGTATATCAAGGAAGTGCGTGGCAAAGGCTTATTAATTGGGATGGAATTGCACCCCGAAGCTGGTGGTGCTAGACGTTTTTGTAAAGCCTTAGCTAAAGAGGGATTATTAGCCAAAGAAACTAGAGATAATGTCATTCGTTTTGCTCCACCCTTGGTTATTTCCCAAGATGAAATAGATTGGGCATTGGAAAGAATTGAGCGAGTTTTGACAACCACTTGTTAGTTTGGCGTAAATTGAGTATCATTGGTGAATTGTAGTGTTTGAGAAGTCATTATTAGCAAAATTGAACAGTCCTTTCATCCAACTCATGAGTATCTGGGAATTGCACGTCAAGTTAAATAAAAGACGGCAATCTGATCCTGGTTTGTCCTGGTACGACCACTGCGAAGCGCCTAGTACATTGGCAAGACTTGCCTTGTAGTCGCTGTGCAGACCGTATAACTTTTATTTTCAATAAAAAGGACAATCTACCATGAATCGTGAAGAACTTTTGCAACAGACTATGCAACCAATTGACATTAAAGATTTTGATGTTGTTGGCTTAGTGGAAGCTATGGGTAAGACGGCTTTCCAAGGTCGAAATTTGGGGCGGGCAGCAAAAATTTATGATGCAATGCTGCAAGATAAAGAATGTACGATTATTTTGTGTTTAGCTGGGTCTTTATTTAGTGCTGGACTCAAGGGAATAGTCCACGATTTAATTACTCACAATATGGTAGATGCGATCGTGTCTACTGGCGCTAACATTGTTGATCAAGATTTCTTTGAAGCGTTGGGTTATCGTCATTATGTCGGCGATCCCTTTGCTGATGATGAAGTGTTAAGACAGCAACGGATAGACCGCATATATGACACCTACATTGATGAAGATCAACTGCGGGTGTGTGACATGACGATCGCAGAAATCGCCAATAATTTAGATAAGCGTCCCTATTCTTCACGGGAATTTATTGAGCAGATGGCGGCTTATTTAGAACGCCGGGGTAATTATGGTCAATCTGTAGTGCAAGCTGCTTATCAACACCTTGTACCAATTTTTGTCCCCGCTTTTAGTGACTGTTCGGCTGGCTTTGGCTTAGTGCATCACCAATGGAATTCCCCGGAATCTCATGTAACGATTGACTCGGTGCGAGACTTTCGAGAGTTGACGCAGTGCAAACTAGCTTCCAACTACACTGGATTGGTGATGATTGGTGGCGGTGTACCAAAAAACTTCGCCCAGGATACGGTGGTAGCTGCGGAAATGCTGGGATTTGATACGAGTATGCACAAGTATACAATTCAAGTCACCGTTGCCGATGAGCGGGATGGGGCTTTATCTGGTTCTACTCTCAAAGAGGCTCATTCTTGGGGGAAGGTAGATAAAGCTACTGAACAAATGGTATTTTCTGAGGCGACTGTGGCATTCCCGTTAATCGCGGGGTATGCGTATCATAAGGGGAACTGGCGCGATCGCAAACCCCATCGTTTAGCTGAGTTATTCACTAAACCTCAACCCAAAGTAGTGACTGCATAGCAATTTTTCAGAGCAAGAGAATTTCTCCTGCTCTTCATTTTAATTAGTGCTGATACCATTTATTTGTGAGGCTGCGCCAAATTTTCTTGGCTTTTTCCTTCTTTCTCTACTAGACATCTCCAGAAATTAAATATGCGTTATCCACAACCCTTGTAGAGACGTAGCAGTGCTACGTCTCTACATTCTTTTTCGGAGATGTCTACTGTAATAGCAACATGTTATCTGATAAGAGCAGCAAGTTCGTATACATTAGTTGATGGACAGCAACAATCGGAGGCTGGGATGGTAGAAGGATCGCAACAAAAACAGGTGGTAGTTGTCGGTGCTGGTTGGGCTGGTTTAGGAGCAACCTACCATTTGGCAAAACAAGGCTATGATGTTACCCTTCTAGAGGCAGGCCCTTATCCCGGTGGATTGGTGGCAGGTTGGCAAACAGCCACCGGAAAATCTGTTGAAGCTGGCATTCATGGCTTTTGGTATCCTTATAAAAATATTTTTTCTCTAATCAATGAATTAGAAATTAATCCTTTTACTACTTGGACTCGTTCTTCACAATATTCGCCAGCAGGTTTAGAAGTTGAATCACCGATCTTTCAAGACTTACCGCGACTCCCCTCCCCACTAGGAACTTTTCTATATACTCAGTTTAAACGATTGCCACTAATTGACCGTGTGAGCGCTCTGCCTTTACTTTACGCTGTTGTTGATTTTGACAATTCTGATGATGCTTGGCGACGCTATGACTTTGTAACTGCCCGTGAATTGTTCAAAGACTTTAACGTTTCTGCGCGACTTTACCGCGACGCTTTTGAACCAATGTTATTAGTGGGCTTATTTGCCCCTGGCGAACAATGTTCAGCCGCCGCAACTTTAGGAATGCTTTACTTTTTTATTCTGGCTCATCAACCTGATTTTGATGTAGTTTGGTGTCGAGGAACTGTTGGAGAAAAGATATTTCGTCCTTGGGTGGAACAGATTGAAAAAGCTGGTGCGCGAGTCCTACCCAAGCGCCGAGTTACAGACTTAATTGTTGATAGCAATCATCGGGCGAAGGGTGTGGTTTGCGGTGATGAAGTAATTGAAGCAGATGCCGTGATTTTTGCAGTTGGCATAACGGGGATGAAGAAAATTGTCTCAAACAGCCCTAGTCTACAAAGCCATGAAGAATTCCGTAATTTGAGCAATTTAGGAGCAATTGATGTTTTAGCAACGCGGCTATGGTTTGACCGCAAAATTGATATTCCCCGTCCTTCTAATGCTTGTTTTGGATTCGACGCAAGTACAGGTTGGACGTTTTTTGATTTGAATGCCTTACATGATGAATATCGGGATGAGCCAGGAACGGTGATTGAAGCTGATTTTTATCACGCAAATCAGTTTCTCGGTTTGAGTGATGAGGAGATTTTAGCAATAGTTCAAGGTTATTTAGCAACTTGTGTGCCAGCCTTTCGGGAGGCAAAAATCATTGATAGCAGTGTAATTCGGCTACCTCAAGCGGTGACTCACTTTGCACCAGGTAGCTATCGTTATATGTTACCCGCGAAGACAAGTTTTGAAAATGTGTTTATGAGTGGGGATTGGATTGTAACCCGTCATGGTTCCTGGTCACAGGAAAAGGCTTATGTTACTGGTTTGGAGGCGGCGAATTTGGTGGTGTCTTATTTGGGAGAAGGTCAGCCAGCCGAGATTTTAGCTGTAGAAGAGGATGAAGCACATATCCAAGTGGCGCGATCGCTCAACCAAACTCTACGTGACTTGGGTAAATCTATCTTACCTAACTTTTGGTTGCCATAATCCGTAAGGACGCAAGGAGGGAATCATTAATTGTAATCTAAATTCGGTAAGCTAAAGGAAGCTATGCCATACCATTCTTCTAATGTAAACCAAATCACATAAGCTTATGGAGCCAGACTCTTTACAAACCGAGGTGATTCTGACGCATCCGCCTGAGTCACTCGGTAAAGTGCAACTTGATTGGACACCCCAACCCGGAAATTATCTCGATTTTGAGGGTAAAACCTACGCAGTTTTAGAACGCCGCCATCGATACCAACTAAAAGCTGGGCGCTACCGCTTACATAATGTTGCCATTTATGTACAGTCTGCTAAACGTCCGTCTGAGAAAAGTTTGGTAGGTGGACGTTGGGTAATTGGTGATGCCACCTGCTGCTACAATGCTCATTCAGAACTCATTCGCTGTGCAGTCAACCCAGATGGCCCTTGCGAATCTTGCCGCTTTTATGAAAAGTTAGAAGTTGTGTGAATAAAAAGATTCAAGCACAGTTTAGTAGGTAAGTCAGGGGGGTGACTTCCTGACTTAGGCATCGAATTAACTGCGTGATAATTGCTTATAGATATCGAATAAGCCGTATGAGATGTCTGAACTCTCAGCACACAAAACCTGATGTGACTCTGGAAGTTTGTACCAGGGAATAGTAGGGTAAAGATGGTGAAGATAGTGATATCCAGTATTATGAGTTAAAAAATTAATTATCAAGTTAAGGTTTGTTCTCGTACCGGATACAGTATTAAAGTGTTCGTGTACCTCAGACCAACATGAATAACATGAATAACACCATACTAGAGGGACAAACCAGTACAAGAGTAAGATACTGAGATGTCCTGATAAAAAGAAGCTCAGAACGACAACGAACCAAAACAGAAATATCTTAAAGCCGCTTTTGAACGAACGCCAGTCCAACTCTTTCATGTGAAGGTATGCGTCTTCTAAGAAGAGATAAGCAGCAAATCCCATTATGGGTTTAATAAATAAGACAAAGAACACATTTCTATTTGGTTTGTACAAGCCCAACATTTCATAATATTCAGGGATATAATCTTTATCGCTCCCAAAATAATTATGATGGGGAAGGTGGTGTTTCCGATAAGCAGATACTGTTCTAAATACAGGAAAAGCATAGAGAAACTCTAAGTTTTCATTCCAGATTTTTCTCTCAAATAAATTATTGTGTGTTGCTTCATGTACTAATCCCTCTCCGATAGCAAATTGGAAAATGCCGATCGCCCATACTGAAATTAAATACACAAATATGTTATTCATCCAAATGCTAAAAGCAACGATCAGAAAAATTGCTATCCAGTCTCTCAGTAAAGCTAGAACAGCTTTAATATCGTTTCGTTCAATAAAGTCAATTGGTTTACTTTGATACATCTGTACGTTCTTTAACAAATCAAACGACTAACCTGCTGAGGGCTAATACAAGGACAATTAAGAAACGATCATACTACTATATGCTGCTAGCTTGTGTAAGCCCAAATAAACTGCTGTAAAAATAAGGATACCAATCAAAATTTCTATTGGTTTCAATCAACGATTTTGCCTTAACTTAGTGCTATTCGGTTCAAAATTTCTCAACCAACTGATTCCACTTCTTTGTTAGGACTCAGCACTGCTTCCAAAACCTCGCCACCTTTGGACGTATCATCCGAGACTGTGCTTTTTTGTGATAACTCTGAATCACTTTCGTCAATCTTGGGACGGATTAAAGTCAGAAATATTCCGACTAACACCATTGTTGCGCCAATGAAACTGCGAGTTGAAAAAGTCTCACCAAGTAGCAAAAATGCAAAAATTGCTCCAAATACAGGCTCTAAGGCAAAGAATAGTGCAGCTTTCTGGGCTGATATCCAGCGTTGTGCTACTGTCTGGAACAAAATAACTATGGCAGTGCCAACTAGACCAAGATAAATCAGTATAGGGAAACTTGTTTTAATTGCCTCAATTTGCTCAGTTAGTTCGGGAATAGCCCACAATATGCCTAGTGCTGCTACAACCCAAAGCTGGATTGTAACGAATGGTATAGGTGAGTATTGTGGCGAAAACACCTCAAGCACAATCATGTAAGCGGCATCACTCAGGGCAGAACTCAACACCCAAAGATCGCCAATCATCGGTGTCCCACTCTCCCAAGACATAACTCCAATTCCGACGAAAGCAAGCATTGCCCCTAGTGTAGTCCTGATAGATAAGCGCTTGCGAAACAGGATCTCAAACAGGTTTACAAAGACCATATTGAGACTGAAGATAAATGAAGCTTGGTTTGCTGAGATAGTCTCCAATCCAATCGTTGCAGGAGCAAAAATACCGAAAAGTAACAGTCCCATGATTACTCCGTCACGTACTAAGCTTACACTCAGATTCCGAATAAACGGAGTAAGAATTATTGCTGCGATCGCAAAACGAATTGCAAATTGTGTAGCTGGCGAAAAGATAGTCATTGCCTCTTTGACTACCGCAGGAATACTTCCGAAAATTAGTGTTGTAAAAATGACTAAAATAACACCCAGGGTTTGTTTGTTAATTTCTGTGAAAAATTTTTTCATCAACTAATTTTACTAATAGAACTATGTATTGAGAACTCAGAGGGTGTTTGAAAAGTTCTAATTGATGTATCAAATATTTTTTACCCCACTCTAACCCTCCCCTTATAAAGGAGAGGGAACCGGATTTCCCCCCCTCTTATAAGGGGGGATTAAGGGGGGTAAATCCGATTAAAATCACAACATACGACTTTTCAAACAACCTCTCAATCTTGAGTATTATTAATGTTGGATTGTACACCAAAAAATACCCCCATCCTTTCAGATGAAGGTAATAGAATACATTTAAAATAGCTAAATTTACAGTTAAATTTTGGGTGGCGACAGCTACAACTTACGTAAGAATCGTTTTCCAGAATTTCCCAAGTAAACTTTTCTGAACCGACAAAATACATCAGCACCAAGTTCGCTAACTCTCTTTGTAATGTCGTCAAGCAGAGATGAATTGGCATCAATGTTCTCGCAAGCCGTACAGCATCTAGTTGCAACACGAAATTCCAGATTTTCTGGTTCTGTGCCGTAGATTTGCACAGGCCACCAAAAGCACTCAGATGGTTTTACACCTTCTGAATGCAGCCTACACAAATTGGTTTCGGTTAAGAACTGACAACAATCTTTTTGATCGTATAGGTAGAATCCATCGTGTTTAACACATCTGGACTCGAACTCATCAAGTTCACTTGGTGAGTTGTCAGTTAGCCATGAAACAATTGTTTTATGTTCGTCATCAGGCAAGAACAACAGACCCGTTTTGCAGCAACTAGCTTCAGCTTGCTGGCAAGCACTAGTTAGTCTAGGGTTTACAGGATTAATGGGTGTTTTCATTTATCACATTTACAAATAAATAAACTGTAATTGACTTAACAATCAATTTTTAATTGCCGATATGTTTTTAATTGCTGATAGGTGTCAAAAAAACCATGAGAAATATCAGTAACTTCTGAACATAAAACTTTATGAGCTTCTGGTAAATTGTACCAGGGTACGGAGGGACAGATATGGTGAACGTGGTGATATCCAATATTATGTCCAAAATAATTCCTCAGAAAACCGATATTAGTTCGCGTTCCAGAGATAGTACCATAGTGCTGGTCTATACCTTCCCAGTAAATAAAGCTGCTGAAAGTCCATAGAAGGGGAACAAACCAGTACAACAATAAAATATGAAGATTCCCTGTCCAATAAAAGAGGGAAACAACTGGCATCCAAAACAGAAGAACCTTTCGGTCAAAAAATCTGTTGTAATCTGCATTGTGGGTCAAGAATTGGGATTCAAAACCAGCATATCCAATAATCGGCTTAACAAACCAGAGGAAGAAAACGCTATATCGAGCATTTAAAAAGCCCAGCTTTTCATAAGATTGAACTTTAGAATCTTGAGGTTGCCCAAAATACTTATGATGACGCGAATGTAGTTCTCGATATTTTGATATTGTAGTAAAAAAAGGAAGTGCATAGAGAAATTCCAAGCGATCGTTCCACGATCGCCTCGTAAAAAGATTGTAGTGAGAGGCTTCGTGTACGAGAGCTTCTCCTAACCCATACTGAAAAGCTCCGATGAGCCATATCGAAATAATATAGAGCGGCAAACTATTTCCCCAAATGCTAAAAGCAGTAATGAGGATGATGCTACTCCAGTTCCTAAATAGTACAAAGAAGCCTCTACGATCGCTGCGTTCAATAAAGTTTCTAGCCTTATTTACCATTACAAACCTTCTTGAATAGTTAAGTATATTATTTCACAGTTAGCGAACTTTAAATGTGGCAGTTTTGAATTGATACCAAATGGCCAATGTTCCTGGTAAATCATCAATTTGTCAACTTGATGTAATAAATGGAAGCAACAAAACCAGTATCATCAACAAGCATCTAGGGGCACTTTGACAATGCCTTTGAAGTTTAGATTTTTTAATCTATTTAAGAATCTCAGTGTCTTCATATCTGAGAGTGTCAAGCAACAAAGCTGTTTTAGTGGGAACAGTGAAAAACCTCATCCCCCTCAACTCCCAGCACCAAAAACTTCTCCCACAGTTAAGCGGCTACCATTAACAAAATCCCATCCCAACTGAGGACGTTTACCAGCTAACTGAACCTCTCGCAACAGCAACAAACCTTCCCCAGTTTGAACAATCGCACCAATTCCTTTGACAATGTTAACTACAACTCCCGGCCTGTCTGATATATTTGACAAATCAGGCAATTTATGCATCAACTCTTGTAATTCTGGTGGGAGGTTGCGATCGCCTACAGCACCAAGGGGAACCGAAGCGGTGATTTTCAACAAGTTGTTACGAAAGGTAGCCGTGCAGTTAGGGTAAAAGCCTCTAATTTGATTGTGTAATTGGATGGCGCTTTTTGACCAATCTAAACCATAATCTTCTTTTTGAATCAGAGGTGCATAAGTAGCTGACAAATTATCTTGGGGAATTGGCTGAATTTCCTGACGTTCCAACTTCAACAGAGTTTCTACCAACAAATCTCCACCAATCGCCGCTAGTCTGTCGGCTAAATATTGAGTATTATCCAGTAATCCGATCGGTGTAGTGGCTATTTGTAGCATTGGCCCGGTATCCATCCCCACATCCATTAACATGGTTGTGATCCCCGTTTCACTCTCACCATTATACAAACACCACTGAATCGGCGCTGCACCCCGATATTTGGGTAAAATCGAGCCATGCACGTTAATGCAGGCCAATTTTGGCATATTCAAGATTTTTGACGATAATATCTGTCCATAGGCGACAACAACAAACACATCTGCATCTAACTGTTTGAGTTTGGTTAAAGTTTCGGTGTCTTTTTTCACTCGTTCAGGTTGCCATACTGGTAAATTGTGAGCAGTAGCGATCGCTTTTACGGGTGTTGGTGTAAGTTTATTTCCGCGTTCCCGGCGTTTATCTGGTTGGGTGACAACCGCCAGCACCTCAAACTCTGAATGATTCAATAATTTTTCCAAGGTGGGTACAGCAAACTGCGGTGTACCAAAGAATACAATTTTCATTAATGATTTAGTTGTTAATCGTTAGTTATTAGTTAATGGTAAATAATATCGGCTGTTTGGTGGTACAATATTTTCGTATTAGTGAAACTAAAAGCCTACTTGATTAACTTAATAGTTAAGTTTAGAAGTGTAACAGGTAGCATAAACTGCATCTGCCTTTAGTTAATCTAGTCGTTTAGTGGTGTCTCGTCACGAGCCACTAGAGCATCTACCAAGTCAATTTTGTTGTGTTCCCGATGTTTAACCCAAATTGGTATTAAATACAGTTGGGTTTCCAAAAAACTATTGCATCTTCTAGCTATTTCTGTAGTTGAGATTGCAATTTATGACTTTGGGTTGCTGATAGCAATATTTTCTGAGTATGATTTATTATGCGTCTGCTTTCCCAGCTTTCCATGTAACGCCTCACGTTTACCATCATGAGGGTTTGCGCTGTTATATTTAGTGTGTAACCTGGCTTGTTTGCTGTGTACTAGCGATCGCTAGTACGATCCCCAATAACTAAGTTATCTCACTTCTAATTGCCAGCGTCATTGCCTCACCCATAACTTGTAATATCCCTTGACTAATACCTATTTTTGGTTTGGTTAGGTATAACAACAGCAGGATTATATATAGTGTAGTAATTACTGAGTTATCAGCATTTTTACTATACTCGCATATTTTTGCAAAAAAACATTCAGTACCTGAGTAAGAAAAGGTGTGGACAATGATACTTAATTTTTGTAAAACTCTGCAAACTTTGAAGGAAATATATCGTCAAAGTTTTTAGTTTCTTGTTATACATATAATTACTGCTTGCCCCATTGCTGCATAGGTATTGCTTCTCACATAGCAACCGCCCCTCTAGAGAGTCTACAAATGCTTAAACCCCTTTTGCTGTCAGGATGGTTCCGCGCACAACCATTTCTAAATTACGTTGTCGTTGTGATACTGATTGCACCCTTACTAGGGGCATCGGCTCACTCGTTCCCTGTAAAATCAGAAGTAGCTAAACTAACTTCGATAACTGGAGATTCTGACTCTGTATCAAAGGAAATAGCTGTAGTTGAGGAACCTGAGATAGCTGAAATATCAAAAACAGATCAAATCAACTCATCAACAGAAGAATCCGATCCTGTACCAACTCAAAGTACTGCGGTTCTTGAACCGCAAGTATTACCATCGGATAAAATTGAGTCTTTGGCTCAAGCAGATGCTTCTGTATCAAATAGCGATTTAACTTTTCCTAATACTTTGGCAGCAGTCGAACTTGCACCATTAACAGATGTTCCTGTTAGTCAGCTTAATCTAATACAAAAACTCAAAGCTGCTAATATCAAGTCTTTGAAAGGAAAAGAAAATTCTCTCTCTAGAGATAAATCTTTGACCAAATCATTGATAGCAACTCAAATAGCCCCAACTCTTAGAGAATCACAACCAACCACAACGACGGAGACACCTGCTGCTGAACCAGTTGATGAGTCCCAAGCAGAACAAATAGATCCATTAGGCAGTCCTCATCCTATTCCTTGGAAATGGATTACAGCGACTCAAGAGGCTATTGGTTCCAAGGGTGGTTCTGGAGTCCGCCACTACCGCAGCGTACCGGTGGTTTCTCCTGATGGTAAATATGCTGTTTATAGCCGGGTACAATTAGAAGTAAAGCCCGAAATGTACAACAGCCGTGTTACCAGCGTTCTGTTTGTTCAAGATATGCAAACTAAGAAGTTGTGGGTAATGGCTTCAACTACTCCTGTTAGCGATCCTTTATTAAAGGTAAAAGCTGTAAAGGCGGCATTGTCAGAAGAAACTGACACAAGTGGCAAAATTGGGGTATTAGTTCCAGTAAGTTGGTCGGAAAAAGGCGATCGCTTCTTAGCACGCAAGTTTGAGGGTATATTTAACACAGGCGATTCTACAGATAGTGCAGTGATTTGGGATCGACAAAAAAATCACGCCAATACAGTTGCTCCTGCTAATGAGGAAGAACATGAAAAAATTGCAGTATTGTTAGGTTGGAGTAAAAGCCAACCAGATCGTGTGCTGTTCCGTGCAGGTGAATTGGGCGAAGAAAACTGGCCGCTAATGCAAGTTGCTAATGATGGTAAGACTATCACTACAACAAACGACGATCAGCCGATTACTTTTGGTAAAAAGGTTACGGAAGTTTGGGCAGGACCACAAGTCGCCTACCGATAGTTTATAGAAAAATTTATATACTCCCGTTGTCTTCATTACTGACAACGGGATTTTTTATTATGTGGTAAATATTTTTGGCGTTCCTGAGTTTAGATAGCCTAAGAATAAGTGTAAAAGCGCAGATATGATAACAGCGATCGCACGTTATATACCTGCTAAACTCTATTCCTAAGCCTCATAAATGAGCAAAGGTATTGCAAAAAATAAAACATTTCCTAATTACACATCATACTTTATGGTATTAAGTTATACAGGATTAAAATTAAAACTATAAAAACTTATTTATCACCCCTTTCCCACTCAGGGATGGCTCCTTTGACCCGCCGGATGGGCAAATTAGCAATTAAAGCTGTAGTTCGTTGGTTACTTTCTAAGGAGAACTCCAAGCCCTCTGTCTCAATTTCGACATAGCGACAGACTACATCTAGGATTTCTTTCCGCATTTTTTCCAACGTTTGAGGATCTAAGTCAGCGCGATCGTGAGCAATCACCAATTGCAGGCGACGTTTAACTTGAGTTCGACTGCTATCAGGGCCGCGAGAAAAAAGTTTTTCTAGAAGTTCAATCATTACGAATAGGTCTGCGCGGAGACTGGAAAAGTAAGTTAAACAATCTTCGTCCTGAACAACCTTCGTATACGGGCGAAGATGCTGTCTTGGGACGAGTCGATCTCCAGAAATTCGACACTTTCCCCTTCTAATCTACGAGCAATGTTCTCAAAGGCTGTTGCAGCTAAAGATGGATTATCAGCTAACACTAAGGGTTCGCCGCGATTGGTAGATACAATAACACGCTCGTCGTCAGGGATTACCCCGATCAGGGGAATGGCGAGAAGTTCCTGAACATCTTGCACTGACATCATATCATTTGCCTGCACCATTGCGGGTCTAATGCGGTTAATTATTAAATGAACACGCTTGATACCTTGTGCTTCTAGTAACCCAACTACCCTGTCGGCATCACGAACTGAAGAAATTTCTGGCGTGCTGATGACTAGTGCTTCTTTTGCCGGGCCGATCGCATTTTTAAACCCATTTTCAATACCGGCGGGGCTATCGATGATTACGTACTGATATTTTTGGGCTAGGGCATTCACCAGTAACTTCATTTGTTCTGGTGTGACTGCATCTTTGGAGCGATTTTGGGCTGCCGGCAGGAGTACGAGATTGGGTTGGCGCTTATCTTTCACCAAGGCTTGTTCTAAGCGGCACTCTCTGGCCAAGACTTCCACCGCAGTATAGACGATGCGGTTTTCCAGCCCTAGCAGCAAATCCAAATTTCTCAGACCAAAATCCGCATCAACCAAGGCAACTTGACGACCCATTTTGGCTAAAGCCATGCCCAGATTTGCTGAAACTGTGGTTTTACCCACTCCTCCTTTACCGGAGGTAATCACTATAATGCGAGTCATGATAGAAATGCGGTCAATGAGGGTTCAGGAAATATAAAACTGTAAATTGCAGTATAAAGTATGAAGTATCGTATCAAGTATGAAGAAATATCTGATCTCCCTGATTTGGGCGAGGGATAAATATTTTTTGATTGCGATGTTTGGCGACAAGCTGCTTTGCGTCTACGCTCGGTCGTGTGAAATACACAACGCTAGGGATAGGGATTAGAGTAGTGTATTCCATCTACATGAAAACCGCTATATTTCATCCTTCATATTCTTCAGATTTTAGGTAAATATTCAGGGCTACTAATTGCTCTTAGTAAATTGGTTTCTAGAAAAATCACTAGCTCTAGCAATGCGAATCCCTTGGGGCATAATATGTGCCACTTCTGGAGAAAATTGCATCGGTAATTTTTCTGGTGCCCTAGCTACAGCATCTGCGATCCGTAATTGGGTAGGTTCCATTTGCAAAGCCATAATCAGACACTCACGATTGCCTCCAGCCCCAGCATGAGCAATTCCACGTAAACGACCCCAGATGATAATATCTCCATCTGCAATTACAATACCACCTGGGTTTACATCTCCCAAAATAATTACTGTACCAGGATGACGAATTTCTACTCCAGAGCGGACTGTTGTTTCTAGATAGAGGGCATCTGCCTGGGGTGTAGCTGTAGCTTCTGGCTCTGTATTCAGGGAAGTTATGGGCTGCAATTGCTCTACAGAATACCCAGATGTGACGGCAGCGATCGCAGTTTGTCGGCGACTTGTTGAGACAGATATGAGTCGCAGTTGGACTTCACTTAAAGCCTCGGCGAGTTCTTGGAGTTGTCTGGCATCTACTAGGCGGTCTTGTGCCATCAGATGTACGGGAGTATTAGCGATCCGAAAGCGATCGCCTGCATTCAAACGTTGCCTGATTTGTTGCCAAATATCAGACCAACTGAGTTCTGAGGCAGATACTTGAGATTCCGGGGGCAAAATTAATAAAAGTCGTCCCTCCTTACTTTTTAACTGGACTTGGGTATTGTCATTTACGCGATACCCTGATACTGCTGACTCATTGGGATTTGAATCAGTAAGGATAAAATCATCTGATGCTGCATCAGTACTTGACTCAACATCTGGGTTAGCAAGATTTGACTCTACATCCTCAAAGACAGTATTCGATTTTAAATAAAGGAGGACGGATTTTAACTCCGCATCAGGGGGGATAGGATCTGACTCTACATCAGAAACAGTAGGATTCACCTCTACCCCCGAAATAATAGAGTTTGATTCTGCATTAGGAAGTGCAGAATTTGACTTTAGATTGGGAATCGTAGGATCAGAAGTCATGCAGTACTAGCCAAAAGACAAGGGACACTCCGAATCATTACCAATATTAGATCAGTTGGAAAATTCAACAACATCGTCAGGTAAAAAAGTACAGAGGATAGATTACTCCTTTCCCGCCATAAGATTACTTGTATTTTCCTTTGCGTCCTTCTCTACGAGACGCTACGCGAATGCGTCCTTGGCAGTTTGTTAAAAAAATTATCTTCTAGCAGGAAGGGAGTAGTTCAGAATTATCATCATCTTCACTCAACACTCAAGATTGTTTAGTCAACCTTTGATAAATTATCCCCAAAGCATCAGCATCGCCAACGTTACCTGGAAATAGCACCACAGGCAAATCAGGAAACTGGGGATGATCGGATGGAGTTAACACCATTGAACAACCAGCTAAAATTTGACCGAGTAACCGGGCTGAAGTTAAGGTTAGTCCAGTACTCAAGACATCATTAGAGGTAATGCCACCCTTGCTGATTAAGAATCCTATATCAGATGGTAAACCCCGCACAATATCCATCAATAAACTTGAAACTTTTGCCCCAAACTCCAATCGGGTATTGATATCTTTAAAACTCAATTCCTGACGGCTAGTATAAACTACTGGTGTTTTGCCCGCTTCGTGTGCCGCCCGCGTCCTTTCCTGAATTTCCGTTAGCAGTGCCGCAAACTGATTTACATCATCAAGCAATCGCGCTACATTGACTTCGATTCCCACGGTTCCTTGTACTTGCAATAGCGCCTCTAGCTGCTGAGTAGTCTTTTTCACATGGGAACCAACAATTACCGCCCCTGGTTTACCTTGACGCACGTATTGCGCCATGTTTTCGGCAGCAATCGGTTGGGGTGGTAAAGCGGCTAAAGCCGTTAAAATACTTGCGGCACTGCGAAACAGAAAGCGTTTTCCTTGACTTGCTGCTGCTAATATGTCTACTGCAAAGCGGTTGAGATCGGCTTGAGTTTCACCATCGACGACAGCGCACTTATTACCACTCAGTTGTAACAAGCGTTCCAAACTACCAGCGCGAATATCGGCTAGGAGAAACCTTTCTACAGCTTCGGCATTAATTCGTCCTTGAGTCTTTTCTTCAACATACTTGGGTAAGTAACTGTGATGGTAACTGAAGACGGAATCACGGGCAAATTCGGTTTCATCGACTGGGGTGGGGACACCAGCAATAATTAAGTAATGCACACTGTTGCGGGTGATGCGTCCGCCCTCAAAAAATGCCGGGACAAGGAAATGAGCATCAAAAGGGCCAAGTTCTTGGGCGATCGCATCAGTTTCAACAGGATAATGCCCCCGCAAAGTAGAATCAGAACGGCTGACGATCAGAAAATCGTCAATTCCTTCCGCATTCAAGGCGATTTTCAGGTTTTGGCAAACTTCTTTGGTGACAGATGCAGCTGACTCTGGCGTTAGCGATCTAGTATTAGTCAGCACAAAGAAAATCGGCGAATCATCCTGTAACCCACTGCGTAAAGTGTCCACATCCCAGTGCATTAATAGCAAGCAGCTGTGGACTGTTTGAGAACCCGTAGGATCGTCATCCAGGACAATTATTTTGGGTTTGTTGCTCATTTAAGTAATTTTTACCTAGAGGATGTTTTAAAAGTATTAGGCGAATAGAATTCGCGACTACACAAGCAAAGTCCACCTCCGTGGACTAATAAATCAATGGTTTTCTAACCTGCGGAGGCAGGTTTTGTTTGTGTAGCTGCGACTTCTAGTCGCCCAAGCTTTACAAACATCCACTCAGCCTTTCTGCAATTTTCTGATTTCTGCTTGCACATCGATCGCAATTTGCAATGATTGATTTAGCAGTTGAGCATATTCGCCTGCTTGACTACTAACTTGTAAAGCTTGCAGACTGGCTAAATTATTCACAAATAACTCTTGGTTATTAGCAAGCAATCTTTTATTATCTCGCAAAATTCGTTCTGTTTTCAGAGCGCGGACTAAATCTTCTCTAATCAGTTGCAGGGCTGCGGTTACTTTATCTCGGTCATGGATACTACTTTCTAAATTTCCTGATGCTGCCAATTGGTCATTAATATCTATAGCGTGAACCAGGTCATGATATTTATCTACTTCATCTAAAAGTATTGTCAGTCCTTCGGGACAGGTCAATTGTCGCCATAGCCATCGCCCCACTAATATCGGCATTGGCACTAAAATTAGTAAAAGAATTCCGAATTTAATTGAAGAACCAATTGTTGGCAGAATAATAAATGCGTAAATAAAGCCCACAATTATGGGCGTTAGCGCCAGCGTCACCAGCAATTCATTGAGCAAAAACCCTAATCGCTTCTTGCTATCTCGCAAAACAGAGGGACGGAAAACGTCTTCTGAATCGAATCCAGTCAAACGTCTCAGTTCCCCCTTACTAATTTCCAAACCTATTAAGTCCGGCTGCACGGCTGGATAACTCCTATGGAAGCCCAAGTTGCGTATTTATTTTAATCGGGTTTGGTAGAGAAGCAATGGATGGTTACGTAATGATAAAAAACAAGCAAACTGTATAACACGACTGCATAAAGCTAAAAAGCATTTTTGGATACAATGCCGTACTGATGTAGGCGATCGCATTTATCATTATCAGAATGGGAGTCAAAGCTTGAAACCAAGATAACTGTTAGCTGGCTGTTAAAGGAGCGCGATCTGCCAGGATGAATGCTGAATCCTACTTTCTGACAAAGTTAGACGGGTCTTGATCTCGTCGATGCTTAGTGGGAATGGGGTCTGGCTGCCCATCACCCGCAAGGGCTGCGGTTTTTTCCAGGGATTCCCTCAATCGCTTGGCTGCGTAGATGGACATGTCTCGCGGTACATTAATGCGATCGCGCAAATATCGGAGAGCGACATCAGATCCCGACGGAGGTACACAGTCTTTACCTGTCATCATGTGTGTTAAAGCACAACGTAGGGCTTGGTCAAACAATTTATCATCTAAAGGGTTGACTCGGATAATATTGACGCGATGCTCGATAGTTCGTTGAAGAGCTTCCATGCGGGAGTTTTCCGGTTCTGGATAAGTAACATCTGGTAGTCCAAACCAGGGGCCGTTATCCACCCGCGCTTTATTGAGAAGCATCTGGGTTTCGCGGTTTTCCCAACAGCCCCCCATCTGGGGAGGCAAATCATGTGCGTGGGTGTGAAAGTCGCTCTGAGTACCGCAGTAGGTAGCTCGGCTTTCCATTGCTGCAAACCATGCGCTCAAGCGAGGGTTTTCTTCCCGCAGGGAGTAGCCCTTGTAGTAGTAAAGGCTCGCATTCATCCGTTCGAGATATGGCGTAAAAATGACATCGACGATGCCGAAGCTATCTAGAAAATAAGGGCTTGGGGTGCGACCCAGAGCCTCCTCTACCCTAGTCACCACTCCGATAAATTGTTCTCGGTTGCGTTGTTCTTGTTGAGAGGAAACGGGTGGGTAGCACAGCCAAGCGCACCAGGCTCTAAATAAAAGTCTTTCTAATTGACGTAGAGGTAGCACCGTCCAGTCTTCCATCCCTTGGCTCAATGGAGCAAATACCTTTTCCAAAGCGATCAAAATGTCATCGCTTTCCTTAATAATCTGTCCATCTAGCTCGATCGCGGGGAGCATTCCTGATGGTACCTTACGTTTGTACCAACTTTCTTTCTCCCCATAACAGAACATTGTCACTTTTTCGATGCGATAGGGGATCTGTTTTTCCTCTAGCCATAACCAAACTTTTTGACAGTAAGGACACCAGGCGTGGTTATCTCGGTACAGCGTTACCCGCACATCAGATTCGCGCTGACCAAACAAGCGCAACCTGGCTTTAGCGTTGGTGAGACCATTAACGGTATCTATTTGATAGTCCGTGAGGGTTTCTAGTTCTTGCCAGCTTAAGGGTGCGGTAGTCATAGGGTGAATTGTGTAGGCCAATACTTAGGACTTTTCTTGACTCTACAATATTTTCAATTACACCAAGGCTTAATTTAACCGATAGGTTCGCCCATTTGGAAAAGATATTGGAATTTTAGGATAGTGGCTCTATTGGGATGAACTATCTGTGTTTACACTCAAAATACTGTGTATGATTCGGTGTCAGTCCGATTTATCAGAGAAATTAATGAACTCAAAATATAACTTTCAATACTTCCAAGGAAGCTCTCTTTCTGATTTGTTTGCTCAAGATATCACAGATGCATCTTATGGGTTTATCTTAAATTACCCTGCAACTGCGAGTTGGGCTGCTTATCCCAACCGGAAAAAATATTTTATTCAAGATGGCAGTAGTGAAGCCACCAAAACCTCCTTTGATAAGATTTGCCAAAAGGAACCTTGGAAAAATTTGGCTGTGTTAGGCGAGGGCATTCCTGGAATTGTGATTATTCCGCCACCAAGGTTGCTGCTGGAATACTGGCAAGAGCATTTCGGATTCAATCACTCCAATATTGAGATAATGGACTGCTCAACTTATCTAGACGATCTGGGCAGCAACGAACGTTTTGATAAACTCATTACTCTATTTCCCTTCGATCGTTTAAAACCCGAAAAACACGCTGTTAATTCAGACACCCATTATCGCTTACTTAGTAAAGTAACACTAGACGAACTGGGCGTGCAATGTCCAAAATACAAGACCTACAATCTGCACCAAGTCAACCTCCAAGACATCCAGTTACCGCAATTCCCCTATTTAATCAAAACATCGCACGGACTCTCAGGCGAAGGTACTTATATCATCAAAAGTCCCAGCGATCTAAACTACTGCCTTGAAGAAATTAGAAAATATCTTGCTATTAAATTGCTTGATACGATTATTGTCTCGGAGTTCGTCAAGAATGAGGTGCAAAATTACTGCGTACAGTTCTATGTCAACAAAGCGGGGGAGATAACCCTCATCGGCACTACTGGACAACTCGTTACTCCAGAAGGCAACTATTTAGGGGGACTAATTGACTACCGCAAAACTGACATGAGCAAGTTCTTTGAGATGATTACCAACGTTGGTCAGTATGCTCACAAACACGGGTATTTCGGCGTGATTGGCTTTGATGTGCTAGAAAATCAAGACGGACAGCTTTATGCAATTGATGCCAATTTCCGAGTTAATGGCTCGACTTCGTTGTGTTTGCAGCGCCATACTCTACTGCGACTGGGAAAAGGAGTAGCTAAATATTCTGGTAGCTACCGAATGGAGGGGACATTAGAATCAATTCTCCTAACCCTCAAACCAGAATTAGATCGCAAAGACTTGATTATTCTATCGGCTTTGGAGAAAGTCAAATACGGAAAAATCTATACAGAACTTTATGCGATTGCTACTGGAGAAACTATCGAACAAATGCAGTCTATTGAGCAGAAATTACAGAATAAGGGATTACAACTATTCTCTTAAGGGATAGTACTGATGCAGGTTATCAAGAATATCTACAGTAGGCATTATTGATAACCCCAACTATTAAGAATTCTTTCTAAAATACCAGAACCAAATACCTGATTCACTTTCATAAATCAAACCGGATTCCTATAGTTAATAATTGATAACTCATAACTTTTGTCTTTTGGTACTAATAGCTTTCCATTTTTAGTTAGCTTCAGTTGTTGTCCTCGCCACTCTATAGTGTTGCCAATAAAGCCAAAACACCAAATAATAAAGCTTGACAAGTCGCACGCAGGAACCAGCCAAAAAAACCTTTTGACTATTGGATCTTTCAAACAGATAGTACCAACAACCCAAGCCATCACCAATCTTGTTACCCAACAGATACATAGTGCTAGCCATCCTAGTGTTGAACCATTCGTGGCAATTAGCAGCAGCAAGCTAGTGACGACACCATAGGTAAAAATTAGTCCTAGGTAACCCCAAGGACGAGAAACTCGTTTACAAAACGCCCAACGAGTCTGGCGCTTGATGACATCAATTAAGGTGTTGCTTTCATGTAGATGTTCAACTATGTAATCAGAAAGCACAACTTTGTAACCTGCTTGGACAGGTAGATAGCCAAGTTGGAAATCATCTGCCAGATAATCTGCAATTGCTTCAAATCCACCAATAGCTTCTAGTACTTTTTTAGGGATGGCAATGGTGCAACCAAAGGCATATTTTATACCATTCTCCTGGATATTGCTGACTAAAACCCCAGCATGAAACTCAGTAGTAGTAGTAATAGCTTCTAATGTCGATATCCATCCTTGAGCTAAGGTTCGATACATACAGGTAACTACACCAACATTTTCGTCTTGCAACGGCTGGATAACTCTCTGCAAATAGTCTGTTCCAACTCGAATATCACTATCAGCAAGGACTAAAATTTCGTATTTAGCTTTGGCTACGGCATTGTCCAAGTTGCTAACTTTTAGGTTTGTACCGATGACGCGATCGCTTACAATCAGCAAAATATCCAAATCTGAAAAATTCTGGATAATTTTCTCTACAACCTCTATGCAAGGGTCTTGAGAGTTTCGCACAGCAAAGATGATTTGATATTTTGGATAGTCCTGCTGGCAAAATGAGGCTAGGTTTTCATAAGCATCCCTATCAATTCCACAAATGGGTTTGAGGATACTAACAGGTGGATGAAACTCTAGATCAATTGGCCGGGGATCAGCAAAAAAAGTTATTGCTGCATAAATTGCATAGCAATAAAACCAAACAGATAATATGGACAAAATCAAGAGAAAATAAATGATAAACAGGTGAAAATTTGTTAAGAAGGTAGATGCAAACATAGCTATTCATTACCAGACAATTAGTATTAGCCTTTTCTCGATTCACTGCCGATAAGTTTAGGATTTTTGTATGTACGTTACATAGGATTTGGATGACAAAGTTATTACTCTGAATTATGGAAAATCAAATTTAGGTGGTACGTTGGGATAGTAAATGATGGTTGGTAATTTCAAAGCCGTTATTCAGGAGCGCTTCGCGTACCTGAAGACTTAACAATGCAGCCAGTTCTGCTTCGCCTGTCCCTAATTCTCCATTTGCGTTGGCGAAACCCGCCACAGGCATCGCTGGATGAGAGTAAATCTCCACCAAGTTTGCCTGAATTTGGGGTATCAACCCAAGCAAATATTCCTCTGTAATGCCTCCAGTTTGCAATAAACCATAAACTCTTTGGGTAAAGCTAATACCTTGGGACTCTAGCAGTTTCTCCCCATAGCGGCGTAGTCTGCCAAATACTCCTGACCAAACTAGCTTTGTCAGTAGATGACTGCGATTAACTCTCAAGGTCATTCCCAGTTCTTCACTGGGAAGACGAATTACTTTAATATCAAATTCTGCCGCCAGGTCAACTAAAATACGCAAAACTACTGGATGTATATGCAAATGCAAATGTCCATCTACATGAGAAAGAGGCAAACCAGTAGAACGGTATTTTTCTAATTGAGCGCGAATTTCTTGGCGCAGTTCTTGACGGGTTTCTTTGACAAATTGATAGCGCAACCCGGCAAAAAATGGACTGTTGGAAAAGTTACCTTCTTTGTCAACTAAATGAGGAATTTGCTCTGGTGGTAAGACGGAGCGTCCACATACCAACACCAGATGTAGTCCAACAGCCAGGTTTGGATGGTTGCTTGCCAAAGTAACAGCCTCTTTTGCAGCCTCAGCGCTCACCATCAGGCTGGTACTAGTTAGCACTCCTTCTTTGTGTGCTTTGATAATTGCTTGATTAACTCCTTCAGAGAAACCAAAGTCATCACCATTCATGATGGCGAATCGCTGTGCTTGCATATATTCTGTATTTTTTCTGATAATTGAGCTATTGAGTTAGACTGATGCTGATCCAATCCAAAATTCAAAATGAACAACTAACCAACAACTACTGATTCTGCTTTCGCTGTTGCTTGAGTGCGACGGTCTTTCAAGTATGAGAAAAATTCTCGTCCTTCACGCAAACGGCGCACTAACATTTGCGGATCGGTGAGCATTTCACCAACAATTGGGATAATCGCTCTGGGACGGAAGTAGAACTTACGATACATTTTCTCAACTGCATCCTCAATCTCAGCACTAGAGAGATTTGGATATTGCAGTGTAGACATTTGAATTCCTGAACTAGCAACTAAGGAACTGTTGCTAAACCAATTATTTTCTTGTGCTTGACGATAAAGTTCTGTTCCAGGATAGGGAGCGGCGATGGAAACTTGAATTGTATGAGGACTAATCTCACAAGCAAACCGGACTGTTTCTTCAATTGTTTGTGGGGTTTCGTCGGGTAAACCAATGATAAATGTGCCGTGTACGGTGATGCCAAGTTTATGACAATTTTCCATAAACTTCCGCGCT
The DNA here is from genome assembly GCF_036919895.1 of Nostoc sp. Taxonomy (GTDB): domain Bacteria; phylum Cyanobacteriota; class Cyanobacteriia; order Cyanobacteriales; family Nostocaceae; genus Nostoc. Next base: position 39,361 of record NZ_JBALBW010000070.1, read on the forward strand.
ACTTCTAGCTTGATTCCTTTCTTAATCCCATCTAAAATTTGCTGATTCCCAGATTCAAATCCGACTAAAAGTAGGCGTAAGCCGTTATCGCGTAGTTTTTTGAGGGTGTCATAGTCGAGATTGGCACGAGCGTTACAACTCCAAGTCAGTTTGAGTCGCCGCAGATGTTCGCTAATTGCGATCGCCCGCTGTTTGTCTATAGTAAAGGTGTCGTCATCAAACATATATTCTCGCACCTTGTCGCCAAAGATCGCTTTCGCTTCTTCCATCTCGCGCCCAACTGCTTCTGGGCTTTTAGTGCGGTATAAGTGTCCGCCAATTGTTTGCGGCCAAAGGCAGAAGGTACATTTTGCCGGACAGCCCCGCCCAGTATAAAAGGAAATGTATGGATGCAGCAAGTAGCCAATAAAGTATTTCGTAATATCCAAATCGCGGTGATAAACCGGCAAGACACTGGGCATAGAATCCCAATCGTGAATCAAGGGGCGGTCTTCATTATGACGGATATTACCCTGGCGATCGCGGTAGCTTAAACCTGTGATTTCTTCCCAAGATTTACCTTCGGCTATTTCTTTGCAGGTATAGTCGAATTCGTGACGACACACGAAGTCAATGATTGGGTTTTCAAGTAGCGTCTGTTCTGGTAATACTGCTACGTGCGCTCCAATTAAGCCAATCTTGACATTAGGGTTTTGAGCCTTGATTGTCTCGGCACACTTCACATCATTAGGCAGCGAAGGCGTGCTGGTGTGCATGATAATTAGCTCGTAATCTTGAGCAATTTCGATGACATCTTCTACTGTTTGATCGTGTGGGGGTGCATCAATCAGCTTGCTACCAGGCACAAGGGCTGCGGGTTGCGCCAGCCATGTCGGATACCAGAAAGAAGTAATTTCGCGCTTGGCTTGGTATCGAGAACCTGCGCCACCATCAAATCCATCGAAGGAAGGAGGACTGAGAAACAAAGTTTTTTTCACAGGTATATTTCCTTGTATATAGTTCGGAGGTTCTACTTAATACTTCTTTAGGATAAAACCTAAAGGGCAGCAGATGCGATCGCAGTGGTAAATGATTTATTAAATTTTCTATTTCTCTCTCTTGAGCAAAAAATATTTTTTAATCGAACCGCAGAGGCGCAGAGAACACGGAGAGATAAGAAATGGGTGTTCAACTGGTAGAATATAAAATTTACCCTAGTAATGCAAATTTAATTGGTTGGCAAACAACTATTGTGGAAATCGCACATGGCACATAAAAAGGGAGATTTTCATTTTTTGTTGTATCCAAACTGGGTATAGGCATCTGTCATGAATTTGATTTACTTTCTTTTGCGTTCTTCGTGGGGGATGGTAGCGATCGCGATCGCTACCGGATTTTTGAGTGGCGGTAGTAGCGCTGGCTTAATTGCCTTAATTAGTCATACAGCAAGTAGTAGTTCCGCTTCCCGCTACACATCCATCGCTTGGGGTTTTGTGGGGCTGGCGATCGTTGCACTGATTACCAGTATCATTTCTCAAGTGATGCTAGTTCGTCTTTCTCAGAATGCCGTTTTGCAATTACGGATGCGTTTGAGTCGCCAGATTCTCGCTTCGGAATTGAGTCATCTAGAACGCTTAGGGAATCCTCGATTATTGGCAACTCTCACAGAAGATATTCAAGCGGTTGCTAATGCTGTTTATCAGATGCCTTTCATTTTTATTAATTTAGCGATCGTCCTGGGCTGCATAGCGTACATAACTTGGCTGTCTTGGTTAGTATTGTTGATGGTTTGTGGGATTTCAGTAGTTGCGATCGCTAGTTGTCAGTGGCTACTCAACAGAGGCGGGAAATTGCTAGCTCTAGCTCGTGAAGATGAGGATCATCTGTTTAAACACTTTCGCACTATTACCGAAGGAGTCAAGGAACTCAAACTAAATTACAGGCGACGTGAAGACTTTTTAGCAGAAAAACTGCAATCAACTGCTAACGAGTTTCGTCATCACAATGTTAACGGTCTGACCCTTTTTGCCATAACTTCAAGCTGGGGTCAACTCATATTCTTTTTTGCCCTCGGTTTTGTCCTATTCGTGTTGCCGAATCTGCTTACCATCAATTCTGAAACTCTTTCTGGTTACATTTTAACTTTCACTTATTTGGTGTTACCAATGGATAACATCATCAGCAAACTTCCCCTATTAAGCAAAGCCAGTATTGCCTTGCAAAAAATCGAGTCATTGGGTTTATCTCTAGCTAGTCGAACTGAAATATCAACTGTTCCACCTGCTCTGAAAGATGATTGGCACAGCTTAAAATTTAAAAGTGTTACCCACACTTACTACACAGTTCAAGAAGACAATAGCTTTACCTTTGGCCCCATCGATTTGACACTCTCTCCTCAAGAATTAGTCTTTATTGTCGGCGGTAATGGTAGCGGTAAATCTACATTAGCTAAATTAATTACTGGCCTCTATATCCCTGAAAATGGCGAAATTTGGTTTGATAATGAGTTAATTAGCGAACAGAACCGAGAATGGTATCGGCAGCATTTTTCCGTGGTGTTTTCCGACTTTTATTTATTTGAAGAACTTTTGGGATTAAAAAATGCTGACTTGGATGCTCAAGCCAAAAAATATTTAAAACAACTGCAACTAGACCATAAGGTGAAAATTGAAAATGGGCAACTTTCCACCACAGCACTTTCTCAAGGACAACGGAAACGACTAGCTTTGCTTACAGCCTACTTGGAAGATCGACCAATTTATCTATTTGATGAGTGGGCAGCCGATCAAGATCCAGTATTCAAGGAAATATTTTACACTCAGATCCTACCCGAACTGCGATCGCGGGGCAAAACAGTACTAGTGATTAGCCACGACGACCGCTATTTTCATTTAGCCAACCGAATTATTAAACTTGACTATGGAAAAATCGAGTCTGACAAAACTTAATCCCAGAGTATTGGAGTAAAATCACAAATCTTTTCCTACTCCTATTCTCTGGCAATAACTATATCGTTGGACTTAATAACGGCATAAGCCTCTTTCCCCTCAGACAAATCTAACTCTTCTACCGATACTCTGGTGATAATCGAAGTTAACTCAACTCTGTGAATAATCTCCAGTGTCACCTCACTATTAACTGCTCCTGTAACAACTCGTTTAATAACACCCTTGAGAATATTGCGGGAGCTAACTTTGAGTGATTTCTTTTGAGTACTAATTTCTATCTCAGGGTTTTGAGTGTAGATATGTTGCTCAGTTGGTAGGGAATTGGATGGTGAAGAGTGTTGATTAAGACCGCGTACCAATTCCCGCAGAATTTCGGTCTTGGTTCGCTGAGACTGGCCGCAAAACTCTTCTAAAATCTTTCGTTCCTCTTCTGAGGTTTGGAATGTGACCCAGCCTTGTTCTTTTTTAGGCATAATTTTACCGATATAGTTGGGAAAATCTTGGTATTATTGGTACGATTCTACCTAGCATCAATTTTAGAAAAAACCTCTCAAGTCCCTTACTCTATGAAAAGAAGACAAATTCTTGGTTTCCTGGGTGTAGCAGTTGCTGGCTTGTTCTTGGCAATTGGTTTACCGTTAGTTACTCCTTCTCCTGTAATAGCACAGTCAAACACCACTATCCTCGTGTCCGCAGCCGCCAGCTTAAAAGAGGCACTGGAAGAAATTAAGCCTTTGTACCAACAAAGTAAATCAGATGTCAACATTAATTATAATTTTGGGGCTTCTGGTGCTTTGCAGCAACAGATTGAGCAAGGTGCGCCAGCCGACATCTTTATTTCTGCTGGCAAAAAACAAGTGGATGCCTTAGAACAAAAAGGACTTTTGGTACCAGGTAGCCGGACTAACATGGCAAATAACCGTTTAGTCTTGATTGTGGCTCAGGATGTTGTTGGCATTAGTAGCTTCTACAATTTAACAGATAGTAAAATTAAAAAAATTGCGATCGGTGAACCCAGAAGTGTACCTGCTGGTCAATATGGGGAGCAAGTCTTAAAGAAATTGAAACTTTACGATCGGGTAAAGTCCAAATTGGTTTTTGCTAACAATGTGCGTCAAGTTTTAGCAGCAGTGGAAAGTGGTAACGCCGAAGCTGGTTTAGTTTATGCCACCGATGCCAAAATCTCCAATAAGGTAAAAGTCGTAGTTGCTGCTGACGATAAGTTTCACTCACCAATTGTCTATCCAATGGCAGTAATTAAAAGCAGTAAAAATATTCCCGCAGCCAAAGAATTTATCCAGTTTTTATCTGACAGTCAAGCGAAGAATGTACTCAGAAAATATGGGTTTATTGTACGTTGAAGAACAAGGGGCTTAAGCCCCTTATCTTAATTGAGGTCTAAGAAGCCGTGGATTGCAACTTTTCTAATCGTGCCAGCACTTCTAAACTGTGAATGTTTGGGTTGACTTTGACAAAAGTCTCGCGCAAGATGCCTTGAGGATCGATGATAAAACTATGGCGGCTCGATAAGAAACCGAGCCACGAACCATAAGCTTTGCTCACTGAACCATCGGTGTCAGCCAATAGTGGGAATTTTAGTCCCTCTGAATCACAAAATTTGGCGTGAGAATCAATGTCATCAGCACTTACGCCAATAATTTGGGTATTTTTATCAAGGTATTGAGGTAAGTCTTGCTGAAAACGACGAGCTTCTATGGTGCAACCAGAGGTGAAGTCTTTAGGGTAAAAGTAGAGGACTAGCCACTTACCGCGCAAGTCAGAGAGGGAAATTTTGCCATCACCTGTGTTAGTTGGCAAAGTAAACTCTGGTGCGGGTTGATTAATTGCAGGAAGTTTACCACCAAAAGCATCAGCAACAGGGGTAAAGTTCAGCCAGCTGATGACAGAAATACAGCTGGCAAATAATATGTTTAAAAAAGTGCGGCGGGAAATCATGGTGTAAACCAGAATCATAACTTTACACAAGTTTACAATTCTTGGTTGCTACAAATCTCACTTAGAGTCAGATTTGGGAGGGTTATCTGTGCTTTCGATGTATTGGCTATCTAGCAGAAAGGCTCCTCTGGTGAACCGAATACCCCAATATCCACCAGGACGGCGGTCAATCACTATCCCCTCTTCACCAATGCGAATAACATCAGGGGGGCGCAGCATGGGCATAGGTTCAGCTGTTTTGACGTAGGGCGGTAGTGCCACAACCCGCACTTTACTACCAATTGCGAATTCTTGAGACATCTTAATCAAGCTAGGAGTTTTGATTAACTCATAACTCATAACTATCTTGAAAGTCTAGTAAATGGGGAATTAGGCAGATGTGGTTTAATAAATCACTTTTAAACCGCAGAGGCACGGAGAGCGCAGAGAGGAAAGCAGATATTTTAGAAGTTACTTTGAAAGAACTAATCCTAAGAATACTCCAAGTAAAAAAATGCCCAATTGTCATTGCTTCGCTTCGCTCTCTACGAGACGCTACGCGAACGCAATGACAGGTTTTGGATCATTTATTTTTTGGAACACTCTAAAAAAGGGAAAGGGAAAGGGGAAAATTTTATCCCCTTTCCGCATCTTCTGCAAGAAGTCTATTAATTTTTGACTGTGGAAAATAATGACTGGACATCAGTCAGAGGTAAGTGCCACAGTAATTCTGGTTGCCAATCTATCTTGGGATGAGATGGGCATTACTGCCCATCCCAGAATTATTTTTTTTGAAAAATTATTATTGAGGATTGCCTTGTTGACGGCGAGAAGGAGCATTTTGACGGAATTGCTCTATTTTCTGGCGCTGTTCGGGGGTTAAGACTGCTTGAATCTGTTGTTTCTCAGACTCCCGAATTTGTCGCATTTGGGTTTTCTGTGCTTCGCTCAGATTTAAATCAGCAAAATTACCTTTTTTGCGACCATGATGCTGACCTGGTTGCCCTTGACCTGTTTGCCCCTGAGCCTTACGCGCTTGCCACTCAGCCCGATGCGCTTGTTTCGCCGCTTCTAATTTTGCTTTTTGTTCTGGGGTGAACACTGCGTCCATTTTGGTGCGGCCATCGCGGCGAATTGTCTGAATTTGGGTTTTTTGGGCATCTGTTAGATTTAAGTCTTTCCAAGGGCCTCTTTCTTTTTGTGGAGTTTGTGCCAGTAACAAGGGTGAAGGAGAGGCTGTTTGAGCGTCAACAGCAAAGGAGGTTGCAGTTAAAGTTAGAGCGATCGCTCCAGCGACTAGCGATAATACTTTGAGTTTCATTACTTATCCTGTGGGTTTTTCCTGGTTGGTTGTCACCATCATAAGAACTTATCTTTAGTAGTTACATGAGGAGAAGGTCATGGTTTTACCCATGACTTTAGTCATGATTGAATTTTGACAAATTTGACTGACAATAAATAGTTAGGGGTTAGGAGTTAGAAGTTATAAATGATGAATATTTTTATAATGATTGATTTATCAATCATTATTTAGCTTATTGTATAGTGTTTTTATACTCTGCATTTACGATTAATTACTCATTTAGTGAAAAATTTAAACTGTCGAAGTAAACGTTCAAAGAGTTAGAATTTATAACTCCAAACTCTTAACTCATTCATTTACTGGAGCAAAATGACTGATGAATAGTCGAATTAAAATTAACAAGCATCCTTTTCCATCTCTACTTTATCTGGAGTGGATACTACTGGCTATCACTGCATTAACAGCTGTTATCCCACCTCCGTTACGGCGATTTCATCCCAAACATCCAGAGCTATCAATTTGTAGTACATTTCCAGACTTATCAGTTTGCAATCTATTGCCAGAACTATCAATTTATAGTCTGGTTATTTTTGCATTAATGGGCTTAATATTACCTATAAAGAGCAAAAAATCTAAAATAATATACACGGTTATTGAAATTTTATTAATTTTAACTACTGGATTGTTTGGTGAAAGATTTGCTCGTCTTTTCCCCTTTCTTTACATAATTTTAGTTACTCGCAGTTGCCTAATATTTAACTTACCTGGACGCTTATTTGTTACATCTCTAGCCTTTACGTTATTTCTATTTACGACACAGTTAAAATATCAGTTATTCAATTTACAAGCATCTCCACAAGCACAAGAAAAATTTCGATTTCTTAGCTTAAATTGGTCGCTAGTATTTGGCTTAAGTTTGGTGTTTGTGTTGTTGATGATGAATGCAGTATTATCTGAACGCCACAGCCGAGAAAAGTTAGCGATCGCTAATGAAAAACTCCGCGAATATGCCATGCGAATTGAAAATCAAGCTACCTTAGAAGAACGTAACCGCATTGCTCGTGAAATTCATGATTCGTTAGGACATTCTCTAACTGCTTTAAATCTACAATTAGAAACAGCTTTAAAACTGTGGCAGTCTAACCCAGGTAAGGCTGAAACATTTCTAGCAACAGCAAAAGAATTAGGTTCCAAGGCGCTAAAAGATGTCCGCCAATCTGTTTCTACTATGCGTTACAATCCCTTACAAGAGCAATCTTTAGATGGTGCGATCGCTAGTCTTTCAGAAAATTTTCATCGCTCTAATGGCATTTTACCAATTTGCCAAATTAACCTAGAATATTCTCTACCACCTGAAATCAATACTGCTATTTACCGGATTATTCAAGAATCTTTGACAAATATAACTAAATATGCTTATGCGACCGAGGTTAAACTGGAACTCGCTACGATCAGAGGAAATTTGCGATTGATAGTTCAGGATAATGGTAGAGGTTTTGATTTAGGGCAAAATACTACTGGTTTTGGACTTCATAGTATGCGCGATCGCACTTTAGCACTTGGAGGTGAGTTGAATATTAATAGCGCTCCTGGTTCTGGTTGCAAAATTACAGTTAATATTCCTTTAATGAGGTTGAGATGATGATTAAAGTATTGTTGGTAGATGACCAAGGTTTAATTCGTCAAGGACTAAGAGCGTTATTAGAATTAGAACCAGATTTAGAGATAGTCGGAGAAGCAGAAAACGGTGAACAGGCAATTAATTTGGTTGCTGAATGCCAGCCAGATGTCGTATTGCTAGATATTAGAATGCCTATTATGGATGGAGTTGCAGCCACGAAGGAGATTCAAAAACGTTTTGGCAAAACTAAAATTTTAGTCCTGACAACTTTTGATGATGATGAATATGTATCAGCAGCATTGCAAAATGGGGCAATGGGTTATTTATTGAAAGATACACCATCAGAAGAATTAGCTGTTGCTATTCGTGCTGTTTATAAAGGATATACTCAATTAGGCCCGGGTATAGTTAAAAAGCTATTAACTCAGTTTTCTAATGGTATAATAACTCAGTCACCGCCTGTACCATCAACTTTAGCCGAACTTACTCCCAGAGAAAAAGAGGTTTTGCGGTTAATTGCTACAGGCGCTAGTAACCGAGAAATTGCTCAACAACTCTACATTTCTGAGGGTACGGTCAAAAATCATGTGACGAATATTCTAAATCGGTTAAATTTGCGCGATCGCACTCAAGCGGCGATTTGGGCAAATACATATTTACCTTATTTGAATGAGGCAAGTTAAATAATTCGTAATTTTAATCTCTATAGGAATTATATTTGATTTTTGAAAAAATAAGTTGGGGTTGTGCGTTACGCTACTGGCGTGGCAAGCCTAAAGTTGTGCATTAGCGACGAAGCAAAAAATATTGATTTATCTCAATTTTCTCTAAAATCTATTGCAACATTTTAGCCTTGCCGCGCCACTACGCATATTTCAAAAATCAAATAAACCAAATTATGTTATGAAAAATGTCGAATTAAACTACAGCCTATTTAAATAAATCTAAACATTCGTGCTTTAAAATGCCTTTGGTGACTTTGATACTCCTAAATGACTTAGCAATTATCTCTTCACAAGATAGGTTAATTTGAGATTGATTTATCGAGATTAAATCTTGAATTGAAGCACCATATACAATTTCTGATAAACCACTCCAAACACAAGCAGTTGCACACATCGGACAAGGTTCGCCAGTTGTATATATGCTATAACCTTCTAAAGAAGGGTTTTTAAGTTTAGCTGTTAAACTACGAATGACATTGATTTCTGCATGGGCTGATGGATCGTTGTCTCTTATAACAGTATTATGACCTACGGCAACGACTTCGTTATCTTTAACAATCACAGCACCATAAGGTGCATCTCCTTCTTTTGCTTCTGCCAAAGCTAAACGCATAAAATATTCTGGGTTCATATAAGCTGCTGTTAACATAAGGATAATGATTAATAATATCGTATTTCTAATGCTATAACTGGGGATTAAGATTAGTTAATGGTCGAATATGTTACTGAGCAGACAAGAAACAGAATTCTACTTAACAGACCTAGAAACACCAATAGGTAAAGCGATTAATTTAACGCTTGCCGCTTTGGTGTTACTATCATCAGGGATTTTTGTGGCGGAAACTTATAATATCCCTGATTATGTGCGGTTCCAATTGAATCTTGTTGATACTGCGATCGTCATCATATTCGCGGTGGAATATTCACTCCGTCTGTGGAGTGCAGAAAATAAAGTTCAGTATATTTTTAGCTTTTATTCGATTATTGACTTAATGGCGATTTTACCATTCTTTCTAGGAATGGTGGATATTAGCTTTATCCGCCTACTGCGATGGTTTCGGATTTTACGATTAATTAGATTTATAGATAGAAAATTTTTATTCGCCAGTATCAGTACCGAAGATGGAATGATTTTTGCGCGAATATTATTTACATTATTTGCAATTGTTTTTATTTATTCTGGTTTAATTTATCAAGTAGAGCATCCAGTCAATCCTCAAAATTACGGTACATTTTTGGATGCATTCTATTTCTCTGTTGTCACGATGACAACTGTAGGATTTGGCGATGTTATTCCCATTTCTGAATTAGGGCGCTTGCTAACAGTATTGATGATTTTTACCGGAATTGCGCTGATTCCTTGGCAAGTGGGGGATTTAATTAAGAGAGTGGTGAAAACTGCTAATCAGGTAGAAACCGTTTGCTCAAATTGTGGTTTGGCTTTCCATGATGTAGATGCGGGGTTTTGTAAAAGGTGCGGAACTAAGTTACCAAGTCGGAGGGTTGATTGAAAAATTAAATTTCACGGTAAGATAATCTTTCTTTGGCAACTGCTCAGAAAAGAGAATATAACCAATGCCTAACCTCAATCTCATTTCAGAATATAAAAGCTTTGGTGGCAAACTCGGCTTTTACAGTCATCCCTCCTCAAGCTGTAACGGTGAAATGCGCTTTGCTGTCTATCAACCACCACAAGCAACTCAAAAACCTGTGCCAATTCTCTATTTTCTCTCTGGTTTAACTTGCACGGAAGAAAATTTTATGGTTAAGGCGGGAGCGCAACGCTACGCAGCGGAGTACGGTTTGATGCTGGTTGTACCAGATACTAGCCCCCGGAATAGTGGCATTGCAGGTGAGGATGATGATTGGGACTTTGGCACAGGTGCGGGCTTTTATGTTGATGCTACAGAGGAACCGTGGCGTAAAAATTACCAAATGTATAGTTATATCGTCCAGGAATTACCTGCTTTAATTACCGCAAACTTCCCAACCCAACCCGATAAACAAGGAATTTTCGGTCATTCAATGGGGGGACACGGGGCGCTAGTCTGTGCGATGAGAAACCCAGAACTCTATAAATCAGTATCAGCTTTTGCACCTATCACTGCACCTATGGGTTGTCCTTGGGGTCAAAAAGCTTTCAGTGGTTATCTTGGCAGCAATCAAGAAAGTTGGCGTGCTTATGATGCCAGTGAATTGGTGAAGCAAGTGGGATATCATAGTCTAATTCTCATCGATCAAGGAACTGCCGATGGAGTTTTGGCTGAACAATTAATGCCAGAAGTTTTTGAACAAGCTTGTGCAGATGTTAAGCAACCCCTAAATTTGCGTTACCAAGAAGGCTATGACCACAGTTTTTATTTTATCGCCAGTTTTATTGAAGATCATATCCGCCACCATGCGATCGCTTTCGGAGTTACAGTGACTAAATAAACACCCTCCTAGCTTCAGCTTTCCAATTGCTTTTTTGTCAGTAAAGCTGATTTCGCTCAACTGATAGCTTCCATCTGACGATTTATTAGTGATATCATGTCCGGTTAATTAGTTATGATTCCCACATCTGTGCAAAAATCGGAAAACCCTCTTTCCCCCTGCTCCCTGCGGTCTTCATGATAAGTCCTTAAACGGACATGATATGAGTGGAGTCTTAAGGTGCTTGCTGAAAAGCCTGGGCTATAGCATTGCGGGCAATCTTAGGTTTTAGGTTCTCATCGAAGGGAAGTGGACGCAGAAATTTCCAGAGACTTGGATTGTCCCTATAGGTTTTCTTTGGCATCCAGTCGGGATGACGTATCCAGGTATGACGGTCGGTAATTCCCCATGTAATTACAGTATCAACTTTAGCGGCAAAGCACAGGTCAAGATATCGCTTGTAACTGTCGGCTACCATCTGGTCTAGCTTTTGGATACTATCAGGCAGTGGGGTATCAATGATAATATCTAATTCTGTAATCATTGGTTTAACTCCCAAATCGTTAAGCCGTTTTAAGACAGAACTAAATCCTTTGGCATCAAAACCATAAGCGGTAGAAAACCATAGATGCGACTGGATACCTGCGCCGTCAATTTTAACGCCACTATTCTTTAGATACTCAACCATTTTTAAGAAACGGCTTGATTTCCATGTAGCGCCTTCGATGCCAAAATCGTTTAGGTAAAATTTCTTGGTGTTATCAACTGAAGCGGCAATTTTAAACAAGTCTCGAATTAATTCTGGTTTTACCCCTTTACGCAAACCGTAGGTAGCGTTATCAGTATTATTTTCATTATCAGCGATAATTTCATTGGCAATATCCCAGGACTTTAAAACGGGGCTATTGCGATAATGCCCCATGACTCCTTTAACATGGCGTTCGATCATCTCAAGAGTTGGGGGATAAGGAAGCCAGTCTGGTCTTCCCATGTGCCAGAAAAGGGTATGTCCATGTAATGCTATATTATTCTTCTGGCAGAAATTAGCGATCGCATCTGCTGATTCAAAGGTAAATTTTCCTGGCTGTGGTTCAGTGGCGTTCCATTTTAATTCACCATTCGGTGTCACAATTGAACACTCACGAGCAATTAGGTTAGCGTAATCTTTATCTTTCAGCAAAAATTCAGCATCAACTGCTGCGCCATAACGCTTACCTTTAGCAGCAGCTACTTGCCGAAGCGGAGAATCTACATTTGTATAAGTTCCTGCAAGATAATTTTTACTCTGGTCTTCTTTCTGCTTATCCTTTTGTAAAAAGCCCATAGTCAACAAGGCAGAAAGGGTTGTGTATCCTGCTCTTGTTAAAAATTTTCTCCGATAAGGCATAAATTTTACTTAATTAAGAAACACACGAATTATTATATTACATAATCAGTTCTGAGACTTTTTGAGATTTGGTGATGATTCCCACTGTTCTATTTTTTTACCTTAACTAGTCATCTTCGATTAAAACTGTAACAGCTGCGATCGCAATCAACATTTCGTCATTTTTATCATTGAGTTCGGGAATCGCCCGCCCTTGAACTATCATCCCCCCAGATTCTACGGTGAGGGTTTTTCGCCCAAATGGTAGTACAGCTAGTACTTCTTCTTCCCTAACTTGTTCTGGGTATGGCACTGCTACCTGAACCTCTATAATCATTTCATTGGGATGACTTAAACCTGCAACCTCCCAAACACCAGGTAAGGCATTGTGAGCGATCGCATTCCTTACTGCCCTAGATGCTGCTACAGTTGGTTCTTGTCCGTGTTGATCTATTCCCATCCCCATCTCGATAATCAAGCGTTTACGTGCCATTGCTACCTTTAGTAAATCTTGTATCTTTCACTTTATCTTTATATTTGGATGCAATACAGTAATTCTCGGATGAATCAAGTACTCCATTAAATAAAAATCTCCAATCTTTTATTTGAGGTGTGTTACGCCGAAGTAACTGTTCTGTCGTCATGTCTTTTATTTCCATAGTTTCTCCGAGAAATTTACTTTATTTACCTTTGGTAATCAGCCAACCTAAAGCGATTATTAGTTCATTGGGGTATGAGTACCATTCGCACAGAAAACCGGGTTAAGAGATATTACATGAGTAATACAAGCATGTTTAGAAGCTGAAATCCTCATTTTCTCGTTGAGTAGTGACCTTAGTTCTGGATATAATCCTTATATAATAAGGCTTTCAAGTTTATCCTGGTTTTAGATTCGCCTGCTACTCAAACCCCGTTTCCAAGATTTTGGTACTTATATAAATAGATAATTACTGATCCTTTTTTAAAAATTTTAGGTTATTAATTTAATTAATCTCTGAAAAATAAAAATTAATTCAAGAAGGAGTCAGAATACATTCGGTTTTAGGAGATGTTTTCGCAAGAGAGGACACGCTCAATCTGATATTGAAACAACGTAAAATCAGGGATTTTCAAACATCTGCGTAACATAACTTGATAACGTGTCCCATTTTGCCGTTATCTCGGCAGATAGTCTCTATGGGATGATTTTTTCTGTCCACTTCCCTTAGCCTTTCTCTTCAACAACCGATCATTATTGATGTAGCCCGCCAATTTAGTCTGCTGCGTATGTCACCATATATTCAACAAGTAAATTTCCCTTCAGCAACTTGTGATGACAGATTACTATGGGATACATGGATGTCCATTTTCCATTTTCCTACGCTTACTGTTGCAGATGAACTGGGGCTATTTCCTCTACTAGAAAAGTCTCCTGCAACGGCTGCTGAAGTAGCGAAAAGCCTTTGTTTAGGAAACCGTTCCACTGAAGCACTCTTAGGAGTCCTGACATCACTCGGTTATCTCGTTCAGCATTCAGGAACGTTTTACATCACTGATGTGTCGCGAAATTTCCTCCTTCCCAATAGCCCTTACTACTGGGGTGGAATATTGCATTTAATGCGAACTAATCCACTATCTCACTCATCTCTGCTAGAGGCATTACAAAAAGATAAGTCTACCATCTACAAAGATCAAGATATTTGGGAAGCTCACGAGATAGACCCAGAACAAGCCAAAGCCTTTACCAGACACATGCACAGCCAGACAATCTCTCCCGCCTTATGTGCTGCTAAAACAGGAGACTTTGCAGATGTCAAACGTCTTCTTGATGTGGGTGGTGGCTCTGGTGCTTTTAGTTTTGCCTTGGCTCAACATTATCCAGAAATACGTTGCACTGTCTTAGAACTGCCAGTAGTCTGTAGGATAGCAGAAGAATACATTTCTTCTGCTAGACTCCAAGAACAAATAGATACTTTAGAAGCAGATTTCTTTAAAGACCCCTTTCCTGAAGGTTACGATGCAATTTTATTCAGTAATATCTTTCATGACTGGGGGCGAGAAAAATGTCTCCACTTGGCACGTAGTAGCTTTGAAGCATTGCCGAAAGGAGGTCATATCTACCTTCATGAAATATTGCTGTCAGACACTAAAGATAGTCATCTAGTTGCAACTTCATTTTCGATGTGCATGGTTTGGATGGCTGAGGGCAAGCAATTCACAGCTGATGAGCTTCATCAACTGCTGACAGAATGTGGATTTGAAAATATATTGGTCACTCCAACCTCCGGTTACTATTCTCTCGTCAGTGGTAGAAAACCCTAGATAAAGGCGACATCAATTTTCAAACAACCGCTGTTTTGCTCCGAAGAGCTTTTAGGCATAGAGCCTGCTGTAGCATGTTGACTGCTTGGACTACCTCGTGCGGCTAGGAGCAAGACCTTAGAAATCAGCCAATGGCAGAAGTAAGCATTCGTTCATAGATTTACCGCTATCGCTACATCAATCTGATTCCCTTGAAAGACACCCAAAAAGCTTTGCGAGTCTTTTGGTGCAAACTAACGCTCACCCGTTAGTCCGATGGCAAAGTACTTTACCAAAATGCCTTCATCACTCGCCATTCACTGATAGCCGAGACGGTTCACTCCCGGTTCGCCCATTGTTTCTGGAGTTAGGAAAAAGCTGATTAGGCTTTTACTTCTCAATCTAAATGCTGCATAAGCAAACAAAATCTACATCAGAAAAAATATTGGGTTTTATATGTTTTCAGATCATATCAAAGACATCTTAAGCAATAAAGTGTGGCTCGTAACTGGAGCTAGTGGATACGTAGGTTCAGAATTATGTAAAAAAATCAAAGCAGATTATCCTCATATTTATTTGATAGCAACGGATGTAAAAGCTCCTAATCATCATTGGTATGATGAGTTTATTACTAGCTCTTTAGAGATTCCTGATAACGAGGTGGTTCAGAAAATTTTAACAAGCCAGATTGATCTGGTAATCCATCTGGCAGGTGTTGCAGTTGAAGGATGGTGTTTTGAGAACCCTTTTCAAACTTGTGAATACAATATACGTGCAGTCTCTATTCTATTAGAAGCCATACGAAAAAGTACTTACTCCTGTTCTATGATTCTAAGTACAACAGATAAGGTCTATGGACGGGATGCAACCCAAATAAAACCCTATCTTGAAGATGAACCTTTGGTGGCAAAAAACATATATGAAACCTCTAAAATCTGTGCAGATTTGATATCGCAATCATATTATCTGACTTATCAAATACCATTATCAATCGTGCGTTTTGCTAACATCTACGGGGGTCTAGATAAAAACAGTTCACGTCTAGTACCACGGACTATAAAAAGATTACAAAATGGTCTTACTCCTGAATTACGTTTGACAAAGGGCGGTCAGGAATATACGCGAGATTTTATTCATATCTCTGATGTTGTTGAAGGTATTATTGTGGTAGCTAAAGCCTTATTAGAGCAGAAGCCAAATATTATTGGTGAAATCTTTAATATTAGCAGTGGCCAAGAATATAGGGTAAGAGATGTCCTAGAGAGTATCATTAGTATCTTCAACCCAAGTGAGAAATATATTGAGGTTGAAGAAGGAGTAAAATATTTAGAGATTGTCAATCAGTGCGCTAGTAATAACAAGATGAAACAGCTACTAGGATGGGAACCAAAAATTTCCTTAATAGATGGGTTGCTAATGATTAGAAATGAGTACGGGGATCAACTGAAGGCGGAACACAATTAGATAGCCAGGGTACTTTACCCCTATTCCCAGATATGCGAATCAATTTACATTGGTATTTGAATGACAAATTCTGTACCCTTGCCTGGAGCCGAAATACAGTTTAACTGACCTCGATGTTGTTCTACTACAATCGAATAGCTAATTGACAATCCTAAACCTGTGCCACTGCCTACTGGCTTCGTAGTAAAGAATGGTTCAAATATCTTATTTTGTACTGATTCGCTCATCCCCATTCCGTTGTCGATAATCTGGATTGAAACATATTTTTGTTCTTGTATTTGAGTACGAATTGTAATAGTTGGTTGGTGATTTACCTCTAATTCTTTTAGGGCATCAATGGCATTACTGAGAATATTCATGAATACCTGATTTAAAGCGGATGGATAACAATTAACTAAAGGTATTTGACTGTATTCTTTAATGAGTGAAATTTCTGTTTGTCTGCTAATACTTTTGAGCCGATGCTGTAAAATTAATAGCGTGCTATCAATACCTTCGTGAATATCTACTGATTTGATTTTGGCTTCATCTAAACGGGAAAAATTACGCAGTGATAAAACAATTTCGCAGATGCGGTCTGCTCCTACTTGCATCGATTTAAACAGTTTTTGTAAATCATTCACCAAAAAATCTAGTTCCACATCAGCAATTTTTTCTTCAATTTCTGGTATTGGTTGCGGGTAGTTTTTCTGGTATAAATGATTTAATTCAATTAAGGATGTAACGTATTCACTCGCTGGTTTGATGTTGGCATAGATGAAATTAATCGGATTATTAATTTCGTGGGCAATACCAGCAACTAATTGTCCCAAACCGGACATTTTTTCCGCTTGAATTAGTTGGGCTTGAGTGTGTTGCAGTTCCTGTAAAGTTGATTCTAGCTGCGTTGCTTTTTGTGTTAGCTCTTGGGTGCGTTCGGAGACTTTTTGCTCCAAACTATGGGAATATTCCTCTAATTGGCAATACAACTTGGCATTTTCCAAGGAAATAGCTGCTTGGGCGGTGAGGAGTTGAATGACTTGCAGGCGATCGCTCGTAAATGCTCCTGTGGTGAGATTATTTTCTAAGTACAGGATGCCAATTAATTTTCCTTGCTGGCTAATGGGAGTACATAACACGGATTTGGGTTGGTGGGTGGTAATATAGCGATCGCCTGCAAATTGGGCTGAATCGCTCAAGTTTTCAAACACAGTCGTCTTTTGTGTCCGCGCTACCGCATAAATAACACTTTGGGGAATTTCCTGACATTCTTCGAGGAGGATTTCTAACCTGTGTGTTTGCTCTGAATTGGCTTGAGCAACTACTAACCATTGTTCGTCTTGGCGGAGAATTAAACGACCGATTTGCGCTCCCGCTGAAGTGATCGCCATCTGTATCAAGGTTGCTAACAGTTTTTCTAACTCAATTTCTTGTGAGATAACTTGTGCTGCTTTGATTACCGCCGGAACATCTAACCATAAATTTGGGCTGCTATAGACGTTAGTGAAACTTCTCATCAAGGTTGGGGCGATGGTTCCCTCATGGGTGATGGGAAGGGAAGAGGGTGGGAGAATCCCCGCGAGGAGTTGGGGATATTGTTGTTCTAAATGGGTAATTTTGGCTTTTGCACCCCAGCGAGCGTAGCAGTAGTAAGCTTCCTGCATATAGCTGGTGGCGACTTTCTCTTTACCCCAATCTAGGTAAAATTTAGCCGCAAGTTCATTGGCTAAGGCTTCTTCTTGGATATAGCCGTTTTCCTTGGCGAGGGCGATCGCGCGATCGTAGTATTCGATGGCTTCGCTTTTCTCTCCCAAAACTCGACAAATTTCAGCTTTGACTAGATGAAATTTGTGGAGGATATTCATTGGGGCATGATTAGCCCAGGTTTGTAATTGACTTTGATTTTTCCTGACTAGATCGAGATATTCTGAGCGTTCCTCTGGTTCTAATGTTTGGGCAAGCCCCAATAGTGCCAGCGACTGATAGAAATTATGCACCGTAGGATAGATTTTGCCAACAACAAAGTCAAGGTAAGTCCTAGCCTTATTTGCATTTTCAATGGCTTTTGCATAGTCACCCTTGAAGTAATTTAGTTGGCACTTAGCAAAGTAAGCACTAAACAAAGGTATATTATATTGCTTCTTTTTCAAGCTATGGAAAGTATCTGCCTCATTGAGATTTTCAAGGGTAATCTGTACATCTCCAATGTGGGAATTTTTCAGGTTGATTCCTATCTGCTGCCAGATCGCAAGATCGTCATGTATATACTCAATCTTGCGGCTTAATGCCAGATATTTTTCGTATCTTGCATTAGCATCATCAAGAAATGCACCTGTTAGAAAATAATAATGGCAGTAATCTTTTAAGCTGTACATAGCATATTCTATATCCCCTGTGTCTAAACCGCTTTGAATGGACTCTAGCAAGCCATCAATCGTTGCAGAAAGAGGTTCTTTCCAGGGACATATCATCGAATAAAAGAGAGCATATACCTTGCTTTTCAAGAAACGAGCATCGTATTTTTCAAGAATTTTGAGCGAAAGTTGACCAAATTGATAACCCAATTCAATATCGCCCATAAACCCACAGAGTAAGACACCATAAAAAGCATAGGTGAACGCAGCAATTGGTGAATTGCCATGCTGAGTGCATAATTTGAGCATGGTTAGGGTTACAGGCAACATGAGTCCGGGCTGGGCAACATACGCAGCACCAATAACCGACATGAGAATTTCCATTGCTTTGAGCTTTTCGGGATGACTCATCTCTGGGAGGTTTAGTAGTTGCTCAAAATCAACGCTGCTAGGAGGTTCGGATTCCAATGGAATGCCTAATAAGTTCAGAGCCACCAAAGCAGTCTCAATAGAGGTTTTGGGTTGTCCAGAGGCAGTATTTATTCGCATTTTTAGCTCATAAGCTGCACATTTATCGAGTAAAATATCCGTTTGATCGAGAACTGTTTCGATTAAACTAGATGCCAACTCAAAATGACCTGTAAGGGTTTCAACTTCTGCTCTTTCTAGAAACAATTTTAGGGATAGCTGATACTGCTTTTCCCAATGGTCTGTTGCCAATAAATCAATACCAGCAACAAAGTAGTTAGAAGCAGCTTCATAAGCAGTAGAAATTCTGGCTTTATTTCCTGCCGCCAAGTTTAACTGGGCAAGTTCTTCACGTTTCGAGAGGCTAACAATTAATGAACTGCCGATGTTCAGGTGATGAACAATTTCAAAAAGCTGATTTTCCTTATCTACCTCTGAGAGATTCTCTAGGAGTAAGTTGCCAATACGATAATGAGTAGATTGCTTCTGATCTTGAGGAATCAAAGAACAAGTAGCTTGTTGGACGCGATCGTGCAAGAATTTATACTTAGCTGTCTGGCGATCGCTAATTTGACTGTATTCATAACTATCTTGATAAAACTTATAAACCTCACTTTGGGGTAAAATAAAATCTGACTGCAAAGCAGCCCATAAATCAGTAGCCGTTTCTACCTCAGATAAT
The DNA here is from genome assembly GCF_036919895.1 of Nostoc sp. Taxonomy (GTDB): domain Bacteria; phylum Cyanobacteriota; class Cyanobacteriia; order Cyanobacteriales; family Nostocaceae; genus Nostoc. The sequence continues at coordinate 58,877 of NZ_JBALBW010000070.1, forward strand.
TCGCAAACAATCGCCAATGTTTGTAAATCAAATTGATTGCCAATACAAGCAGCTAACTTTAAAACTTCTTGTGTTGACTTTGGCAGTTTTTGTAACTGCAATGCCATAAATTCAACCACATCCGAAGTGAATACTCGCTGAATCACTCCTGCAATATCACATTGCCAACAGCCTAAATCAAAGTTAAATTTAATTAGTCCATCTTGATGCAATGCTTTGAGAAGTTGTGTAGCAAAAAAAGGATTACCTTGAGTTTTATGATCTACCAATTGAGAAAGAGGTAATGCCAAAGTTTCTGTACACTTAAGTGTCTCAGCAACTAATTCATTCACCTTACCTTGATTCAATGGAGCTAAAGTAATAGTATTGATAGTTGCTGCCGTTTTTTGAATTTCACTCAAAGTCAACATTAACGGATGGGTTGGATTGACTTCGTTATCACGGTATGCGCCAATTAAGAAAAGATATGCTGTATCAGCCATTAATAACTGAATTAATTTCAGCGATGCCCAATCAGCCCATTGCAAATCATCTAAAAACATCACTAATGGATGTTCTTTACTAGTCAAGACTTGGGTGAATTTCTGGAATAATAAATTAAATCTATTTTGTGCCGCAGTTCCTGATAATTCCTTTGCTGGTGCTTGAGTACCAATCATTATTTCTAATTCGGGAATAACTTCAACAATTACCTGTCCGCTCTCACCTACAGCCTCTAAAATTTTGGTTTTCCATTGTTGGATTTTGGCATCATTTTCTGTTAACAATTGCCCCATTAAATCCCGGAATGCTTGCACAAATGCAGAAAAGGGAATATTTCTATTAAATTGGTCAAATTTTCCTTTGATAAAATAACCACGTTGTCTAACAATGGGTTTATGAACTTCGTTAACAACTGCTGTTTTGCCAATACCCGAAAAACCAGCTACCAACATCATTTCGGTTGTCCCCGTACTGATGCGCTCGAATGCTTGGAACAGGTTTTCTACTTCGGTTTCTCGTCCATAAAGTTTATCAGGGATAATAAAGCTGTCACAAATATCCCGCTTACCAATCTCAAAGTTTTCAACTTTACCAGTTTCTTTGATGTGATACAAACATTTTTCTAAATCATGCTTTAAACCTAAAGCACTTTGATATCTATCTTCGGCATTTTTTGCCATCAATTTGATGACGATATCAGAAATAACTTGGGGAATTTCTTTACTGTCAACTAATACTGGTACTTGTTTCGCAATATGACAATGCACTAATTCCATCGGCTCATTTGACTCAAAGGGCAACTTTCCTGTGAGCAATTCGTAAAAAGTTACACCCAAAGAATAAAAGTCAGTCCGGTAATCAATTCCCCGATTCATCCTTCCTGTTTGTTCTGGAGAAATATAAGCAAGTGTACCTTCTAATGCATTAGGGCTGATGAGCGTTTGGATTTCTCGCGGTAACAAAGAGGCAATACTAAAGTCAATTAGCTTTACTTGTTTGGTTTCCGGGTTAATTAAAATATTGCTGGGTTTAATATCTTTATGAATAATTCTCTGACGGTAAAGAATATCTAAGATGTCACATAGAGATATGGCTATTTGTAAAAATTCATCTAGAGACGCGACATTATTATTATTGGCAAAATAATCCTTGAGGGAAATTCCCCCAAAGTCTTCCATCACCAATATATAACCATTTTGGTAAGGTTCTAGGCTATAGGTGTGGATGATTCCTCTTAAGTTGAGATTTTTGGCAATGGTATATTGATTGCGAAATTGTACGAGTTCGCTAAAGCTGGGATAAGGATTTTTCAGCAGCTTGATGACTACTCTTAAGGAGTCGGTTTCTTGATACCCTCGATAAACAAGGGTTCTGGAACCATTGTAGAGTTCTTCAGTTATGTAATATCCGGGAATACTAATTAGATTGCTAACCATGCTGCTAAATCCTGACGATTTCTGGATTTAGTATTCCCATGATAGCCCTCAATTAGCGTATCAACCAGCTTATGGACGTTCCATCGTCAGACACGGCGGAACCTGGGAAGGCGATGACTTTCAAGAGTGTCTTCAGTCGGTTTACGCCACTCGTGGTAAAGCCAAATTCGATTATGACTTAAATCCTTTTGAGTAATGTACCTACTAGATACAAACCACTGTAGCTTTATCATCCTCGGCGAACCAAACGTTATTCGTCGTATAGCTGAGGTTGGAGAATTAAACATTGCTACTTGCGTAATTGTGCAGGGAGAACTTACATATATGATTACTTGTTCTAAAAGGTTTTTACAGCTTGGTGGTGGTGCTATATTTTTTACTGGAGCCTCAGCGAGTATTACAGCACTTCCTGCTGCTATGAGGTACAGATACTTGGAATGCTATTAGCACAGGCAAACGGTAATTCGATCAATTAGTGTACCTCATAACTTTGGTAAGTGCTGTAAGGTTATCCTCTGTCTACTCCTTTTGCAATGGGTAAATTTGTACTGCGTGGTTTGGCTCAGAGTATTGCTAGAGAATTAACACCAAAGAACATCCATGTCGCGCATTTTGTAATTGATGGGGCAATTCGTTCAGCAGTTCGCCAAGATCCATTAGATAATCCTGATAGTACTCTTGACCCAGATGCGTTCGCGCAGTGTCTCCAAAGGAGATTCGCTCAAACTTATCTCAGTATTCTACGCCAGCCCCGTAGTGCTTGGACTTATGAAGTAGAACTACGTCCTTGGGTAGAGAACTTCTAGCCTAGACAATTGTTACAACGATGGTTTTGCAGGTATGAAAATTGATTTTGGTGCAACTGCTGTTGATTATGCAAAACACCGCGCTGGTTTTCCCAGTTCATTATTTAACAGACTGTCTGAATATGGTATAGGTTTACCAGGGCAGAATATTGTTGACCTTGGTACGGGAACAGGAACACTAGCACGGGGCTTTGCTGATAGAGGTGCTTATGTAATTGGCATAGATCCATCAGCATCACTTTTAGAACAAGCCAGACAGTTAAGCGAATCTGCCCAAATCAAAGTAGATTATCGAGTCGCAACTGCCGAGAATACCGAGTTACCAGACGTAAGTGCCGATGTAGTCACTGCTGGACAATGTTGGCATTGGTTCGATCGTCCGCGTGCTGTCCAAGAAATTACTCGGATATTGAGAAAAAATGGCTCACTTGCGATCGCACATTTTGATTGGATACCCTTAAAAGGTAATGTAGTTAAAGCGACAGAACAACTGATTCAGGCTCATAATCCCGCGTGGAATCTGGCTGGCGGCAATGGCTTGCATCCCCTGTGGTTACAAGACATTGGCGAAGTTGGATTCCGAGATATCCGCACATTTTCTTACGATGTATTTGTATCTTATACACACGAGGCTTGGCGGGGACGAATTCGGGCTAGTGCTGGCGTGGGAGCCAGCTTGACACCAGAAAAAGTAGAAGTATTTGACCAAGAATTGGCAAAATTACTTGAATCAAAATATCCTACACCAATCCTTCAGGTTCACCATAGAGTTTGGGCAGCGATCGCCAAAGCACCAGAATCTAATTCGTAATTACGTACAAAACAATCACACAATTTTAGGAAAAATAGCCATGATCGATCTTTATTATTGGGCAACCCCAAACGGTCATAAAATCACGATTTTTTTGGAAGAAGTCGGCTTGCAACATACCATAATTCCTGTGAATATTGGCGCTGGAGATCAATTTAAGCCCGAATTTCTCAAGATTTCTCCTAATAATCGGATGCCTGCGATCGTTGATCGCGAACCGGTAGATGGAGGTGCGCCGATTTCAGTATTTGAGTCTGGGGCAATCTTGCTATATTTAGCAGAAAAAACCGGGAAATTAATCCCGCAAGATTTACGCCAACGCACTCAAGTTTTAGAATGGTTGTTCTGGCAAATGGGCGGGCTGGGGCCAATGGCGGGACAAAATCATCACTTTAGTGTCTATGCTCCCGAAAAAATTGAATATGCCATTAAGCGTTATGTGAATGAAACGGGACGCTTATATGCAGTACTGAATAAGCAACTAGCGGATAAAGAATTTGTGGCTGGCGATTATTCCATCGCCGATATTGCTGCTTATCCCTGGATTGTGGCCCATGAGATCCAAAGTCAGAATCTAGAGGATTTTCCTCACCTCAAGCGGTGGTTTGAGACAATTAAAACCCGTCCAGCAACAATTCGCGCCTACGAGAAAGCCGAAGCATTCAAAACTCAAGCCCTCGATCCAGATAAGTTACGAGATTTGTTATTTAACCAGTCGGCGAAAACTATTCAACCTTGAGCCTTTTGAATTGTCTTATGGGTATGGTAGGAGGCTTGATGTGTATTCTTAGCGATCGCATTTTTCCAAAATTGGATACTGTTTGTTTTATTTTTGAATTTTGAATTGTTAATGTGGTTGCTATAGCGATCGCTCTGCTCTCTGTTTGGTTAGTCAAGCAGAAGCAATACAACACTTGACTTGAATAGTTGTAATTCAAGACTCCCCGCTTCCTCCGAAGTTCCGATCCTGTTAGAATGCATCGATGTCAAAAAAGCAACATTTCTTAAACAAAAAACCCGGTTGGTCTTTGGATGAGCGAGATCCAAAGTTCATAGAATCTGTAATGCCTCTATTGGGCTTTTTCTATAAGTACTATTTCCAAGTTAAAACTAGTGGCTGGGAGAATGTTCCCCACCAAGAAAAAGTCCTGTTTGTTGGTTCGCACAATGGCGGACTCTCATCTCCCGATATGGCGATGGTCATATACGATTGGTTCAAACGATTTGGTGTAGAGCAACCCGTTTATGGTTTGATGCATCCCAAGGCTTGGCAGGTTAGCACACCACTAGCGCAACTGGTCGCCAAGGCTGGAGCAATCATTGCTCATCCGAAAATGGCTTACACTGCCTTGCACTCTGGAGCTAGTGTGCTAGTTTATCCAGGTGGAGCCGAAGATGTCTTCCGTCCGCATTATTTGCGTAACAAAATCTACTTTGCGGGGCGGCAAGGATTTATTAAGTTAGCGTTGCGAGAAAATGTGCCGATTGTGCCTGTGATTTCCTGGGGCGCTCACGATACGCTGATTGTATTGGCTGATTGCTACAAAATTATGCAGCAACTCCACGAATGGGGAATGCCTTGGTTGCTTGGGATCGATCCAGAAGTTTTTCCGATCTATCTGGGGCTACCTTGGGGATTAGCAATTGGCCCCTTGCCCAACATTCCATTACCTGTACCCATGTACACGCGGGTTTGTCCGCCAATTGTATTTCAACGCTACGGTCGAGAAGCAGCTAGCGATCGCTACTATGTTGATGAATGTTATGAATTAGTTGTTAGTCAGATGCAGCAAGAGTTAGATGACTTAGTGGAGCTAACTGCTAAGACTAATTCTCTACGATGATAGATATTAATAATTTAGTCTGCATCCTTTTGGCAGGGGAATTCCAGAATCTTTCTCCCCCTGCCCCCTGCTCCCCTGCCTCTTCAGTCAGAGCGATCGCCACAGTGAATCTGAATCAAGATGGTAGATTTTCGTACAAGTTGGGTAATCTAAAAGCAGACATCGCCTAAGTGCATCAGGAATTTTATTCTTTCTTATAAGTGCCTTTTAACTTTTGCTTTGTTCGGTGAATGCGGTATTGCAATCGCTCGCACTCATCTAATTAAAATCAGGAGCTAGTAAAGCATAAATGAGCCTACTGTTAAAACATCTTTTAGCAGCCAACAATAGACTCCCTAACCGTTACAAAAAACTACTAAGTGGCCTTGCTCTATCACTGTGCTACCTGAGTTCTGGCATCCAATCTGCTCAGGCTGAAGGTAGCCGCACTCTGTATCCCAGTAGTGCTTCTGCCAGCAGTAGCAGAGCTAACCTAGAATGGCGTACTGATACTTATGGCGGTCTTGTCCTGCGGCGAACGTTGCTAAAAGTTTATGCCAATAAAGATGAGTATATTCTTTTGGGTTCCAGCGCAGTTGGGGTAAATAATGGTAATGTTCGCGTTTACAACCCCGGTCGTGTCAGTGGAAGTATTGGCAGTGAAACTGTTCCTAACACACCAGATTTTGTGTGTACTTCCCAAGCTGGAAGAGGGGTTATCTCAACTCGTCAACAGGAGTTAAATGGCCCCCGTGCTATTTCTGGTGGAGGTAATCCCAACGGCTATATTCCCTGCTACTACAAAGCTCCATCTACTGGAGTTTATGACATCGTTTTCTATGGGCCTGATGGCGGTAGCTCTTCAGCTAATGGCGCTCCTACTGGTGAAGTGAATTTGAGTAATGGGAACAACTTTAATGCTCAACAAGGAACCAGTGTTGCAGCTTGGGATGTAACGGTACGCAGCAGCGATCAAACTTCAACAACCGACTTAAACGGACGCTTATTCAGCTACTATCTAGCCCTCTTTACTGGTAATAACGGTCGATATCTCAACTTCCCCGTTTATCCAGTAACTACAGATGGCTACCGATATAAAGTAGAACTCAGAGGCACAGATCCGAATGGATTCGTTCTCTATGGTAATCAAACTGGCTTCTTTGACAGTGACGGTAAATCACCTCTCTACCACGACATACTAGGGGCCGATAGTCAACTGGCAAATCCCCAAGGTGGTGTCAGCTTGGCTCGTCCCCAATATGCTACCTTTTTCAACTCCATCGATACCAACGTCCTTTCATCCGTTGAACGTTACAAACCAGATGGCACTTCAGACGGAACTGGTATTCCCCTTAGCCCAATTATTCCTGTTGTCACTAACTTACAATTCAACGGCACAGTTACAGGAAATAATAGTTCATTCGGCACTGGTGGTGCTTTATCCTTTGGCAGCAACGTTACAGGTACTTACGAGCTCATTATCAGCCGAGACGGCACTAATTTCGATCCCACTAACTCGCAAAATCGTCTTTTGCGAGGGATTATGACCATAACGGGACAGCAAACGGTTAGTTGGGATGGTAAAGACAACAGTGGCAACTTTTTCGCAGTTGGTAGTAATTACAAAGTCAGTGTCAGAACCTTTGGAGGTGAATATCACTTTCCCCTGCTAGATGCGGAAAATAATTTTACTGGTGGCCCTACCATTACAATGCTGAATGCCACTAATCCCATAGGCAACAGCAGAGCATTTTATGACGATCGCGGTTATAAAACCATCGGTGGTACTCAAATCGGTACTTCTGGTCAAGTACTATGTGGTGCTAATCCACCAAACCCAGCCTTCAGCGACCCGATTAATGGTTTTGACACCGCCAGCAATGACCGGAAATTTGGTCAAAGTACTCTCAGTAGTAATAACGGTGGTAACGCCGGGACATCATGCAACGGCTCTTTTGGAGATACCAAAGGGCTGGATTTATGGACTTATTATCCTGGTCAAACTCAACCGACTCCATTAAACATTATTGATATAGTTTCACCGAATGTCGGCAAAGTCATAATCAACGAAGTTTTGTATAGCGAAACGGGTACTGCTACTAACACTAACGATGAGTTTATTGAACTGTATAATCCTTCTGCATCACCTGTAGATTTGAGTGGTTTGAAGTTAGCAGACGGACATCTTACTGCTAATGATAATGATGGTACTAACGGCTTTACTTATACATTTCCTAACGGCACAACCTTACAAGCAGGACAATATGCTGTAATTTGGATTGGGGATAACAATGCCAACCATCAAGCAACAGCAGCAGCTTTTCAAGCTTGGTTGGGACAGACTCCCAAACTCAACAACTCTGGTGATGATATTTGGTTGTACGATAATCAGAATAAAATTATTGATTACATCGCTTATGGCGGTGGTAGTGAGGTGAATACACCTCCTGCAAGTGTTCTCAATCTTTGGGACAACACCTATCAATCTTCTTTGGCTGGGGCCAATGTGGGACAATCTATCAGCTTGACCCCCAATGGTAAAGATACTAATGTCAGTGCTTGCTGGGAAGCAAGTACCAGTGGGAATGCCAGCACACGATGTCCAAACTACTTACCAACTAGAGACACTGATACTATAGGTAGTCGTGTTACCAGTGTTGGAGAAAATAATAACGGTGCTACTGCTGCTAATGCAAAGCTTCTGTTAGTTAAACGCATCACCCGCATCAATAACCAAGATATCACCGACATTGTAGATGGTCGCAGTGATGTTGCTGTGACTGCTGCCAATTATGTCCCGGAACCATTCGCCTCTGATGATAACTATGTGACATGGCCTGCTGGCTATCTGCGGGGATTAATTAATGCTGGGACTGTCAAACCAGGAGATGAGTTGGAATACACTATCTACTTTCTCTCCAAGGGCCCAAGTGATGCGACTAATGTTAAATTTTGCGATCTAGTTCCTAGCAGTACTACTTTTATTCCCACTGCGTTTAATGGTAATACTCCTGATGATGGTGGCTTAACAGTAGCAGATCGAGGTATTGCCCTTGCTCTTGGTTCTAGCAGTCCCACTGTTTATCTCACTAATATAGACGACGCAAGCGATCGCGGACGCTTTTATGCTGTTAACGATCCAACCCCATCATACTGCGGTACTAACACCAACGGGGCTGTGGTGGTTAATATCACACGGAGTCCAGATTTACCCAAGTTAGTCAAAGATTTTTATGGCTTTGTTCGCTTCCGCGCCAAGGTTAAATAATATAAAGTTATGATTTTAACTTCTAACTCCTAACTATTTCCCTACCCGCCGCTAACTGGTGGAATCAGCACCACTTCATCACCATCTTGTAGTAAAGTATCTGGTTCGACAAATATTAAATTAATGCCAAAACGGGTAATTTCACGCCATTGAGAGAGTTCGGGGTGTTCAGCTATGAGGCGATCGCATACTGATTTGACTGGTATATTATTGGGAAATTCCAGCACTAATTCCGAAACCTTAAAGGCTTCTTGATAAGCAGCGAACAGTTTGACGGTAACGGTAATTGCAGATTTAGACATACAACATGCTTTGGCAGTACCAGCAAGTAGTTTAATACTTGACAAGCACCCTGAACTCTTGGACTTAATTATACATTACAATGTCAATCTTTCTATATTAAAAAAGCTATTGCGATGATTGCGAATATCCTCTATATTTTGTCCAGGGTTAGCATTAGACTTAACAATAGACAATAAAAAACGAGAACCTATTATTCGTAATTCATTTGGTATTACATGAGTTGGTATATCAAAAATCCATCCTGTTCCTGCCCATGCAGTATTTTCTGACCTTTCCCAGATTACCTTTGTGTATCCACCATCCAAATGAAAAATTATTCTTACAGTTTCTCTGGCTAATAAAAATTTTTCATTCATTAAAATAATTATGTAAATATATTTTTAAAAGGGCGGGCAAGATGCCCACCCCACAATAATTACAAACTTTATACCTGTTAACAAACACCCAGATTCTTTAGCATTTGCCGCATCATAACCGATCGCATTTTTAGTCCAGCGTTCTTAAAGCTAACGATCGACAGACAAGTATTTTTACTTTTTATCCCCTGAATAATCTGATTTTCATGAAACACTAGGATCGTCAGCAGTTTTGATCTCTTTCAATAGTCGTTCGACTTGGTTAACTTTTTCACCTCTATTCTGTGCTTTGAAGATATTTAAAGCTTTTTCTAGAGAAGAGAGTGCCTCATCTTTTTTATTTGTTTGCCACAATACTAGTGCAAAATTAGTCAGGGCTTCGCCATAATTAGGATTTATTCCTAGAGCTTTTTTATATTCAGTCATGGCTTCTTCCCAGCGACTTTGGCTAGCGTAAACCATACCGATCGCATTGTAAGCTAGAGCATATTTGGACTGGAGGCGAATGGCTTCTTGATAAGAGCTAATTGCTTCGTCTGGTTTCTTTTGCCGAAAAAGCACATTTCCCAGTTGAAAGTGTCCAAAGGCATCATCTGGGAATTTTTTAATGAATTTGCGTAAATTTTCTTCTGCACCTGTTAAGTCTCCCTGATTAAATAAAGCATTGGCTTGTTGCAGCAGTTGCGATCGCTCTGGCGATCCTGTGCCTGACTGTGCTAGTTTTTGTGGTTGTCTCTGTACATCCGGTTCAGGCGAATGCAGATAAACTTTTCCAGAAGCCGCTAATGCTAATGGTGATAAACCAATTACAGCGATCGCACTCAGCGTTATGCCGCTAAAAGATTGAACAAATGCTGATTTCAGTTTGCGCTTTACCTTCATCGCCCTGAATGCCTCAATAATGTTCTTATCTCCATAATAAAATGTGAGTGCGTTAGTAGGGGAACATAACAACTGTGCGCCCCTACAAGGTCATTTCAAATTATTTACGTCCCTTCTCGCAATTTATCCAATACGCTTCTATCTTCTAATGTCGAAGTATCACCAGATACCTCTTGTCCAGCAGCGAGATTCCGCAATAAGCGCCGCATAATTTTACCCGATCGCGTTTTGGGTAAAGCGTCTGTAAAGCGAATTTCTCCCGGACGGGCGATCGCACCTATTTCTTTAACAACGTGCTGCTTAAGTTCTTTAATCAGTTCCTCACTTCCCTGATAAGTGCCTTCTAGAGTCACAAAAGCAACTACTTCTTCACCTTTGAGTTCATCGGGTTTACCCACTACCGCCGCTTCTGCAACCGCTGGATGAGAAACTAAGGCTGATTCTACTTCCATTGTACCAAGGCGATGCCCTGATACATTCAGTACGTCATCAACACGACCCATTACCCAAAAGTAGCCGTCTTCATCTTGTCTTGCACCATCACCAGCAAAGTAAGTATAATTACCATTTTGGGGCGGAATGTGTTCCCAATAGGTGCGGCGGAAGCGTTCTGGATCGCCGTAGACTGTCCGCATCATTCCTGGCCAAGGATGACGCACCGCCAGATAACCACCTTCGTTATTGGGTACGGTGTTTCCTTCTAAATCCACGATATCTGCGATAATTCCAGGGAAGGGAAGAGTTGCGGAACCTGGTTTTGTGGAGATTGCTCCTGGTAACGGTGTAATCATGATACCGCCTGTTTCGGTTTGCCACCAAGTATCAACAATTGGACAGCGATCGCCACCAATTATTTTCTGATACCACATCCAAGCTTCGGGGTTAATGGGTTCGCCAACGGTTCCTAGCAAACGCAACGAAGACAGGTTTCGCGCATTGGGATGTTGTTCGCCCATTTTAATAAATGCCCGAATTGCCGTAGGTGCAGTATAAAAAATATTAACGCCGTATTTTTCAATCACATCCCATGTACAACCAGGATTAGAAGCACGGGGCGCACCTTCATACATCAACGTAGTTGCACCGTTGGAAAGGGGGCCGTAGACAATATAGCTGTGTCCCGTAATCCAGCCGACATCTGCGGTACACCAATATACATCTGTGTCTTGCAGGTCGAATATCCACTTGGTGGTGATATGGGTATACAAATTATAACCCGCAGTTGTATGCACTACGCCCTTCGGTTTGCCCGTACTACCAGAAGTGTAGAGGACAAACAGCATATCTTCGCTGTCCATTGGTTCGGCGGGACAATCGGCTGATACTCCTTTTTGTAAATCATGCCACCAATGATCGCGTCCCCCCAACTGCATATCAGTTTCTTGTCCGGTGCGCTTGACAACGAGGACGTTTTGGACGCTGGGAACAGCACCATCAGCTAAGGCTTTGTCTACCTGTGCCTTCAGAGGAACGATCGCATCTTTGCGCCAACCACCATCAGCCGTGACTACTAATTTAGCTTGAACATCAATTAAGCGATCGCGCAAAGCTTCGGCACTAAAACCACCAAATACTACGCTGTGGGGTGCGCCAATTCTCGCACAGGCTAACATTGCGATCGCAGCTTCGGGAATCATCGGCATATATATACCAACGCGATCGCCTTTTTGGACACCCAGTTGCTTCAATACATTGGCAAACTGACAAACTTCTCGGTGCAGTTGGGCATAGGTAAGGGTACGAGAATCACCCGGTTCTCCTTCCCAAATCAAGGCTGCTTTATTTTTGCGCCAAGTAGTGAGATGTCTGTCAAGGCAATTGTAAGAAATATTCATCTTACCGCCAACGAACCATTTAGCAAAAGGTGGTTGCCAATCTAATACTGTATCCCATTTTTGGAACCATTCTAATTCTTTTCCAGCCAAATCTGCCCAAAATTGCTGCGGATCGGCTTTGGCTTTGTCATAAAGACGCTGATAGTCGTCTAAGCTTTTGATATGGGCGTTCTGCGAGAATTCACTAGGAGGATGAAAGAGGCGATTCTCTTGGAGGATTGATTCGATATTTGGTTCAGACATGGTTTAGTTATGAATGCGATCGCTATTATTACTAAAAACTATTCTTAGCTTACTTGTGCTACACGGTGTTTAGATTTTCATTAAGCTCGGTGGAAATTGCCGAGTCATTTAGTTTACATTGATTTTCAGCTACTAAAAGCAAGCATCGAAAATTGTAAAGATATGAGATTGCAGCCTATCTACCGGGAATGTTGCAAAATATAAGTAGTATTGACAAACAACGCCTGAAACTATGACGCTCACCGTCGAAGCTAGCAGCCTATCTCTCAACGATGTTCATCGCTTTCTTAAATTAGATAAGCTTGCAACTGGTTCATTTACAGACTTCTTGAGTCTAGAACCACTCTCCGAGTTTGAACAGCAGGATTTATTGCGAATCAGAAACGATTTTGATCGTTACTTAAGTTATCGTAAAATTTCTGAAGGTTTAGTCAAATTTTTAACAATTGCGCCACTAATGCGGTTAGCCGGGTTTTACGATGTGCCAATTCGGTTGACAATGGAAGATAGCGTTGCGATCGCAGTTGAAGATGAAGACAGAAGAATTACCGGACGGATGGATATTTTAGCAATCAACAGTCCTCAAAGTAAGATTGCGCCGCCATTTTGGGTTGTAGTGATTGAAACGAAAAATAGTGCGATCGAAGTTGGTGAAGGTTTACCTCAATTACTCACTTATGCTTTTAAGAGTTTAGAGCAACAAACATCAGTTTGGGGACTAGCAACTAACGGACTGCGTTATCAATTTGTTTATCTAAGACGTGACGAACAGCCAACTTATGACTTAATGCCATTATTAAGTTTAAACGAATCTCCAGATGCAATTGAGTTATTGCAAGTATTCAAAGCTATCTGTAAGTTACCAGATTTTCAGTAGATAAATTGTGGAGCGATCGCGGATGTCGGAACCTGCTACTTTAGAATTAATCTCTGATAATATTTCAGAGGAAGAAGTGATTTTTCCTCCTGGTGATATACTGAGTGACGAACCACCCTTGGAAAGCGATTTACACCGTGACCAAATCGATTTGCTGATTCGCATCCTAAAATTATGGTGGCGAGAAAGGCAAGATTTTTATGCTTCTGGGAACTTGACGGTTTATTATAGTCCTAATCAGAAAAAATCAGAATATTTCCGAGGCCCAGACTTTTTTGTAGTTTTGGGAACGGAGAAAAAAGACCGTAAGAGTTGGGTAGTTTGGCAAGAAGATGGTAAATATCCCAATGTGATTGTGGAAATTTTGTCAAGTTCAACCACAGCAGTTGATAAAAGTTTAAAAAAACAAGTTTATCAAGATACCTTCCGTACACCAGATTATTTCTGGTTTCACCCTGTAACAATGGAACTTCAGGGATTTCATTTAGTTGATGGGAAGTATCAAGAAATCCAAGTAACCACTGATGGACGTTTGTGGAGCCAGCAGTTAGAACTTTATTTGGGAGTATATGAAGGTAAATTAAGATTCTTCACTACTGAAAATCAATTAATATTATCATCAGAGGAACTAGCTGAACAAGAACGTTTACGTGCTGACCAGGCAGAAGAACGTGCCCAACAAGCAGAGCAAAAACTTGCTCGATTGCGGGAAGTATTACGCACACAGGGCATCGACTTAGAGAATATTTAACGACATCAGGAAATTAATTGAGTCCACTTTCAAGTTAAAATTTAGTTATAAATGTGTAAAAAAAGCGTTATCTTCTGAAAGTAGGGCATAGTTTGCAAGCAACAGAGATTAAGGATAAATTAAAGTCCCTTACCCTGCAAGCTTCCTCGGTAGATGAGAATTTGGCGAGAAGATTAGATGAAATCAATCGTTGGGTAAAAGATATCAAGCCAGGTTCCCTGACTGCAAAACCATTTGTGATTGCATTTCTCTTAGAGGTAATTACGGATTCTACTATTTGGCTGATAATCAAATCCTTACCTTCGGAAGAAGAACAAAAAGCAAAGTTCCAGTTGATGACACCGATTGAGAGATATTGGTATGGTTATCTATTTCCTAGATGGATTAATGCAAGTGACTCCAAGTTTTATATTTGGAAACAAAAATTGATGTCAGGTGAATTTAATCAGGTTGATGATGATATCATTAAATCAATAGCCCAAGATGTTGTTAGTCGAGAAGGTAGTTTTTGGCAGCGTTATATCGCCGACCTATCGATGGCAACAGACCTAATTGTTAGTAGTCGTAACAATCAACCGCTTTGCATTCAAGTTACTAGTGTCTCTGAAGAACTTAATTACCAAAAGTACCAAGCTTGGCAAAATACACTGCGATCGTGGGATATAGAGAGAGGATTGTTCTTAAGTTACAATCCCAAAGATACCAATTTTGTCAACCAGTTAGTCAACGTGGCCCTGTATAACAGTGATTACCTTTCTGGTGGCAAATATTTAAAATTTTCGTGAACTTTAAGGAATTTGATATTCCAGATTTGTGTTCAGCCTACATACTTACGTGCTAATTAGAGCTTTTATGGCTAACAAAAGAGAAACTCACTGCAACAATCAAGTAGATACATTTGCTGAAGCTTTAGCAACAGCGCGACAAATGCAGCAAAACTGGCTAACTTACGGAGTTGATTTTGTAAATTTTTACGTTGAAGATGTAGATGGAGACTGGCTAGAAACTTGGGGACATGACGAAATTTTAGGTAATTCTCAATTAGATGCTATCAAAGAATTTTTGGTAAGTCATGATAGTGTAGCTGTGAAAGTAAGAGAGCATTTAGGCGAGCGATCGCTATTTGATTTTGCAGTAAACTTAGAAGAATCTTGGAGAATTTATGAACCTAATGACAGATTATCTGCTGTGAGAAATCTGTTAGCTGGTGAAGGAAATAGTCTTGATACACATAATATCAGGTTATTTAATTTAGTAAACAGTCTGCTAGTAAAGTTGGCAGAGATTTTGTGAGATTTTGAGTTGCGTAGTGGTAGAGTAAACTATGAACTTAATGACACACCTTGAATAATTCGATTGTTAGTTTTGCGTAAAATTGTGACAATTGAGGACGGAAATTGAAACGCAGAGGGACGCAAAGGTAAGCGCAGAGGTACGCGGAGAATTGGCTACTGTAGTTGTAGGGTGTGTTACGGCTTCCGTAACGCACCATTTCAGTATGCTAACGCAGTGACACACTCTGCATTTTTTCAAAGTGCAAAGAGCCGTTTGGCATCAAAAAACACTTTTATCAAAATAGCTTTACCAACAAAAGTTAAATAAGTTTCCCTTTTGGGAACTATAGACCTATTGAAGCTCCGGCAAGTAGGTCAAAAGCATTGATTAGTGAAACTGCAACACTATTAGACATCTCCGAAAAAGAAGATAAAAGCCTTGTGCAGTCAGGATCGATACCTCAATCCTGGAGATGTCTATTGTATCCCTCGGTGGAAAAATTAGTTAACGAAATTGTGGCAGTTAACCACGCTTGGAAAGTCGCTCGTGAATTATTTGGAGAAGATTCACCCTTATCTATTTCTTCACGGGATTTAAAAACCTAATCTTACTACTGATATTGCAAAGCAAGTGAACATAGTTGACAATTCATACAAAAATTTGAATGAGAAATTTGACAATAGTCTCCAGTCTTGGCAAGGTCATCTTGAAGTTTCTATGCAAAGGACTGTTGACTCACAGTTAAACTTTTTCCAGCAAGCAGATACTTCTATGTCTAGAGTTTGCGGACGTTTACTACAGACAGCAGAAGTGCTGGCTGCTGCACATGATAACCGCCAATTTGGTAATGGTAGAAGCAATGATGGATGATTTTATCAGAGGTGAAATGGATGCAGAAATTATAGAGGATGATGACTCTAGTATCTATCTGTCTATTAGCGATCTGATGTCTGGTTTACTAATGTTTTTTGCTTTGCTATTTATTACTGCACTACTCCAGCTTGCACAAAAGGATGTACCAAAACGGGTAGTAATTGGTAATGTTGTCGGGCAGATGAAAAGTAACAACATCAATGTCAAAGTTAACCCAGATACTGGGGATGTCAGTATCCAAGAATCAATTCTTTTTGCTAAGGGAAGTACAGAACTAAAACCAGAAGGGAAAGCATTTCTACGTCGCTTTATTCCTGTTTACAGTGGGGTTATTTTCTCAAAACCAGAATTTTAGCAGGAAATTAGCCGTGTAGTTATAGAAGGTCATACTAGCTCAGATGGAGACGATAAGACCAATCTACAACTAAGCTTGTTGCGATCGGCATCAGTTTACAAATATATTTTCTATGATATGAATTTCCCTACCAAAGCACCTTTAAGCCAAAAAATATTAGCTGCTGGTCGTGGAGAAATTGAATCTGACAAAACACGTGATAACCCAAGCGATCGCAAGGTAGTTTTCCGTTTTCAGTTTCGCAGTGATGAGTTAAAGAAAGATATCGTAAAAACCTCTCTTTAAAGGAGAAATAATTTTGAATTCTCAATCTTCCATTCTTTCGCTACCTGAAACTCCCCAGTGTAGTCCTAATCAACTTATTCAGCTTGCGAGGAACTTACCAGATGCAACAATATCAATACCAAGTGTTGATAAAGTATTAGAAGCTATTGAACAGGGTAAAGCCGATCGAGTAAGTAAGTTAGACTGGATTTACTGCATCCATGCTAAATCACAATGGGATCGGCAAAATATTGACCGATCCGGGAAAACATCAGCAGCTATTTGGAACGTAGCAATTTCTAATTTATGGTTGCAGCATCAGCTATTGTGGCGTTTAGCTCTTTATTATGGCGATCGGCAAGAACAGGTGTTAGCAAAGTCTCTAGCTGAATCTTTTGATATCTTTGCTAATTCTGACCTAGTTAGTCACCTGCTACCAGTTCAAATTATTCGGGCGTTTTGCAGTAAAAAACCAGGTAGAGAATTAGCGAAACTTGCTTGTGAACAGCGTATTAATCGAACTGAACTTCTAAACAAAATCCGAGAATATTTACCTGTTTGGATTCCATTATTCAGCAATTTCATAGAAGATATAGCCCCCTATTTCACTACAATTCGTTCTCCAAATCAGCAGCAAGTAAGATGGTTGTTAAGTTGTTTGGATGAAATGTCAGAGAGTCAGCAAATAAAAGCTGTTAATCATTTGCTAACTAATGTTTCCAATGATATAGCAAGCAATCATTCTTTACTGGTTGATTGGTTGAGACATAACTATAGAAATGGTGAAAATTGATATAAACTTTCAGATCCAGCAAGGCAAAGACTTCGAGAGTGGATTGGAGGTATCAATTATGGTGATTTCCAAAAGTTAGTAAATCTAATATTGAACAAGCTGAATTTAGAAAACTTCGAGTCAAATCGGCTATGTAGTCGCAGGGATTTTTGGGCTAATTACAGTAACCGCTTTGAACGACTTCGCATCTTGTTACCCAAGACATCACAAATTGCCATAGGGTATCAAATCCAAGGTGATGTTGATCTATTAGAGGATGATGGTAGCGACCCAACAGAGGTCTGTATATTCGATTTTGGTGAGTGGTTTGTAGTAGAATTCTTTCGTGGAAGAGGTGGTGAGACGCGCCTGTTTCCTAAAAATTCCACAAATGAGCAAATCCTTTTTGGTGAATCAACACTTTCAGTCAAACAGATTCGCTGTTTGGGTGGCGATAAACACGATCATGTATTTCTCTGGCAAATATTTTCCCGCACCTGGCTTGCAAATAATGGAATTTTGCCTAATCCAGATACCCAGCCTTCCAGAAATCCGACAGCAGATCAATTACAACAGCGAGAACACAGGCTTGAGCGATGGAAAAGAGAAATTGATTATCTGGAACGGGAAGCTAGAGCCTACTGTAACAAAATTTGTTTTTTAATAGACTGAAAATTATTACTAGGACTTACACTCGTGACGACAAATTAAGCCTTTGCGATTACTTCGCTTCGCTCGTAATGACGTAAAATCGTAGTCAAAAGAAAGGCGATCGCACTGCCTAGATGTTAAAACTTTTGATGTATTGACTTATACGCAAATTACCCCACTTGCACTGAAATCGCATCCATTCAACCCTCTTCAAAATGCACCACAAGCACGTTAAGCTGAATTAGAGTAGCAATTTATTGCGCTTTTATAATATGCAAATCTCTGAACTTGTCAAATTTTAATTTTTTCTGCTTGAGAAACCCGGAATGCTAGACCAAATTTTTGATTACCTCGACTTTCATTTCAGCCTTGAAGCCCTTATAGTTCTGTCGATCCTGGTGGTTTTAGAGGCGCTGTTATCTGCCGATAATGCGATCGCCCTAGCTGCGATCGCAAAGGGGTTGGAAGATAAGGAACTAGAGCGTAGAGCTTTGAACTTTGGTTTAGTCGTTGCTTATGTGCTGCGAATCAGCCTGATTCTCACAGCCACTTGGGTGCAACAATTCTGGCAATTTGAATTATTGGGCGCTACTTATCTACTGTGGTTGGTATTTCAACACTTTACCTCTCAAGAAAGTGAAGACGAGCATCATCACGGGCCGCGTTTTAATTCCTTGTTGCAAGCCATACCTGTGATTGCATTTACAGATTTGGCATTTTCTTTGGATAGCGTGACAACTGCGATCGCAGTTTCTCAAGAAAAATGGCTAGTGCTGACGGGTGCAACAATTGGGATTATTACGCTGCGATTCATGGCGGGATTGTTTATCCGTTGGCTAGACGAATACGAAAACCTAGAAGACGCAGGCTATGTAACTGTAGCGTTCGTAGGCTTGCGCCTGTTGTTGAAAGTGGTGAACGATAATTTAGTTCCACCAGAATGGATCATGATTACTGCCATCTTCCTGATTTTAGGCTGGGGATTTTCCAAGCGTGCTGACACTGAAGTGCAGGAGTTAGAACCAGAAAAGAGCGAAGTCTCAAAATAAAAATAGCAGGGAGTAGGGGGCAGGGGAAATAACTAAATTCCTAGTCCCCACTCCCCACTCCCTAATGCCTTACTCGTGCAACCAAGGGGTTATGTGTGGTTGCCAATTGACTAGTTCTTCATCTTTAAACCATAGGGCTATTTCATGTTTCGCGGTTTCTGGAGCATCAGAACCGTGAATCAAGTTACGGCCAATATTGATGCCAAAATCACCGCGAATTGTTCCCGGTTCGGATGTTAAGGGGTTCGTCGCACCAATAATCTTTCTAGCAGATGCAACAACACCATCACCTTCCCATACCATCGCCACCACTGGGCTAGAAGTGATAAATTCCACTAGACTAGCAAAGAATGGACGTTGACGGTGAACACCATAGTGTTGTTCAGCCAGTTCCTTACTGACTTTCAAGAACTTTAAACCAACTAGGGTAAAACCTTTGGTTTCAAAGCGACGGATAATTTCCCCCACTAATCCCCGTTGTACTCCATCTGGCTTAATTGCTAAAAATGTACGTTCCATTGCCATCTCCCAAAGCTTAATAAAGTTTTTATTTTGTCATTAGTCATTTGTCCTTTGTCTTTGTCCAAGGGTTTTGCACTAATGACCAATGACTAATGACCAATGACTCTTGACCAATCAGAGTTTATCTTAGAAATTATCTTTGGGTACATATACGTTCCCAAATGAATGCGTTAAATTGTTAAATTGTGGGCGAAAAACAGAGGTTAGGAAGAAATGGGTGTTGAGTCAACTGCTACATCTGACGAGGTGGTACAAGTACCGTCCAATGGACAAAAATCTGAAGTGAAAAATCCTAAACAAAAGAAACTTTTACCACCTACTACCACAGGAACTTTACCTCGCTCCTGGAAAATTGAGGATAGCGAAGAATTATACCGCATTGAAGGTTGGGGACAACCCTATTTTTCCATTAGCGCTGCTGGTCACGTCACCGTTTCACCCAAGGGCGATCGCGGTGGTTCCCTAGACTTGTTTGAATTGGTTAACTCCATGAAACAGCGCAACTTGGGACTTCCGATGTTGATTCGCTTTTCCGATATTTTGGAAGACCGGATTGAGCGGTTGAATGCTTGTTTTGCCAAAGCGATCGCCCGCTACAACTACCCTGGTGTATACAGGGGTGTGTTTCCTGTCAAATGTAACCAAGAGCGGCATTTGATTGAAGATTTAGTTAAATTTGGCAAACCTCATCAATTTGGCTTAGAAGCTGGTTCCAAGCCAGAATTAATGATTGCTCTGGCTGTCCTCGATACACCAGGAGCATTGTTAATTTGCAACGGCTACAAAGACCGAGAATACATCGAAACGGCAATGTTAGCCCAAAGACTAGGACAAACACCAGTCATCGTTATTGAACAGATTGAAGAGGTTGATTTGGTAATTGATGCCAATCGCCAGTTAGGTATTAAGCCGATATTAGGTGTCCGTGCTAAACTCAGTACCCAAGGTATGGGACGTTGGGGAACCTCTAGTGGCGATCGCGCTAAATTTGGTTTGACAATGCCGGAAGTCATTGAGGCTGTTGATAAGTTACGCGAAGCTAACCTGCTTGATTCTTTGCAGTTGATGCACTTCCATATCGGCTCACAAATTTCTGCTATCAATGTAATTAAAGATGCCATCCAAGAAGCCAGCCGCATTTATGTGGAATTGTCCATGCTAGGGGCAGATATGAAATACCTTGATGTTGGTGGTGGCTTAGGCGTAGATTATGATGGCTCCCAAACCAACTTCTATGCGTCGAAAAATTACAACATGCAAAATTATGCTAACGACATAGTTGCAGAGTTAAAAGATACCTGTGCAGAGCGCCAAATTACCGTACCAACACTGATTAGTGAAAGTGGACGAGCGATCGCTTCCCATCAATCGGTGCTGATTTTTGATGTTCTTAGTACCAGCGATGTCCCCCTTGATTCACCAGAACCTCCACAAGAGGGAGAATCCCCAATAATTAATTACCTTTGGGAAAGCTACCAATCCATCAACCAAGAGAATTACCAAGAGTTGTATCACGACGCGGCCCAATTCAAAGAAGAAGCCATCAGCCGCTTCAACTTAGGAATTTTACGCCTTAGAGAACGAGCCAAAGCCGAACGTCTCTACTGGGCTTGTTGCCAGAAAATTTTGAACATCACCAGACAGCAAGAATACGTACCCGATGAACTAGAAGACCTTGAAAAAATCATGGCTTCCATCTACTACGTTAATATGTCAGTGTTTCAATCAGCACCAGATTGTTGGGCAATAGATCAGCTTTTCCCCATCATGCCAATTCATCGTTTGGATGAAGAACCAATCCGGCGGGGAATTTTAGCAGACCTCACCTGCGATAGTGATGGTAAAATAGACCGCTTCATTGACCTGCGCGATGTCAAATCGGTTTTAGAGCTACACACCTACAAGCCTGGAGAACCCTATTATTTAGGAATGTTCTTGAATGGAGCTTACCAAGAAATCATGGGCAATTTGCACAACCTATTTGGCGATACTAACGCTGTTCACATCCAATTAACGCCCAAAGGCTACCAGATTGAACACGTTGTCAAAGGCGACACCATGAGCGAAGTCGTAAGCTACGTTCAGTATGACTCCGAAGATATGGTAGAAAACATTCGCCAGCGTTGCGAGAAAGCATTAGAAGAAAAACGTATCACCCTAGCAGAATCCCAGCGATTACTGCAAACTTACGAGCAGAGTCTTAGAAGATATACGTACTTAAATAGTTAGGGACTGGGGACTGAGGACTGGGGACTGGGGACTGGGGACTAAAAGAGAGTAAAGAATGGGGACTAGATAGGAAAGTTTTTCCCAATACCTAATACCCAATACCTAATACCCAGTCCCCAATACCTATTCCCTAATTCGCGTTTGTTCCCAGCAATTCCTCTATTGCTTGTCGCTCAACAGGGGTGTGTGATGGCGGTGTCTGACGGGCATCGGTAATCAGCCAGTCTAAAGCCGCAGCTTGGACATCTATGGCGGCTCCAGTTTTATCCACACAATAACGCCCAAACACCAGCTTATCAACTAAGCGGACTCCTGGCCCCAGGCGCGACCATTCAAAAATCACGCTATTTTCTACTGTTGCGCCACTACATATCCAACAATTGGGGCCAATCATCGCTGGGCCGACAATTTTCGCTCCGTCTTCTATTCTCGTCATCCCGCCAATGTAAACTGGGCCTGTGATATCTACTTTGTCCCAATTTACAGCGACATTTAAGCCAGTATAAATACCAGGGGCAACTTCATGACCGGGAATTTGCACATTTTTTATTTCACCCAGCAGTACACCACGAATCGCCCGCCAATAGTCTGGGACTTTACCAATATCTACCCATTCAAACTCCATTGGGATGGCATAGAAGGGGGCTTTGATTTCTACTAATTTGGGAAACAATTGGCTTCCAATGTCGTATTCGACATCAGAGGGGATATAATTAAATACCTCTGGTTCAAAGATGTAAATACCTGTATTGATGTTGGTGCTGAGGGCTTCTTCAGTTGAGGGTTTTTCTTGGAAAGCTTTAACACGCCCTTCTTCGTCAGTAACTACCACACCGTAGCTAGAAACTTCTTCCTTGGGGACAGATTTTGTAACAATAGTAGCGATCGCTCCTTTGGATTTATGCCACTTCACTGCGGCAGTTAAATCCAGGTCAATCAAAGCATCACCGCATAACACCACAAAGGTATCATCAAAAAACGGTGAGAAGTCTTGGATACGCCGCATTCCTCCAGCAGAACCGATTGCTTCTCCCTCCAGTTTACCTTCGTCATCAATTTTCCCTTCAAAGGAATAGGCAATCTGCACCCCAAACCGTTGACCATCACGAAAATAGTTTTCTATTTCTTCAGCCAAATGACTAACGTTGACCATAATCTGGTCAAATCCATGTTGGCGTAACAGTTCCAGCAAGAACTCCATCACTGGCTTTTGCAGGATGGGAATCATTGGTTTGGGAATTGTGTAGGTAATTGGACGCACGCGAGTACCCTTACCAGCCGCGAGAATCATCGCTTTCATAAAAATTTATTCCTCAACCACAAGCCAGTTTACTTTTATCAAGTGATACTTAATCATCAGTTTTATTTCTGCTGTAAGTCATCCCCCAAACAGGGATAACAGGAATTTAGTGGTTATTGCAACCATAAGTATACTTAGATGACAAGCGATCGCTTATCTTTTCAGGGTAACTGAAGAACCAAACATTTTAAAACCCCTCATTTGTATGAAGGGTTAATGCATCAAGTCATTTTAGCGGATTGTTCCAGAACAGTACCCATTCCCAGACGCATTTTAAAAGTGTCGTGGCTGCGGTTACGTCAAATCCGTTTGGTATCGCCAGCTAAACGCTTGACGATGGTTTCTCCGTTTTTGCGATCGCGTTCTGCGTGCCGGAGGCGATCGCGCATATTATTTATAGTAAATTTAACTAGTAATTCAGTTAATTATAGTAATTAATGTGACTATTCTAGAAAATATTTGCTATCACATCAGGATTTCATATAATTTATATGGTAAATATCTAGATATTTTTAACTAATTCAGATAAGATAATAAATTTGTCTGTTGCGTCACACTTCCTTTGTATATGTCCAAAACTTACACCGTAGAAATTAATCACCAAGGCAAAATTCATACATTGCAAGTCCCCGAAGATAAAACGATATTATCAGTTGCCGATGCTGCTGGTTTGGAACTGCCAAGTTCTTGCAATGCAGGGGTTTGTACAACTTGCGCCGGTCAAATATCTGAAGGAACTGTGGATCAAGCTGATGGTATGGGCGTTAGTCCAGATTTACAAAAGCAAGGTTACGTGTTGCTTTGTGTTGCCAAACCCCTTTCTGATTTGAAAGTTGAGACAGAAAAGGAAGACATCGTTTATCAGTTACAATTTGGCAAAGACAAATAATCTGCGAACAGTTATCAGTATATCGGATGATTATTCATAACTGAATAACTGTTCACTGGAGATTACTAAACCTGATGGATAACATAAGTATTTCATTGCAACTGACATCAGCTATTCTAGAAACTACAAATTAACAGGATTTCCCAAGATGACCACTCATTTTATTACCGCAGAAATTGATTTACAAGAAACTCCCGCAGAATTACTAGAAGTAATTGAAACAGAATTGAAGAAACAAGGTGAACCCCTCCGTTGGGCTGTTACCTCTGTAGATGTTAAAGAACAAAAAGCTACAGTTGAAGCCGTGGTAACTACAGTCAAGAGTTAGGAGTTAGGAGTTAGGAGTTAAAAGTTATGAGTTGATGGCTTCTGATTTCTATAATTCATAACTCATCACTTAAAATGAATCGTCCATACACAGCTATCTTAATTGTGCCAACTGGCGTTGGGGCTGCCATTGGGGGTTATGCAGGTGATGCTTTACCTGTTGCCAAAGTTATGGCACAGGTTTGCGATCGCCTAATTACTCACCCCAATGTCCTTAACGGCGCAAGTTTGTACTGGAATCTCCCTAACGCTTTCTATGTTGAAGGTTACGGGCTTGACAAATTTGCGTCTGGATGCTGGGGTTTGCGTCCAGTCCGCAACAACAAAGTAGGTTTGCTTTTAGACCAAGGCATTGAGCCAGAGTTACGGCTACGACATATACAAGCTGCCGATGCAGTCAGAGCAACTCTGGGATTGACCTTAACAGATTATGTAATTACAGATGCACCATTAAATGTAGAATTACGGACTACAGCATCAGGAGCTAGTTGGGGAACAATTGGCAACCCAGATAGTTTGTTAAGGGCAGCTGAGATATTAATAAAAAAAGCGGGGGCAGAAGCGATCGCAGTTGTTGCCCGTTTCCCCGATGATATGGACTCAGAAGCAGTACAAAAATACCGCCAGGGTGAAGGCGTTGATTCCTTAGCAGGTGCAGAAGCCGTAATTAGCCATTTGCTAGTGCGAACCTTTCAAATTCCTTGCGCCCATTCTCCCGCCCTTTTGAGCGAACCTCCCCAACCTGATTTATCCCCCCGTTCCGCCGCCGAAGAATTAGGTTATACCTTTTTGCCGTGCGTCCTTGTAGGATTAAGTCGTGCCCCACAATTTATAATAGAGAAAAGAGCGATTGCATCAGATAAAGGAGATATTTGGGCAGATGAAGTGGATGCTGCGATCGCACCTGCAAATGCTTGTGGTAGCAGTGCCTTACTGAGTTTAAGCCAAAGACGATGCCAAATAATTACAGTAGAAGAAAATAAAACTCTGATCGAAGTTCCTCCCCAAGCGTTGGGGATCAGAGCTATACAGGTAAACTCATATTTGGAAGCAGTAGGCGTATTAGTAGCACACAAAGCAGGCATCAACCCTTCCGCCCTCCGTCCCAAATTATTACCTTTGCAGCCAGTAATTAAAAGTTAGGAGTTAGGAGTTAGGAGTTAGAAGTTATTTCTCTCTCGCTCCCTGCCCCCTGCCCCCTGCCTCGCCCGCCCCTTTCGCCTTAAAAAACCTGTGGTTGAACAACAAAAGCAAGAGCCAGAAATTCCATATCTGACACGCATCCAAGTCCTTGGGGCGATGGGAGCGACTGCAATCATTTTGTTGATAGTCGCCAAATTGTCATTGCACTTTGGTAACTTTTCCCTATTTTCCTGGAAGTGGAACCAGAAGGATTTGCTGTTGGGTGTAGGATTGGGGTTTGTCATCACCGCGTTAAGTGGCATAGCCTATCGCGTTTGGACTCCCTACCGTAAAAGTGCAGATTATTATTTAGAAGTGGTACTAAAGCCCTTAGCCTTACCAGACTTAATTTGGCTGGGGTTGCTACCGGGTTTGAGTGAAGAATTATTATTTCGGGGTGTAATGCTGTCAGCTTTAGGCTTGGATAATGTCGCTGTCATTGTATCTAGTCTTTGCTTTGGCATCTTGCATTTTAGTGGTTCTCAACAATGGCCTTATGTCATTTGGGCAACGATTGTCGGGATGATATTGGCATATAGTGCCTTGCTCACGGGAAACTTATTAGTGCCGATTGTCGCTCACATGATTACTAATTGGACTTCTAGCTATTTCTGGAAAATGTGGCAATTGCGGCAATTAAAAAATACGTAGAAATCACTGCGTAGGCGTAGTTCATAGCCAGAACCCCGACTTATTGAAAAAGTCGGGGTTCTAAATTCAGCTTAAGTAAGTGACGTTAAGGTTAGTGGATTTTTGGATGAAGAAGCTGCCAGAGCGATCGCTAATGGTAAAATTCGATGTTCCTGAATTTGAATCCTGGCGTGGAGTGTTTCTGCTGTATCATCCGGCAATACTGGGACTGCGGCTTGGATTAAAATGGGGCCGCTATCCATTTCTAAACAAGCTATATGTGCCGTACAACCAGTAATTTTTACCCCAGATGCCAAAGCTTGTTCTACAGCATGGATTCCCTTGAAACTAGGTAACAAACTAGGATGGATATTAATAATCCTCTCAGGAAAGGCATCAATAAAAACTGAGGTTAACAATCGCATCCAACCCGCCAAAATCACCCATTCCACATCGTAGTGTCGCAATGTCTGCACAATCTTCTCATCCAACTCTTCTCGAATTTTATAGTTGCGGTGATTTAATAAAACAGCTTCTACACCTCTATTGGCTGCTTTGACGGCTGCTTTCGCCGAGGGGTTATTGTAAATTAAAACTTGAATTTGGGCATTTAGCTGTCCATCTTGGATAGCTTGAGCAACTACATCAAAATTGCTGCCATTCCCAGAAGCCATAATTCCCAGTTTTAAAGGTGCGACTTGTTGGCAAACATCGCTAATGCTGGGAGAAACCAAGCTCAGGCTAAAATCAGGGCGGAGGGTCATAACAGCTAAGAGGGAAAATTATAGATGCAAAAAAAATATACTAAGTCGTGGTTAGACAATGATACAGCCGCCGCCTGGATTTTTCTCACACCAGCACTAATTTTACTAGGCGTTTTTGTCATTTGGCCGATCGCTTATTTGTTTTACCTCAGCTTCACCTCTGGTAGCTTCACTTTAAAAGGTATTTATTGGATAGGCTTAAAAAACTATTGGCGCTTGCTACTCAACTCCGACTTCTGGCAAGTTCTGGGTAACACCTTTTATTTTACAGTTGCTACCATCATTCCCAGTATAGTTATTTCCTTGGGCTTGGCAGTGCTATTAAACCGCTCTATTCCCTTGCGGGGAATCTTGCGGAGTGCCTATTTTTTGCCTTCGATTATCTCACTGGTGGCAGCTGGTTTAGGATTTCGCTGGCTGTTTCAAACATCAGGGCCAGTTAACGGACTTTTAGATTTTTTTGGTATTCCAGCCATCTCCTGGCTAGGAGATACATTTTGGGCAATGCCGGTAATTATTTTAATGAGTATTTGGAAACAACTGGGTTTCAATATGGTAGTTTTTTTAGCAGGGTTGCAAGCAATTCCTCCCAGTCGTTATGAAGCGGCAGATTTAGATGGAGCAAATGCTTGGCAACAATTTTGGTATATTACTCTGCCTGGATTGCGCCCTACTGTAATATTTGCAATCATCACTACCGCGATTTTTACATTGCGGAGTTTTGAGCAAGCTTATGTGATGACTGGTGGAGGCCCACTGAATTCGACTAATTTGCTGGTTTATTACATTTATCAAGAAGCTTTTGCTCAATTTGACTTTGGTTATGCCGCCGCCGCCGCGACGGTATTACTAGCAGTGACGATGGTACTAGTTTATTTGCAACTGCAAACTTGGGGAGAGGAGTAGGGGCAGGGGGAAATGTTTTGGAAGTTGCTAAATCATGCCGCAAATATGCAATGCCAAAAAATGTAGAGTTTTTATTTTTTTGATAGGCTGCGATATTCCCAAGGATTAACAAATTTAGTGTCACTCCAAACACCAAGCCGTTGTTGTTTCGCTTCAGCTTCGGCTTGTTGCACTAAGTCTTTGCTAGGACACTTGTTTAAATAGGGACGATACACTTTTGCCAATCCTTCTTGTAACAATACCTGTTGCACAAAAGTACCATTTTGTAAACGGACTTCGGCAATTTTGCGCCCATAGCGATCGCTATCTGTGATATTTAAAGTGACGCGATCGCCTCCTTGTTGGACTAGTTGTTGCACCCGTTCTTGAGCTTTCACACCCCAAGTAAATTGATTGCGATCGCTAGTGCGTTTACTCTGTTTTTCTTTGTTGGTATGAGCAATTTCTGGCGCATCTACACAAGCAAAGCGCACGCTAAAGTTTTTGCCATTGGCATCTTTAACTACTATAGTATCGCCATCACTGACTCGCTCAACTGGTTCTCCATATCTACCAGTAAAGCGATCGCAGCCAAGCAAACCCACAATCATGATAGTTGCACAAAGCCAAAATCGCACTGGTTTAATTAATTTATCCATCCCAACTTACCTACATTACCTCTGTGGGATGATATTAGCAAAATGACCAGATATATTTGTTAACTGCTGACATACTGCCACGGACAATCAATTCCAAATCATAAGACCCTCTGGCGACAACCGAATAGAAAATGCGGATTAGTATAAGAATTGTAACCTTCCAATTATCAGTGGCAATTTTTGATGAACTTCTTAACTCACATTTTGCATCTAGCTGGTTCAGGAGCCTTTGCCTATTACTCTGCTGCTCAAATTCGTGATTCTAAAACCCGTCCTAACATCCTTGCGGGGTTTTATTTTGCTGAATCGGGTTCCGTACCATTTTTATCTGCACTTAGCGATCGCGCCGCAGCTGAAGGCGATACATGGCTAGCCGCAAAACTAGCAAAACATGCATCAGATGAAACTAGGCATGGTCAAATTTTTGCCCACGCCTTACAACAGATGAATAAACAAGTTATAGATTTTAAGCGTCAACCCCAAACTACATCTACAAATAAATCACAACAGCAGCGTAGCCCCTTTTTCGCAGCATTCTTTGAAGGCTATACCCAAGAACAACTTAAACCGGCTGTCATTGACTGGGATGTGTTTATGGCTAGCACATATATTCTGGAGTTAGATGCTAGTAAAGACTTTGCGCGAATGGCGAAAGTATTACCTGATAACGATCCACCCGCTCGTAATTTAAAGTTAGGAATGCTAAATATTGCCCAAGATGAAACTGGACATGCTGCTTATCTCTACGAAGCGATGATGCGACGGATGTCTGCTGCCAAAGTGCAAAAACTTGTAGATATGTGGCGAACCCAGAAGGTAAACGCCTTGCTAGCAATGGTTGGTGGTATCCTTCAGCGTAATGGCGAAACGCGATCGCTAGTCCAAGACAGTGCGCCGTCAGAAATCGATTCTGAGTTGATAGCTACGTAGTTATCGATATTCTTAAGTATCTAATGTTCAAAAAATTGAGCATATTTAACAGCTAGCTGGAAAGGCAGGATCTCTGCCTTTGTACTTTCTATAAAAAAACTATGAAAGCTGAAGCAGAAAACAATAGCAGGCTGACTTGTGAAGTAGAAACTACCCTAAAAATTATAGGAGGACGTTGGAAAGTTTTAATTATTAGAGAATTAATGATTAGCGTTAAACGTTTTGGTGAATTGCAACGAGCTTTACCTGGAGTTACCCAAAAGGTTCTAACCCAACAACTTAGAGAAATGGAGGAAGACGGCATTATTCATCGAGAAGTTTATGCCCAAATTCCGCCCAAGGTAGAATATTCGCTAACACCTTTAGGAGAAACTTTGCAACCAATCCTCTATGCGATGCATGAATGGGCTATTCAACATTCAAATATCACAAATCGTCATCAATATTGATGATAGGTAAGAAATAATAATTATTAATTTTCAAATTGAACTAGCAGATTTATCTGTAGAATTTTGAATTGTTCATTCATTGTTTCGTAAATATTCAATCGCCGCCTCTAATTTTGAGGAATAACTTTCAGCAAACCTTTCAAACCAAAGTCCTTCGGACGAAAGCGGATCTACTTTGGCTAACCATTTTTTTGCCTGTACTTTCAAAGCCTCTAATTGTTTAGCTTTGAGTTTTTCTTGTCTAATTCCTTCCTGTTCTAGTTCTTGCTGTCTTTTTAACTCAATAGCAGCATCCTCTTGGGCAAAATCAGCCTTAACTTCTGCTAAAAGGTTATCCATAAAAGATGCCGACTTGGGCGATGATGGAATAAACGATTTGGCTGTGGCTGATTTTGACTGCTGCTGTTGTGGTTGTACTGCTTTGTATTCAGTTTCGAGTTCGGCTAACAGCTTATCAATGGAATCCATTTTTGCAATTCCTAATAAATAGTATAGCTAGTCATTAATGGCATTAAGTAGAACTTCCGATAAACTCATATCTTCCATATCTTCCATAGTAATGGTGTCACAGATATCAAATTTAGCGCCAGCACTTTGAAGTTCATCGTCTAAGACTTTGAGAAAACGGGTAGCTTGGGGATCTACGCCGACTTGAATGAAGGAAATGGCTAATTCTTCATCTCGATCGATGCGGCGAGAAGCCTCAATAATTACCTTCATAACTGCTTTGCGATCGTCCGGTTCACCGTCAGTAACTACTAAAATTGTTTCACCATTTGGCTTTGTTTTACCAGACGCTTTGCGTTGTAAGTAATCATCAGTTGCGTGTTTTAACACACCTGCTAAGTCGGTTGTGCCGGAAGGATCATTTTCTCGAAAAATTTGCGATACTATGCTGGATGTCACATTTTCATATCGCTTAAATTTACCAGAAAATACATAGATGGTGATCCCATCGGGGTCAAATTGCTCACACTTGCTAGCTAAAGCTAAAGTAGATTCCTGTGCCGCTAACCATCTACTTCTACCACCCTTTTGATCTTGGGTGGCCATGCTGCCGCTTTTGTCGATAATTAACGTATAGTCACGATTTTCTAGCATTATTCAATTCTCCAGTTAAAAGTTATTGGACTTTAATGCATTAGTCAGTTATTGCGTTTGTCAATACATCTACCAGACTCATTTCTTCTAAATCGTCTAAAGTAACCGTGTCACAAATATCAAATTTAGCGCCGACACTTTCCAGCTGGTCATCCAAAGCTTTGAGGAACTTAGTTGCTTGAGCATCTGAACCGACTTGAATAATCGAAATTCCTAATTCTTCATCACGCTCCATCTGGCGAGTAGCATGAATGATCACTTCAAATACAGCTTTGCGATCGTCTGGTTCACCATCAGTGATAACTAAAATTGTCTCTCCATTTGGCTTACTTTTACCGGCAGCTTTGCGTTGAAAGTAATTATTGAGTGCATCCTGAAGCACACCTGCTAAGTTTGTCGTCCCAGCAGGGTCATTTTCGAGAAATACCTGTGCAACTTTAGCTGAGGTGACATCATCGTAGCGTTTAAATCTACCGGAAAACAAGTAAACGGTGATGCCATCGGGGTCAAACTGTTCAGCCTTTCTTGCCAAGGCAAGAGTAGACTCTTGGGCGATCTCCCATCTAGTTCTACCACCCACTTGGTCTGGAGTGGACATACTACCACTTTTGTCAATGATTATTGTATAGTCGCGATCGCTCATCATAATTTTCCTATGGTTGTTACCGTGTAATTCTAGTTTAACTCCGTTTTTTTACCAGTAAGCAAGGCTTTTAAGCTTTTGTATCAATTATGCTACTAAAAAAACCTACCACAGATGATGAGTGCGATTGCCTAGCATCAGTATTCCAACAGAAAACAAAATTTTCCTAGTCCCCAGTTCCCTGAAAACACTCAAAATTAAAGATTGACTTGATTGTTGCATCCATTATTTAGTCTGGGAATAATAAATACTAATCATCCTGACACAGATGAAACTAAATAAATGTGAGTTTAAGAAACCTCTCCCTACCGTGAAATTTCGTTCAACTCTTTCCCTCTCTGACTCAGAGAGGGACAGTTTTGGGTAGTAAGACCAGGGAGAGATTTCTTTATTGCTTAATTTTAAAGATAAACTCCAGTATGAACCATCATAGATTCTTAGATAACCCCGCCCAAAAACAAAACACACACCAGCAAACCTTTTCGCTGGCATTTCTGTATCAGACGATCGATGCCATCTCTGACCCAATTTTTGTTAAAGACCGTCAACATCGCTGGGTATTAATTAACGATACTTACTGTGATTTCGTCGGTTATAGCCGAGAAGAATTAATTGGCAAATCAGACTATGATTTTTTTCCGCAAGCAGAAGCTGATGTGTTTCGACAAAAAGATGAACTAGTTTTCACCACAAATATTACTAATGAGAACCAGCATCTTTTTACCGATGCTCAGGGTATAACTCATCTCATCTCTACAAAAAAGTCTTGCTTTGAGGATGAGACTGGTAACAAATTTCTGGTAGGTAGTGTTCGAGACATTATTCTACAGGATGAAACTGGGAAATTTCTGGGTGTAACTGACAGAGTTACCGATTTGACTGAACTCATGCAAACCTGTGAAGCACTTCAGGAAACCCTAGAAGAACTGCGCCAACAAAACCAAAAACTAGCGATCGCTTGTGAAATGGCAGAATTAGAGTGGCGGCGTTACCAAGATTTGTTCAATCTCGCCCCAGATGCTTATTTAGTGACTGATGTTGACGGCATCATCAAAGAGGCTAACTATGTAACCGCAGCCTTACTATCTGTGAGACAAAACTATCTGGTAGGCAAATCATTCATTATCTTTATCGCTGAAGCAGATCGCCAAACCTTCATGAACAAACTGGCAAATTTGCAGCAGATACAAGATTGGGAAGTCGATCTACAGTCACGAGGAGGTACAACCTTTCCTGCTAGTATCAAGATGGTTGCTATGTATGATTCACAAGGTCAGCAGGTCGGCTGGCGTTGGTTACTTTGCGACATCAGCGAACAACAAGCCATACTGCGCTTACGCCAACAAGCAGAGAAAGACCTACACCGCATTAATGCTGTACTCCAAGCTCAACAAGAAGCTTCCATCGACGGAATTTTAATTATTGATGAAAATCGTATAGTTACATCATCAAATCAGAAATTCTCCCAGTTATGGCAAATTCCTGCCGCACTGCTTCAAACAGGCGACAGTCGCCAACTCGTGGGATGGGTACTAGACCAACTAGTAAATCCAGACGAATTTCTGGGTAAAGTGGAATATCTTTATCAGCATCCAGAGGAAAGCAGCCGCGATCAAATTTTGCTCAAGTCTGGAAAGATTTTTGAGCGTTATTCTGCACCCGTGCATAAACAGCAAGGCGCTTGTGGTGAAACATCAGCTTTAAAAGACTATTACGGTAGAATTTGGTACTTTCGCGACATTACCGAATACAAACAAGCCGAAGCAGAACTTAGGACTTCACAGCAAAGGCTAGCATTGCTGATTGAACAAACACCTTTAGCCATTATTGAATGGAATACCAACTTTGAGGTTCAAACATGGAATCGGGCAGCAGAAGGAATGTTTGGATACACCACAGAGGAAATGTTGGGTAATCGTTTTGAGATCATAGTACCTGAAAACGCCAGAAAGCACGTAAATGAGATTATCACAGCCCTCTTAACCCAACGTGGAGGCAGTTTTAGTGTCAACGATAACATCACTAAAGATGGTAAAACGATAGTCGGTGAGTGGTATAACAACCCATTGGTAACTCCTGATGGACAGGTGGTTGGTATTGCTTCAATGGTGTTAGACATCACAGAACGCAAACGCGCTGAAGAAGAACAGCAAAAATTTGTAGCGTTGGTTGAAAACAGCAGTGACTTTATTGGCATTTCTTCAATGGAAGGGCAAGTTGTCTATGTGAACCCTGCCGGACTCAAGATGGTGGGGCTTAGTAGTCTAGAAGCAGCTAAAACAAAGTCAGTAGTTGATTTTCATTCACCAGAAGCTTTTGCCGAGTTCCAGCAACAAATTACTCCTTTGATGCTTCAACATGGTTTTTGGCAAGGCGAGTTTCGCCATAGACATTTTCAAACAGGCATAGAAATTCCCACTGATTGCAGCCTGTTTATGGTTAAACATCCTGAAACAGGAGAGCCTTTCTGTCGGGTAGCTGTTGCTAGGGATATTACAGATCGGAAACAAGCCAAAGAAGCCCTGCTAAAGTCGGAAGCGCAACTAAGGCAACAAGCCCAAGAACTCAAAGAAGCCTTCCGCGAACTTCAAAACACCCAAACTCACTTAATTCAAAGTGAAAAGATGTCCAGCTTGGGTCAATTAGTCGCAGGAGTAGCACACGAAATCAACAACCCGGTAAATTTTATCTATGGCAACCTGACTCCTGCCAAAGAATACACCCAAGATTTACTTTCACTTTTGCAACTCTACCAAAGTAATTATCCTGAACCCATCTCAGAAATTCAGGATTTTGTAGAACAAATTGAACTGGACTTTTTGAAGTCAGATTTACCAAAAATACTAGACTCAATGAAAGTTGGGGCAGACCGCATTCGAGAGATTGTACTTTCCCTACGAACTTTTTCGCGCTTGGATGAAGCCGAAATGAAAGCTGTTGATATCCATGAGGGAATCGACAGTACTCTGATGATCTTGCAAAACCGCATCAAGGGTAATAAGCAACACCCGATAATTGAAATAATCAAAGAATACGACAAACTACCCTTGGTTGAATGTTACGCCGGGCAGCTAAACCAAGTATTCATGAATATTTTGTCAAATGCGATCGATGCTTTAGAAGAAAGAGTGGGTAGTGTAGATGAGGCAAACAAAGGGAATAACCAATACCCAATTCCGACAATTCGCATTTGCACTCAACTACAAGATTCAAATCAGGTAATAATTAGGATTGCCGATAATGGATTGGGAATATCAGAAGATTTTAAAAAACAACTATTTGACCCCTTCTTTACCACCAAGCCCATCGGCAAAGGTACGGGAATGGGACTTGCCATTAGCTACCAGATTGTTACAGAAAGACATGGTGGTTCCTTAAAATGTATTTCGCAGCTAGAACAAGGCGCTGAGTTTGTGATTAATATTCCCCTGATTCAAGATACTCAACATAATTCATAATTTTAAGAGTTTTCATCCCATTAAAAATTATGCTGTGTATTAATGTAAAAACATTGTTCTAGGTTTTATTAATCATTATTTGATGGTAAATAGACTCAGAGTGTAGAGGCAATTCATGAATTGCCCCTACAACAGATGTGGTTTTTCAAATCATTTATATTTGAACTTTCCTGTTAATAGGTAAGTCCTAACGGTAAGTCAAAAGAAAGTATTTCTACTACCATCATCTACTTCTCTTATAAAAGTAGTAATTACGAATTAGTAATTATCTCAATACCTCTACTTCTTGGACAACTTTCATTTGATCGAGAATTCCCCAAATTTCTTGTAGCATCGGCTCTAACCCCGTGCGGGTAACTGCTGAAATCACAAAAACCGGGGCGTAAGAAAGATGATTAAGTTGGGTAGCTAACGCCTCTAAATCAACATTTTCTCGATCGACTGCATCAATTTTGTTCAGCGCCAAAATTTGTGGGCGTTCTGCTAAACCCCGTCCATAAGCTTGTAATTCTTCCTTGATTGTGTTATAATCTCTAACCACATCATCACTAGTTGCATCAATCAAGTGAAGTAGCACTCGCGTGCGCTCGATATGACGCAAAAAATCATGTCCCAACCCAGCCCCATGAGCCGCTCCCTCAATTAGTCCGGGAATGTCGGCGAAAACAGTTCCATCGCCAGTGGGTTTCCGCACTACACCCAAATTTGGGATCAGGGTAGTGAAAGGATAGTCTGCAATTTTTGGACGTGCAGCTGATAAAGATGAAATTAAAGTGGATTTACCAGCATTTGGTAAGCCAATAATCCCAACTTCTGCCAAAAGTTTTAACTCTAGCCGCAACTGCTTTATTTCCCCTGGTAATCCTGGGAGGGCGTATTCTGGAGCGCGGTTACGGTTACTTAAGAAATGCTGATTTCCTAGTCCACCTTTACCACCTTGGGCAATGAGCAAAGTCTGCTGAGGCTCAATTAAATCCCCCAGCAGTTCGCCAGTTTCAGCATCATAAATGGTTGTACCACAAGGAACTTCGATGATTAAATCTTTTCCTCCTGCCCCAGTGCAGTTACTTGGCCCACCACGAGTTCCTTTTTCTGCCTGAAAGCGATGGTTATATCTGAAGTCCAGCAAGGTTTGTAGGTTTTCATCGGCAACGAAAAATACTGAACCGCCTCGTCCTCCATTACCACCAGAGGGGCCACCAGTCGGCACGTATTTCTCTCGCCGGAAGGCGACAATACCATCGCCGCCCTTACCAGCTTCAACTTCAATTTTTGCTTGATCGATAAATTGCATACTTAAATAAGAGTGAAAAGTGAGGAGTGAGGAGTTACAAATTATAACTCCTTACTCCTCATTCCTAACTCTAACTAAATATATGGCGAAACATCTTCACCACATTTATCTGCTAGATAAGAGAGGGCGCGAAAACGTAACCCCACCAGTTGCTCATACAAGGGGTTAATTTTACACATCGGCGGGATGTGGACAATCTTGCGTCCAAATAAGGTGACATCTCGCTCAAAGGGACACTGGGAGGGAATCATTTTACACAAAAAGCGGGCTACTCTTGGGTCTTGGATATCTAGCCTATCAAGCCAGTCACGCAGGGGGTATAATGCATTAATTTGACGCTTTGTAAGTCCAGGGCTGGGGATAATGGGGGTAACTTGCTGTGGGTTCTCTAGGGTGTGGCGAAGGGCTTCTAGTAAATTCTCTGGCTGTTCTAAGGCTTGACAGAACTGATGTAGAACCTCATCTTCGCTGGGGGAATAAGTACCATCTGCGATCGCTACCATGATCGCAGTCCTTAAGAAATTTTCTGCGGCTGGTGTACCTTTACCCAACACTGCGGCTAATTCTTCTGGCGTAATTACCTCTAATGAGTCCCATTTTATCTTAGGAGCTAATTCATCTTTGGTGATGTTGGCAATTAATTCCTGTTCTTGGGCATCAAAATTACCATCTGCCCAAGCAATGGTGAGCAGTCCACGCAACCAAGCGGCAATCTGTTCGCTACTGTAGGGGGATTGAACGGTACTTGTCATAAACTCACGTCTCAAGCTTTCCTCAGTCACTACTAAGCTACCCTAACCAGTGACTATGAA
This sequence comes from Nostoc sp., assembly GCF_036919895.1. Lineage (GTDB taxonomy): Bacteria > Cyanobacteriota > Cyanobacteriia > Cyanobacteriales > Nostocaceae > Nostoc. Next base: position 96,064 of record NZ_JBALBW010000070.1, read on the forward strand.
GATAGTGGGGCAGCAGAAAAAATAAATCAGATTTCAAATCGCAAAGTCGGTCTTAGGGTAAAATCCATTTATACTATTATTGAGAATTTTTATATTTAAAGTGAAATGATTCTGGCTAACGCATATTTAGTTTCGGCGAATATCTATTAGTTAGATTAGATTAACTCTCAGCAATAAAGGTATAGATAATGTTTTTCTTTGGCATTGAGCATGAAGTCGCTTTCCTAAACAAACAAGGAAAGTTTGCTGATTTTTCCCACACAAAGTTTGCTGATTTTAATCAAATTATTGAAAAGCTACCCACATATCCCAGTGACTATCCTCAACTGCGCGTAGGCGATGCGGGTATTAAGATGAAGAGATGGTACATTGAGGGATTTGAAAGATTTGCAGATTCTGACGAGGTTATAGACTGCCATGTTAAAGGTATTGAAATTAGAACAACTATACATTCTGATATTCAAGGCGCTATTACGGAATTATCAGAAAGTTTTCATCTACTACGTGAGGTTGCTGCTAACTTTGGTTTATCACCAGTTTTAGTCAGTTTCAATCCCTATAATCCGGCTTTTGAGCCTCAACCCCCACTAAATGATTACGAAATTAAACAGCTTGAGGCTTATCCTGACGAACAAACTGCTAATATTCACATGGTGTCTTATGGGCCAGATTTAAATATTTCAGTGGCAGGTTTATCTACTGAAGATGTAATTGATATTGGCAAAAAGTTAACTTATTACAGTCCTTATATCGTCCCTTTTAGTTATAGTTCCCCTTTTTATAAAGGAGGTTTATGGGATGGGTTATCTGTACGAACTTTTATCAGAACCGGAAAAAGACCAGCAGCTCTAGTTTTCGTTCAGAAAGAGGAGCAACTAATTAATAGCATACCTTCCTTAACAAAAATCGCCCGTATTCCAGCGGAAGTGGGACGCATTGAATTTAAGGCGTGTGATAGTTGTGATGATTTTTTAATCTACGCGGCTTTGCTGACGTTATTGAAAGGTTTGGTGTTAGATGAAACCTTGGTAGGTAGAGCAACTGTACCCGATGCAGCACTACATCAAATTTCTGCAAAAGAAGGTTTTGACAACAAGGATATTTTTGAGAATGCGACAAAAATCTTGCAAGCAGCCGAAGTTTCCTTGGGAGATGACCCAGATATTCAGTATTTAACGCCGTTAAAAGTGCTGTTAGCGAAGCGAAAAACTAGATCCCACGAATTAATAGAAATGTTCCATTGTGTAAGTTCAATAGATGAGGTAATAAGGCAGACTTATCAATTTTAAATAAAAGATTTATTTTTACAGTTAAAAAAGGGGAACTTTATATAACTTTATACTTTACAAATATCCGATAAGGTGCATGTTACTGAAAGTCCTTTGATTAGATAAAGCGGAGTTAAATAAACATAAATACTAAAGTGATTAAGCTGCCACAACTAAATTAAGTCGATATATCTAGAGACTGATTTTATTGTAACCACAGATAGAGGAAAGTTCATTCCAGAGATTGATGCAGGCTTTAGTATTTTCAAAGTACAAGTAGAAACAGCGAAGGTTGAAAGAAGAATGTCAAGATAAAATGTAATAATTGTGCAAGAGAATTAAGGTGGTACTTTGCTTATTATCCCTTACTAATTCGATGCAGAAATACAAAGACATTTCCTTCATCAACTTCATCTTAAAAGAAATTCCAGATTGAAGTGTAGCTTGCTATTTTTATTATTGATTGCCAAATAAAGATATAAGCTTACGCTCTCTCAGTGAAGTTCTGCGTTGTTAAAGCTGTTATCGAGGATTTCAAATGAAGATTATTGCTTCTGTTTTATCTATCTTAAGCCCAGTCCGTTTTCTAGTTGTGGCTTTTACTTGCGCTTTACTACTGTTATCTAGTGCTTTTCCTGCTTTTGCGATGGATAGCTATCAAAGCGATCCTACCGAAGGTACTACACAACTGCTTGATATTCAAAGCAAAACTGATAAAGCTGCTAAAGAACCACCAGCAGGATTGAAAAAGGTTCAAAGGGAGTCCAACAAAGGACTCAATGAAGTTCAGGGAGATGCTGATATTGACAAGCAGAAGCGTCCTGACAATTCACAGAGTGCAACCACTGTTGAAGAAAATATAAAGAAAGTGTTGGAGAAAGTTACAGGTAAGTAACTAAATTAATAGTTCTGGTAATTTTTCGGTAGTAATGGGTGATTGCGTAAAAGCAATCACCCATTACTAATTTCAACCTGGCAAGTTTAATTAAATATCAAATAGGGAAAACTACGTTTCGATAGTTTTAATTATGAATTAACCATAGCAGTTGTATTTAAAATTTTATGTTTGGAACTAAAAAAATAATAAAATTCTCTAATGACTAGATTATTGCCTTGATACTACCTATTAAGGCATAGGCATAGTTCTAAATGGGGTGATTAATTTAAACTCATAATGCTTCCTTTGGTTGATGTGGAATCTATCTGAAATTTGAGAAATTAATAAATAAGTTTGCTTAGGGATGGAAAAAAAATGCGTGCGATAAACATTGGGTTGACAGAAGAACAGCGTCAAGGTGTAATCAATCTGTTAAATCAAGATTTGGCAGATGCCTATTTACTGTTGGTGAAAACCAAAAAGTACCACTGGGATGTCGTCGGCCCTCAGTTCCGCTCTTTGCACCAGCTTTGGGAAGAACACTACCAAAAGCTGACTCTAAATATTGATGCCTTAGCAGAGCGGGTTCGTGCTTTGGGCGGTTATCCAGTTGGTACATTGGAAGGATTTCTCAAGCTTGCTACCCTCAAGGAACATGCTGGTAGTGTTCCCACATCAACGAAGATGGTAGCTAATCTAGTACACGATCACGAGCAGGTTATCCGTAACTTAAGAGACCATGTGGATCAGTCTAGCGATAAATTCCACGATCAAGGGACTGCTGACTTTTTGACTGGACTGCTGGAACAGCATGAGGAAATAGCTTGGATGCTGCGTTCATTTATTGAAGGAGAAGCATTAGATCCAGATGGTAAGCAGCCAGCATCTGGGGCTAAGACTCCCGTAGGCGTGTAGCTCATAACGTTTGAGTTGAGGATGGTTGTCTGTGAAACCGATTAGAAGGGGGAATCATGCTCCTTCTAATTGGTGTGAAAGGATTAACCTAGCTCTTCACCTTAGGCATTGAAAAGGTGAAATCTGGTTCACCTAGCTTACTCTTCGCGCATCTTCATTAAAAGGGGGGATCTTAAAAGAACCAACTTTTTAATGGGGTTGGGAAATCCTTTCTACGTAAGTCCTAAAAATAATACAAGGAGTATTTAAGTGACAGAAGTATATAAAGCAGAACGTACCATTTCTGCTGCATTCAAAGAACAGAAGCAAATTGATGATGTGATTCGACGTTTACTAGACAGAAGTGTACCTAGAGATCATATTTCGGTCATGGGTAGAAACTTTCAGTCAGAAACTAGAATCGCTGGCTTTATTAGTAAAAAGGATGTGATTCTGGGAGGTTTGAGAACAGGGGCAGTTTTTGGTTCTTTGTTTGGTTCCTTTCTCAGCTTACTCACGGGTGTAGGCGTACTGTTTATTCCCTTTGTCGGCCCAATTGTGGCAGCAGGGCCTATTGGTGCAGTGCTGCTGGGGGCTGCAAGTGGAGCGATCGCAGGTAGTGCAGGTGCTGGTTTAGTATCGGTTCTAACTACTTTGGGGATGTCAGAAGATAAAGCGGCTATCTACCAAACCCGCTTACAAGCTGGTGAATTCTTAGTGATGGCAGAAGTTCCGAGCGATCGCACTGGCGAATTTCAATTGCTACTCGAAAGTGCTGGTGGCGAAGAAATTCACACAATTGAAAAAATCTTTGCTCGCCCTTGTCCTGGACAGTGCAACAGCCCAGAAGACTTGTCTCCTGAAGTTCGCGCTCATCTTTCTGATGCGGCTCAACGCACATTCATTGAGAGCTATAATACTGTCTTCAATGAGAAAAATGACGAGTTTACAGCTGAACAAGCCGCCTGGGAGTCTGTTCATCAGCAATATGATGAAGATGAAAATGGTGTTTGGTCAAAAGCTAAAGTTAAAGCTTAAACTGCTACGCGTTGAATTATATCGGAATCTGATTTGATTCATAAAATCAATTTGCGTGGTGCGCGAAGCCCAGCAGGGAATAGGCAACGTAAAAAAAGGCTTTTTGACTTTTACTGAGTTTTTTCAAAAATAAAATATTAGTTCTATAGCAATTCTATTTGATTTGTAAGAATTGCAAGCCGCAGTTCCCCGACTTATCAAAGAAGTCGGGGATATTATTTTTGCTTAGTAGTCACTAAATTTTTGGTGAAAAGTTAAATCCCCAATTTCTTTGAGAAATCAGGGATTTAGATAAGGCAAGTCTGCACAGACTGGTATCTGCGTAGGTCTAGCCTAACTCAGGCATCGCACTTTTAATAAAAATTAAATCCAGCTTGAGGCTGGACAATTGCTAGAAAAATTTTTGAAATTGAATTTTTCCTTGATTTTTAACTTACCAAATCAACCAAGGCGTTTGACTGGAAGCGGACTATAGATGAGACTGAGCAGCCACGATAATTCTCAGAGGTGAATACTGATAGTGTGATATTAGCTTGACCGGGATCTAAGATGCGTTTTACCTTGCAGGTTTGCATTTTGTTGTTGCAGTAAGCAATAATGCGATCGCCAGCCTTGACATCTAATGCTTGAATTTTCACTTAATACCAACCTCGCCCAAGATTTTGTTTAGCTAAGGTGAAAAATATATTGCTATATTTCACTTGCTCAACAGTTTAAATATTTATTTCAGTATAACACAAAAAACACAGGTTCTAAATGCTATCAATTTTATCTTGATAATGTCAAGTTGATTTATGCTCAAAACTCCTTTCAATCCTGGATTTTATTGGAGGATGCAGGAGGAGCAATTCACTTACTTGTATGACATATACGGTTCAGTTAAGTATTTTTCTTTCTCTCTGTGTCCTCTGGGACTAAGTTGGCAGCCTCATCTTGAAAACCCAGATAGGGCTAAATCTCCATCTGCTCTGAATTTTTGTGAGTGCAGATTTTTCCTTCTATGTTTTTGTTACAATTATTGAAATTTTTACCTAAAAATACCACTATGGCTTTATATGCTGAATTACATAGGCACTTAGGCGGTTCCGTCGTACCGCGAGTTTTATGGCGATATTTTGAGCGACATTCTTCGGAGTTGATTTCCCGCTTTGCTGACTATTCAGAATTTGAAGATTTTTATACTCGCCCACGCAACAGCTTAGATGAGTATCTAGAATTACACACCCTGGTAGAAAGTGTGCAAACTGTGGAGACTTTGCCTTACTTTATCTATCGCTTGGTGCGAGGTGCTTACATTTTTGAAAATTTGGCTTATTTGGAACTACGCTACACTCCCTATTTACGAACACCTGAGCATCTGAATCAATCACAGAGAATTGACAAGATGGCTGAAATTGTGAAAGTAGTAGGACTTGCTAGCCACCAGCCAGAACATCCGATTGTTACTAGCCAAATTCTTTGTATGCACACGCGCTTACCTTATGAGGTGAACAAGGCGATTGTTGATTTGGCGGCACAAAATAAGCAGTATGTCTGTGCAGTCGATGTAGCTGGCGGTGATAGCTATTATGCCGATCGCTTAGAAGAATGGATTAGCTTATATGATTATGCGCGATCGCTAGGCGTTAACACCACGGGACATCTATATGAAACCACCGCCGGTTGTTATCCCGAACTGTTACCCTATCTCATGCGAATCGGTCACGGTATCCAAATCCCCTTACTGTATCCAAAGTTACTTAATGATGTAGCTAGACGCGGACAATGTTTAGAGATTTGCCCGACAACTTACATAAAAACTGGTACTTTGCAAGATATCCGTCAACTCAAAGTAGTTTTTGACCGTTGTTTTGATGCTGGGGTAGATATCGCTATCTGTACTGATAATGCTGGATTGCACAATGTACGTCTACCATTTGAGTATGAAAATCTCTTGACTTACGACATTATCAGTTTTAAACAACTACAAGCTTGTCAGGATGCAGCTTTCCGTCATGCTTTCGCTTGGCCTTACAGTGAACGTCCTGCATCGTTGTTGAACGATTTGCTCAAACCCGAACCACCGAAAGTTTTGGCAATTAGGGATAGTAATTAACGTTAATGAATGTTGAGTGTTGCGATCGCTGATTTGTCTGATGCTTTAGAGAAAGCTGTAATGCACAATAGATATCTGGCAAAAACAATGCTTCATAAATTAAACCACAGATGGACGCAGATTGTTCATCTGTGTTTATTTGTTGTTTATTTTTCGCTGATTAGATTTTTTCTAGAAGTTTATTTTGAATTTTGAATTGTTTTCTTTCCCCCACTTCCCTTAGCCGCAGAAGCTATAAACTATCATTTATGGCATCTACTATTTTCAATCTACCAACAGAAGTCGTATATCTTATTACAGCTGGTGAAGTTATCGACTCTTTAGCTTCTGTGGTGCGGGAATTGGTAGAAAATTCCCTAGACGCAGGTGCAACGCGAATTGTGGTTTCTCTATGGCCGCAGCAATGGCGAATTCGTGTTGCAGACAATGGCTATGGAATGAACCTAGATGACTTGCAACAAGCAGCCACAGCCCACAGCACCAGTAAAATTCGCTCTAGTGCCGATTTATGGAAAATTAACAGTTTGGGGTTTCGTGGTGAGGCGTTACACAGCTTAACAACTCTGGCAGATTTGGAAATTTTGAGTCGTCCTGTGGGCGGAAAATTAGGATGGCGGATTAGCTATGGTGATGGTGGGGAAGTTGTGCAACTTGAAGTAACTGCGATCGCACCTGGTACAGTGGTAACAGTTTCTCATCTTTTCGGTAACTGCTCATCACGCCGTCAGGGATTGCCTACAGCAGCACAGCAAATGAAAGCCGTGCAAGCCACAATTCACCAAATTGCCCTATGTCATCCCCACGTTACTTGGCAGATTTGGCAAAATGACCGTCAATGGTTCACCATCTCTCCGGCTGCGACAACTGGGCAACTCCTACCGCAGATTTTACCCCAGGTGCGACAAGGTGATTTGCAAGAGGTGAAACTCGAAATACCTAACCCTTGTACAGACGTGATTAATCACGTCTCTCCTCACTCCTCACTAAATTTAGTGGTAGGATTACCCGATCGCATTCATCGTCATCGTCCAGATTGGGTACGTGTAGCCATTAACGGACGGATGGTTAAGACACCAGAACTAGAGCAAACAATATTATCAGCATTTCACAGAACATTACCACGCGATCGCTATCCAATTTGTTTCTTACATCTTGCCATTTCTCCCGACCAAATTAACTGGAATCGCAATCCAGCCAAAACAGAAATTTACCTCAACGAAATCATTTATTGGCAAGAGCAAATTACGCAAGCAATTAACCAAGCACTCAGTATATCTTCTACCAATCTCAAAGAAGCTGTTCACACCACACGAGTTAGTAAATTACTCAAAGTAGCAGAAGCAAAAGGCGGCTACAATTTTAATCCTCAAAATCCCAAGGAAGATTGCAAAAATCCTAATTCCTTGAAGGCTGTTGCTCAAGTTAGCAACACCTATATTGTGGTGGAACATCCAGGTGGTATGTGGTTAGTCGAACAGCACATTGCCCATGAGCGAGTTTTGTATGAGCAATTATGCGATGATTGGCAACTTGTTCCCGTAGAACCGTCAATCATTCTTTATCAATTGTCGCCAGCGCAATTATCGCAACTGCAACGCATCGGTTTAGAAATAGAACCCTTTGGCGAGCAACTTTGGGCTGTCCGAAACATCCCCGCACCTTTGCGACAAAGAGACGACTGTGCAGAAGCAATTTTAGAGCTTAGTTGGGGAGGCGATTTACAAACTGCTCAAGTAGCTGTTGCTTGTCGTAGTGCCATTCGTAATGGTACACCCATGAATCAACAAGAAATGCAGACACTTTTAGATAATTGGCAACGCACTCGCAACCCTCGCACCTGTCCCCACGGACGACCAATTTATCTATCTTTAGAAGAATCAGCTTTAGCCCGATTTTTCCGTCGTAATTGGGTAATTGGTAAAAGTCATGGAATTTGATATTTTTGGTGATACATTACAATAGGTGAAGTTTTAATCATTTTAATTTTTACCATAAAAGTAACGCAAGAACCAGTTTTGACATAGCCAGCACCACGCTGAAAAAGCTGAAAGACGAAAGACCGGAGATATTTCTTTCAGGTAAAGGTAAACGCTTTATGTTGTTGCAAGCACAAGAGCGATCGCTTAAGCTTATGGAGTTTGACAGAAAAAAGGCAATCGCATCCCTGGATGAAGGTAAACTTGTGATTCCAGTGTGGTTGGATGTTATTGATCAGCAGTTGAATAAGAGACTCAATGAGCGAAACGAATCTGCTTAATCCGTGGGAGAGATAATGCTCAATGACCAATAGAAATATACAGCCTGATGAGGGTATCTTCGATTCTGCACTGGCAAATCAACGTCCAGTATCAGAAACCTTCTTCCTGGATTTTTCTGCTGACCAAACAATTGCCCAGAATCTTCACCAATCAGATGAAGCTGTGCAGCGTCGGATACGCCAAATCATGGAAGCAGCTAACAGTCCAACTCGTTTTTTATTTAACTTCCAGACATACGGGAATAATTTGGATGAAGAAGTAGCAGCAGATTTCAGCCGTGGAGCAATTGCAGCAATTGACTCTACAGATGTTTTACCTGTTACCGACTTAATGAATACTTCCTTTTATGCCGTTGGAGTCGGATGTATTACAAGTCGTAATCGTTATGCCCCAGAAGTTGTTTTAACTACTACAAACACTCGCTACAGCACTTTGCGTGACTAACTAGTACAGTAGCAGCAGTGAGAAAAATAGTTTTGGAGTTGCTTGCTTGAGCATAAGAGGACTCCTAGTGACAA
>NZ_JBALBW010000071.1:0-43673 GCF_036919895.1 Nostoc sp.
TGCTAAATAAAGGAGGTCTTATTATTAAATGGGAGCGTAAAATTAAAAATAAAGGTAATGCAGTTTATTAAATTTAGCTGCGTAACAGCTTAGTCTCAAACTACGTCAAAATTTAACTAAACGCGATCGCACTTACCGACAATGCAAATTATCCAAAGTCTGCACACAGCAATCCTCGTAACTGAGTTAGAACGCTCTGAACAGTTTTATGGCAAAGTATTGGGACTATCTAAAATAGATCGTTCCCTAAAATACGCTGGTGCATGGTATCAAGTCGGTAACTATCAAATTCACCTGATCGTTGCACCTACTGTCCCCAGCGAAAATCCTAATGAAAAATGGGGACGCAACCCCCACGTCGCTTTCTCAGTCGCTAACTTGGATGCTGCCAAACAAGAGTTGCTCAATCACAATTATCCCATTCAACCCAGCGCTTCTGGTCGCCCTGCCCTATTCACTCAAGATCCTGATGGAAATATTATTGAGTTGAGTCAGCAGTGAGGGGGAGGCAGGGGAGGCAGGGGAAGAAGAACTATTTATTGATTATTGACAAATGACAAATGAAAATAATTGCCTACTCTTATACCAATCCGCTATTAGAATCTGCTCCCGATCTAGCCGATTGGGGATGGGAGGTGGATCGGGTTTATGAAGATTTGGGCAAGCCAGAGTCTTCTGGACAAGGTATAAAAGAGTCATTTGGATACGCTACGCGATCGCAATTACAACAATTATTTACCGATTGCGAAACTGAACCAGCAGATTATCTTTTGATTCGGCGATTGGAAGAATTAGGGGATACTGTAGAGGAAATTAGCGATCGCTTGCATCAACTCGAAGTAATGGGAGTAGCGATAATTGCCACTGAACAACCCTACACTTCCGAAAATTACCCTCTCGGCGCTGACTTGCTAAATTTGCTCAATGCAATTCAACGTCAACAACGCAGTCGTCGCATCCGTCAAGGACACGCCCGTAATCGGCTTGAGGTTGCACCGCCACCCGGTAAAGTTCCCTACGGCTATCGCAGAGGTAAGGGAAAATATACTATCGATCGCAGTACTTCACCAGTAGTCAAAGATTTTTTTGAACACTTTTTACTCTATGGTTCCCTGCGCGGTTCAGTTCGCTACTTGGCAAAAAAATACGGCAAAAAAATCTCTGTAACTACTGGAAGACGCTGGCTAACTAATCCAGTTTATCGCGGCAATACAGCTTACCAAAATGGTGAAATTATTTCCAATACCCATATTCCGATAATTTCTAAAGAAGAAGCAGCCCAAATTGACCGACTTTTACGCCGCAACAGCCGTTTACCATCCCGAACTGCTAGTGCTAGGCGTTCTTTAGCTGGATTGGTTGTGTGTGCTGAGTGTCAGTCACATCTGACAGTTACTCGTGTCACCCAACGCAACCAAGATAAGGAGTATCTTTATTTACGTTCTACTAGCTGTCCTCAACGCCCCAAGTGTAAGGCTATTCCCTACCAAGATGTGTTGGAACATACAATTGAAACCGTTTGCCGTGATTTACCCTTAGCTGTAGCGGGGATGAATTTTCCGCAATTGGATGCAGTCAAGAATAGTTTAGGACAAGCGATCGCTCGTCAGCAAGAAATACTTGCTCAGTTACCCGCTTTAATTGAAACTGGAATTTTAGATGTTGAAACAGCAAAATTAAGAGCTTACAAACTCCGCACAGAAATTTCTGCACTCGAAGCAAAGTTGGCGACGCTTCCCCCTGTTAACTTGCGTTCTGTTGCTCAAGCTGTCTCCATACCACAATTTTGGTTAGATTTGTCGGAAACAGAGCGACGATTTTACTTTCGAGAATTTATCAGACAAATTGAGATTACTCTTCAAAATAAAGAATTAAAATTACAAGTTATTTTTATTTTTTAAGTTAAAGAGACGGTTACAAATGAGAGCATTTAACCTTTGTAAATCTACTCCAGGAATTTGAAACCCATGTAGGTGGGTTCAATACGGTTCGGTTAAGGTTATTCGATGAAAATATATAGCGGTTCTCGTTTACGTGAGGTACACCCGTAAGGGCACGGCACTGCCGTGCCCCTACACCTGGTGATGTAATGTTGTACCTGAATGGGAACCGCTATATAGCAGCGAATGACTTTTGCCATAGCTATCTCTGAGACGGTTGATCCTTCGTATACGCAACAGGTTTTGGCCCTGAATTTCGCACATTAATAACTTTATTGAGGATATCAAACCAAAAAGGCGCACCCATCGCAATAGCGAAACCACTTACTACCCAACCACAAATTAATTTGATAACCTGCGAAATTCTGATGTAAACCAGATTTGATTTCGTAGTATCTAATAACTCAAACTGTTGATTAATATTTTGCCATCCAATGGGTATAGAAGCATTTCCTAATAGTTTTTCAATGTCCCTTCTGGCTGCTGGATCGTTGATATAATCGATTCGTTGGCTTGCACTTTGAGCAATGGTAGAGCGGATAACCGAATCCTCTGACAATCTTTTAACCAGATGGAATGTATCAGTATTGGTTAAGAAAGCAACTGATATTCCAATTAAAATAGCAACTCCTTTGGCATTGCGCTTATAAACACCACTGGCTCGATCCATAGAGCGATCGAACCATGTTTCGACTTCATTTTTAAACTGATTTATTTCTTCTGTGAGATCGCCAACCTTTATCCTACTACGTTGAGCAATCACAGCAAGGCTTTTGATTAAACTATCAGGGACTTCATCCGGTAACTCATTATTAATAAAATCTACAAATTTCTGGTCAATATCTCCATAGACTTCTTGAATCTTAGTGTAACTTGCACTCGTTGGATCGTTAATGCCTTTTTTAAGTTCTTTATAAGATGCTAATATCAGATGTAAGTTTGTTCTTGTTTCTTCACTAGGATGTTTTACATAATTAATTAGCTGGGGAATTTTTAAGGTATCTAATAAAGTAATTGCAAATGTTTCAGAAGGAAGATAGGAAGGGCCGCTTTCTTTTTCTAGTACTTTTTCGTCAGGATTTCTAGTAAGTCTCCGAAAATGCTTTTCTACTTTTCCCTTGGTTTGTTGATTCAATGTATTAATCAAAGGATCGTTATAAAGTATTTGGACTAACTTGATTGCATTAATAATATCTGACTTGTCAGTTTCGCTACCACCTGATAAAAGTAATTCAATTGACAATTTTAAATGTTTAGCTCTCCATTGTAATAATGTGGTAATCAGCTCTTGAATTTCAGAAGCTAGTAAGCTCAAAATTAAGTAAATAAAAACTAAGCCAAGAGTAATATCTACAACCACAGGTAAATTCATTGATAGGCTCCAATAATTTATTAGCTGTTTATTTTTGTAAAAAATCCTTTAAAAAGATTGTATAACATAGATATTTTAATTAAATAATCGCTTAATTAAATTTAAAATGTCAAAATTTCCTAAATTGGAATTGTAGTTAATAATCATCTCTACAACAGTCGGGAATTGTTCTTGATAACCTCAAATCTTATATTGACACCAATTTCTCTATGAAGATACACCAAACGATCTGACGAACAAACCGCCAAATACAGAAATAAAGAACAAGCCAAGAAGAAAAAATTTAAAATCAAAGTAAATTTCTATAAGCATTCAGCACATAATTTAAAAATTGTAGCAATTAATTCATATTTTGCTGAACATAGCTAGTTTAAACTAAGCAGACAAAAATCGAACTAAGCATTACATTCAAAATGAAATACAAGTTAATTTACGGACTAATAACCAGGTAATAAATAATTTTTTTGTTGTATTCTTTTTATCATTTCTTGGATTATATGTTCTTTCACTAACTAAGATAAATTTTTCAAAAAATAGCGCTAATTAGATAAAGTTGAGTTAATCTTGGAAACTAGCAATTGTTAAGAATATACGTTGCTACTGGGTGGCAGCATTGGAGATTCGCTAGATGTCTCTATGTAATCAAACCAGCAAGTAAAATGATTACCATAGAATATGCAAGAAGGAAGCTTTGTTTGGAGTCATCTAGAAAAACAAAATCGCACGGTTGGCAAATGGATTGATTGGGTATGGCTAATAGTATTGCTGTTGGCAGCAGTGTTACTGTTTAGCATCAATCTGGGAGGATTGCCGTTGCGAGATTGGGATGAAGGGACTGTGGCACAGGTTGCTCGTGAAATTTGGCACGCTCCAGCAGGTTCGATGCGTTGGCTTTACCCAACACTAGGAGGCGAACCGTATCATAACAAGCCACCTTTGATGCATTTGCTCATTGCCTGGGCTTATTCTCTAGGAGGCGAAAATGAGTTGACAACACGTCTACCTGGAGCAATTTTAACAGCGACATCTGTCCCTTTACTGTATTGCATTGCTAGAGAGATATTTCGCCAACGTTGGGCTGCTATTTATAGCGCTTTGATTTATCTAACAATGCTACCTGTAGTGCGTCATGGGCGGCTGGCAATGTTGGATGGGGCGATGGTAAGTTTTTTGATGGTGATGATGTTGTGCGTGCTGCGATCGCGCCGAGATTTACGTTATTGTCTTGGTGTTGGTGTGAGTTTTGGGTTGATTTGCCTAACTCAAGGATTACTAGGTATATTACTAGGTGCGATCGCGATCGTATTTCTCTTTTGGGATACGCCACGACTGCTCACTTGTTACTATCTGTGGTTAGCAATCTTCATTGGCATTCTGCCTGTAGCTGCTTGGTATAGCGCCCAACTAATTCACTATGGTTACACTTTTGCCCAAGTTGGGCTTGTAAACCCATCACTAGAGCGAATTGGCTCTGTTGCAGAGGGTAATCCTGAACCCCCTTGGTACTATGTTCTTGAACTTCTCAAATACACCTGGCCGTGGTTACTATTCTTACCACAAACTGTCCGCTTAACCTGGGAAAATCGCAACCTTAGCTGGGCAAAGCTAGTAATGGCGTGGAGTGGTGTTTATCTGATGGTAATTTCTTTCATGATTACCAAAGTTCCCTGGTATTTATTCCCCATTTACCCCAGTTTAGCTTTAGCCTTTGGTATCCAGTTATCAGATACAGAAAATTCGCCTTTACTCTCATCCTATCCCCGTGCTTGGGTTGCTGGTTTGGCAATACTTGCTTTAGTTGCTTCTGGTGGTAGCATTTATTTCAGTTGGGGTACACCAAAAACAGACTTACAACTGATTTTTGCAGCAGTAGCCTTAACAATGACCTTAGCGGCTATTTTGGCAGAACGAGGCGACGGGCAATTTTTGAAGATTTTGTTTTGGGGAAGTTATCTTTCGCTGCTGCTGTTAATGAAATCTAACTACTGGGTTTGGGAATTATCTGAAGCCTATCCAGTTAAACCAGTCGCCGCCATGATTGTGCGGGCAAATCCAGCTACGAGGAAGATTTACACGTCTTTTCCCTACCATCGTCCCTCGTTGGATTATTATAGCGATCGCACCGTCATTCCCGCTTCTGTTGGCGAACTAGAATATTATTGGCACTACAACGGGCAACCCTACTTTCTGCTTCATGCATCTGCTTTCAACAATCTCCAGCTAGATTCAATGAAGCTAATTGACCAAGCTGAAGGCTGGAAGCTAGTTACAAAAGATACTAGTCGGTTGTAAAGGTAGAGAATTGGGCATTGGGCATTGGGAATTGTGAAGAAACTGGTTAAATAATTCCCCTCTGCTCCTTGCCCTAGCAAGGAGTCGCACCAGGTTGGTCATTGATGTTAAGCCAATAACGGGTACACCCTCCATTTATTATGTAGCGCGTGTTAGGCGTAAGCCGTAACGCACCTGGTTCCAAGGTTTTTGGTGCCGTACTCTCCGTGCTAACACAACGCCAGTGTCGCTACGTACAGTCGCTACCGCTACGCTAACGCACCCGCCCACACGACCGGCTCCCCTACGTGTATTTCAAAAATCAAATATGAGTCCTATAGGAGTTACGCATTGACAAAAGATATTAACGACAGAATGAACATCTGCCTTACCCCTGCAAAAAATTAAGGAATCATCGCTACCTTAATTACCTGTCGCGCTTTCATCTCACAAAACACCTGTTCTAAATCTTTTAATGGCCGATGTTCACTAATAAGTAACTCAAAGGGAATTTTGCGACTAGCTATTAGTGCCAAAGCTTCGCGCACATATTCTGGTGTATTGTGAAACACGCCTTTAATGGTCAGTTCGCTGTAGTGTAATTGTTCTGTATTGACAGTAATGCTGGTATCCCGTGGACATCCACCGAATAAGTTAACTGTTGCACCAGGACGGGCGCAGGCGATCGCAGTTTCCCAAACACTTGGTAGACCTGTGGCTTCAATAACTACATCTGCGCCCCATCCTTGGGTAAGTTCTTTCACCACACTAGGAATATCCGAGATTTGATGATAATTAAGGGTCTGGGTTGCACCCAATTTTTGACCAATTTCTAGCCGATGGTTATTACCTCCCCACAGCAACACCTCAGCTTTCTCACTCAACGCCGCCACAAACATCAGCCCAATCGCCCCATCTCCTAAGACGACTACTTGATCTTTGGGCTTAATATTGGAACGGGCTACACCATGCAACACACAAGCTAAAGGTTCCGTCATGGCTGCCAATTCCCACGGCAACTCATCGGGTATCTGCAATAAATTGTGCTGTACTATCGGTGCAGGAATTTTCAAGTATTCCGCAAAAGTCCCGTTATTCCAGGTCAGATTTGGACATAATGAATACTCTTGACGTTGACAAAAAAAGCATTTCATGCATGGAGCAGAATTATTAGCGACGATGCGATCGCCCACTTGCCAATTTGTAACCCCTGCTCCCAAAGCAACAATTCGCCCAGCTGCTTCGTGACCAAACAGCGTTGGTGGTTTCAACATTTTGGCATGACCACCACGCCGCCAAACTTTCAAATCTGTACCGCAAGTTGTTGCTGTCTCCACTTGCATCACAACTTCGCCAGCCGCAGGAGTGGGGTCAGCAACTTTTTCTAAGCGTAAATCTTCTTGCCCATAAAGTAACGCTGCTAACAAAATTTAAAACCTATCAATTAGCTCCATCCGATTTTACCAGTTTGAGCTAATTGATAGGTATCAACAAATCGGTCTTGATTTTTAGTCAAATTTTATTAATCTGAATAAATTGCAAAAACTAGGTATTTACCACTGGCTGGGGAAGCACTACAGTGTTCCGGGTTTCCACATTAGGCAAACGAGTAGCAGTTAACAGTGGCACTTCTTGTCGGCACGACAGGCAAAACCAATATAGTTCACCATGACGGGCATGACGCAGGAGGGAACCACCGCAACACGGGCAGGTGTTGGCTTTCGTACTCATACCAATATCCTCATTAAAAAAATTTGTTGTTTTAAATTCAGCAAAAAATCAGTTGATTAAAAATTGATTTTGGTAGCATGAATGCGACCATTCGATTCTATTCGGTCTTTAATAATTTGTCTGTAAACAGCTTCATATCCGTTAACCATTTGGCTAACGCTAAAGTTTTTTTCTACATATTTTCGACAGGTTTGACGATTGAGTTCCAAAGCTAGGGGAATCATTGCCGTCATTTCTGCATAGCTTTTGCAGATAAAACCTGTTTTACCGTGGGCAATAACTTCAGGTACAGAGCCAAAATTCATGGCAATAACTGGTGTACCAGTTGCCATTGATTCAGTCATTACTAACCCAAAAGGTTCTTGCCAGTTAATGGGAAAAAGAGTTATAGCTGCATTGCCCAAAAGTTCAGCTTTTTCGGCGTGGTTAATTTCACCTAGATATTCAATTTGCTGACCATCAATGTGGGGGGCAATCTCTTGTTCAAAAAACTTAGAGTCTCCGACATCAACCTTTCCTGCCATCTTCAAACGCCACCCACTCTGCTTTGCAATCGCGATCGCATGTTGTGGCCCTTTCTCTGGGGAAAAACGACCTAAAAATGCTAAATATGGAGGTTCTGACGGTTGGGCTACGAATGGATAATCCGCTAGCTTTATTCCGTTATAAACAGTCCCAACATAATTTAGCTCGATTTGACGTTGCGATTTACTAATGCTGACATAAGGTTGGTTCTGATAATAGCTAAATGCGTGACGGGTATCGGTTGTAAAATTATTGTGCAGGGTATGCACTGTAGAAGTTGCTGTTATGAAACTCGCTAAAGGTAGTGCCGAAATCCCTACATGAGAATGGATAAGATCGAATTCTTTCGCACGTTGGTAAACTTGGCTCAGTTCTAGCATTTCGTACACGGCATACTCTTTAACATTTGGGTCTAAGCGCAATGCACGCGGATAAACTGCTTCTAAATGAGCTAAAGTTTGAGAATCACCAGAGGCAAATAAAGTTACCTCATGACCGCGACTAACAAGTTCATCAGTCAAGCGACTCACTACCAGTTCTATTCCTCCATAACTAAGAGGTGGAACTCTTTCCCATAAGGGGGCAACTTGAGCGATTTTCATAAGTTTTTTTGGTTCAGTCTATGAAATTGTCCTCAATATGATGAGTTGCATCATTATTGTATGAGAACAAAGCATTCCTACTCACTATTTTGAAATTTAAATTAACCTAACAGGCTACCAAAAGCACAATAACGGTTAACCCTCTCGCAAATCTTTTACCGACAAATCTAAAGGACTATCGGCAAAAGTAAACCCTGAGCTACATTTATAACCTATAGCAAATCAATTACTTGTTGCATCTGTCTTGGGGGTCATAATGAAGTAGAATATTTTGTATCAGAACTTACAAAATTGAATATTTTGTAGCTGGCAATACTAAAATGTTCAATGGGATCAAATGATTGAAGGCTTGTTTAAACGTAATTGGCAAATGGAAAAGAAATTATAAATATTAAGTAATTGTACAATAATTACATAATTTGTAATTATTAATTTACAAAAAATTCTGATAACTAATGAAAATCGCTACTTGGAACGTCAACTCAATTCGCACTCGCCTCGAACAAGTTACTGATTGGTTAACTAATAATCCTGTTGATGTTCTCTGCTTGCAAGAAACCAAAGTTGCGGATGCTGAGTTTCCGCGATCGCCTTTTGAGCAGTTGGGCTATAACCTTTATATATCAGGACAAAAATCTTATAACGGCGTAGCCCTGATTAGCCGCCAGCCACTTATGGACGTAACTAGCGGTTTTAGGGCGATTTTGCCAGATTTACATCATGAATGGGATGAGCAAAAGCGGGTAATTACAGGTGTAATTGACGGTGTTCGGATTGTTAATTTATATGTTCCCAATGGTGCAGCAGTAGGAACTGAAAAATATGAATACAAACTGAGCTGGTTGACAGCGCTACACGAGTATTTGCGATTGCTTGTGCTGTCAGAACCTGCAATATGTGTGTGCGGTGACTTCAACATCGCCCTAGAAGACAAGGATATTCACGAGCAAGTGAGTACAGAAAATCACATTATGGCAACGGAAACAGAACGCCAAGCCTTACGGGATATTCTGAAACTGGGATTTGCCGATGCTTTCCGCAAATTCACCACAGAAAGCGGAAATTATAGCTGGTGGGATTATCGCGCCGCCGCTTTCCGTCGCAACTTAGGTTGGCGGATTGACCATCACTATCTCACACCCGTGCTATACGAGCGTGCTACAAGTTGCGTCATTGATGCCGCACCCAGAAAATTAACCCAACCCAGCGATCATACGCCGGTAATTGTGGAATTTTGAATTTGGCAATTGGGAATTGGGAATTGGGGATAGCTCAATAATCAGTAATTCTTCCTTTGCTCCCCCTGCTCCCTGCTCCCCTTGCTCCCCTTGCTCCCCTGCCCCCTGCTCCCTGCTCCCTTGCCTCTTCTCCCCCATTCCCCATCAATTTAACGGCTTATATATATCCTCTGAACTGGGATTGAGATAAGGACGCTGTAAATCTATTAGGTGTCGCTCAAAATGTTGGTCAATAACTCTCATTCGTTCCTCCATTGCATTCTTGCCTTTTTGCCAAGCTTCCAACAAAGCATTAGCGACGATTTGGCAACGGTTCATCCCAAAACTTTCTTGTGCGGCAAATTTTTGGGTTGGTTCTTCGGCTAAACCTAAACCTGGGGCTAAAAATTTGGTAAATAAGGGAATTTCGGGCTGGAAATGGGATTGATTTTCTGGATAAATAGCCTGAAGGATTGTACGAATTGCTGGATAGTCGGGGAGTTCAAAGTAGAGTAGCCCCGAATCATAGCGTCCGTATGCACAGGGATTGTGAAGAACCTGAAAGCTAAAGGGTATCAAAGCTGCATTCAATTGCAGTGTCAGACTTTCCATGAGAGCGATCGCACCAGATGGCGTAAAGTTAAAGTAAATTCGCCCTGCTCCTAAATCAGCATCAGGATTGCTCTGCTGTTCCTGTCCGACATTACTAACTGCTAAGTAACAGCCATTTTGCAATCGATTTTTGGGCATCCAGATTGCCACCATATCACCCACTTTGGTAGATTTTTTGCTGGATTTTAGATGGCAATCTGGCTCAACATAAAGTGTTAAACCGCCTTTAATCACCGCCATAGTACCATCAGGTTCTTTCCGCAAAACCTGCCATTGAGGGTCAAAGTAACCTATGCCGTGATTACTGGCGTGTAGATGCTCGTAAAACTTCCAATCAATTTCTAAGATGGAATTATCTGCTAAATTCTGCCTTGGCGGGCAATTACTACTATCACTATTGACTGCTAAAGTACTTTGTAGAGAGCCATTGTAATAGATACCATAAAGAAAGTTTCGCAGCAATAAGCTGAGATATTTCTGTTGTAAATCTACAGAATTTTGCTGAAATCTATCTGCTACTTTAGTCGGTAGAGCAAAGGGTTGATAATTGGGATGATAAATACAAAAATTTGACTCAATCTGAATATTCTTAGCAATGTCAAATAGAGAAGTTAGCGGTTGATTGATAGAGTAATTTAGCATTAATCCATTTAGAATTCAAACTTTAAAAAACAGAATTCAGGAGCCAGAATTCAGAATTGTTCTACTCCCTGCTATTAGCAACCCCGAAGCCGGGTTTTTTCGTAGTAAAGACGAAGTAGCTGTGGCTCCTTTACAGGCTGAGGAAGTTTATGAACTTTTTCCACAGGGTTAAGGATTTCTGACTCTGATATCCCGAAAATAGTCAGTACACCTTGCTGCGGCATAGTGAGTAAACTTTTAGCCACTTGCAGCATACAAATATCAGCATTATTAAATGATTTCCGGCAGGTAATCATATCCTGAATTTGATGAATTAGTGCTAGCCCAGCAAATTGAATAACGCGCTCAATAAAGTCACTACGGTATTCCAAAATCATAGGGAAAGCATTTAGATAAGCCCTAATTAGAGCAATAATTGAAGGTTGTAAACTCTCCAACGGTGTCAACGCTAGATGTAGAGATTCTTGTAACTCAATGGTGGGATCTACTACAAGGCTATTGAGCCAAATGCCTAAATAGCTTGCTAGTAAAGTACCTAAATCAAAAGCTGGATCTCCCCAAGAACAAGCTTCCCAATTAATTAGTTTTACTAGGCAATTGTCTAGTTTATCCCACCTGGAATGAACCAAAATGTTGTTCAATTTCAGGTTGTTGTGAGTCAAGCAGCAAGGATTCCAGTCATACGCCAAATCTGCGATCGCAGATTCTAAACTCTCTGATTGCTGGTAGAGTAGATAGAATTTCAGCGCATCCGTGGGAACCGTCCCAAAAATCTCCGGCCCAATTGACTCTAACCCTTGCGCCGGATTGTAAAAACCATAGCGAAACTCTCCTTGGGGAGCAGTTGCCATGAAATCCTGATATTCTCGGCGGTTGTAGGTTGCGCGATGGAGTCCCGCTAAAGTCGTGCCGATGGCAATGGCAATTTCTTGTGGACAAATCTCATTGTTGTGGTAGAATGTCGCAAGTTCCCGATATTCACTTAAGTAGTTGCGGACAAGAATAGAATTTTCTTCGTCAAAATGAACTACCAACGGTGCGATCGCGGAAATAGTGCCAAGAACTGGAAACTGCTGGAGCAACTGATGAAATAGCCACTCCTGAAACAATTCATGAGGAGCGCCGTCATCGCTTTTAACGTTACGTTCTTGTTTAACGAGCAGTTTCCGATTATCTGCTAGAGTCACGAGTAAATCGGAATTGTTCTTACTACTTCCTGGCAACTCAGATTTATCTGATGCGTCATCTTCTGAGCTACACAGCCCCGCTTCTTGCAGATACTGGATAACGTTATGAGAAGACAGTGATAATACCATGTATTATTTCCTACTTCATTAAATTACTTAAACTTGTCTGTGTCGGTATTTGGTTGTACTTAGCAGTTTTCGGTAGATAGTGAATAAGAATAAAGATTTGTACAATCTACTAATATCCCATCTTTCCGATAAAAACCTGCCAAAATGGTACAAATTCTTTTACAATTGCTTTAAAATTCACTCCTAGATACCGTGACATCTTTACACTTTATCAGCATAGTTACTTAGATACATCGAGAGCAAGTTTTGTGGTAGAGCCTTTTGATGTAGCAGAATCTCCAGCAAAAAACTGATTGGCGGCAGATGTTATTTAATGTTCAGTAGTCATCCTGAAAGCAGCGAAGAATTTCAGTAATCCTTCGCAGAGGGAAGCATGACATTCAACGCTATTATTTTTATTTATCATCCCAAAGCGAAAAAAACCGGAATTTTTAGGCAATTAGTCATTATTTTTTTCTTTAATTTTCAGAACTGATGTCTGAAAGCCTTGTTATTACGTGATTTTTGTTACTTACGTATTGGAGATGGCGATATGCGATCGCAGACAACGGTTACATGAGTGCATCTTATGGAAATGTAGGATAGAAAGAGAAGATGTGCTGGCTTGTATCGCCTATGGCGCAGAGATGGCGCGGGATGTTTTTGTGGAACTTCTTTTGACAAAGAAGAAGGAAGCAAGTGCGTGAAATTAAAGCTAGATAAAAATTCAGTTTATAAGTATATTTATCTCACATACCCAGTGAAACACTATCAACAACAAACAAACGCCTTCCCCAGCGATTACCTAAACAACTTGTGGGGAGAAATCCAAGCTTGTCCTTACTTTGCAATCAACAACCTTAACCGCGATTTTGTCGCTACTAAAGGATTTTCTGTAGTATTTCAGCGTTCTGGATTAGCAAAAGTAGAACAGCAGTTTCCCTACTTCAAACCTTACCTCGATTTGGCTCTCCAGGGGAATTGTAATGCTTTTTACCTCAATCCTTTACAGCTAAAAGAAGGCTCCCGCGTCGATCCGCATATCGATCGCTCCTTACGTTCCTACTCCAAAACCATTGAACCACCTGCGGTTGTGAGTGTGCTTTATGTGCGCGTACCAGCCGATATGGAAGGGGGAGAATTGGTATTGCGATCGCACAAACGCCAACTTGGGCAAATTAAGCCCCAATTCAATACTTTAGTTTATTTTCAAGGTGATTTAACCCATTCGGTTAACGCTGTCAAAACTCCAGGAAATCGCCTAAGTCTCGTTTGCGAACAGTATAGTTTGAGTGAAGCTGAACTCCAGGAAATCCCTGAGTTCACTGTAGAGTCAAGAATCACTCAGTCTACAACCAAAAAGAGAAAGTATGCCTCATAGCTTAGTGTTGAATTTACTACCTCAATCGCCTATTCCAAAAACTGGCGAGAAAACCCACGAACCCTAAAGCGAAGTGATAGCTTCTTAGTTTGCGGATCGATACTGATCTATTTATCCTCATCCATTATTCAACTTTCCCGTACCTGGGATAATATTCATTGTCATTTCCTGTTAGGAAAAAATCAATGAAGTGAAGACGGACAAAGTTCCTGGCTATGTTATTCCATTTGATTCAAAAGAATGGAAGCTTTAGAACAGTTTCAGCGTGACTGTGAAACCGCACAGGAGTACGAGCGCGATCGCTAACTCTCTGGGGATTCATCTTAATCAATCCATTACAGCTAACACAGCTTTCGGCAATAACTTATCTTTAAACCAAACAATTCTCGCGGGGACATCATTTAATTTTACTCCCGCCTTTTCTAAATTAAGTCGCTCGGAAATTGCCAAAATTAAATCATCACGTCCAGCCCGTCGCACTTGAGAAAACTTCTTTTGTAAATATTCAGGCCGCCAATAACCAACGATTTCTAATAAGAAGGTGCGTCCATCAGAATGCACCAAGCGAAAATCAGGAATCATCACGCTACCGGGAATTGGGATCAAATCAACTTCTCGCTCTAACGCCCAACCACTTTTCAACGCATCCCACTTATCAGCAAAGGATGCTTCTAGCATACTATCGTAGGGCTTTCCTGGTGGATAGTGGGATACCAAACCACATTCAGAATTGAGGGTAAAACGTCCAGTTTTCCAAGTATCTGTATAAGCATCGCGGGTTTGCAGAATCGAAGAAAGACTCCATTTAGTAACATGAAGTAAAGCCGGAATCATTTTAGCGATCGCTAACCCATATCGCGTACTAGAATTGAACAAACTAGTCGGGCCGTCTATCGTAATTGTAAACCCGTGGTCAGCATCACCCTCAATATAAGCCATCAATTGAAACAACTTTAAATAGCGAAATAACAGCTTATATTCTCCCGGAACATTCCGATGAGCATTTAACACCAGTTTACTGGCCTTATAAAACACACCCTGCACCTGAGATAAGTTATATCGATTTAACACATCTGGCGCTGTTGGTGCATCAAAAACAGTCAAAATCTTATTTTCAGATAAATCAGCATATAATCCATTCCGAATTTGTTCTAATAAAACTTCCCGCTCAAGTTCTTGAGTTAACTCATCAGCAATTCTACTCAAAGTAACTTGTGTTGATTCCCGACTAGAAACAGACTTTGCAGACAGAGAAAACACCCGTTCTCTTAACATTTGTGGTTCCAAAGGACTAACCACCTCAAAAGTACAA
Source organism: Nostoc sp. (assembly GCF_036919895.1). Lineage (GTDB taxonomy): Bacteria > Cyanobacteriota > Cyanobacteriia > Cyanobacteriales > Nostocaceae > Nostoc. The sequence continues at coordinate 14,901 of NZ_JBALBW010000071.1, forward strand.
AAACCGCTTTTGAGAATATAAGCTAACCCTCGCTTCACCCGATAATCTGTAGAATCTCCTTCAAAATCAGTCAATTGTCGCTCAAGCACACCTTGAGTCTTCCCCACTGCTGATTGAAAATAATTAATTAACTCAATCGCCAACTCCGAAGTTACCCGATCAATCTTCAGTCTCTTCGGGATGATCTCCTCCCCGTTTTGGCGATGCATCAATAAATCTGTCGGTAACATCTGAATTTTTGATTTTAGATTTTGGACTTCCCGTTGAATAATTAATTTCTAACTGTTCCGCAGCCTTCAAACCCCTTTCCTTCCCACTCCCATACACAACCTCCAACTTCCCCTTCTTCTCCTCCTCTCTGCGCCCTCCGCGTCTCTGCGGTTCGTCCCTCCTCTCCCCTCTTCTCCTAGCCGAAGTCCCCTCCTCACTCGTATCCTCCGCCACCACCTCATACAAAATCGCCTGTTTATTCTCAATATTCCCCTTCCGTAAAATCCTCCCCAATCGCTGAGTATACTCCCTAGCCGAACCCGTCCCCGATAAAATAATCGCCACAGAAGCCGCAGGTACATCAACCCCTTCATTCAACACATGAGAAGCAACCAAAGTATTATATTTTCCCTCTCGAAACTTAGTTAATATTTCATGCCGTTCCTTCACAGGAGTTTGATGAGTAATTGCCGGAATTAGCAAATCTTGAGAAATACGGTAAACTGTCGCATTATCAGCAGTAAAAATCAAAATTCGTGCTGGATAATGTTCTGCCAATAAATTAATTAAAATTCGCAACTTCCCATCAGTCCCCAAAGCGATATCTTTCGCTTCCCGGTGCGCTAACATCGCCCTCCTTCCAGATTGCGATCGCGCACTCATTTGCACGAACATTTGCCAACCTTGCAGACTCCCCAAAGAAATTTTCGATTGCTTCAAAAAGTCGTTGCGGGTTTGAATTAACTGGTTGTATCTTTCCCGCTCAACTTGCGATAACTTGACCTTTATTTGGACAATTTCATGCTCTGCTAACGCCTTCCCCGCCAAATCTTCGGCGCGTTTGCGATATACTTCTTGACCAATGAGGATATTTAAGTCAGCGTGTTTACCATCGGTGCGTTCTGGTGTAGCAGAGAGTCCCAGACGATAAGGTGCGATCGCATATTCCGCAATTACCCGATTAAAATCTGTTGGTAAGTGGTGACATTCGTCAAAAACAATCAACGCATATTGATTTCCCAAGGTTTCGGCGTGAATTGCTGCACTGTCATAAGTTGCAACTAAGATAGCCGTTCTATCCCGCGAACCACCTCCCAACAATCCCACTTCAGCATCAGGGAAAGCCGCTACTAAATGTGCATACCACTGATGCATTAAATCCAAAGTTGGCACTACAATCAACGTCGTGCGCGGCGTTGACTGCATCGCCATTTGCGCCAAATAGGTCTTTCCCGCCGCCGTGGGAAGCACAACTACCCCTTGCCTACCCGCCAGTTTCCAAGCCGCTAGCGCCTCAGTTTGGTGGGGATAGGGTTCCATTTCCAGAGTGGGAACCAACTCTACAGGATAAAATTGCTTGGCCTCATCGATAAAATTCACATCTTCCGCTTGTAGTGCTTCCACTAGCGATCGGTATCTAATTGCTGGAATGCGGAATTTTTCAACTCTATCATCCCACGTAGCGTAGTCCATCCAACCTTTGCCACGTGGTGGTGGATGCAAAATTAATGTGCCACGATCAAAATTTAGTGTAGGGGTACGAGCCATTTATGGGGATTGGAGATTGGGGATTGGGAATTGGGGATTGGGAATTAGGATTGGGAATTAGGATTGGGAATTAGGATTGGGAATTGCTCCCGTTCTTTCTTCCCCCTCAGTCCCCACTCCCTTGATTACTAATAACGTAAAAAGTGCATGATTCATCCAAGTAACTTAGACAAAAACCAACTAGATGCGCTCATCAGTCATGGAATGTCCGATCCACAAACAAACAATAGCCTTGCCAAATCTTACAAAGAACAGCGACAGAGCTTTCTGATAAAACGGCTGCAATTGCAGGCGCAGATTCTGCTGGTAGCTGGCTTAACTTTAATCGCTTTTTTTCTTTGGGCAAATTCACATCTAGAAGGCAAGATATACGCTTTTAAAATTGGGATTGTAGTAGAATTATTCACTCTTATTTGTTGGGGTTTATGTAAAACTCCTATCGGTCGCCGCCATCCTGACTTAATTTTTTTGAGTTTATGCTGGGCTGTAACTTGTGTTGTCCAAATTGATATAGCTTTGCTGTTTAATAGTCTGGAACCTAGAAACAATATTTGGACTCTGATGTTTCTCACTCAGGCTACAATCATACCAGTCCAATGGTGGATGCATTTAATATCTCAACTCGGAACAATAATTTGCTATTTAACCTTATATCTCTTATATAATCCTACATTGAAGAATCCATCAGCTTTTTATGCTGAACAAGGATTATACTTCTTTTGGACTTGCGTAATTTGTGTATTTTCTGTCTATTTATACGAACGCTTGCGAAAAAAAGAATTTTACGCCCGTAAAGCAATGGAACTGGCGCAGGAAAAATCTGAACGGCTGTTACTAAATATTCTGCCAGAGATGATTGCAGAACAATTAAAACAACAGCCTACAACTATTGCTGACAGTTTTCTAGAAGTTACGGTATTATTTGCCGATATTGTCGGTTTTACAGAGCTTTCAACTCGGACATCTCCTGCGGAATTAGTCGAGTTATTAAATACAATATTCTGTTTATTCGACCAATTAGCAGAACGTCATGGGGTAGAGAAAATCAAGACTATTGGTGACGCATATATGGCTGTTGCCGGATTGCCAAATAAGTCTAATGACCATGCTCCAACAATAGCTAATATGGCGTTAGATATGCAAATTGCTATAGCTACCTTCAATGCAGAAAACAATCAATTATTTCGCATCCGTATTGGCATTAGTACAGGCCCAGTTGTGGCAGGGGTGATTGGACTGAAAAAGTTTGCCTACGACCTCTGGGGAGATACAGTAAATACTGCTAGTAGAATGGAATCACATGGGATAGCAGGTAGTATTCAAGTTTGTGAAGCAACTTATCAGCTTTTAAAGGATCAATACCTATTGGATAAACGAGGTTTAATTCAGGTCAAAGGCAAAGGAGAAATGATGACTTATATCCTAAAAGAAATTAAGTTAAAAGCTTAATAAAACTATGCTGTTTGGCGGATATCTAAAAATATAAAGTGTGTAATTAGAGCGATAAATTTCAGCTATTTAACCTTTGCTAAAACTAAGTTTTATTACTTTAGATAGATTCGCAGAAGGAACTGCTTTGATGTGTATTTTTCCGATGCATAATAAATGTTGAGCGATGTCTCCGATAGGCTATGACGCTCTCTTACGAGACGCTGCGCGAACAAAACTTGGTTGGGTGGGGTCTGACTCCCCATCCAAGTTTCCCAAGTCCCTCGTTCAAATACTCGTTAACGGGGACTAGAATTAGAATTGACGTGACGTTTCTTAATAGCTAAAGTGTCAGATTCTCTGCCATTGCGCGATCGCTATCTTGCCTTAATCGATGAAATTGTTGAAGCCACCCTCAAGGGCAAAATTAGCTCTGTTGAGATGGTGTATCAAATGCTGCTTAAAGGCATTACTTCCGGTACTGGGGAAGTCTTTGAGTTAGTTTTGAGCGATCGCCTGAATGCTCTCCAAAGCCAAGTAGATAGTGAAAACGACGAACTCAAGAAAGGCAAGGCTACTCGCAGTTTGAGAGCCATTAAGACCATTCAAAGCCAATGGCAACGTTGGCAAGAGCAAAATAAAACCACAGAAGCGATCGCTTCCGCAGTTGCAGAAATTACCACAGCCCCGGCTGACGAGCGTCTAGCGACATTTTTACGGATTACTGACCCCAATCAGAAGTATCCGCTAAATTCGCAACAGCTACAGCAATTATCAAAGGCATTACAGCAATTTGCCCAGGCAGATGCTGATTTAGAACAGTTTTCCGAAGGGATTACCCGTGGTTTAGCTTCTTGGCAGCGATTGCAAGACAACTTGCTCAGTTGGATGTACGAGCAAAAAGAAGCTTTAGGATTTGGCGGCGTACCCGGAGAACGTGGCCCTTGGGCAAGTTGGGCTAAACAACTCAATAGTGAGTTACCCAAAGCACTGCTTCGCACCTTAGCGATGGAAGAATCCGCAATTGAATTTGCCCAGCGACAACGGGGAATCACCCTCAGAGATTGGGTGGAAATGGCATTGATTTTACAGTTCTTGCAACGGGGGCTAATTAACTGGTTTGACCAACAAGCTTACGATGTTAAGGCGGGGCCAAAGTTGTCCATTTCCACTTTTTTGACCTTTGCAGTGATTTGGAGTCAATTAGCAAGTGGTTTTGGCAGCATTGGGACAGTATATGCTGATGCCTGTTCTCAAATCATGCTCCAAATTTTGCGAACCTTTGCCCAGCGTCCGTATTTTCCCTTTTATGGCGGGATATTTGCCTCTTTTACTGGTACTTATTTGCGAGATGCCCTCGATTATTTGGATGAACCATTGCGACGAGGCGAGGGAACCCAAGAAAAGGCACGGATTTTGACCCTTTTAGGTTATTCGCAGCGTGCTTTAGGACAATACCAGCGCTCAATAGATTTTCATCAGCAGGCGTTAGAGATAGCCAGGAATGCAGGCGATCGCACCTGTGAAATAGCCAATCTCAACCACCTCAGCCGTACTTATGTGCAACAGCAAAATTATGCTGAAGCAATTAACTACAGCCAACGAGCATTAATCTTGAGTCGGCAAGCAGGCGATCGCACCGGAGAAGCAAACGCACTGGTAAATTTAGGTTATAGCGAAGTCATGCAGGCTCAAGAGCTAGAAAACCTAGAACCCGAAACTTATGAAGCCGCAATTAACTATTTAGAACAAGGTTTAAAATTATCGGAAAAATTAGGTGATATTCAAAGTAAAGCCTTATGTGTCAGCAGCTTAGGAATTGCCTATCTAGTAATTGGAGAACACCAAACTGCAATTAAATATCTTGAAGATGGCTTTAAAACAGCGCAAGTTTCCGGCGATTTGTATCTCCAAGGGCGGAACTTAGCTTATTTAGCAGAAGCTTATTACCATCTCCAAAATTCGGAAAAAACCGTTTACACAGGTTGTTTGGGAATGTATCTTTTAGAGCAAATAGCTTCTAATGAGTGGCGACAAGCGGCAGGTTTACTAACAATTTTGCAAGGACAAATTGGGGCAGAAGCATTCCACAATTTCTTACAGCAACATCGCCCTAAAATCATTGCAGTTATCGGTGTAGATGGGTACGATCACATTCCCAAACTATTAGAAGTATACAAACAAGATATATAGCGTTTCCCGGTCTGGTGAGATACAAGAACCCCACCCCCAACCCCCTCCCCGCTTGCGGGGAGGGGGCTATGATGCGGTACAGTTCATGTTAAAGCATTTATGTCTTCTCTCTGTGTTCTCTGCGCCTCTGTGGTTAGTAAAAAAACTAACTTTAACTGGACTGTATTGGGCTATAATCTGCATCTTTTAATTAGGAAAAGCTCTAACTTCTTACTAAGTGATTACAGTTGGTTTTTCGCGCCCTGTAAGTTCGCGGATCTGGGCTATCTCCTCAACAATAGCGATCAAAGAAGCAAGTGCTTCCTGTGGATCGAGGTTATGTTTAGCAGGATCTGCCTCATAGCTTTCTATGTAAATCCTTAGCGTTGCACCTTGAGTCCCCGTCCCAGAAAGTCGCACCACAATGCGAGAACCATCGGTAAAGCCAATACGAATACCTTGTTTTTCGCTAACGCTGCCATCAACAGGATCGGTATAACTAAAGTCATCACTGTATTCAACTTGATAGTTACCGAATTGCTTGCCTTTAAGAGTTGGCAATAAAGAATCCAATCTTGCGATTAAGGTGTTTGCTGGCTCAATCTCTATCCCTTCATAGTCATGGCGGGAATAATAATTGCGTCCATAAGTCTGCCAGTGTTCCCGGACAATTTGCTCAACAGATTGTTGCCGCTCTGCCAGAATATTCAACCAGAACAGAACTGCCCATACACCATCTTTTTCGCGGATGTGGTTAGAACTAGTACCAAAGCTTTCTTCACCGCAGAGAGTAGCTTTACCCGCATCTAATAGATTTCCGAAAAACTTCCAACCAGTAGGCGTTTCATAAGATTCAATTCCAATCCGAGCGGCAACTCGATCCACAGCTTGACTAGTAGGCATCGATCGCGCTACCCCAGCTAAACCGGAACTATAACCAGGGACTAGCTTGGCATTTGCAGCTAAGATTGCGAGGCTATCGCTAGGAGTGACAAAGAACTTATGCCCTAAAATCATATTGCGATCGCCATCTCCATCAAAAGCTGCTCCAAAGTCTGGCGCATTCTCTCCGTACAAAATATCCACCAACTCATGGGCATAAACCAGATTTGGATCGGGGTGTCCGCCCCCAAAGTCTTCTAGGGGTGTACCATTACGCACAGTTCCTACTGGTGCGCCCAAACGTTTCTCAAAAATGGCATGAGCATAAGGGCCAGCTACCGCATGTAAGGCATCGATGCTAATCCGAAAATTTCCAGAAGTCAACAGTTGCTGAATGCGATCGAAATCAAACAGGGACTCCATTAATTCTTGATAATCTTGTACGGAGTCAATCACCTCAACTACCGTCTCTCCCAAATGTGACTCACCCAAGGTTTCTAAATCTACATCTGGTGCTTCCAGAATTTGGTAGCTATCAATTACTTTACTGCGATCGTAGATAGCCTCAGTCACCTTTTCTGGCGCTGGGCCACCGTTGCTAATGTTATATTTCACACCAAAGTCACCATTTGGCCCGCCTGGATTATGACTAGCAGACAAGATGATGCCGCCAATGGCTTGGTACTTGCGAATAATAGCGGAAGTTGCCGGAGTAGACAAAATCCCCCCCTGACCAACTTTAATCAGCCCAATACCATTAGCAGCAGCCATTTTCAAAATGATTTGAATGGCTTGGCGATTGTAATAACGGCCATCACCACCCAGAACTAGGGTTTGCCCCTGTAATTCCCCCACAGAATCGAAGATGGATTGGATAAAATTTTCCAGGTAGTGGGGTTGCTGAAAAGGCTTAACTGCTTTCCGCAGCCCAGAAGTACCGGGCTTTTGGTCGCTAAAGGGAGTAGTAGAGATTTTACGGATGTTCATAGAGCGTATTTAACAAGGCATTTTCTCTTACAGCTTTGCATAAGTTCGTTACAAAAAAAATTGCCCCGTATTAAACCTTTGTGTATCCTCTCTTTCTACCTTTGGAGTGATTCATTTTTACGCAAAGCTGTACTAAGTACACAGACACCTGAATTCTGCTTTATACTCCAATACAGTTCAGTTAAGTATTTCTTCTTTTTCTTTTCTTTTTTTGCTTTGTGTTCTTTGCGCCCTTTGCGGTTCGTTAAAAAAATTGACTTTGATAAAGAGTTAAGCCCTAACTAAACCGTATTGCTTTGTACTCAGAAAATTTGCTTCTTCTCTATTTGGTAACCCTGCAATAAAGATTCACCATTGAAATGAATTAGGTGAGTTGAATCTTCAGCAACCCAAACATCCGTTTCCCAAGCAATCTCTGCCAAATATGGCATCATTGCCTTACGACTGAGAAATGTTGTCACCATCACCAGAGGTATTTCGGCACTTCTGAATAAGACTTCAAGTTCCTTCTTCCGTTTAGGATTAATTGGGCCATGTGAGGTTACAGCCTCAATCAGCACCAACCAGTTATTTGTTGTGAAGTGAATAATCACATCTGGCATTTTGCCATGAGAATCGATGTTAACACCCAAATCTGTCAATGCTACTTCATCGAAATGGGCGAACTTTTCATCTGTATCGCCAACATAGATGAGCTTTCCACTAGGAGTAAAACGAGGAGCAAAATCATTAATAATTTTTTCAATTAGAATATTCTGTCCACCTGGCGATAAAGTTTTAATTTCTCCGTCAATTACTATCGGAATACGGGAAATTTCCCGTTCTTGAGCATACTGCTTTTTCAAAGTTTCAACTGAAGCAAGATAAGTAGAGATGCTTTTTTCCCATTCTTCAGTACCGTAGGTTCGCAAGAGTTCAAGCGCACTATTCTGAATTTGATATACAGTTTTTGGACTGTTGATAGGGCGGCTTAAATCATCTGGATTAGCAACTATCAAAGCTGCATCCAGAAATTGATGAACTGTCTGGCGGCGAACTGTTTCCCGTGTATTGGGCTTATAGGTTTTCCCATAATGTTGAGCCATAAAATTCATCATTGGCGTAATTCCCATCAAAGGGGAAGTTGCTAATTGCCAAGAGTCTATCGGCTTTAAGTTAAGCAACGCCAGGAGAGTTAAAGCTGACCGTTCGTTAAGTTGTGTTCGTGGAAAGCCTAATTGTGTCAGAATTTGCAATGCATCATCAATTCTAGACTTAGTTTTAATTGGATTATTTTCTGACAGACTTGACATACTAATTAGCTGATTTTCTATAAGTTCATCAATTTCTTGCAACGAAGGAAACCGCTCTTTAATCGCTGTCCCTAATGAAAATAGCTGTTCCAAATTAGGGTACTTTAATTTTCGCAAATCTGTTGCATTGACCTGAGTATGCCCATTGAATAACCGAAAAAAAGCATCGACTAGGGTTGAATTTAGATAAACAGCAAGTCCACGAGCCAAAGTAAGGCTAAGTCCACGCCTATCTTTGTGAAAGTAATTTAAATGATTTTCAAAGCCGACATAGGCATAATTAAATTGGTTCGCATCATAAACCACTGCAACAATACGCCTTTTCTCTTCTTTCGATGAAAATCTTTTGCATAAAACATAATGTTCATTTGGTATTAGAAGATTCGCTGTTTCTTCTATATGCACTATCGCTTGAGTCTTTTTGGTGATTTTTGGGTGTTCTACATATCCATTCGCTAAATTCACCGGATAAATTAAAGGGACGGTATTGTTCTCTAGATTTGTCCTTAAGTACTCTTTTGCACGGAAATCTACTACTCGTCCTGTTGAAACTGTTAGCCCTAAATCTTTCAACGTACAACTGAAAAGTTCCATTCGCTGAACGATTTGCTGGCTTATATTATCTGGAATAATATGAATAAACTGCTCTAAATCGTCAGGTTTAATTAAAGCTGTATATGGTACAGAGTGTGACATTATTAAGTCATCATTAGCACCAGAACTGGTATTGATGATGACGTTGCTAGATTTTTGCCTTTGTTTTGTAGCTTGGATGATGATAGTTTCCTGCAAAATATCATCGTCACTAAATGCTTCTTGCCGCGACTCAAAAAGATGTATTTGTTGTAAAGCCATCATCTCTAAAAACATTTTGCGGAAGTCACGGAAATAGGGGCCATTACAAAAACTGCGCGGGGTAATCGCTACAAAGTCGCCATTTGGTTTTAGAAGTTGCGCTGTAGCAGCCATAAAACCAGTATAAAGATTGCTAGTTTCTAAACCGATGGAACGCAGCAATTCACGCACTTTGGAATTAGCATTGATTTTCAAATAAGGCGGGTTGAGAATAGCATGAGTAAATTCTGTTGCGTTTACACTATTCAATAAACCAATCTGAAGCAGCCTAACTGCATCTTCGATAAAATCAGTCTCACGAATTTCGTAATTAAAGGAAATATCCACACCTTGACATTCCTTTTTACATAGCTCTAGAGTCTGATGCAAATATCCAATTAGAAAGGGGTCAATTTCATAAGCCACAACGCGCAAACTTGACGTGTGTTGTCGATGCTGGCATACTTTCGCAACAAAAGCGGCTAGTAATGAACCGATTCCGGCTCCAGGATCAAGCAAGGATATTTCAGCTAAATCCAGCCGATTAAACATCCCAGCCATTAATTGTGCTACTGAGGCGGGAGTCAGAAATTGACCCATTGATGCTTTTTTGTCTTGCCTTAGCTTCAAACTTGCTACAGCCCGATGAAGATCCACTTCTGCAAGCAATTTTCCAGTTGATAGTTCTGCTAGACTCCTAAAGCTCAAACTAGGGTTATGACTTGCTAATAACGCTCTACTGCTTGATGGGACACTCACGATATTTTTTTTCAATTGCTATCAAGTCTACAACAACTTTACGACATCCTGATGCCGGAAATAGACCACCTTTGCGATCGCGTTGTGCAAAATCTTAGTCCAGTTTTGCCTAAAAGCATAGCGTTTTTAATGCAAGCCGACGCATGACATTGTAGAGGATGACGAAATTCAATTTGCTACGAATTAATAAAATACTGTACTTGGTAATTTTGAGACTTCCCAAGCGATGCTAACTGCTCTAATTAAGTTACGTACTGACAATATAGGGATTGATAAACTTGAAAACTCTTGCATAACTCAAAGAAGTCCTGCTGATTCATATAATCGTTTGACCATTGCGGAAATCTTCGTACCATAATCCAAATCTGCTGACCAGCGCCCTGATAGCTGATCGATTAATGGGGCAATTCCACGTGTGACAAAACGAAACCTTGGATCTACTACTTCTTGTACCAAAGGTTCTAAACTAGCGTAAGCTTTTAGATGTTGGACGTGCGCCCTAACTCCAATTCTGGCACTTGGAAAAGACGCAGCCTCCGAACCACCACCGATCGCACCTAAGCCTGCAAAGTTATTTTGCTCAGGTTTCACATCACCACCAAACTGTAAAAATCCAGTTTCTACAGACATTTGGCAAAAGGCAATATCATAGTTCACTCCTTCTATACCTGCTTCTTCTCGATAAAGTTTTGGAATGTCAGGAAATTTTGCTAAAGCATTTTGATTATTGTTTCTCAGAAATAATTGTAACTGGACTTCTGAAGTATTACCGTTCGACATCACCCGCGAAAGTTGACCGGAGCAAACCATCAAATTCGAGCGCAAGCTAACAGTCCGAGTTGCAGCATCCCAATTGACTGCAACATTAAAATCTCGCAGTTCGATTGCTTTGACATAAACTACTTTGTGATAGGTAATCCGATTGACATTAGCTGCTTTTGAAAGGTCAATCCGTAGAACGTCTACTAAATCAATGGGAATGTAAGCATTACCATTAACTAAAACTCCTTGTTCTGAGTAATTTTGCCCATTAATATTGATATTTATTGGCGGATAATTTGGTTCTGCCGGAGTTCCAGGACTGGGATCGATCGCACGGCTCCAAGTTACCAATCCATCAGCAATTCCCAATGCAAAATCGCGGCGACGAGTTTGCAGCAAAGCCCGATCCTCTGGATTGCTGAGAAACGCCACTTGCATCGCCAAAGCTGGAAGCGTTGTCTGGCGACAAAATGCTAAACTACCTAATCCACTATCTGTATCTGGCTTGACTCCCCGATTCGGTAATTGGGGGACGCGGCGCAACAAACCCATTAGTAACTGTTCAGCATTACTTTTGCGATCGCTATTATTAACAATATAAAAGACGCTAGCCCCACGCACAGAAGGGCTGTTAGCCGCGTTAGATTCAATTTCCAAGGCAACATCACCCCGTCGTCCGCGAGAATTGATCCAGGTGATGGTTTGGGCGGCACTCAAGTCATCGGGAACCGCCAAAATCTCCAAATTTCGCGCCCTCAGTTCCGTGACAATTAAATCCCGCAGCAGAATCATCTCTTTAGCTTCAGTTGTACCACCTGCGATCGCACCTTGATCTACTCCTCCAGCTTCTTTGCCTCCATGAGCGGCTGATATAAAAATACGTCCCATCCTCAGTATTTCCTCTGATAAAATTAAGTCTAAGCAATTGTATACATCATTCTTGGTCTGACAACAAGAATATAATAGCTATCAGAAGTCTAAAGTCATTTGTCCTTTGGTATTTCTCCAAAGTTTATGACTAGTGATTGGGGATTGGGGACTTGGGACTGGGTAATAGGTAAACTTTCAATCCCCAACACCTAATCCCTCATCCCTAATCCCCATTACCCCTTATCCTCAATCCCCAGTCCCCAATCCCTAATCCCATGCAAATCCCCCGCTTGCACCCAGACACAATTGAGGAAGTTAAACTACGGGCTGATATTGTAGATGTCGTCTCCGAATACGTAGTTTTACGCAAACGTGGAAAGGATTTTGTCGGTTTATGCCCCTTCCATGATGAGAAATCTCCCAGTTTCACCGTTAGTCAAACCAAGCAAATGTATTATTGCTTTGGCTGTCAAGCTGCGGGAAATGCCATTAAGTTTGTCATGGAGTTGGGAAAGCGTTCTTTTCCTGATGTGGTACTGGATTTAGCACGGCGTTACCAAGTACCTGTACAAACCCTAGAACCCGAACAACGCCAAGAATTACAGCGTCAGCTATCTTTGCGCGAGCAGTTATATGAAGTTCTGGCAATGTCCGCCCAGTTTTATCAACACGCCCTGAGACAATCCCAAGGACAAAAGGCACTTCAATATTTGCAATCTAACCGCCAACTCAAAGAAGAAACTATACAGCAATTTGGCTTAGGTTTTGCCCCCGCAGGTTGGGAAACTCTCTATCGTTATTTAGTAGAAGATAAACATCACCCAGCGCAGATACTAGAAAAAGCGGGATTAATTAAGCCACGCAAGGAAGGAGGCGGTTATTATGATGTATTCCGCGATCGCTTAATGATTCCCATCCGTGATGTTCAAGGGCGCGTCATTGCCTTTGGTGGAAGAACCCTGACTGATGAACAACCGAAATATCTAAACTCACCAGAAACGGAACTCTTTAGTAAAGGTAAAACATTATTTGCCCTCGATCAAGCCAAGGGTGGAATTTCCCAACTCGATCAAGCTGTGGTGGTAGAGGGATATTTTGATGCGATCGCTCTCCACGCTGCTGGGATTAATAACGCCATTGCCTCCCTCGGTACAGCCTTAAGCTTAGAACAAGTGCGGCTAATATTACGCTATACCGAATCGAAACAATTAGTACTCAACTTTGATGCTGATAAAGCCGGAACCAATGCCGCCGAACGTGCGATCGGGGAAATTGCCGAACTAGCATACAAAGGTGAAGTTCAACTAAAAATTCTGAATTTAGCAGATGGTAAAGATGCTGATGAATATTTGCATAGTCACACTCCAGAAGATTATGGAGAACTGCTAAAAAATGCCCCACTTTGGTTAGACTGGCAAATTCAGCAAATTATTCAAGATCGAGACTTGAAACAGGCTACTGATTTTCAGCAAGTAACTCAGCAATTAGTCAAATTACTTAAAAATATAGCTAACAGCGATACAAGAAATTATTACGTTTCTTACTGTGCCGAAATACTCAGCTTGGGAGATACCAGACTTATACCCCTGCGAGTCGAAAATCTGCTAACTCAAATTGCTCCGGCGGCGACTGCATATACTAAGCCCGTATCAGCGAAGAAAGCATGGGGAAGTAGCAAAGTTTCTCACTCTCCACTTCCTACAGAACGCAGCCTTTTAGAACACGCAGAGGGGTTATTACTAAGGATTTACTTACATTGTCCCGAACAGCGTCAAGCGATTATTGCCGAATTAGAGGAGCGAGATTTACAATTTAGTCTTTCCCACCACCGATTTTTATGGCAACAGATTTTAGAAACAGCCCAAGAACAGCTAGATTTAATATCAACTTTGCAAAACAGATACCTAGAATCGTCTGAAGAATTAGGATTAGTGTCGCATCTGTTTCATCTGAACGAGAAATGGAAGATAGAAATACCTCGGACTCCTCAAGTAGTTCAAGCTGCGATCGCTTGTATGGATTTGGTGATGCTTGAAAAACGCTATCGTCACTTTTTGGAACTATGGCAACAAACCGATCCAGAAGCTGAACCAGAGCGCTATCAATCTTATTATCAGGCTTTCTACGCCGAAAAAATTAAGCTTCAGCAAATAGATAAGCAACGGCTATTTTCCATCACAGATTTGATCTAAGTTGGTCTAGGCAATATTTACAACCAACCCTAGCGCACACGTGGCTCGATGTTACGAGCTTATCAAGAGTATCAACGACAAGTCAACTACCCTATCCCTTGCTGGGTATGACTTATACTTTTTCCTAGCATGACAACCGTGTTATCGTGCTAGTTATGATAATATCATTTAATGACAAAGGAACTGAAGACATTTTTGATGGTAAAGATTCAAAGCAAGCGCGAAAACAGTGTCCTATAAACTGTTGGCAAGTTGCACAGAGAAAATTAGATCAACTCAATGCAGCGTTCTTTTTAGATGATATGAAAGTTCCACCAGGTAACAATTTAGAAGCTCTAAAGGGTGAGCGCAAGGGTCAGTATAGTGTTCGGATTAATGACCAATATCGGATTTGTTTTACATGGACACCCCAAGGGCCATCAGAAGTTGAAATAGTAGATTACCATTAGAGTTAGCAAAAGATGAGAGTTCCAAAGCATAGGTCTCCCTCGCATCCGGGCGAAATATTACTTAAAGAGTTTCTAGAGCCAATGGAAATATCACAACGAGAACTTGCAGATGCAATTCACGTTCCTTATCAACGAATTAATGAGGTTGTAAATCAAAAACGAGGTATTACGCCTAGTACAGCAGTACGATTATCAAAATTTTTTGGAAATAGTTCAGAGTTTTGGTTAAATCTCCAACAGAATTGGGAAGTTTACCATGTTCTTAAGGAAGAAAAAGAGGAATTAAAAACTATTAGACAGTTCAATACTTCTGAAGCAACTACATGAGAAAAAGTAGCAATGGTTATGTTGCAAAGTAATTGTCTGGGTGTGAGTGTAGAGGCAAACGCCCTAACTTATTTTGCCTGCAATAACAATATTAATTTCAGGGCGTTTCATCGCTACGATCGGATCGAGTTTCGGGACTAACTGTAATCTCAAATCACTAGGAGTCGATCTGAGAAATGCCTAACACGCTATACGATCGAGATTTGCAATTATGGATTGAGCAAACCATTCAACATTTACAAAATCATGAATTTGAGGTGTTGGATATTGAGCATTTGATTGAGGAGCTAGTTGACTTGGGTAAGGCAGAGAAAAATGCCCTGAAAAGCAATCTGACAATCCTGTTGGCGTATTTACTCAATTTACGAGTTCAGCATGATGTACCCGATAGTATGAAAGGAAGCTGGTATAGCTCAATACTTGAACATCGTCAGCGAGTTCTCAATAATTTAGCAGATACTCCTTCTCTAAAAAGTTTTCTCTTAGAGGCAGTGGAAAAAGCCTACCCAGATGCCCGTAAGCTAGGGATTAAAGAAAGCAAGCTAGCTAAGTTTGGGGTTCGCATCCCCCAGGAAAGTGAGTATCCTACCGTTTGTCCTTTTTCTATTGACCAGATTCTAGATGAGGATTTTTACGGTTTGTAGAGAATTGCCCTTACTATTACATTGCTTAATATTTAAATGGATAGACAGGTGAACCGAAAGGTTTTACAATCTGACTGATTACGGTGAATTTACTTATTGTCTAATCAACATAAGCATAGTAAAGATTTTCTAGTGATTACGTTTGATTGCGGAAGCACTAAATTAATATAAGAAAGTCTTGAGTAAAGGGCAGCAAGCAAATGGATGTAAAGCTGATTCTAGCTGGATTAACAGTTATATTCACGCTTTCGTGCCTATTTTTTGGCACGAAAAATGGATTCTATGATTCCGATGACTATCACGGAAATGGCTCTGCACATTGAGTTCAATCTGTAGATGCGGCTTCGCGTAGGGTGAGTTAGCTAAGATAGCTCAGAACTTGCAAAGGGAAAATACATACGAGGCAAACTCCTTTAGCTCCTAGTTTGATGGCTTTTAGTTAGCCCACCTTTCCGAAGCAGTGCGGGTTAGCAAAGGTGTCCTCCCCAATCAAAATCTGTATTCTCAGGGTGTAGGGGCGCACTATAAAACTTACCCCTAAGTCACAAAACCAAAATTTGTGTAATTTTTGGCTTTTGGGATATGTCTATGACGAGATTTGAGGGGAGGAGAGCATGAGGGATAATCTGTCGGCATCCTCTGGCGTAGATGCTGCGGAGGCGGGTAGTGAATTAGAATGTTTGCCCTATAGTGTCCAGCATGACAATGAGGGCGTGTGTTTACTGGTGAAGATGGGGCCACACCGCATTCTATTGGATTGTGGTATGGAGGATATTTCATCGCTGGGTAAGGGGCTTACGAAGTCGGAAGGTAAATCTAGTTCGTCCCTGCCAGCAGATTTAGTTTTGATTAGTCATGCTCACCCAGATCATGCTAGGGGCTTGCTAGCACTGCATAAAGCTTTTCCTAAATTACCTATTTATGGTAGCGAAGTAACCAGCAAATTACTGCCACTGAATTGGTTAGATCAAGACGCTGAGGAAATTTCCAAATTTTGTCATGCTTTGCCGTTGCGATCGCCTGTAGAATTCCAAGATGGTTTGGTAGCAGAATTATTTCCCGCCGGACATCTACCAGGAGCAGTGGCAATTCTCCTTACCTACACTACCAAGCAGCGTACTTACAAGCTACTATACACGGGAGATTTTTTCTTATCAAACTCCCGCTTGGTAGAAGGTTTGCGTTTAGAAGAACTGCGGGGCTTAGATTTGGATGTGCTAATTATTGAAGGTAGTTACGGTACATCCCGTCATCCTCACCGCCGCAACCAAGAAAATCAACTAGCAGAGCGAATTAATCGCGCGATCGCTGATCATTGTTCTGTCATCCTGCCCACTCCTGCTTTAGGATTGGGTCAAGAGATGCTAATGCTATTACGCTCTCATCATCACTTCACCGGACGAGATTTAGATATCTGGGTAGATGGTGCTGTTGCTACTGGTTGTGATGCCTACCTAGAACTGCTACCCCACCTCCCGCCATCTGTACAGAATTTTGCCCGCCATCAACCCCTATTTTGGGATGAACGGGTGCGCCCTCGCGTGCGTCGTTTAAAAGCAGAAGATCGTCCCACAGTGGGCAAGTCACCTTGTATTGTCCTTACCGACTCTACAGATGATCTGGGCAAGCACTGCCAACTAGATACAGGCCCCTGGCTGATTCTCCTACCAGAAAAAATTGATATAAAAATTAACAAAGAATATTTAGCGCCTACCACTGTTGAAACCTATCTCTTAGCTCAACATAGTGATGGCCCTGGTACTACGCAGCTAATTCATAATTTGCGACCCCAGCATGTCATATTTATTCACGGTTCTCCTGCTTATTTAGCAGACTTGACTAGCTTAGAGGAGTTGCAAAACCGCTACCACGTCCATTCTCCGGCGGCTAACACCTTAGTAGAACTGCCTATCGGTGATACATTTTTACAACCAGCAGCACCAGAAACTAACTATGAGGGCGAACTAACAGAGTTAGGAACAGTAATCACAATCACCCTCCCCAATGTGATTACTGCCGATCCGCGTTGGCGGCAATTTGCCGATACTGGTTTAATCGAAGCTCGTTGGCAAGGTGAAGAACTAGTCTTAAGGGGATTGTCTCAACGAGAGCTTCTTAGCCAAAATAGCGATCGCTATACATGGACAGATGTAGACTGTTGCGGCACCTGCCGACATCAAAGAGGGCAGAGATGTTGGAACCCAGCTTCGCCATTGTATAACTTTAAGGTAACTCTCGAAGGTTACTGTCCTGCTTTTGAAGGTTTGAATGATAGTCAATAGTCATTAATCCGCTGCCCTTTGTCATTTTTAATTAATGACTAATGACTAATGACTAATGACCAATGACTAATCACTAATTATTCTGGATTCGAGTCAGTGTAACGGTTGGGGATGCGCTCTGCTTCGGGACAATCTTCAGTCATCAGAGGTTCCACATTTCCGCGCGGTACTGAAGCCAGTTTTTGCGTTACAGCACCAATGCTCTCGAGGCGAACCATTTCTTCCCAAGAACAAACTTCGTCCTCTTCTTCTGTTTCATAGCGTAGAGTCACTAAATCTCCCTCTATGTCGATGATGCGGGCGCGTTCAATCCAGCGTTGCTGGTCCCGCAAGAAAACACATACCTCGCGCCCATCGCAACACAGTTGATAAATCTTGCGGTGTAGCATGTATTGTTTCTGCCTTTTTAAACAACGTAGTTAAACCTGTCAAAATCTGGGTTCTACCCCATTACATTACACCTTTAAGAGGTGAATTTCACCTTTGAGAACAAGTAGGATTCACAATCCAATCCCAAAATTTGCTTGTAGTTGTCAAGATATCGGGAAATGTTGAGTCATAAATCAATGGTTGTTCTAGCAATGAACTCATCTCCTTCCGGCTCGTTTTACGGGATATTTGCTTCATAGAAGTCAAACAATTCGCAACCTGTTCTAAGCAGGCTCATATTTCCTGATGAGTCATTCTTACCATTATGTAATAAATAATACTCCAAAGCAATCGTTGATTGCGGTTGTTTAATTTGCCTGCTTTTACTCATTGGCATTATTGGGAAGTCTGGGGATTTGACTTTACTATTACCCACTTGTATCTGATCTTAACTCATTCTTTTGCTGACCTTGATAGTTTTCAGCAACAACACCCAAATAGTTTTGAATTTTTAAGATTTTTTGCCTGATGAGGGGTAAGTGGGCAGGGGGCAAGAGAAATAACCATAAATATAATATTTAGAGGATTTAATAAGTACAAGATGGCGAAAAATAAGTACAAATATTTACACTACGCTTTCCTCTGTTCCTCTGCTTTTTTTGGAGTAAGCTGAAAATATTTTAATTTGCATTCTCCAAAAAATAAATCTCTTGTGGGGTGGGCATCTTGCCCGCCCTAGCTGTGCAAATTCAATGCACAATAGCTTATCAGCAAGATTTATTATGTGGAAAAGGAAATTCCATAAGCACGTTTGACGAGGATGCTTCTCGTTTAATTTTACCTGCGCGAACTGCATCATATAGGACTGCGAGAGCGGGCAAATCCTCTGGCTGATAGCATTTAGTAGCGAGTACTTGATGAAGTAAACCCTCAGATTCAACACTAAGATATCCAGTTTGGAAAGCAGATTCAATGATTGTGCGAATCATTTTGGTTGGGGCAAAGTAAACAATTTGTTACCTCAAGTGTGGAACATTTTCTTGTGCGACTAATTGATGTGAAACATTGATTGAATGTGATTATAATTACACGTATTCAGTGATTCATATCACAAAAATGGTAAAAACATGAACTTTTAATGGAAATATTTGATACCGACGGTGAGATTTTAATCCAAATTTGTTCAGTATTAATGTTGTTAATCAAGCAAAAAACTGGCGGAAATCTTCATCCTTTTGACTTAGTTGTACCCAGTCTAGGTTTAAAGACTGAAACTTTTGTGCCAAACGATCGCAAGCGGGACGTTCGGTAGCATAATGTCCAGCATCAATTAAGATAATATTGCGATCGCGGCTTTCTTGAAACTGATGAAACTTACAATCAGAAGTCAGATAAGCTGTCGCACCAGTTTTGGCGACGGCTGAAATGTAACCAGCCCCCGAACCACCCAAAACAGCAACTCGTGAAATTGTTTGCTGTAAATCAGCACTGGGAGAAAAAATCAAGTTAGGGGGAGCAAGTCGGGTTTGAATGATTGCGAGTAGTTCTTGTAGTGTTAAAAATGGCTCCAGGAAACCAACACGACCATATCCTAAGCCTCCTTGTGTCGGTACTATGGGAGTAACTTCTTTGAGTTCTAAAATTTGAGCTAAAACGTCAGCAGTCCCATCCTGCACTTGATCGAAATTGGTGTGAGCGCTGTAAATACCAATATTTCCGGTAAAAGCTAACCGTACCATTTCTGCGATCGCTTCACCAGTGCGTAAAGATTTGAGAGGATTAAAAATCAAGGGATGATGGGCAAATATCAGATTAGCATTCAGAGCGATCGCTTCTTGCATTACTGCCAAAGTCGGTGTCAAACATACTAAAACCCGTGCTTTTTCCTGCAAAACTCCTGGTTCAATCTGCCAGCCACAATTATCCCAGCTTTCACACCACGCGGGATTAGCCCATGCTTCAAACCAAGTAATTAAATCAGCAATTTTCATAATTATTTTCTTCAGCAATTTTAAAACAATTCTAGGGGTTTAAATCCCAGTTATATTACTTAATTACGCATTACGAATTAGTGTCTCTGTGGTTGAATATTTAATTTTAATGCTAATTGCTGGCGCATTTCTTGAAAAGGTTTGTTCCATACAGGGCTAGCATTCCAATTCCATACCGCTACTGGGATAAGTTGCTCCTCAGCCAGATAAGCTAGCAGACGACGTTCGTCTTCTGGTTCACGAGAAAATGTGAATGGATTGCGGTAGCCTGTATCACATAGTTTATAAGATGTAACCTGTCCGTGACTAATTCGTTGTAAAAGTTCCTTACCTTTGGCGAGCAAATAATCTAAAAAAACCAAACTAAAAGGCTCTATGTGGGCGCGATTTTGTGGTTCTTTTTGTACCCACCTTGCCCACTCAAACCCATAGATAAAATCGTGAACGTAACGGAAACGAATTTCTGTTTTAGTTCCGAACATTTCTATCAGAGTAACCATTTTTTCACCAAAAACTTTTAAAAAAGGAATAGCACCCTCATCTGCTACTAAAGCCTGTCTAATCATACTACTGACCAGAAAATCAAAGTCCCAGAATATATTTTCTGGGAAGTTTTGTAACTGAGTACGGACTATACTTTCAAGAGTTTCTTGGAGATTTGTAAGAAGTTGAATATCGGTGTTTTGCTCAGTAATTAAATTTTCCAATTCTGCAAAACTGGTACTTAATGTCTTTTGAGGGTTAAGTGATAACAAATGAATAGACTGTTGGGCAAGTATTTCATCAATATATTGGAAAGTATGAGTTGGTGTCAGTTCTTGCTTCATAGTAATTGAAATAACCCAAACAGCTTACACTAACTATTAGTGTATATCGAAATAAGAAAATTATTAAATAAGCAAAAACAAACTTAACTTTCAACTTTACAAATTTATACTAATTCTTTAACAGATTATATCTATAGGACTAGTATTTGATTTTTGAGTAGGGGGCGTTAGCGTAGCGTAACGCACTATCCCAAGCTGATGGTGCGTTACGACGTTCCGTCTAACACACCCTACAAATACTTGTATTTTTTCAAAAATCAAATATGATTCCTATAATTAATTCCGTATCAATAATTCTCATTACAAAACTATCACAGCGAAATTTGTTTAATGCAGATCGCCGCGAGTTTATGAGATTATATCCAAAGGGTAGGTAGAATAACCAGAGTATTTAAACTCTACCTTAAATAAAACTTGAGACTCGGCTATCCAGAAATATGGATAACCAATTCCCTTAAATGACTGCGCTGGCGGTGTTCCCAAATATAAATTCCCTGCCAAGTTCCCAGTACTAGATAACCTCGATTAATGGGAATATGTTCAGAAGTGTGGGTGAGTGCGGTACGAATGTGTGCTGGCATATCATCGGCACCTTCTGCATCATGGATGTATTTGTCTGATTCGGGGACGAGTTTTGCCATAAAATTAGCTAAATCTAGAAGAACATCAGGATCGGCATTTTCTTGGATAACTAAACTAGCTGAAGTGTGGCGTAAAAATAAAGTACAAAGACCAGTTTCAATCCGCGATTCGGTGACTGCGGCTTCAACTTTAGAGGTGATGTTATAAAAAGATTTGGCAGTAGTGGAAATTTTTAGTAACTTTTGGTAGTGAGTCATTTAAAACAGTAATTATTGATGACAGTAAAAGCTAATTAGCAGTTAAATTTGCTTGATTTGGTTGTTGTGATGTTGTATCGTCCTGGTTGGTATTCATATATTAATTTATATTGTTTTGAATAACTTTATTTCGTCTGTAAATAATTGAGAACCGCTTTAGCGATCGCTTCATTACCATCCTTAGCAATTGGCTGAGATTGCTTTGGTGCTTGGGGTAACTCATGCAGAAAATCCCAAATACCTTGAAAAAACTCAGATGGGGTGATAATTTGATGCTGGTTATAATTTGTTATGCCTTCTACTATAAAAGCTGCTTCGGCAAAATCCTTATGGGGGATAGTAACAATAGGTACTCCTAATAGTGTGGCTTCAGCAAAAGTACTGAAACCTGGTTTAGAGACGACTCGCCCACAAATAGGCATAAAATCTACAGGACGGTATTTGCGATCGCTAATTTTCACTATATTAGGTAAATCAGGCGCTGATTGATCGAAGACGATAAATTGCCAATCTGGGAATCGTCGCAGATTATCGTAGGGGATTTGCTGCAAACCCAAGCCGCCAAATGTCAATAAAATAGTTTTTTCGACAGGTGCGGTTATTCCCCAAAGAGAACGTAAATCATCAGCAGAGTGACGGGGGGAACCGCCTGTTAGACCAACATCTGTGATATTGTGAAAAGCTTGCATCGGTTCGTGGAAGGGTAGACGAAATAAGCGATCGCACTTTGAGTACCAATCACTAATCCAATCTGCAACTGCTGTAAATTCACCCCCCCAATCCCGGTAGATAAAGTCCCAGCCAAAGTTACTCATCATCCAGCAAGGAATATTTGCACCTTTGGCAAACCCAGGAGCGAGGAAGGGAATATCTGCCAAAATGAGATTAACGCGATTTTGGCGGATAAAATTAACTTCTGAGGCAATGAGCGAATTTTGATGTTTCTTAATATCCAGCAATTTTTCTAAAGTAGCTACTTTATCCATTGTCAAACTATCTGTTTGCACCACACCCAAATCAAATGCACGGGGACGATAGATAAAATCGCCTTCTATGTAACACTCTAGCAACCAGCGTGGGGCAGTGGTTACGAGAATTAGCAGAACTTCGGGACATAATTTTTGAATTGTCGCAGCTACAGAAGCCATGCGGGTAGCATGTCCAAAGCCGTGGTTAGTTATGGCTAAGTATAAGATTGGGCGTTCCATTTTTATGTTTGTCATTTGTACTGATACCAATTCTGCATGAAGATGCGCTAAACCATATTAGGAGTGAAGTATAAGAAAAAAAAACGAACCGCAAAGGGCGCAAAGTACACAAAGAAAGAAAGAGAGAAAGAGAGAGAGAAAGAAAGAAAATTTGGCGCAGCCTCACAAAGAAATGGTATGAGCGTTCGTGTAGTGTCTCGTAGAGAAGTATTTGTAATTAGGAATTATGACTTTAACTCCTAATGAATAATGACTAACTAGTTTTGCAAAAACTTTGAATTGCCTCAACCAATTGGTCGATTTCCGATTCTAAAGTCAGGTAATGTATAGTGGCGCGTATACAGCTAGGATCGGCAATTGTGCGAGTTAATATGTTTTGTGAGTCTAAAAACTGCACTAACTTAAGATTAGCTTGGGACTGATTATTTACAAGTTGGAATGAAATTATACCGCTTTCCGGTGGGGAAGTTCGCAAACATTTAACATCGGGTAACGCCACTAAACGCCGCCAAAGATACTCACTGTTTTGACAAATTTGCTCGTAACGTTCCTGTGAGGTTCCCCATTGCTGATGAATTGCGATCGCTTCCTTTAACCCAACATACAATGGATAAGCTAATGTAGACACTTCATAGCGTCGCCCATCTGGAAGCCAGTCTACAGGCTGAGATTGACTATCCACAACAATACCATTTAAGCCAATAAAGGTAGGTTTCAGGCTTTCTCGCGCTTCTGGGCGAACATACAAACCACCAGCACCCGCAGGGCCACATAGCCATTTATGACCAGTGAAAGCATAAAAATCTACACCCAATTCTGTCAAGTTTAAAGGCAGCAAACCAACAGATTGGGCAGCATCTATCAATAAAAAAGAATGATTGTTTCTACATACTTCGGCAATTTTATCAAGAGGTAAAATTTGACCAGTATTCCAGAAAACATGACTTAATATTACAAGACGGGTATTAGGGCGTAAGTGCTGGGCAATAATTTTTACAGAATCGCCCTCATTTAAAGTCACCTTCAGGGGACAAGTGGTAACTTCTACGGCGAATCTCCGGGCGATTTCCTGTGTGGTGGCAATTACGCCTGGATGTTCGCAGTCTGAGAGCAGTATATGGTCGCCAGAATGCCAATCTATACCCCACATGGCGATATTACAGCCAACCGTGACATTCTGGGTAAGAGTAATTGTTTCGCTTGGTGCATGTAACTCAGAAGCGATCGCAACTCTAGCGGCTTGAGTCTGCGGTGCTATCCAGCGATAAGCCTCATTCCCAAAGGGGCCTATTTGCTGAACATAAGCTTGAGTTTCGGTCATCGCATCCATTGCCCTTTGGGGCATCGGCCCTTGTCCGCCATAATTGAAATAAGTCTTATTGGCTAAAGCGGGAAATTGCTCTCGATGGTTATGTAACTTAGTTTGGGCGACAGAAAGACTAGTCATAATTTAAAAGGGATATCTGCTGTTTACAGGCTATTTATATAGCAGGTATTTGTACTTTGTCCTAGTAACAACGCTAAAAATAAGGATGAGATTAGATGTACGCTTGCAATGATGGATAGATAAAACGCGATTTTGTTATTCTCCCTCATCTCTCACCCTACGGTATACACACAAGTCGAAAAATCCTCTACCCAGATTTTTGTCAGAGTGAAACTGTCACGCTGACTGACATCCCACCCAAAACTGAATTCCCAGGCGGGATAGAAACGCAGTGCGAGAATTAATAAAGATATGGCTGGTATAGAATAAACAGCAAATCAGATGTAAAAGCGATCGCTACTTGCAAACTTTAGTTGTCTAAGTTACTCCCACATAATACTAATTCTTGTTAACTTAAAAGAATGCTAATCAATGCTGAACTCCTACTGCAATACCAACGCTGTAAACGCCGCACTTTTCTAGATATCCACGGTGACAAAAATCAGCGCGATGCCCCTAATGAGTTGCTGCGGAAACTGCAACAGGATAAAATCGCTCATCAGATGGGTGCTTTGGCACAGATGACTTATCACCAACCAGATTATTCTTATGGAAACTGGGAAAAGGCAGAGAAGGCAACTTTAGAATTGATGGAGCGTGGGGTTGAGTACATTTATAAAGGAGTACTATTAGCAACTTATTCTGAAGCATATACCCTGCTGAGTCGGCCAAATTTACTCGTCAAACAGCCAGGAAAGTCTCGTTTTGGAGATTGGATGTATGTCCCGGCTAGTATTGAACTGGGTAAGCGCCCTAAACAAGAGTATCAAGTTGTCGCTGCATTTCATACCCAAGTCTTGGCAACAGTACAAGAAGTTGTACCAGAAACAGCTTTGCTGATATTACGAACCAAAAACACCAACTATACGGTGGATTTGTTTAAATGGATGCCACGGATGCAGCAAATTCTGGAGGAGTTCATTGAAGTTTTAGAGTTACCGAATCCGCCAGAGGTATTTATTTCTCGGCAAAAGTGTAATTTTTGCCATTGGTATAGTCAATGTTATGCTGTTGCTCAATCTGAAAAACATCTCTCACTATTACCAGGCGTAACACCTCTGCGCTATACTCAACTCCAAGATGTAGCCATCACCACACTAGAATCTCTCGCTAATACCAGTCCTAGCACCTTAGAAAACCTGCTTGGTTTCGACCGGAAAGTAGCACCCAAGTTAGTAGTGCAAGCTAAATCAGCACTGGAAAGACGACCGCTTCTTTTACCATACCCACTATCAATAAAAGAGATTACATTCACAGCACCCATAGAACTTTACTTTGATATTGAGGCGCAGCCAGACTTAGATTTAGATTATCTTTTGGGGGTTTTGGTCGTTGATAGACTTGCCAACACAGAACAATTTTATTCGTTTTTAGCAGAGAAACCAGAAGACGAAGAGTTAGTTTGGCAGCAATTTTTGGATTTGGTTTGGCAATATCCCGAAGCACCAATTTATCATTTTTGTGCCTACGAGTTTGATACAGTCAAACGGCTAGCAAAGCTTTACAACACTCCATACTCCTCAGTGCGTCCTGTATTGAATCGATTTGTGGATGTGTATGAACAATTAACCGAAAGTGTAGCATTACCTATAGAAAGTTATGCCCTGAAAGCGATCGCTCGTTGGTTAGGATTTGAATGGCGAGAAAAAGAAGCTAGTGGTGCTAAATGTATTTACTGGTACGATCAGTGGCTAGAAACAGGCGATCGCACCTTACTAGAAATTATCCAAAGCTACAACGAAGATGACTGTCGCGCTACCCATAAAGTCAAAGACTGGCTTGTAAACTTTTTTCAGGATGAATATGGTTTGCGACTAGCTTAAGTAATTTCGGATTCTCTTAAGGTTTTCAATTGCCTGCAATCCAGTTGAAAAGGGGTCTAATATTGTAGAGATAACTCGTCCGTTACCATGTACGTCAAGTCAACCGATACTACAAAAGTGGCCTAAAAATCTCGGCATTGTAACACTTAAGTTAGTTTCCTTGCCCATAATAATAAAAGTAAGCTTTCAGGAATTTCCCGTTGTACTCTATTAGTAAATCGTAACAATATTTTTAACTATGACTACGCAAACACTATCTTCACCAGAAGTTTATCAGGGTCAGTTTGGGGAATTTACAGTTACTCAGAGCGATCGCACTGGCGTAATTATCTACCGTGCTGGCTTAATGGTAGCAGCACTGAGCTTTGCCATCGGTAGCGGTTTGGTTTTGTTCAACAACAACCAGATTGTAACTGCACTTACACCTTTATATGCTTGCTTTAGTCTCGCTCTTGGTGTAAGTCTATTTACCATTCATATCTACATGGCATCACTGCATCGAATGTTGCAAATTTTTTGGGCTATCGGTAGTATATCATCAGTGATTCTGGCAATCTCTAATACTGAACCTTTAGCTCTGACTGTTTACAATCAGCCTCTCACCTTATTTGGAGTTGGTTTTATCTTCGTTGCTTTAACAGGGATTTATTTTAAAGAGGCTTTTTGCTTCAATCGCTTGGAAACCAAAGTATTAACCCTAATAGTACCGCTACTGTTGTTAGGACATTTGGTGGGAATTTTACCAGTTCAGGGTGAAAGTGTTTTATTAGGAATTTGGGCAACGCTGTTTTTGGTATTTGCCCTGAGAAAGACAGTGCAAGCAATTCCTGATGATATTGGAGATAAGTCTGTATTTAGTTACTTAAAAGAACAACGTTTAGCTAAGGTTTAATGCAGGCAAAAAATCGTCGGTGTCAAAAATTTCCAAAAGTCAAACTAATAAAACGCCAAGAAATGTGGACACTTACGGCTCAGGGGTGGGCGATTGCGATCGCTTTGATTGCTTACTTAATATTTTTCACTATCACTCATGTACACTCATTTCTCGCCGTGACTTCCCCGATCAAATCAGCAGAAATATTAGTTGTTGAAGGATGGCTACCAGATTATGCCATCCAACAAGCTTTGACTGAATTTAAAAACGGTTCCTATCGTCTAGTAATTACCACGGGAGGCTCAATAGAAAAAGGAAATTATCTTAGCGAATACAAAAACTTTGCAGAAGTATCAGCTGCCACCTTTGAGAAACTCGGTTTAGAATCGGAGAAGGTGGTAGCTGTTCCTACACCTATGGTAATTAAGGATCGGAGTTATGCATCTGCTGCCGAGTTCGATCGCTGGCTATCTAATTCAAATTTAAAGCTGCAATCAATTAATCTTTTTTCTTTGGACGTTCACACTCGTAGGAGTTGGTTGCTATTCAGAAAACTACTCAGCCCTAAAATCAAAGTTGGGGCGATCGCTGCTGAAACACAAGATTACGATCCAAGCAAATGGTGGGATTCTAGCCAAGGCGTGCGGACAATTATTGATGAAGGTGTCGCTTATATTTATGCGCGGTTTTTGAATTGGAAAGCCTAAAAGTAATAATTCATAGTTCATAATTTGGCTGCGTTATTAGCGAAAAAATGGATAAATTTGAGGTATCCTCCCAAGAGTTACCTTTACAATTTTTCAAAAATACCCTAACAAAACAGGTTCAATGATGATTTGGTTTACTGCTGATACTCATTTCGGGCATAAAAAAATCTTAGAGTACACAGAAAGACCGTTTTCTTCTGTTGAGGAGATGGATGAAGCATTAATTGAGAACTGGAACAGCAAAGTCTCTGCTGATGATGAAGTGTATCATGTAGGAGATGTTGGACTGTGTTCTCCTCAGAAATTACAGAAAATTCTTCAACGGCTTAACGGTAAAATATATCTGATTCGTGGCAATCACGATCAAGCAGCCGAAGCTTGTAAAGACCGTTTTGAGTGGATCAAAGATTATTACGAGTTGAAAATGCCAGATTCTGAGGCATATCAAGGCAGACAATTAATTGTTCTGTTGCACTATGCTATGAGAGTTTGGCAAGCTTCTCACTACGGTACTTGTCATCTTTATGGACACTCACATGGTCAATTACCTGACGATTCCACGTCTTTATCTTTTGATGTGGGAGTAGATTGCCATAATTATGCACCCATAAATTACAACGATGTTAAACGTATTTTGAAAACAAAAAACTGGATAGCTCCCCAACTGAGGGGAGATTAGGTAAAGGGATTGGGTGCAAAATGGAAAAATTATAGTACAGGCTTTTACCCATTACCAAATAATATTTAAACAACTTTTTCCTAGTATCCAGAAGGACGTTTTTAGCTAACGCCACGACCATTTAAAAAAATTAAGATGGATTGGGGTGAATGGATTTAGACCTCCTATTAATTCGTCAAAAGTTAATTCTATTCGCCCAATCATCTCTAAAATTTTTACCAATTATTTAGGATAGCTATATAGCGTTTACTAATCACATGAGGTACATCATAGTCCCCTCCTCGCTTGCGGGGAGGGGGTTGGGGGTGGGGTTCTTGTACCTCACTCAACTG
>NZ_JBALBW010000072.1:0-19837 GCF_036919895.1 Nostoc sp.
GGTAGGGGGTAGGGGGTAGGGGGTAGTTTTTAAGACAATTAAATTTTAGTTGCGTCAAGAAGTTTAACATCTTCTTATTCTCCACACCCCAATACCTGCAACCCCACACCCAAAAGCCAGTTATATCATGGCTTTGCGCTTAACTTAGTGCCATTCGCATCATTCGACTTAGCAGGAAAGATTTTCGCCTGGTGAAACTCCCAACCTCTGGCAAAAATCCTGATAAAAATTGATTCGATTTTGGGCTTCTTGTCTACCTTGTGGGGACGCATTCGGTCCACATTCGATACCACCATTGATGATGGAGATTGTCATGCCGAAACCGGGGTTGCGGATAGCATTGTGGCACGATGTCATCCAGAACCACAGGGCGGTCATGAAGGAAATAGCGCTATCTGTTGAGACCAAATCCGGGTTATTGAGCAGATCGATACCAAGAGCCGCCCCACATGTAGCATAATTGTAGTTCCACGACAACTGGATCGGCCCGCGACCGTGATAGGTTTTACCCTGCACACACGGATAGGTTGTGGGATCGCAATAGCTACCCCATACTGCTGTGTTCAGTTCATCAATGTATTGTAAAAAACCCGTCTCTTGGGCAACATTTGCTAGGAAGGCAGCCGCCTCACGTCTGCATTCTTCGTCCGATCCTTCATTGCAGAAGCTTGGGTATTTCTGCGTGGCGGTCACTAGACCGTCGTAGGAGTAAAAACCATTTCGGTTTGGGAATAGAGCCTCGAAGGTTTGCTGCGATACAATACCTGCGAAACCCTTGCCTATTGGGGGAAGGGGTGGGGGTGGTGGTGGAGTGACAGACCCGTTAGGAATGCAGATTTCTTGACCTATCTGTAAATTTGCCACATCCGCGTCTGTTAAGGGACTTCCATCTGGTTTTTTGAGTTCATACCAACGGTTGCCATCACCTAATTGTTGTTGGGCAATAACAAAAAGCGTGTCTCCAGACTTAACAATATATGAACTACCGATTGTACAAGACATAAATCAACTCCAAAAAATTAAATTACAAAATTGCTGTAACAGACTGGACACCTAGATTGATTGCTTCTTCAACGCTATCAACAAAGATGTCAATCTTTTGACCGATAATTGCCGTACCGATATCTAGGGCAGCGGCAGGAACTTGCCTACCATCCCAAAGCACCAAGGTAAAATTTGTTAACAGGGGAATCACATTTGGGTCTACTGCACACTGTAAACGTCCAACGCTTTCACCTTGGCATTGTGATTGCAATTGAAGAGCAAGTGCTGCTTGCAATGTTACGCCATGCACGCCGGAGGCAGGTAGATGGCAATTCGTTTCCTCCATACTGTAAAATCTGGCTTCTAGATTTATTTGCTTCCCGGAGGGAGGAGGTAAAGGAGTAGACCCTGGAATGCATATTTCTTGACCCACTTGCAAATTAGAAGCATCCCCGTCTGTAAATGGCATGCCATCTGGTTTGAGAATCTCATGCCAGCGTTCATCATCATCTAATTGTTGTTGGGCAATGATAAAAAGCGTGTCTCCCGACTTGACAATATATGAATTACCGAGTGTACAAGACATAAATCAACTCCAAACAAATGCTTCAAAGTATTAATCGCTACATCCGCCTTGATGCTTAACATAGATTACATTTGAAATTCCTTCTACTCTCAGAAGTGATGTTGTGTGAACGAAAAACTCTGGTACCGATTAAATCAAGCGATTAGTTTGTTTTTACGTGAAGATTCTTATACTTCGGATCAGGAAATATGCGTCTCGTAATTTGGGATTATTTTTTGTGTCCCAAAGGTAGCTACCGCATTTTTCTAATCCTCCAGGGAAAACATTGCCCGCCCAGTCTCCGCACAAGGTCGTATTGATGACCATCTCCATGTCTTTGAAATATCCCGGACACGGATTGAAGCTGACGTAAGGGTTTCCCCATGTATTTGGATCAGGTGAATCTCCAAGCACATTCGCAGGGATGTTAGCACGCTGCCAAAACCAAATTTTGATTGTCTGGTCGTAGACCCACTCGCAAGCGTATGCTCCGCCGCCGTTCTCGTTGAATCCGTGCCCGAAAGAGTTTTCGGGCCCCATAATGCCACATCCCGTGAAAGCGTTGTTGGCGTTGCAGTCGGGATTCAAAATATTTGGGATGTTCTGGACACATCCGTTTCTGGTGTGCAATGTTGACTGGTTGCTGTTGTTCGCCTTGGGTGTCGAGTTGACTCCTTCGATGATGTCGATTTCTCCCTTCTCAGGCCATGTAGCTCCCGTTCCAACCAGCCATATCGCTGGCCATACCGCCATTCCTTCAGGGATGTGGTCTAAATCGATAATGAACAGTCCTCCATTATACTTTTTATCTGTGTAAATACGGATTGCCTTTCTTTGGCGTTTCTCTTCAGGGTTGTAGCCCTCCGATTCAACGTCGATTTTAATTTTGTTTCCATCGACAATGTTGATGAGCTCGCCCCACTTTCCGTATTTTACATAGCCGTGGGTTGGGTCGTCCTGGTCGAAAAAACTCCATTTGTCACCTTTTTCATTTCCGTTGATGAACTGATTTCCAATCCAACTATCTTGAAGCTGCCAAATGTTAGCACCACCGCCACCATTATCAGACTGCCTGGGAATAATAAGTACCATTTCAACTTGAATCTGTTCGGGATTATCTCCAATTACATTGC
This sequence comes from Nostoc sp., assembly GCF_036919895.1. Lineage (GTDB taxonomy): Bacteria > Cyanobacteriota > Cyanobacteriia > Cyanobacteriales > Nostocaceae > Nostoc. The sequence goes on from NZ_JBALBW010000072.1 coordinate 2,683, forward strand.
GATTCGCTTCATAAATAAGCTGCCACCGATTGCCATCTCCATAAACTTTTTCGGCTATCTTTGATAACGTGTCTCCTGGTTGTACGGTATATGTTTGCACTGACATAGTTGATAATTGGCTCCTTTAAAGAATTAAGCTGTAAAAAAAACCAGAAACGGGCACTAAGGCATCATGTAAAAATAAGTTGTACAAATTTAATCTGCAACAAGTTGTGAGCTTAACTTCCCCATCAAAATTGTTCAAGTTATTTTTGCAAGGCTCCTAAGTACAATATTTCACAAGTTTGTAGCGTTATTAAGGCAACACTATTGAAAGAGTTTTCCGGCCCAGAATGTGGGTTTTCACGCGGCTATAGGCTTAATACCGATCTAATCTTTATTTATTAAGAGCGCCACTTGAATGTTACCGCAGCTTTTTCGGGTACCGTATATGTAAATGACTCTGAACCCGATTGAATTTTAACTGACTTCTGATTGGGTGTTCTATTGGACAATACAACTACTTTAGAGCCATCAGGGTTTTTGTATGCTACGTCTTCAATATCGTCTGGGAATGAATTCGACTCTATTCTGTATGCTCCTGGGTCAACAAACTTGCTTGTATGACCCATTGAATAGTATGATGTATTCCTTGTTACACTGTCTGTAGAATCTGAGCTGATTGTCAAGAAACCACGGTTTGAATTAGATGTATCTACTCCTGCAAGCTTTGGAGCTGCGTTCTGGTCAAGAGCTATATTCCAGAATACTACAGACTTAGACCAGTTTCTGGGTGAACGGATAGTGTGATACATCTGGTCTGCAAATTGGGCAGAATCATCACCTATCCACGTACCGCTACCTGCCTCTGTGAACCATACATCCTTATCCGGGTATCTATTGTGTACTTCAGTCATTTTTTCATGTACACACGAATTACCCGCACAGTAAGGATGCCATGCTGAACCTGCACAGTAGTTATATGCACCAGATGCTAAGACCGACGCAGCAAAGTCTGTACCGTTATCATCAAAATTGTGGTCAAAGCAGATAATTTTTGTGCTTATACCGTTTTGTTGAAACTTAGGACCAATGTAGTCTTTAATAAACCCTATTTCATCCTGTATAGACATTTGCATTCCAGGATATGCATCAGGTTCATACTGGGGTTCATTCTGAATTGTTACCGCATATACAGGAATTCCTTTAGCTTCACATTCCTTAACATATTTGACAAAGTAATCAGCATATACGTTGTAACATTCAGGACGCAGGTATCCGCCCTTACCATAAAGTCCCTTGTTAGAGCGCATCCATGCTGGTGGACTCCACGGGGTAGCAAATATCTTTATGCGACCCGGATTTACTTTATATGCCATATCGAGAATAGGGCGTATGTAAGCGTCTTCCCTCGAAAGAGAAAAGTTGTTTAAAGACCAGTCATCAGTATTATTGGTAGTATCATCAAATGTCCACGCTTCCCAGCTAAAATCAGATGCTCCTATAGGTTGCCGAAGCAAGCTTATATTTATTCCTGATTGTCCGAATAAATCCTCCATGACTTCAGCCCTTTTCTGGTCTGTAAGCTTATACTTTAGTAGCCAACATGACGCATCGGTCAGTGAGCCACCGAAACCGTCTATCTGCTGATACTGTGTATCTTCGTCAATAATTATACAATAATTATTGACACCACTTTCAGCCGCAAAATAAATATCTGTCTGCCTTACCAGCATAGTGCTTGTATTAGGTACAGATAGCCATACCTCTACACTTTCTTGAGATGACTTAATGTTCAAGCTCATAAGTATGCTCCTAGAATAACTTCTTAGAATCTGCCATTTTTCTACACTTAATTTTGTTGGAAACTATGCAACCCAGTCTCATCGTCATCAGCGTAGCCATAAGCTATTTGATGAGAAAAAAGTGTTTAGTAATGCGCCATGCGATCGCAGTAAACGCTGTTGCCCATATCTACATTCAACATTTGGATAAAATGTTTGTAAAAGCCGACTCTATCTGTTAGCACAGTTGGCGTAAGTATGCTACATTCGAGACCGTCAAATCCAAAATTTTTGACCACATCTGCGATCGCCTTGGTATTCAGAGCCGCAAAATTCCGATCGCTACATGAATTACCATTTAAAATCCTCCTAGTCTAAGAAGTGATATAGTGTGAACGAAAAACGCTAAAATAGATTGAATCAAGTGATTAGTTTGACATTGAAAACCGAGTTAAGCAGGTGAATATATCTACAAAAACGGGATGCACCTTGCAGTCAATATCTACAATGAACCCACCCTGCTACTTACTTGTGGATACTGCTGATAATTGTTCAAGTTCAGATGATTCTACCGAAACATAAATTGGGGTTGGATAAGGGTCAGGGCAGACTGGTGTTTGAGTAATCCAGTCACTGTTACCGCCACCGTCAGCGATCGCAAAGTCTGTTCGGCAGTTGAGAATAGCGCCGTGTCCAAGTCCTGTTGCCGTTGTATTGCTGATTGTCATTGTACCTGCACAACGGATTTCCATTGCGTAAGTACCAGCACCGATAATCTGATTCCGGTTGAGGGTTACATTGGTAACGTTACTGCCAATGAAATGAATTGCTTCATAGTTGCTGTCGATAATTTGATTATCTTCAACATTGATGACGCCCGTCATGTCTGCGTCAAGCGCGTAGAACCACAGCGCCCCCGTACCGAAATTCCAGCCATTGTAGTGATCCTGTGAACCAGCACGAACGATCGCGTTGCGGGCAATTACCGTTGTGCCGCTGATTGGTTTACTTCCGGGGAAGCGGTTGCCGACGTGGATACCACCCCCTTCAGCCTGCTGGTCAGCGACGTAGTTATCGGTGACGACGTTAGATTCACCCCCATAGATGGCGATTCCGTTTGCCAGCACTGGTATTTCAACGCGGTTGAACGAAAAGGTGTTGAAACCGCCACCTCCTTCGTTCCACATTGCGAGGGCATCATCGCCTGTGTTGCGGAAAAATGACTGTGTAACAGTGGAATTGGTGACTTGTCTGTGGAAATTGATCCCGTCTGCTTGCTGATTACGGACTCGGACATTGCTGATTGTCAGCTTGTCAAATGGCCCGTCCAGCCACATACCACACTTGCTATGCTCGATCCACAGGTTTGTAAACGTTGAGTTCGAGTAGGCGCCGCCGATACCGTTGAGCTGGTCGTTATCGACGCGCTGGGTAACTTCGCCCCAAATTGCAAAATCCGAAAAGTTGACATTTTGTGCAGATGTCCCTGTATTCCAAGGCCCCATAAGTCCGGCGTTGTTACCCGTCTGCGCCACAAAGTGAATCTTGGAATACCAGATACCCGCACCCTTGAGTGTTACGCTGTCACGTACCTGTAGCCAAGTGCTAACTTTGTACTCGCCAAGCGGAATCCATAATCCCCGACGCTGACTTGATGATGCATCAAGCGCATTTTGGAAAGCAGTTGTGGAATCCTGTACGCCGGACGGATCTGCACCAAAATCAGAGGTCAGCGAGAGATATCCCTCTGGCATCACACAAGCAGGTGCTACTTGCTCAAAGTCAACTAGGTCAATGATGTACCAGGGCGCGGTACTATTTGACTCCACCTGAATGCGAACTTTGTCGTCCGCAGACATCTGTGGTGTTAGCCGATTCGCCTCATCATAAAAGTGATGCGGTCTGATGTCGCCGGGATTGTTATTGAATGGATAAGTACCGTAAATCCAACTGTATTTCGATGTCAAGATTAGGTCGGGTTGTTTTTCACCGTTGATGTACAAGCCGATGGGTGTTGTTAGCCCTGCACCATCGGCTGAGTCGGGAATGGCGTAACGGACGATGACTGAGTTTGCATCGCGTGGTACGGTGAACTCGACATATTGCCCTACGGTATCGAGTTTCACGGCGCGACGTTCAATTGCTTCATTTGCCAACCCTGGATAAGTACGGTTATTGCGTCCATCAATTACCGTGCCGTTGTGGTCGGCATTTTCAGCTTGAATTTCATCATAGGGCATGGTGGTGGGGCCTGCAACGGTTGGTGCAAAAGTGGCGTTAGGAATGCAGATTTCTTGACCTACCTGTAAATTCGAGGCATCCGCATCTGTCAAAGGACTACCATCTGGTTTTTTGAGTTCATGCCAACGGTTTCCATCACCTAATTTTTGTTGGGCAATAATAAAAAGCGTGTCTTCAGACTGAACAGTGTATGAACTACCGATTGTACAAGACATAAATCAACTCCAAAAAATAAAATTACAAAACTGCTGTGACAGACTAGACACCTAGTAGTCGAGCAAAGCCACTCGGCGCAGCAACGACCAATCCGCGAGTTGGCTGATCGCTGAACGCAGCGACTACGTGAGGTGTGCCAGCAGGAATCAGGAAGCTTTCATCGGCATTTAGCACAACCTTGTTTTCACCTGCCCAGACCGTGAACTCTCCTTCTAGGACGTAGAGTTGTTCGGAATAGCGCGTGTGGCGATGAGGGGGGTGTTTGTGTGCCGGGAAGAAAGTAGCCTTCGATCAGAAGGCGTATTAACAGGCTCCTAACTTTTGACAAAGCGCTTCAGCGACTGAATTTACTCCACTTTCAACTTTAGGTGCAAGAGTTTTAAGGAAGCTAAGAGCTTCTGTTGTGGAAATACCCAAAAAGGCGGCAGCACTAGCTACAACAGGTACTGTTTCCGTTAAAGATGCTAATCCTACTACACTAACAGCCACAATTGCTCCAGCGACACCAATTACTCCTACTTTACATGCTGTACATTTTACGCTGAAAGACTCAAGTTGAGCATCAATTTCTTTGAGAGATTTTATATTATTAGTGGCATGTCCTTCCTGAATTTTAGCAAGTACTGCCTCTCCTTGTTGACGGAAATAATCATTGAACTCTGTTCTTAAACCTCCTATTGAGGAAAGAGTCATTCCTGCTGCGAGGAAAGTCTCTGAAGGATCTGAACTCAAACGACTCGCAAACTCTTTATTTTTTGCTGCTATATCCAATATATGCTGTGTAAAAGCAGAATTAGTAAAGTCTCCTTTTACAACTAATTCAGTTGGTTGTTCTTCGTTTCCACTGACTTTGCTTTGCTGAGATTGAGAGTTTTCAACTGTAGCAGACATAATTTTGTCCTTGTTTTAGTTACATTGTTGGTTGATTTAGTATCGTCTTCTTAATATCAATAAGAACAGTATATTATCAAGAGACTCTTAATTAATCTCATTAAACTACGCTTATTGCTAAAGGTTTAGGCGATCACTTTGAGTTTTTTAAATTCAATTAAGTGAGAAATACTTTCTTTCGTTAATTCTTAATCTTGTTTGCGATCAAGAGTAATTTAGATGTGTTTGCCCTGGTACTATAGCAGCCATTGTTTTTATCCTTGAATAATTGAGCTTTGTTGTTTATAAGTTTTTTCCAGGAAAGCTTTTAATTAATAATCTTAGTAATTAAATTTTAATTTCTAGATTATCAAAGAATTTGAAATTTTATTTATTCCCTTTACTTTCCATATATACATAGTATTTTAATGCAATGTTATTGACAATTAACTATTTTTAGGTAAAATCCTAATTAATGATTAAGTATTTTTAGATTATCCTCAAAAAAACTTGCAAATCAAAGATTTAGGATTTTTTAAGCATTCTCTAAAATTTAAAATTTAGGATTAGTGTTTCCATTTAAAAATGTATAAATTTTATGATCACATCGAAAAATATCCCTCTACAATAAAACAGGCTTTGGGTATTAGTTACGAACAATGGTGTTTATAATATTTTTATCTAGAAACTTTAGTTTATCTAGACATGATAAATGTCTTCTAGAAAAACTTATAGGAAAAAGCAGCAGTAAGTAATTGCTTCGGCAATTGCTCACTGCTGCTTATTTACAACCTGAAAAATCTAAAACCTGAGAAATTTGGTAATTGAGGTAATTTCGGTTGCAACTAGCAATAGTAACGTAAGCCAAACAAGTATCGAAGTCACCCAATGTAGGACTTATTTAGCCAGCCATTCCTTCTAATGTTTGCAGTATTTGGTTCTAAGCTACTTTACAACGCTGTACTTCTCTCCAAGCACGAGGAGTATTTTTATAAAAAACGCGAAACTGATAATAAAAATGATTAATATTTTGATAACCTACTTTTAAAGCAATCTGTTCAACGGACTCGTTAGTTTCTAAAAGCAAGGTGCTTGCTTGCACTATCCGGCGCTCGATAATCCAATTATTGACTGTTTTTCCAGTAAGATGTCGCACTAAGTCGGTTAAGTAAGCTGAGGAATAACCGACTGCTTGAGCTACTTCTTTCAGACTAATACTTTGATGATAATTTAATTCAATGAACTCAAAGACCTCACGCAGTCGAGGAATGGATGGAAATATGGACTCTTGAGTATTTGATTTTTTCCTTTCGGTGGTAGTAGACAAGTTCTCCTGTTTTAGATGAACAATAACAAGACCATTTTCTGTAATAGTCAACTCAAACCCTGCTGTTTCTAAGCATTTCATTAAGAGGTTTTGGCTTTCAGTACTAACGTCGTTTACTAAAATATTGGTCATTTTCTCTCCTAATATTTAATATAGTTATCGCCTGAGCAGATTTCATCACCCTAACTCCTTCTACTTAGGGTTTTGTGATCAATATCTTTGCCAAAATAAGAGGATGAAAAGAGAAAACCGATGTAATAGAGTTATGGTCTTCGCATAAATTTCCAAGCCTGCCTGCGATCACCTACGGTGGGCGCTTGCCAGGGCGAACGCATCATGTCAAGGAGACTACTATATTCTCAATAAACCTAAAAATAATCTCATTAAGCTTTGTTTATTGACAAAGAATTAAGCGTAGGCGCAGCCCGTCGTAGACATAGCTTTGAGGGTTGGAAAACAAATCAAACAAGAAATACTGATTTTTCATTGATTCTTAACCTCGGTGGTGAGCAAGTCTAATTTAGATGCGTTTGCCCTGGGGCGCTTGCGCCATTGCAAACGTGACTTTCTATAGGACTCCTATTTTATTTTTGGATAGTGGTAAAAAAGCGGATGCTCCCAAGAATTCAGGAGTCACCTTTTTCAGGAGAATTCAAAACATGGCACTTAGTGTCACGCTGCGCTATCACGCATTTGCTCATTCAAAAAAAGATTCTTAATTTTGAATTTTGATATCGTATTCTTACAGTGATATGATTTTATTCACTGTAAGGAATTAGAGGTTTGGAAGCTTGGTTAACCTTCCTGATTCTTAATTGGTAGCAGTGACTTTGGTTTATTCACGCTTGTGGGGAATCAGAAGTTTTTTAGCTTTGCCTTCTGATTCTTAATTGTTAGCAGTGACATGAGTTTATTCACGGATCTGGAGCCCCCGGGAGGACTCTGGATAGGCGCAAGGCAAGGTGAAGTCTTGATTAGAGGGAAAAATTATGTAGAAGTATCGAGCTTACAACACAGCATTCGCAATCTTAAGGAGGCGCTCAAATTATACTCAGCGCTCACCTAGCTCAAAATTTTTTGATATCCTCGCTTGTGCATAAGTCGCTCACCCTGACACCTATACTTAATTGAGGATTGCAAGCTAAATTTTATTTTTAAGCAAGTATGGAGCAAGTCAGTCAGGGAGGACTATTACTAACACCGGAAACTTAGCGCCCCAGCAAGACCCAATCCCTATTCTAAGAAACAGAAATGTTTCTTTACATCCATTGGGGATGCGATCACTTTCCTCGGACGCTTTTGTTACCTTCGGTAGAGAAGAATCTAAAATCCCTATTTTTAGGTTTTTTCTCAACAAGGAAGTTTAAATGACAAAATTAGCTTGCGTTCGCCCTTGACGTTGGCGCAGCCATCGCACAATTCATTATTTTGTTTAGGGACTTCCAGAAAATAATAGAAGAAGTTTTAGAAAACGATATTCACACTGTAGCTTCAAAAGGGATAGTCATAACAGAAGAGATAGAAGGTATGTTAAAATAAATAACGTTAGAATTATCAGATTCAAAACCTTTAAAATTAAAAAGACTTGGAATTTATGAGATAGCTTTAGTTAAAGGAAAAGGAAATTATTGTGCAGTCCTAATAAATTTAGATACATCCAAATTGATTGCTATTTTAAGTGGACTTACTCAAAAAATAATAAAGGAAAATCTTATAAAGTGGGGAACTTAAGTCTTAGAGCAAATAGAGCAAATCAGTAGAGATTTTTGTATTGGTTATAAAACTTCGCTTTTATCCGATGGTTTGATGAAATAGTAGCTTACTTTGATAATAGGACAACAAGTGTTGCTTTTGTTCGCGTAACGTTCCTCAGTAAAGGCATCAATAACAAACTTAAACTAATTAAGCGTTCAGCTTATGGGTTCAAAAACTTTAATAATTTTAGAGTAAGATGCTTATTACATTGGGATTTTAATTATTAGTTTAGCATAACAAGTATTGAAGAACCTAATTATTTTTAAACTGCTTATGCGTCCTCGTCAAAAAATTATCGAGATGTTCTCAACCTTCGTTGACTTGGAAGGAGACAGATTCAGCAAATGGTTGATTGATATCAAACTGCATCGAAATATTCAAAATTGCTTGGAGTCTTCATCATTCGTCCCTAACTCAGAAAATTTTTGGGTGTTACATTGGCACAAGTGCTGGCGAGAGGAATCTAATAGCCTTGCTAAAATGCATTTATCTGCTTATTTACAGGAACCAAATTATTGGGCTGCTAAAAAAACAATTGCCAAATTCACAAATAGTCAACATAGCCTAGCAGATTATTTTCAAATGGCGAATGCTGAATTTGAAACAATTCTTAAACAATTTAACCCAGAAAAATGCTCTAGTTTAAAAGCCTATGCTACTATTGCAGTTCCCAGTCGGCTAAAAGATATTTTACGCCAACGCAAAGAAGCTGATATTTGCACAAATTGGGCATTGTTACGCAAAGTAAGCAAAAAGCAGTTATTAGAAGCTCTTACTCAAACTGGATTATCACCTATTCTAATTGCCCAATATCGACTAGCCTGGACTTGTTTCAAAGAACTGTATGTTCAAAATCAACCAGGTGGCACAAAGTCACTACCAGAACCAGAACCCCAACTTTGGGAAGCTATTGTCAACCTCTATAACTGCGATCGCCAAAATCAGTTAACTCAACCTACTCCAGAATGCACGAGAGAGAAAATTGAACAGTGGCTAACCCAGGCAGCTGTCTACGTGCGTGGTTATCTGTATCCACCTGTTAGTTCTCTAAATACAGCGATATCAGAAGATGATTCCACAACAACTTTTGATTTGCCAGATCGAGCTTCTGACTCATTAATCACTGAGATGATAGGCGAAGAGGATGCCCAAAATCAACAAAAGCAACAATCTCAGATTCAAGATGTCTTGTTAAAAGCTTTACAAAATCTTGAGGCTAAAACCCAGGAAATACTTAAACTTTACTACCAACAGGGGTTGACTCAGCCACAGATTGTAGAACGCCTACAAATGAGTCAGCCTACTGTTTCTCGCCGACTGTTCAAAGCTAGAGAATCAATGCTGGCAGCGTTGATCCAATGGAGCCAAGACACACTTAATATTTCTGTGACTTCCAACCTAGTTAATGATATGAGTACCGCTTTGGAAGAATGGTTGAAAATTAAGTATGGGGAATCTAGCTGACGTTATGAAAGATGAGGTAGTAAAAATGACTTCTGCTTTTACGGAACCGCAGGAACTATTGTTAGAAATATCGCCATCCTTACAGGCAAGTTTTTGGCAAGAAAGCCAAATGTACGCCACACCTAGTAGTCGCTGGCGTGCTTACATGAATCAAATTTGCCTTCATGGGTTTTTGAATTGGGTAAAAGCTGAATATGTTCCAGAAGCAAGTATCTGGCACAGTTCCCCTGGTATTCCTGCTTTTTGGGAATTTGTCAATGGTACAGCAATTTTGTTAAAGGATAAGCGAGTCGTTTTAATTCCCAGTGAGGCAATTGATGATAGCGAGTTAGAAGTTCCTCAAGAATGGGTAGACATTCCCAGTTGGGCAGCAGATTATTATTTAGCAGTGCAAGTCACACCAGATGGTGAGTGGGTAAGAATTTGGGGCTATATAACCCATGAAAAACTTAAATCGCTAGCAGACTATGACCAAGTAGATAGGACTTATTGTATAGATGCACGGCACTTAATTAAAGACCTGAATGCTTTTTGGATGACCTACCAATTTTGTGGAACAGAGGAGATGAAAGGTGCGATCGCTCCACTACCAGAATTATCGAATGTTCAAGCAGAAAATCTTGTGCAACGGTTAGGTGATTCCTCTGTAACATTTCCGAGACTGGCAGTGCCATTTACAACCTGGGGAGTGCTACTAGAGAATGAGCAGTGGCGGCAGCGTTTATACCAAGAAAGGCTGCAATATCTAAGACAGGCTGCACCTACGCAATTTTCACAAGTACAAGTGAATCTCAGTCGTTGGCTAGAGCAGATTTATGATGCTTCTTGGCAAGCTATAGAGACTTTTTTTGAGCCAAATTCCAGTAGCCTAGCTTTTAATTTCCGCACTTCTTCCGGGTTAAATGCTACCGCTATCAAACGCGCCAAGCTGATTGACTTGGGAATGGAAATAGAGGCTCAAAAAGTTGTTTTATTAGTTGCTTTAATACCAGAAGCTAACCAACAAGTTAGTATTCGCGTGCAGCTACATCCAGCTAGTAGCGAACCTTGCCTGCCTGCTAATATCAAGCTAGTTCTACTTTCAGATCGAGGGGAAATAGTTCAACAAGTACAAGCAAGAACTCAAGACATCTACGTGCAATTGAAACTCTTTGATGGGGAAGTGGGAGAATGTTTCAGCATCCAGATCGATCTGAATAATTATCAAATAACAGAAAATTTCATAATTTAGTGATTAGGAGCCAGCAGTGTCAAATTGGTGTTGATTGGGTCAAATTTGTCTTATGTAGTCCTTATAATACACTTATTTTTGGTGTTTTTGCATAAGTAGAATGCTCCCTGTTGATTAGTCATTAGTTAATCTCGAATGGCAAAGTCCATTTTACTTATGAGTAAGCTAGTTGTCTTCAGCTTTTTGGGAGGAGATTTAAATCAAGGATTTCCTGTTGTCACGGCTCAACTTTGGTGTCATGACGAATTTGTACCCGTGAAATTAACAGGGAGTCTACCGCCAGCACCAGAACTAAGCGAACTCTACCGCAGATGGCAGTTACTCTACGCAGCAGTTCATCAACGCCTGGGTAGGAATCACCGGATAAAAGTATATTCGCAAGACATAACCAATATTTCTATTAATGACTTCGATGAAGTGTGTCAACAGCTACAAGCAAATATCAATGCTTGGTTAAAATTTGAATCATTTCAGAATATTGAACGACAGTTGCGCACTCTACTTAGTCCTAATGATGAAATTAGAGTCATTATTGAAACAAATATAGCTCTACTGCATCGCCTGCCTTGGCATCTATGGCATTTTTTTGAAGATTACCCGAAAGCGGAATTAGCTTTAAGCAATCATGAGTATGAATCTCCTAAGCTATTACAAAAATCTCCTACAGGTCAAGTCAAAATTTTGGCAATTCTAGGCAATAGAGTTGGCATTGATATTGATAAAGATGCCTCTGCTTTACAAGGTTTAACAGATGGCAAAACCACTTTTCTTATAGAACCAACACGGCAAACACTTGACGAGTATCTATGGAATCATGATTGGGATATTCTATTTTTTGCCGGACATAGTACTAGTCTTACTGACGGAGAAATTGGAGAAATTTTTATCAATCAAACAGAAACCTTAGCAATTTCGCAATTGAAAAATGCACTTAAGGCAGCAATTAGACGCGGTTTGCAACTGGCAATTTTCAATTCTTGTGACGGAATTGGTTTAGGACGAAATTTAGCTGATTTAAACATTCCCCAAATGATTGTAATGCGGGAAGGAGTACCAGATTTCATAGCACAGGAATTTTTAAAAAACTTTCTTACCGCCTTTGCAAATAGCAAACCATTTTACTTGGCCGTGCGAGAAGCACGAGAAAGACTTCAAGGACTGGAAAATGAATTTCCTTGTGCCAGTTGGTTGCCAGTTATCTATCAAAATCCCACAACTGTTCCGACTACGTGGCAAGAACTGTGCGGTAATTTTGCTAATACTAAATTTGTCGGTGAAGTTTCGACAAAAAGTAAAATTGCGACACCAAAACTCAAACTTTGGACTGTACTACTTAGTACTTTGATTGCGGCTATTTCAACATTAGGTCTGAGATACTTGGGAATCTTTGAGAAAATCGAACTGCAAAGTTTCGATCAAGTGCTACGGTTGCGGCCTCAAGAAGAGCCAGATCCAAGGTTGATAATTGTAGAAATTACTGAAAAAGATATTCAATCACGACAAGAGACGACCAAAGGAATGAAATCCATTTCGGATAGTACGTTAGCTAAATTGCTTAACAAAATACAAAAGTATCAACCGCGAGTTATTGGACTGGATATTTATAGAGATTTGGCTGACCCCTCAAATAAATCAAATCCAATACAACTTCCAACTGAACTTAATAAAGATAATGTTGTTGTTGTCTGCAAAAGCCGCGATAGTAAATATGACCCCCAAGGTGTTAAACCTCCGAAAAACGTACCTATAGAACGTCAGGGTTTTACTGATGCAATTCAAGACCCAGATGGTATCATCCGTCGCCAAATTTTGATGATGGCACAAGAGCCTTCTTCGACTTGTACAACGCCTTATTCGCTCTCGTTGCAATTAGCTATTCGTTACTTATCTTACGAAAATATTAAACCTAAATTTAATGAAGATTATATACAATTTGGCTCTAAAGTATTTAAACGCTTAAAATCTGGTCGCAGTGGTGCCTATCAACAAGGAATTGATTTAGGCGGAAATCAAATACTTGTCAATTATCGTAATACAGATTATCAGAGAGTTTCCCTTAATGATGTACTGAATGATAAATTTGATCGCAAATCACTTAAAGATAAGGTAGTGATCGTTGGAGTGACAGCTAATACAGTCAGCGATACTTGGTCAACTCTCTACAGTACTGCACAGCAAGATTACCAAGAAATATCAGGAATATTTATACAAGCACAAATGGTTAGCCAAGTTTTGAGTGCAGTTTTAGACCAACGTCCAATTCTTTGGGTTTTGCCTTACTGGGGCGATATTCTCTGGATATGCGGCTGGTCTGTAGTTGGGAGCCTGATTATTTGGCGCATTCGTTTGCTCTCACATAAGGGATACACCATCTTTGTAACAGTTGTCACTTTATATGGAGTTTGTGCGATCGCTCTTTTAAAACAAGGGTTATGGTTGCCATTTATTCCTTCTGCCTTTGCCGTGGTTGCAAGCGGTGTTGTTATAGTGTTGATTCAACGCCGTCAGGAATTTTTCACGATTTCACAACCCTTAGTTGAATAAAATCTTCCTTTATAACTATTATATCTCCTTTTTAAGGTCTCATTACTCGCTGCGGACTTTAATCAGAAGCGCTTCCAAACTAGCAAGTTGAATATCTCCGTTTAGAGGTTCTCCATTCATTGCAAGCATAGGAGTACTATCAACTCCAATCTGTTGTGCCAATTGAATATCTTTCTTAATAGCAGCAATAGCAGTACTGCTGTTACGATCCTGGTTAAACCGCTTCATATCTAAATTCAGGGTTTTGGCAGTTGTAACATAGAGAGATTCGCTTAACTTGTCTTGGTTTTCAAAAAGTGTATCATGGAACTCCCAGAATTTTCCTTGTTGACTCGCTGCCCAAGACGCTTTTGCAGAGGACATGGCTTCTAGGTGAATTGAGGTCAAAGGCAGATGCTTGTAAACCAACGTGACTTTATCTTGATGTGTTGCCATAAATTGCTTAACTGCTTGATGCGCCTTTACACAATAAGGACATTGAAAGTCAGAGAAATTTATCAGCACAATTTTTTGCTCATGAGCACCAGTAGTTGGGGATTCACCAATCACTGATTTAGGATTAGCTTTCATTTTTTGTAAAAAAGCCATTTGTGTTTTCTGTTGTTGTTCCTGTTTTTTGAGTTGGTATGCAGAAACAGACTCCAAAACCACTTCTGGATGCTTGCGAATGACTTGCAAAACCTTGGCTTCCAATTGTGAATCTACTGGTTGATAACTTTCAGATGGCGTAGGCATTGAATAGTTCTTCAATCCTAAAGCCAACAGAATTAACCCAACAACAGAAACTAGAAAAATAAATGACAACGCTCCTGAAAATCGCGATGATTGATGTTTAAAGTCTTTGATAAAATTCATCAACATAATTTTCCCTTTGAGGATTTTAATAAAGTTGAAGAGTGTATTTTTTGAGTCGATTGCTTCAATAAATCCATAACCACCCACTTGGGGCGGTTATGGATTTATCAGAGGTTAGGAAGTATTATCAACTACCTCAATAGTGCAATGTTAGCTAAAACACTTTGGGTTAAAGCTTTACTTACTTACACAACTACAAACGGAATTTTTACCTGGGACGTTTGTATACCAGTTACCATCCCATTTCAAACCGACTGAACTACAAACTTGAGGGCATACTTGTTTTGCGTGTTCATTGCTCCAGATAGGACCCGCACTAACATCTCCAGCTAAAGCCAAGTTAGCAAAGCCAAAAATAGCAGAACCACCAAGAACCGTTGCGGTGAGTGTTAGTAATAATTTCTTTTTCATGATGTAACTAGAAGTATTAGACATGACTTTCTCCTTGAAACTGTTAAATGATCTTCAGAGGTTTTTTAGCTTTACCTCCTGATTCTTAATTGGTAGCAGTGAGATTGGTTTATTCACTGTTAGGAATCAGAGATTTTTTAGCTTTGCCTCCTGATCCTTAATTGGTAGCAGTGAGATTGGTTTATTCACTATCTGGAGCAGCAGGGAGGACTCCAGATAAGCGCAAAGCAAGGCAGAGTCTTGATTGGCGGGAAAAATAACGTATAAGTCTTGAGCTTTCAATGAAGGTTAGCTTAATATATTTTTACCTAATCCAACTCCATTATTATTGACAAAAGTGCCTATTTGCTATGTAAAAATTCGTTTATTGCAAGTTATGCCAGTAGCGAGAAATTTGTTAGTATCCTCATTTTGTGAATAAATTGATTTTGATGACACTTATACTTAATTGGGGATTCTAAGCTAAATTTCCTTTTTTATAGGAGAGTGCAATGTCTGAGGTATCTATACGTTTGAACTGGTTACAAGGTCTAGGAATTGCCATTGGAAGCGGGTTCATCGCCTTTTATGCAAATATCTCAGTTGCCCAAATCACCCCAGATGGCACTCTGCCAAATAATTCCAATGTGAAATTAGAGGGTAATACCAGGATTATTGAGGGTGGAACCACAAGAGGGGATAATCTGTTCCACAGCTTTCAAGAATTCTCTGTTTCCAATGGTAGTACTGCTTTCTTCAATAATGCACTCAATATTCACAACATCCTGACACGAGTAACGGGTAAGTCAATTTCTAATATTGATGGCTTAATTCGTGCTAACGGGAAAGCAAACTTATTCCTGCTTAATCCCAATGGTATTATTTTTGGAAAAAATGCCCGATTAGATATTGGTGGCTCATTTTCTGCAACAACGGCAAGCAGTTTCAAGTTTCCTGATGGCAGTACCTTCAGTGCTACTAATCCCCAAGCACCGCCATTGCTGACGGTAAATATTACACCAGGGTTGCAGTATGGAACAAGTCAGCCAGGGGCGACTATTACCAACACCGGAAATTTAGCACCCCAGGAAAACCTGACACTAGTAGCTGACAAGCTTGATTTGCAGGGACAGCTAAAAGCAGGAAGAGACTTAACACTGCAAGCACAGGATACTGTAAAAGTACGGGACAGTGTGACGACTCCGTTTTTAGCTACTGCTCTTGGTAATTTCACGATTCAGGGAAATCAAGGAATTGATATTTTAGCACTGAATCACCCAACGCAAACACCATTTGTCAGTGAGGGCAATCTTAATTTAATCAGTGATGGGATAATTTCTGGCGATGCTCGGTTTGCCAGTGGTGGGAATTTTTCGCTCAAGAGTGTATCGGGGGGATTAGCAAGCTTTGTAAGTAAATATGACCCAATTATCAGTAGCAATGGCAATGTGGATATTACAGCTAACTATACAGGGGCATCGTTGTTAGTTGAAAGCAAGGGTAATATTCGCTTTGCGGGTGATATAAATATTACTAGACCGGATACTAGTGTTTTACCTGCTGGACAAGATACTGCAACTTTAAACAACAGTACGGCGTTAATTATGCGTTCTGGGCAAAGTAATTTAGCTTATGGGGGTGTCAATTCTGGTTTAGTACCTGCGTTTACTAGTGGAACTCTGCCAGAGGGAATTACTTTAGGTGGAGATGTTTCCTTACAGCGCTTTAATGGGGCTGGGGGGATAGTTAGCTTAACAACAGTATCTGGAGATGTGAGTACTAAAAGAATTACAACTAATGGAGGCGGAATTGATATTAACAGTGCTAGAGCAATTACTACTAATGGACAAACGCTAAACACTAGAAATGGCACGAACAATGGCGGTGAAATTAGCCTAAAAGCTACCAACGGCAGCATTAACACTGACTCTTTGTACTCAAACTCCAGTTCTAATTCTGGAAATGCCGGACAAGGGGGAGCAATCACCCTCAGTGCCATTAATGGTAGCATCAAGACTAGTGATATTAATGCTGACTCCTTCTCTAATTCTGACAATGCCGGAAATGGGGGGGCAATAATTCTTGATGCTAATGGCAGCATTTCTACATCTGGGTTGAACTCTTCCTCATACTCTGAGTTTGGCACAGCAGGAAATGGAGGTGAAATACGCCTTGATGCTGGGCAAGGAGACATTAAAACTGGCTTTTTGGCATCTAACTCACGCTCTTACACTCAAACAGGGGGAGACGGAGCAAAGATTACCCTCACTGCCAATAACGGCAGCATTAACACTGACTATTTGTACTCATACTCCAGTTCTAATTCTGGAAATGCCGGACAAGGGGAAGCAATCGCCCTCAGTGCCATTAATGGTAGCATCAAGACTAGTGATATTAATGCTGGCTCCTTCTCTAATTCTGACAATGCCGGAAATGGGGGGGCAATAATTCTTGATGCTAATGGCAGCATTTCTACATCTGGGTTGAACTCTTCCTCAT
>NZ_JBALBW010000073.1:0-31288 GCF_036919895.1 Nostoc sp.
TGCTAGCGATCGCCAAAATATGATTGAAAAACCTAGCCAGAAGCGTTGAAAACTATACCTGTTATTTTCGCTTTTCTGTCAATGCGTAAGTCCTAATTGTGTTTTTCTCAAAGATACTCTTTTTCAGTCGTTGGTTTCAGCAGCATAATCAATACAGATAATTAAACCATCGAGCAATTCTTGCATAACGGCTGTTGAAACTTTTCCTAAACATCGGACAAATCGCTCAGTTGTTACACTACGAACTTGTAAGACATTACCTGCTGAGTTTGAGTCTAAGCCATTTTCACTAGTTTGCTGGATAGGAATCATGAAAGGGCGATTTTGAAATTTAGATTGCCATGTTGCCACAGGGATAATAATCCGCATTGGTATGGAACTCAACATATTAGAACTAATCACAACAGCAGGGCGAGTCTTCTGAATTTCTTGTCCTCTGCTTGGATCGAGTTGCACTAGCCAAATCTCACCTTTTTTGGGATTAGTCATTCTCAGTTTCCCAGTCTTCACCATCCAGAACGGCAAACTCTGTTAATTCTGGGTCATTCAAAAAATCTTCGGCTGTGGCGGCAATAAAAGGTTCTAGTATTTTGTGGCGTTCTGCTAAAGGTAGTTGGGCAATTTCTCGGATAGATAGCCGTTGTTGCTGTTGGAGATTTGATGAGATAGTAGAATCTGAATCTTTACTGTCTAACTGGTTACGATTCCCTGTTTTTTGAACAAGAAACTCAGCAAAATCTAAAACTTCTTGTTGCTTGTCATTCGAGAGAATTCGCAGTTTATCTAATACTGCTTGTTCAATATTGATTGTTTCTGACATTTGATTTCCTTTCTTACATATAGGTTCAGTTTTTTATTGAATTAAAGCTTGAAACCGCTCATCTTCACGAAAATTATCAAAATCAGAGTTAGTTTTTGCCCTATTTTGATATTTGTCATGATTAATAGCAATTGCACGTTGCAGATTTTCAATTGTCAACTCAATAATGTCTTGTTTTGCAAAACAGCAAGCCTTATAGTAGTAAATTCCAGCGCAACATTCAGGTTGAATTTCAATAGCTTTATCATAGCTGGCAATTGCTTGTTCGTAGATACCTAAATAATAAAATGCTATACCACGATTACCCCAAATTTCAATATCTATATTATTAATTTTTAATGCTTGATCGTAAGAGGTGATTGCCTCGTAATAACGACCTAGTTTACTAAAAGATAGCCCACGATGATACCAAGCCCAGTAGTCATTAGGATGGAATGCAATAACTTTGTCATAATTAGTAATTGCTTCTTCATAGCATCCTAATTTTCGTAGTGCCTCACCTTTTTTGTACCAAGTCGGGTGGTTATCAATTTTTAACTCAATGAGTTTATTATAGCTGGTGAGCGATGCTTCATATTCATTAGCAGTAAATAATAAATTTCCTAGTTCAAATAGTAATAACGCTCTAGAAATTTTCGTTTGATGTTTTTCTGATATAAGGTCTTGAATTTCAAGCACTCTCTCTATTTTTTTCTCATGACTGAGTTTTAAATATTTATGACAACTAGATGAATCTAGTAGACGTAGTAGACGATTTGATTCTTGTTCTACTACTTCTGGCGTTGTTGGTAATTCAAATACTCCAGAACGCCAATCAAAAAAATCTGGGGCACGATGAATAAAATAGTTTATCGAAAAAGAGCGCAAAAGAAAAACAAAGGTAATTGGAAAATCATCTCTAAAGCGTTCTCGCTGTTGGTTTAAGTGATTTAAAATATGCGGGACACTGCTTAAATTACTAAATTGTCCTTCTGTAATTTCCCCAAAACTTCTTTTTTCATACTTATATAAAGAATATTCCAGACCTTTAATCAATAAAATATCAACTTGCTTGTCTTTAACAAACTCTGCCACGGGCTGATATAAATTATCAATCGACTCGACAAAGCGTAAAACTTCAACCTTCTTCTGCGGAATCTCCTGGGGAAGTTTGACAATAAAATTGTCTGCTTCTACAGGTGTACATTGGACAAAAAACAAACCAAATCCTGATTTGCGCCTCAGTGCGCGAAGCAAATCTTGATAAGCTTCTTCTGGTTCAGGCTGTAAATCATCATCCCAATCACTTAAATTTGGGTTCATGAAAGTTTCGCTACGGCTTCTTTAAATTCTGGAATTCCTTGAATTAATGGATGAATATCATACCAACGCTGCATTTCTCCATCATCATCCAAATAGCGGTATTCTAAAAGACAGCGATTATACATTAAACTCCGATATAAGTCATCATTAATAATGCGCTTAGAACAAGACACTTCCGCTAACAGACACCATTGATGATTTTCCACAGCGCGGCGATAAGTATCTCTGGCTTGAGTAATTGCTCGTCGCACCGCCTTTTCTGAAACAGGTAAATCTTCAGAACGTCCAATGGCATCTTGAGTTAACAATAGCAAATTCCTCACATGACCTCCACTCATTAAACAAAGTCTGTCTAAAGTTTGGGGACTGTCGAAAATTTCTGTTTCTAGTGATAATTCGGGTGCAATTTGCCGGACTCGCTTCTTAATTACTTCCTTAACTTTCTTGAGTCCTGGCTGATAAACTTCCCCCTTGAAAGTGTTTACCATAATCATCGGCAAAATTTGGGGGTCGCCGTAGATATCTCTGAGGTCTGTTGCCCTGGTAGAATAGACCATTGAAATCGGGACAGTGTAAATCAAATGGCAATCTAAAGCTTGGAGTTGTTCGCTACGGTCTAAAAAAACTTCTTCATAGTTGGTGCGTTCTCCGTCTTTAACTAACACCATCCGGTCTAAGTTATCGACAATTACCGCCAGTTTCTTGTAGCCATTAGGTAAGTGCTGTTTTGCATCCACTAAAAACTCATTTAATACCTGAATTAAGGTGACAGTGTGAGGATCAATTTTTTGGCGAATCTTCTGGCGTAATTCAGGAACAGCCCTTAAATTTGCAGTCAACTTGGCGAATTGAGCAAGCTGCACTTCTACAGCCATCTTCTCAAACTCTATGGGAGTCAGCGCCAAATCTTTTAAATCTACCCAACGATCTTTCAACCAGTCGAGTATCGGACGAGGACTAGCAATTCCTTTTAAATCTTTGAGCAAACGGCGGGTACAGGCGAGGAGAATATCTGTATATTGGGCATCTTCAGAATCGATATCTTCTTCATCAGCCGCAAAATACACAACATAAAATTCCCGATTTTCTAAATATTTCTTTAACCTGAGTAATTCTGTAGACTTCCCCGCACCCCGATGACCAGAATACAATTGGCAAGTATTTGTATCTGCTAATCGCATCCGATTTCCCAATTCTTGCTCAATATCCGCATCACCGCGCACATCTTGACAATCTACATATTTTGGATCACCTGCGGGTAAGGGTTCAAAGGGGTTAAAGGCATTGTAGAGTTTTGCGAGTAAGTCAGAACTATTAACCATAGGTAAAAAATATTGCAATGTTGCTCATAATAATGGAGATTATAGAAAATAAGGTGCTGTTATTTTCACTGTTTTTCGGGGAATCCTGTAGTTGTATACCCACTATATTTGTCAGTCCATCAGATTAGGTAGGCATTGTTTATGCAACTCATCACCTCCTTAGATATTAGAAATTCGGAATATTTATCAAAAAATCGGCTCATCAGTTATCACCACCAGTTGCGTCTAATTTTTTCGCTGGGTACTCAGGTAAAAAACGTTCTGGAAATTGGGATTTTTAATTCTCTGTTAACAGACATCTTGAAGAACAATGGATACAACGTCACTACTGCTGATGTCGATCCCAACCTGAAGCCAGAAATAATTTTGGATTTGACCACAGATTTTACATTACCGAAAGATAAATTTGATGCGATTGTCCTGTTTCAGGTGCTGGAACACCTTCCTTACGTCCAGTCAGAAGAAGCACTGAAAAAACTCGCACAAGCAACAAAGAAATTTTTGGTGATTTCGATTCCTTATTGCACTCAATACTTATCATTTCAGATCAAAACCTCTTTCTCAGGTAGACCAAGACATTTATTATTCAATGTGCCAAAATTTTGGAGTACAACGCCAGTATGTGACGAGCATTACTGGGAAATGGGTTTGAAAGGATATCCCAAAGAGCGGATTTTAAACTCTGTTGCGAATGCTGGGTTAACTGTGAAGCAAGAATTTATCGATCCTACTTACCCGTATCACTATTTTTTGGTGTTGGAAAAAACTAATAATACTTAGATAGTAGTCTTAACTATACGAATAATATTTGATTTTTGAACAGATACGTAGGGTGCGTTAGCGACAGCGTAACGCGCCAAATCCTTGACAATGGTGCGTTACGAACTTCGTTCTAACACACCCTACAATACTTAGACGGCAGTCTCAACTTGGCTAATTAACCTGCAAAATTGGGAGTAGGGAAATCCGAATCAAAAAATGGGGGCAAACAATGCTCAAAAAAGGTGCGCTCGCCTAAGCTATGCTTCTAAAATCCTAATTGGTATCATGTCCTTCTGTGTTCTCCGGGTTTATCCTGGAAAGCGGAGGGATAGGCTGTATTAGCCGCTATCATCATTTCAGATACTAACATCGAATAACATCGAAAATTACCAATTATGCTAGAACAAGGCACTATCAGTATTCATACTGATAATATTTTCCCGATCATTAAGAAGTCGCTCTACTCAGATCACCAAATCTTCTTGCGGGAACTGGTATCCAACGCTGTAGATGCCATCCAAAAGCTGAAAATGGTATCCCGCGCCGGAGATTACGCTGGAGAAATCGGCGAACCGGAAATTGAACTTGCCATTGACAAAGATAATAAAACCCTATCCATCTCCGATAACGGTATCGGGATGACCGCAGATGAAGTTAAGAAATATATCAATCAGGTTGCCTTCTCTAGTGCTGAAGAATTTATTCATAAATATGAAGGCAAATCAGATCAACCCATAATTGGCCACTTCGGTCTTGGTTTCTACTCTTCCTTCATGGTGGCGCAAAAGGTAGAAATTGATACCCTTTCCTATCAAGAAGGAGCGCAGGCGGTTCACTGGAGTTGCGATGGTTCCCCAGCTTTCACTTTAGAAGATTCGCCCCGGACAACTCGCGGTACTACTATTACTCTGAGTCTGCAAGGAGAAGAGGAAGAATTTTTAGAGGATGCACGAATTAAGAATCTTGTCAAGACATACTGCGACTTTTTGCCAGTACCAATTAAACTACAAGGTGAGGTATTAAATAAGCAAAAAGCACCGTGGCGAGAGTCTCCGAGTAATCTCAGTCAAGAAGATTATTTAGAGTTTTACCGCTACCTGTATCCTTTTCAGGAAGAACCTTTGTTGTGGGTGCATTTAAATACAGACTATCCTTTTATCATTAACGGGATTATGTATTTCCCCAAAATGAGGCCGGATGTAGATGTTACCAAAGGGCAGATCAAGCTATTCTGCAATCAAGTTTTTGTCAGTGACAACTGCGAAGAAATTATCCCGCAATTTCTGATGCCGATGCGGGGTGTGATTGATAGTAGCGATATTCCGCTAAATGTATCGCGGAGTGCCTTGCAAGGCGATCGCACCGTGAAGCGAATTGGTGACTACATTGCCAAAAAAGTAGGCGATCGCCTCAAAGAACTTTTCCGCGACAACCGCGAACAATATATCAGTGCTTGGAAGGATCTCGGAACCTTTGTAAAATTCGGCGTTCTCAACGACGATAAATTCAAAAAACAAATCGAAGATATTATCGTTTTCCGCACCACCGCCAAGCTGACAGAAAAAGTTGCTGCGGCTGAAACTCCAGTGGTTGAAGTGCAGTCTTCAGACGGGGATGCTTGGCAAGATGTCACTCCTTCACCCAGTGCTGAGAACTCAACACCCAGCGCTCCTTACACCACACTGAAAGAGTATCTAGAACGCAACAAAGAACGCAACGAAAATCGGGTTTTCTACAGCACTGATGAAACAACCCAATCTACATACATAGAACTGCACAAAAATCAAGGCTTGGAAGTCCTGTTTATGGACTCCTTCATCGACACCCACTTTATCAACTTCCTAGAGCGAGAATATCAGGATGTCAAGTTTACGCGGGTAGACTCAGATTTAGATAATACTCTGCTGGAACAAGATAAAGATAAGGAAATTGTCGATCCTAACACAAACAAAACCCGCAGTGAGACGATTAAAGAGTTATTTGAGAAATCACTCAACAAACCCAAACTCAACATCCGTACCGAAGCATTGAAATCAGACGATCCTCAAGGTACACCACCTGCGATCGTGCTTTTACCAGAGATTCTTCGCCGGATGCGAGAAATGAACGCCATGATGCAGCAGGGGACAGCAGAGTTTCCCGAAGATCACATTTTGCTGGTGAATACTGCTCACCCGCTAATTCAAAATCTGGCAAATCTGAACCAAGGTAGTATTATCCAAGGTGACGGACAATCGTCTACCGATCAGTTAGTGAACTTGATTTGCCAACACGTCTACGATTTAGCGCTGATGTCTCAGAAAGGATTTGACGCTGAGGGAATGAAATCTTTCGTCGAGCGATCGAATGAGGTACTCACCAAGCTGACGGAACAAGCTAGTAAATAATGGGCATTGGGTATTGGGCATTGGGCATTGGGTATTAGTTATTTATTCTTTCTCCCCCTGCGCCCTGCGCCCTTCCCCCTGCCTCTTCTCCCCACTCCCTTTTCCACTTCTGTTGTCTAAGACATAGAATGGAAAGGCTGTATTAAAATAACAATCTGGAGATAGTTGCTATGTCTCGTCGCTGTGAACTAACTGGTAAGAAGGCAAATAACGCCTTTGCTGTTTCCCACTCCCACCGCCGCACAAAACGCCTTCAGCACGCCAATCTGCAAACCAAGCGTGTTTGGTGGGCAGGCGGAAATCGCTGGGTAAAATTAAAGCTTTCTACTAAAGCAATTAAAACCCTACAATTTAAAGGGTTAGACGCAATGGCAAAAGAAGCTGGCATTAACCTGAATCATTACTAAGTAGTCTGGATTTGATAACCTGAGACTATGTACGGGAGACAGGATAAGCGGCTTTGGCCGCTGTTCATCCTGGTTCCCTACCAAAATACGACTCAAATTAGGCGGCTAACTACCCGAAATTAATTACGAATTACGAATTATTTTATCTGCGTTTGTATCCAAATACGAAAAGCTTTGAGCGTTGAATTTCTGCCTGCTGTTATACTTTGCTTGAGATATTGGGGAATCGCCTCAACTAGCTTAAATTGAGGAAAATTTAGGCTTTGCTGAGACTCTACATAATGCCCATCTTGCAAAACATTAATTTGGAGCTTTCCTTTATTAAAACGCCAAAGCTCAGGTACTTTTAAAGCTTCATAAATATTAGGATGAGTGCGAGAAGTAATATCAACTTCTAAAGCTAAATCTGGAGGGGGATCTACTGTTAAATCTAGTCGCCTCTTACCACGAATCTTAGATTCATTTTTTATATAGAAACACTGGTCAGGTTCTATACCTTGAGCCATTGCTTGATTTTTGAAAGTGCTAGAACCAAGGCTTATGAACTCAGTATTTAACTCTTCTAGAAGCGCTTTGACTAAATCACCAATAATTTCTTTATCATATTCATGTTCTGGCAGTGGAGACATAATCTCCAATATTCCCTTGTCATAAGCAATTCGTGCTGCACGGTGTTCTCCTAAATCCTCTAGAATTGTTTCCAATTCCTGCCAGGTTACATCTCGCAATAGCACTCTTTGTCCTGGTGGAACATGGATGCGCTTTAATTCCAACAACATCATCTTCACTCCCAGTAGCTTATACCTAAATTTAGCTTACTCTAGTTGATTAATTCACTGCGACATCACTATAGTTTAAAGAAAAAACCTCTGGAATCCCCAGAGGTTTTGGTTCCTGATTTAGTTTCTACTGGTTACTACAATTTGTCCTCAGTCATTTCCTGATAAAGAAGCAAATTATAGCGGTTCTCAGCTGAGTGAGGTACAAAACCCCACCCCCAACCCCCTCCCCGCAAGCGAGGAGGGGGCTATGACGTAGCTTGTATGATTAGGAAACGCTATATCTGATTTGACTAGAGACGCAATTTATGATTAATTCTTCGCCTGTGGTGGCGAACCAGGAATCGTTACATCTATTGGTGTCACCTTTGCTGCTAGCTGCGTCAATGGTGGTTGAATGGCGGCTTGATTCCCCACCACTAGAGTCACAATCTTTTCTGGCTTGAGGTATTTTCGTGCTACCCGTTGCACATCAGCAGCTGTGGTGGCGGCGACGGCTTTTTGATAGCGAAAGAGAAAATCAGCCGGATAGCCGTAATATTCGTATCGCATCAACCTTGATAAGGTTTGGCTGGGATCTTGAAAGTTGAATACAAAGGAGTTGAGTGTAGATTCTTTAGCAAAAGCCAGTTCTTTTGCTGTCACTCTTTGAGTTTGGGTACGCTTAATTTCAGCTTGTAAGGCTTTGACAAACTGCACAGTAGCATTCGATCGTGTTTGTCCGCCAGCGATAAACATGCCAGGATAATCGTAGCGGGGACTCCACTGGCCATAAACAGAGTATGCTATACCTTGGCGCGATCGCACTTCATTAAATAAGCGTCCACCAAATCCATTTAATACCCCATTTAATACATCCAGCGCGGCATAATCGGGACTGTCAAACCGTCCGCCTAAATGGCCGAGAAGCACGCTACTTTGGGTTAGTTGTGGTTGATTGACAAAAAAGACTCCACCTGTATTAGCTTGCGAAACCGATGGTAATTTTGGTTTTGCAATACCTGGATTGCGGTTCCAATCGCCAAACTTAGCTTGAATCAGCGATCGCATTTTCTGAGAGTCAAAATCTCCCACAATCCCCAAAATTATATTATTGGGGTGGAAATATTGCTGATAAAAATTGATCAAATCCTCACGCTCAACCCGATCTACTGTTGCATATTCTATCGTGCGAGAGTATGGACTATCTTTCCCATAGATCAATTTCTTAAATTCTCGACTAGCAATCCCATCTGGATTATCATTACGACGGGCAATGCCACCTTTGGCTTGAGTTTTCGCTAAGTCTAGCTTTTCTTGAGCAAAGACTGGCGATCGCAGCACCTCGGCAAACAGCCCAAACACCGTTTCTAAATCTTCACTCAACGCATCAAAGCTAGCACTACCAGAACCTTCACCAATACTAGCTTCCACAGATGCCGCTCGTTGTTCCAACATCTCATTGAGCTCATCAGCCGAATGCTGCTTAGTTCCCCCAGTTCGCATTACCGCGCCCGTAAAACTAGCTAAACCAACTTTCTCCATTGGTTCCAAGCGATTTCCTGTTCGCACAAACGCCGTACCATTCACCAACGGCAATTCATGATCCTCCATCAAATAGACAACCAAGCCATTTTGGAGAACAAACCGCTCATATTTCGGTATCTTAATCTCAGGTAGCGCTGGTAGCTGCAACTCAGTATAGTGCTTTGCCTCAGTCGTCGCCGCCAACGAAAAATTACAACTTAAAAGTAAACACGCAAAAACAGCAACCAAAGCATAAATTAACCCCTTCCCATTCTTGATTTTCAACACCATCCGCCTTTTACCCTTCATCTTGTGCCTCTTCATATTTCTCTACCTCTGCGCCCTCAGCGTCTCTGCGGTTCGTTTCTCTTATCCTTCCTTCGACAACAACTTCCCAATCGTGCGATTCCCCGGCGTAAAAGTCTCCTTCGCCACTCGCGCAATATCAGCCGTCGTCACCGCCGAAATATCATCCAACTGCTTAAACAAATTGCGCCAAGAGCCAGTTTTCACCTCATATTCCAGCAATTGTTGAGCCATCCCCATATTGGAATCGAGAGTACGTAACAAACCCGCCCGTGCTTGAGTTTTCACCCGTTCCAAATCAACCGCCGCTACAGGCTCAGTTTTTAATTTGTCAATCTCTTGGCGCAAAGCCACCGCCACTTCATCAACTGTATGACCAGGAGCCGTGAGAGCATAGAAAAATATTAAGTTTGGGTACTTATCTCCAGGAAATCCACTGTAACCTTGAGCATTTAGCGCCAAACGCTGTTTTTCTACCAAAGACTTATATAGCCGCGACGTGCGCCCATCACTTAATAAACTGCCAATAATTTCATAGACTGCATTATCTGGATGAGTAATTGCCGGACGATGATAACCTTCTAAATACCAAGGTTGAGAAGCTAGCTGTAAAGTAACTTCCCGTGTTTGTTTTTGTGGCGGTTCCACCGGGATTTGTTCAACAGCTTTGGTTTTTGCTTTATAGCGGCCAAAATAAGTTTGCGCTAGTTTTTTCACCTCAGTCGGGTTTACATCTCCGACAATTGCGATCGCTAAATTACTTGGTACATAGTGAGTATCAAAGAAATTTTGGACATCATCTGGTGTCAGATTGCGGATATCTTGGTCATAACCAATTACCGGACGCTTGTAGGGATGGACTTTATAAGCAGTATCAATAAACTTTTCCACCATTTGTCCAATCGGTGAATTCTCCACCCGCAGCCGTCGTTCTTCTAAAATGACATCTTTCTCTTTATAAAACTCACGACGAATTACCGGATCGAGAAACCGTTCCGACTCCAGCGACATCCAAAGTTCCAGCTTATTGGCAGGAAAACTGTAAAAATAACGGGTAGCTTCGGTTGAAGTATTGGCATTTAAACCTACGCCTCCCGCTTGTTCGACAATTTGGCCAAATTCGTTTTGTTTGACAAGCTTACCTGCTTGTGATTCTACTTGCTTAAACTCAGTTTCTAACCGTGCAACTTCATCTTTTTTGCCATCGGCTTTCGCTGCTTTAATTTGAGTATCTAACTGCTGCAATTTCTCTAGTAGCGGTTTTTCTGCTTTGTAGTCTTCTGTACCAATGCGCGTTGTACCTTTAAACGCCAAATGTTCCAGAAAGTGAGCTACACCGGTTTTACCATCTTGCTCATCTACACCACCCACATTTGCATAAGTAAGAAAAGAAACCACAGGCGCTTGATGTCGTTCTAAGACAAGGAATTTTAGACCATTGTCAAGGCGAAACTCCGTTAACTGTTTAATGACTCGATCCAGATAAGGTTGGATCGAACTTTGAACTGGTGGAGTTTGAGTTTTGGTTTCTTGAGGAGGTGCTGTTTGAGTTTGAGCTAGAGCAATTTCTGGTAGTAATCCCCACCAGAAGACAAGTAAAGCCAACAAAGTGACAAACAACCGCCGTAATAAATCCAAAATTGACCTCCCGATCTGGTTCATAAGCAAAAATTAGGATAAAGTTACACTACCTGAGAAACAGGATACTTAGCAAAAAGACCTTAATGTTGTATTAAGCTTGTTGAGCTTTTTTACTTGACGTTAGACAATAATGCTACAAATCGTGTTCCGCAAATTTAACCATAACTTTTATGCGAGTTTTTAATTCTTCTCCACCCTCAGAGACTCAGACGCGCACCCGGATTTTAGAGGCAGCACAACGGTTGTTTGCCTCTCAGGGATTTGACGGCACTACCACCCGTGATTTAGCACAGGCGGCAGGTGTGGCTGAAGGCACTCTATTTCGTCATTTTCCTAATAAAAAAGCAATTTTAGTAGAAGTAGCCACAAGTGGCTGGGTAGAAATTTTAACTGATTTGCTAACAGAATTAAGTGAAATGGGCAGCTATAAAGCTGTAGCTCAAGTGATGCGTCGCCGGATGTGGAACTTTCAAAAAAATGCTGATTTAATGCGCGTTTGTTTTATGGAGGTGCAGTTTCACCCCGATTTGCGCGATCGCATTCAATTAGAAGTGATTACCAAAATGACTGATGTCGGCGAAGCATTCTTTCAAACAGCGATGGATAAAGGCATCTATCGCCAAACGGACGCAAAGCTAGTTGCCAAAGTTTTCTTAGGAATGTTTGCGATCGCAGGTTTTTCTAACAACACCATCATCGAACCTGACGCTTCCCCCCAACAAATGCAGGAAATGGCTGAAGGACTCGCTGATATATTCCTCAATGGTGTTTTAGCTAAGGATTAGGGACTGGGGACTGGGGACTAAGGACTAGACAATATTCTTCCTTCATTCTTCCCAATCCCCAATCCCCAATCACTTAATTGCTTGCGCTTGCTGACTCCATTGTTGTACTAGCTCAATCGCTGGACACAAATCTCGTCTCTGCATTGTTGCTACTTGCAAGCGCATAATTTGTTGGTGCAGTCTGTGAGTGGGAGTCTGTGCCAACTGGGTTACAGAACCAATACCTGCATGGAGCAATAAACCACAATATTGTATGCCTACGCTAGGAATACGCGCCAAGTCAGCTAAAGCCATCCATTTATTTACATACTGAAGATGAATCTGTAATTTATTTGCTAACGCCAGTCGTGCCTCTAGAGTCTTTCCTTGTTTGACTAGCGCTACTGTGGTATTGATCCCACAACTTTGCAGTTGTGATTGTTCGTCATAACTCAGTCCAGGTAATTGCTCGATTGGCCAGTCACCAGATGCAAGCAGATTTCGATTATTTGTATTTTTAGTAGACATTTTAAAACTAAATATAGATTTGTTCACTCACATATACAGCAATCCTAAATCATTCGTGAACAACAAGATACTCTACTTTTTAGCGAAGTCGGGTATCTGAACCTTTGAATTTTGATGTTTTCTTCCTGCTCTCCTGTGGGAATGCTTCACATCTAAATGCAATGTACTGCAATACGATTGTTTCGATTAACAATGCCATTGCATCGACTGACAATGCGATTGTCTCGATTAACAATGCTATTGCATCGACTAACAATGTCATTGCATCGACATGTCATTGCCCAAGTTCTCGATGCTGAGTTTTTACCGGATGCGATTGATTTATAATCTAGGTTTATGCGGTAATTAACTCACCTCGCATCACAGTTACCGCTTGTCCAGCGAGAAAGACGCGATCACCTCCGTCATAGCGGACTTTTACGACTCCACCGCGCCGGGATGCTTGATAAGCCAATAACTCATCTTTGTGCAAGCGATCGCGCCAAAAGGGAGCGAGACAACAATGGGCTGAACCAGTTACCGGATCTTCATTAATACCTACCCCTGGTGCAAAAAACCGAGACACAAAATCATAATCTGAACCAAGATTAGTCAAGCTAGTAACTATAATCTTACCAAGTGGCAAGGATGAAAGTAGTTGAAAATTAGGCTTTATTTCCCGTACTAACTCTTCAGATTCTAATTCTACTAAATAGCCTAAAGAATTCAAAAAGACAGATTTATATGACACACCCAAAGCAGCCTTAAGTTCTCGCGGAGCGACTGTTTCTTTTGAGTGATTCACAGGAAAATCTAACTCAATCCACTCACCTTGTAATTTGGCAATGAGTACTCCACTTTTAGTATAAAAACGCGCAACTTCATCAGGTGATAAATGCTCCTCTGACCAAAGTA
The DNA here is from genome assembly GCF_036919895.1 of Nostoc sp. Lineage (GTDB taxonomy): Bacteria > Cyanobacteriota > Cyanobacteriia > Cyanobacteriales > Nostocaceae > Nostoc. Next base: position 13,419 of record NZ_JBALBW010000073.1, read on the forward strand.
CATGAGCGCTAGCTAAAGTTGCATGACCACAAAGCGGTACTTCCACCGTGGGCGTAAACCAACGCAGATTAAAGCCATCATCCTGTCTAACTAGAAAAGCTGTCTCAGATAAATTCATTTCCTGCGCCACATTCAGCATCCAGCGTTCATTTTGGCGAGTAGGCAAAACACAGACAGCAGCAGGATTACCTGCGAAAGGTCTATTGGTAAAAGCATCAACCTGAGTAATAATTTGTTCCATTAGAGTCACTTTGAAAATTAGACAGCAATATAGTTACAGCGTATTGCAGGTAAATGAAGTACACGGGTAGAGGCACAACATGTTGTGCCTCTACGATGATCTGTACCTCACCAAGTTGCTTTTGTAAGCTAAAGCGTGTGTTACACCAAATGAGAACCGCTATATACAGTACCTTATAAACTAGGAATACAATCTCCAAAAACTAAGGTCAATAACGGAAACATGAGGATAAAAATCTTCAGAATCATCTTTGCTACTATCAACTTAGCGCTAATTTCTGGAGGATTAGTTAGTTGTGTTGTTGAGACACCGCAACCATCTACTCCAACTGAGCAACCAAAACCAGTGCTACAACCTACGCAACAGCCTAACCAGGTAAAGCAGAAAGACAAAGATGGCGATCGCAAAAATGATAAAAAAGATGACGATAAAGACGATAACGACTAAATAAAAACAAAACTATACCCTTGAGTTTCTATTTATGTTTATCCAACAAACTTCTACTTCCCTCGTGGATACTTTACGCCTACGACGGCAACAACTAGCCAATCTCATTGATTTCCCCGTAATTTTGTGGTCAGGTAGCAACAGTCCCCGCAACTTTCTGGCAAATACCTTTCCATTTCGCGCTAACAGTCATTTCCTCTATTTTGCCGGACTGCCATTATCAAATGCGGCAATTCGTTTAGAAGCCGGCAAGCTAGAACTATTCATGGACGATCCGTCACCCAGCAGCGCCCTTTGGCATGGAGAAACGTCAACGCGCGAGGAAATAGCGCAGAAGATTGGGGCAGATGTGGCTCGACCAATGGCAGAATTAGAGTCTTGGCTAGAAGATGCCGTCACAGTTGCCGTACAAGATGCAGCAACATGGACGCAACAATCGCAACTATTAAATAGATGGGTTTTACCCCAAAGTCCTCCCCAAGGAATTGATTTAGACTTAGCCAAAGCGATCGCTTCTATCCGCCTCACCCACGATGCAGCGGCATTAACCGAGTTGCGAAAAGCTGCTGCTGTCACCGTTGAAGCACACAAAGCTGGTATGGCAGAAACACCTCAAGCCAAGCGAGAAGCAGAAGTTCGCGCCGCGATGGAAGGGGTAATTATTGCCCATAACATGACAACTTCCTACACGAGTATTGTCACCGTTCACGGCGAAGTTTTGCATAACGAACACTATCACCACCCTCTACAACCAGGTGACTTATTGCTTGCCGATGTTGGCGCTGAAACTGAGATGGGTTGGGCAGGTGATGTAACTCGCACGTGGCCAGTTTCGGGTAAGTTCTCATCTACCCAGAGAGATATTTATAATGTAGTGCTGGCGGCTCATGATGCTTGCATTGCCAAAATACAGCCTGGCGTAGAGTATGAAGATATTCATCTACTAGCTGCCACGGTTATAGCTGAAGGTTTAGTAGAGTTAGGTATTTTACAAGGAAATCCTCAAGATTTAGTAGAGATGGATGCCCACGCGCTGTTTTTCCCTCATGGTATCGGTCATTTACTGGGTTTAGATGTCCATGATATGGAAGACTTGGGGGATATAGCTGGATATGAAGAGGGGCGGCAAAGGAGCGATCGCTTTGGCTTAGGCTACCTGCGTTTAAATCGTCCCCTGCGTCCAGGAATGTTAGTCACAATTGAACCTGGTTTTTATCAAGTACCAGCAATTTTAAATGATGCAAATATTCGCTCCAAATATCAAAATGTAGTGAATTGGCAGCGTTTACCTGACTTTGCTGATGTGCGCGGAATCCGCATCGAAGATGATGTTTTAGTTACCCCAGAAGGTAGCGAAGTTTTAACAGCCGCATTACCAAATGATGCCGATACCATAGAAAATTTAGTCAATGGCTGAGAGTATGGACTCAGACATTCCTTGTGATGCTGCGTCCTACGTCCTACTATGATTCTTCTGATTGACCTTTAATGTAGCGCAGCACTGGATTTCGCACATCACGTTTAGCTCGTGAATCCAGCAAAATTCGTAACATAGAGGCATCGCGCTCATCGTTGGTGTTAAGCTGTTGTGCTGGATCTCGATTTACATACACTTCAGCAATTTTTACGCTATCTCCAACTACCTCAAAACGCACCTTGAAAATGCAAAGACCAGTCCAACTGCGATGCAAATATAACCAAGGAGCCTCATAGAAAATGAACCACTTATCTTCCATCTGCTCTGGAATTACTCCAGCAGTAATTCGGTCAAATTCTTCCTGTGAGTAAAGTTTTTCTACTATGATATTTGTGGATGCAGAAGGCATCGGTTCTGTTTTCCAATCATCACGTTTAGCTATTCGCATAGTAAAAATAAAACTACTCTCATACTTGTTAATTGCTACTGTAAAAATATAATATGATACCTCATCATATCTAAAACAATTGTAAACTCATGATAAAAACCCCCATAGGATTACTACTCAACGGAGTTATTGTCACCTTCGGACTATTCCCCTTATTAGCTCAAGCACAGCAGCCTGTGCGGGTTTCTGATCCCCAAGTTGCGGCAATGGTAGAAGCATTGCGACAAGCTGCACCGCAAACAAACAATCCCAATGATGGATATTACAGCCAATGGCAAGTTAAGCCAGAAACCCTCAAAGGCTGGACAAGAAATTGTTTGAAACGAGAATTAACACCAACACAATTTGAAAACAGCCCTGCGATCGCTCGTCAAGTTGTCTCTTGCATTACCCGGCGAGAGTTAACAAATCAATTTCGCGCCACTAACAATAATGAAATTGCATCTGTGCGCGGCGCAGCTTGTTGGTGGATGACTGGTAGCTATACAGGTTGTGACAAAGGTTTCACTGGTGACTATGTGCAAAAAGTTGTCCGTTTTTACCAACAACAGCGTTCAAAACCGGCGACTCGTTGAGAAAGAGTTAGGATAATTGCTTTACCTTTTCAACAACCCAATCAACGCGATCCTTTCCCCAAAATCTCTCGCCTTCCACTACCCAAGTCGGGACTCCAGGACAGCCAAACTGTTCGTATTCTGTCAAAGCTGCCACTGCTGCAAGTTTTGCTGCTTCCCTGTGGATTAACTCAAGAATGCGATCGCCATTTAACCCAACATCATCTTATTCGCTGTGACATCTGTCTAAATTAACTCGAAATTTTAATATTAAATGTGGCTTCTAACCCAGTTACGAAATTCGCTCACCAACTCTAAATAATTTTTCTCTTCAACCTGTTGTAAAAACTCAGAAATTTCTATCAGAGGCAGATGAGGAAATGCTAAACTTTGGTCAACAGCTATATATTTGTCATCTTGTAAAATATTTATACTAAAAATAGTGCCATCATAACGCCAAATCTCTGGCACACCCATATCAGCATAGACTTCAAAGCGATTTTTAGAACTGCTACTAATATCAATTTCCACTACCAAGTCTGGTGGCGGGTCTTGTTGCAAATTAATTCTTTTTTTGCCCTTGATTAACTGGATATTTCTAATGTAAAAACATTCATCTGGTTCTGCTCCACTCAGTTCTGGGCGCTTGAAAGTAGTAAAACCGGTTGGATATTGACTTCTAATTCTTCCGCTAGAGTTTCGACAAATCGACCCAAGACTTTTTTATAACTCTCATGTTCCGGTGAAGGAACCATGATTTCTAAAGTACCTCGATTGTAAGTAAGCCGGAGGCGGCGACTAGCACTAAGTTCAGTTAGCAAGTTTTCATAAGTTTGCCAACTAATACCCGATAGGTGGATGATTTCTGTGGGTTGAAGCAGTGTGTTGCTAGTCATAGCGATATGTAATGCAGGTTCTCGCTGTACAATAGCCGTTCTTGGCCTCATTGTACTTTAAGCTCAATCTTCTATAAAGCTAGGTATCTGGTTGCTACAGTCGCGGTGAAAACTACTAAGCTGGTAAATAGCACGTTTAAAATTTAGCGGAAATTCAGAATCGCACTCATCGGCGGTTCAAGATTCCCCGTTGGCGAACTACCTGTAATTACATTATGTTTGATGCTCTATCCGATCGTTTAGAATCCGCCTGGAAAAAACTGCGGGGACAGGACAAAATTTCTCAATCCAACATTCAAGACGCTTTACGGGAAGTACGCCGCGCCTTGTTGGAGGCAGATGTTAACCTCCAGGTAGTCAAAGATTTTATTAGCGAAGTTGAAGCCAAAGCCCAGGGAGCCGAGGTGGTTACTGGCGTGCGACCTGACCAACAGTTCATCAAAATTGTTCACGATGAACTGGTGGAGGTGATGGGAGAAGAAAATGTTCCCCTTGCAGAAGCCCAGGAAAAGCCTACTATTATTCTCATGGCTGGATTACAAGGTACTGGTAAAACCACAGCTACTGCTAAGTTAGCCTTACATCTGAGAAAATTAGATCGTAGCTGTTTGTTGGTAGCAACAGACGTATATCGCCCAGCCGCGATCGACCAGTTGCTGACGTTAGGTAAGCAAATTGACGTACCAGTATTTGAACTAGGAAGCGACGCAGATCCCGTAGAAATAGCTCGACAGGGTGTAGAACGCGCTAGGGCAGAAGGTGTAAACACAGTAATTATTGATACTGCTGGTCGGCTGCAAATTGACGAAGATATGATGGCGGAATTAGCCCGCATCAAGGCAACTGTCCAACCCCATGAAACTCTCTTGGTGGTGGACGCAATGACCGGTCAAGAGGCAGCAAATCTGACTCGCACCTTCCATGACCAAATCGGCATTACTGGGGCAATTCTCACCAAAATGGATGGTGATAGCCGTGGTGGTGCAGCCCTTTCAGTGCGAAAGATTTCGGGAGCGCCGATTAAGTTTGTGGGCGTGGGTGAGAAAGTTGAGGCACTACAACCCTTTTATCCCGATCGCATGGCATCCCGAATTTTGGGCATGGGCGATGTACTAACCCTGGTAGAAAAAGCCCAGGAAGAGTTTGATTTAGCCGATGCTGAGAAAATGCAGGAGAAAATCCTGTCAGCAAAGTTTGACTTTACTGACTTTCTCAAGCAGCTGCGGATGCTGAAAAATATGGGTTCTCTGGGAGGCTTCATCAAGATGATTCCAGGGATGAATAAGCTCTCAGACGATCAACTCAAGCAGGGAGAAACCCAGCTAAAGCGCTGTGAGGCGATGATTAATTCCATGACTCGCCAAGAACGCCACGACCCCGATTTATTAGCCAGTTCTCCCAGTCGGCGGCGGCGGATTGCTTCTGGCTCCGGTTATCGAGAGTCAGATGTGACTAAACTGGTGGGTGATTTCCAAAAAATGCGATCGCTCATGCAGCAAATGGGTCAAGGTGGCTTCCCTGGAATGCCGGGAATGTTCGGCGGTGGCGGCGGTATGGGCAACGCCTTCGCTGGTGCTGGAAATCGTCCCGCAGCCCCCGGATGGCGTGGCTATGGTGGCGATGCAGGCGCGAAAAAGAAAAAACCCAAAGAGAAAAAGAAAAAAGGCTTCGGCAATCTTTAATTGTTGGGCATTGGTAATTTACCAATGACAAATGACCAATGACTAATAGCAGCAAATGCTAGGCAGTGCTAAAATTAGCATTTCGACCTCAGAATTTATCAGCAGAGGAAACTAACCCTCAATTTCTTGGCAACAGCCAGATTTAGGTTACTTCCTCGCCGACTAGTTGCTAACTAATCTCTAAACAGGAGAATGATTCTTCAACCATGATCAAACTGCGCTTGAAGCGATTCGGTAAAAAACGGGAAGCAAGTTACCGGATTGTCGCCATTAACAACCTCGCTCGCCGTGATGGCCGTCCCTTAGAAGAATTGGGATTTTATAACCCCAGAACCGATGAAGTGCGATTAGACGTTCCCGGTATCGTCAAGCGACTACAACAAGGCGCTCAACCCACCGACACGGTACGTCGCATTCTAGTAAAAGCTAATGTTTTTGAACAGGTCAGTGCAACAACAGCCGCATCATAATTTCGGAACAAAATTGCCAACAGCCAGTCCCAACTATGTTGATCTGGTTCGGTTTTTGGTGCAGCCATTTTTGGAATCTCCAGAGACTTTAAGTGTCGATTGTGAAATCTCTCAAGCCCTAAACCGGGTTTGGGTTCGCATCGCCTTTGAAAGCACAGATAAAGGGAAAGTGTTTGGTCGAGGGGGACGCAATATTCAGGCGATTCGTACAGTAATTGCCGCAGCCGCAGCCGCAGCTGGGCAATCAGCATACCTGGATATCTACGGCAGTACCACTCCGGGCCGTGAAGGTATGTCTTTTGATGAAGAGACAGAAGAGCGATCGCCACCACCGACTAGAAGAGAAGTGCGTGGAAATGATGGGCCCAAACCCATTGTTAAACCCCGCCTCCGCTAGGTCAAAACTAGAGAGCAAATCTGAGCGGTTGTAGTTACCTCCGCTCAGAATTTTTGTAAAGATGGAAAGTAGCAAAAAGATTTTTGGATATTTTTTTGAACTCTTTACCAGTAGGGACGTACAGATTTACGCCCCTACGGTTGATTCATTTGTTGCAAATATTTTTCTAAAATGTAACTATAGCGGTTCTCAGTTGAGTGAGGTACAAGAACCCCACCCCCAACCCCCTCATCGCTTGCGGGGAGGGGGCTATGATGTACCTGATGTGATTAGGAAACGCTATAAAAAAGCGTAATTTCGCCTTTAGCGAGAAAATATTAACCTTTGTCAAAAATAGATCCTTACGAATTAAAAAATACTATGGCAGGTGCTTTAACAATTCAGCTGCCGAATGTTGCTAGTGCGATCGCTCTTGGGGGAGATGGAGAAGAAAATCTCAAAATCCTATCTCGCCAAACAGGAGCCACTTTAGTCTTACGCGGGCAAGAATTATTGATTTCTGGTACTGAGGGGCAAATCGATCTGGCTTCTCGATTAGTGCGATCGCTTGAAAACCTCTGGATTAAGGGCAATACTATTTCCAGTGCCGATATTTTAACAGCCCTTCAAGCCATAGATAGCGATCGGCAAGGGGAACTGCAAGATTTACAGCGAGATGTCCTTGCCAAAAATCGCCGAGGTGAAGAAGTCCGTGCTAAAACCTTCCGCCAGCGTCAATATATCGACGCACTCCGTAGGCGCGATCTCACCTTTGGGATCGGGCCTGCTGGTACTGGTAAGACTTATCTCGCCGTTGTTGTCGCCGTGCAAGCACTCCTTGCCAACCAGGTTGAAAAGCTAATTTTAACTCGTCCTGCCGTCGAAGCTGGTGAAAAACTCGGTTTTTTGCCTGGAGACTTGCAGCAGAAAGTGAATCCTTATCTTCGCCCACTTTACGATGCTATTTATGAATTCATCGACCCAGAAAAAGTACCTAGTTTAATGGAACGCGGTGTGATTGAAGTCGCACCCCTCGCCTACATGCGGGGACGCACCCTCAATAACGCTTTTATCATTGTTGATGAAGCTCAAAATACTACACCCGCTCAGATGAAAATGGTTTTGACTCGTTTGGGCTTCCGTTCGCGGATGGTGATTACAGGCGACATGACACAAACTGATTTACCACTTCACCAACAATCGGGTTTAGGAGTGGCTTTACAAATTTTAAAACACGTTGAAGGCATTGCTTTTTGCGAATTTTCCCAAAAAGATGTCGTGCGCCATCCTCTAGTTCAGCGTATTGTTGCTGCTTATGAACAATATGAAAAATAAAATAGTCATTAGTCATTGGTCATTGATCATTAGTAAAAAACTAATAAAGGACAAAGGAAAAATAACAAAGGATAATAATTTATGAGTACTACTTTGAAAGAATTTTTAGAAGCTTGTGAGACTCTAGGAACCTTGCGTTTAATTGTTACTAGCAGTGCGGCTGTATTAGAAGCACGGGGTAAGATTGAAAAGCTATTTTATGCAGAATTGCCAAAGGGTAAGTACGCAAATATGCACACCGAAAGTTTTGAATTTCACTTGAATATGGACAGAATTATTCAAGTAAAATTTGAAACTGGTGAAGCGAAGAGAGGCAATTTTACAACCTATGCTATTCGGTTTTTAGATGATAAACATGATTCTGCTTTAAGCTTATTTTTACAATGGGGTAAACCGGGAGAATATGAACCTGGTCAGGTGGAAGCTTGGGAGACTCTAAAAGAGAAGTATGGGGAAGTTTGGGAACCTTTACCAGCAGAGATTTAAATTAAAAAAATAAACTTGATTTAAGGTTCCCCATCTCCCCGACTTCTTGAAAAAGTCGGCGAGCTAAACATCAACTACGATCTAACTAAAAAATCAACAAAAAACTACTGATGCTTGTAATAAAGGTAATTTGGAGTTCTTGCTTGTTGGTTTTATTCCTAATATGGAGTGGCGAAGCTTTCGCCGGAGAGTTATCTGAACGGTTAGCAAATTTTCCCCAGTGGGAAAAATTGACTTCAGTGCAACCGGCTTCGGGTGATTTGGTTTACCCGGAATGGATGGCTGGTTCTTGGCAAGTAACGAGTACTTTGGTAGATTTAGCCGCACCTTTAGCACCAAATATAGTAACTCCAGGGTTTGAAGGTAATCGCCGCCAATTAAATCAGCCTGTGAATTTTGTAGTAAGATTTGTGAAAGAGCAACCACATCTAGCCGGATTAAAAATATTCCGTAAGACAGATTACAAGTCCCCAAATTTAGTAGCAGATAGAGCATTTAATAGTTTGAATTTGGCACGGGCTTATTTAGGGGATGAAGCAGTGTTATCAGTCAAAGTAGATCCAGATTCACCTAATCGTCAGATTACATTCTTGCGTAGCAGTCGCCAATTAGTTTCCATTGTGACTGCACGGGCTACAGAAACTATCCCTGATGGCAAATTTATCACTACAGAAGTGTTTCAACAATTATTCAAAGGCGGTTCACGCCCCTATTTAAACTCCGTAGAATCTACCACCGCTTATCATAAACTTTTAACGACTAATCCGGCGATTGAGGCAGATCAAGTTACTGCTGTCTATCTTTCACCCCAAGATCCAGATTACTTTAAAGCTGGTTCTCGACCAGTTGCTCTCTATCGCTATCGTCTAGAATTTGTCCCCGCACAAATGCTTACTACTCCAAAAAATTGATTTAGATTGATAGCCCTTGATTATTTTGTAGTATTTTTGTAGTATATAAATTCCAAGCTCACGATCGCGCTCTTGGACGGTGTGCATCATGGCCAAATTTCAAGATATTGTCAATTACTTTCGCTCTGACTGGAAGCTGAGTCTTTTTAGTATTACGATATCCAGCATTTACGAAATTATTGATTTGGTTGTTCCTTATGCGATTGGGCAGATTTTAAACGTTTTGTCTGCTCAACCTTTGGATAAACCACTTCAAAGTGCGATCGCAACTTTTTCGGACTTTACCAATTACCCAGTTAGTAAAACTCTATCTTTAGTTGTATTACTGAGTTTAATTTTTGTTGTCACAGTAGTGAAAGCACCTGTACAACCTTGGTTAACCCATTGGTTTCATTGGGGTATAACCTTAAGGATGCGTCGCCAGAAAGCCCAAACAGCTATAGAGAAAATTCTCACTCTTCCACTAGAATTTTATGATGAAAATAACCCTGGACGCATTGCTGGAAGAATAGCTAGAGGTATTTCTAACCACACTTTTACTTACCCCGAAATTGCTGGACAGTTAATTCCTAAACTAGTTCGGGTACTGGGAATTTTCGTGTTTATCTTGGTGATTGAGTGGCGAATTGCAATTTTGTATCTGATTTCCTTTGTAGTTATTCTTAGCTTTACCTTGAAGGATTTAAAGCAGCTAATTTGGCACGAAGCTATTCTGGATAAATATGGAGAGGATACTGAAAGTCGCAATTCTGAACTGATTACCAATATCAAAACGGTGAAAGCATTTTCTACAGAAGCGAATGAACTGAAGCGGCAAAAGCAACGTTTGGCTCGTGAGCTAATGGTGGTTGAGTATCGTGTCCACAAAGGTTATACGAAACTAGCTACTTGGCAGAGGACTGTAATTCAGTTTTGCGTATTTTCAATACTGGGTTTGACTTTAGCAGCAACAGTAGATGGGAGAATTTCTATCGGTCACTTTGTCATGACCTTAACTCTTTCTAGCATGGCTTATGCGGAATTAGTACCTATTAGCACTTTAGGAGAAGTTTTTGCCCGTCGTTATTCTTCGATGATCCGGTTTCACGAATTTCTCCAAGAGCCAACAGCATCTGATTCAGCTAGTCTTTTAGAAGAGAGTAACCACACAGAATCACCTTATAAATTTACTGGAAAAGTTGAGTTGTCGCACCTCAGTTTTGGATATGAGGCTAACCGTCAAGTTTTGCAAGATATTAACTTGTTGATTGAGCCATACCAAACAGTGGCATTAGTGGGGCGTTCCGGTTCTGGTAAGTCTACTTTAGTTAAATTACTGTTGCGATATTTTGAACCTCAATCAGGTCGAATTTTGATTGATGGTCAAGATATTCGCACTTTGAATGTGGGTAAGTATAGACGAAGGCTAGCGATCGTTCACCAAGAAGTAGACGTTTTCAACGGTACTATATTGGATAACCTCACTTATGGTAGGCGGGATGCCAGTTTAGAGCAGGTTAAGGAAGCCTGTAGAATTGCCAGAGTCGATGAAGTAGTGCAGCACTTACCCCAAGGTTATTACACCGTCGTGGGGGAACGAGGTGTCAGGTTATCTGGAGGACAAAGACAACGCTTAGGAATTGCTAGGGCGTTGCTAGTGGAACCAGACGTGCTGATTTTTGATGAAGCCACCTCTAGCTTAGATTATGAATCTGAGCGTTCAATTCAGCTAGCGATGCGATCGATTCAGGGTACTTGCACCACTATTGTGATTGCCCACCGTTTAAGTACAGTGCGGGAAGCAGATAAAATTGTTGTTCTAGAGCAAGGAAAGATTGTAGAAGTGGGTAGTCACGATGAACTATTGCGTCACGAGGGCATTTATCGCCGTTTACACTCTCTGCAAGAAACAGGAGAACTTCTAAGTTAGGGAACATAGACATTTTGGATTTTGGATTGATCCCATAAATAAATTCCTGTGATTAAATCGGCCTTATTAACAATACAATAAGGTCGTTTTTTCAATTGTCCCAATAGTGTTTTGTAGGTTCTTCAGTACTTGCTATGCTAAATTGTTAGCTATGAATTTTAACAAATCAAAATAATTGCATCAATACTTGAATACAACCTTTGATTTAATTGACCTATAAAGCATATTTGTTGTTAACTGTAAGTACAAGAGAAATATTTTTCTTGTACTTACAGTTATGCTCAGGAAATGCTATAGATTCCATACATATTTCTGACAAGTTTGGCGGGCAATTTCTAAATCATTGCCATTTTCAGGATTTTGAAAAATGGGGTGATAATGTAACCTGTTGCAGCAAACTTGCAACCACTTTTCCCACCCACAGCACCACAAGCGCACTGTTCCATCAAGACTACCACTGGCAATCAGTTTACCATCAGGGTTAAAAGCTGCGGAATTTACCCAATACTTATGCCCGCGCCAAGGTTGACCAATGGAGTTGCCGTGAATATCCCACAAGCGGACTGTAGAATCATTGCTGGCACTGATAATCCATTTGCTATCAGGGCTAAAGGCGACAGAATTAACTTCTTTTTCATGTCCGCGCCAAGGTTGACCAATGGGGTTGCCGTGAATATCCCACAAGCGGACTGTAGAATCATTGCTGGCACTGATAATCCATTTTCCATCTGGGCTAAAGGCGACAGAATTAACTTCTTTTTCATGTCCGCGCCAAGGTTGACCAATGGGGTTGCCGTGAATATCCCACAAGCGGACTGTAGAATCATTGCTGGCACTGATAATCCATTTTCCATCTGGGCTAAAGGCAACAGAATTAACTTCTTTTTCATGCCCGCGCCAAGGTTGACCGATAGGGTTGCCGTGAATATCCCACAAGCGGACTGTAGAATCATTGCTGGCACTGATAATCCATTTTCCATCTGGGCTAAAAGCAACAGAATTAACTTCTTTTTCATGTCCGTGCCAAGGTTGACCGATAGGGTTGCCGTGAATATCCCACAAGCGGACTGTAGAATCATTGCTGGCACTGATAATCCATTTTCCATCTGGGCTAAAAGCAACAGAATTAACTTCTTTTTCATGTCCGTGCCAAGGTTGACCAATGGGGTTGCCGTGAATATCCCACAAGCGGACTGTAAAATCATTGCTGGCACTGATAATCCACTTACTATCTGGGCTAAAGGCGACAGAATTGACCCAATTCTCATATTTGCGCTGCGATCGCCCGATGACCCGATCTTGTAATATTTGATGTAGCTCCCACAAACGCACAGTTTTATCGCCACCACTCACAATCAGCTTGCCATTAGGACTAAAGGCTAGGGAATTAACTTGTCCTTGATGTCCTCGCCAAGGTTGAGTGATGGGGTTGCCGTCAATATTCCACAAGCGTATTGTGCGATCGCAGCTACCACTAACAATAAACTTACCATCAGGGCTAAACGCTACAGAATTTACATGTCCTTCATGCCCGCGCCAAGGTTGACCGATGGGATTACCTTGTATGTCCCACAACCGCACTGTAGAATCACTACTACCACTGACAATAAACTTGCTATCAGGGCTAAAGGCGACGCAAATAATTTTTGCCTCATCTTCGTGCCACGCTTGAGTGATGGTGTTACCCTGTAAATCCCACAAACACACTGTTCCGTCAAAACCAATACTGACAATAGAATCGCTATTTGGGCTAAAGGCGACGGAAATAACTCCTTCCTTATGTCCGCGCCAGGGTTGAGTAATGGCGTTACCTTCTAGATCCCATAAACACACCGTTCCGTCAAAACTAACACTGATAATGCGTATCCCGGAGGGGTTGGCGCAGCCATCGCTATTTGAGCTAAAAGCGACGGAAATAATTCCTTCCTCATGTCCCTGCCAGGGTTGAATAATGAGATTACCTTGTAAATCCCATAAACACAAAATTCCGTCAATACTACCACTAACAATAAACTTGCTATCAGGACTAAAGGCGACACAATTTACCTCTTGCTGATGTCCACACAAAAATTGAGCAGTAGGATTGCCAATGATATTCCACAAACACACCGTAGAATCACTACTACCACTGGCAATAAAATTGCCATCAGGACTAAAGGCTACACAATTCACCTCTTGCTCGTGTCCGCGCAAGCTATTTGCCTCTGTGGGTGTGTTCATTGCTTCCTTTAAGCTTCCCAAAACAGGGGCTAGAAGCTCGTTTGGATATTTCTCTAGATTCTCACCGATTGTTTGAATTGCCAGAACCAAACCCTCTAGCGGTTGCACAGGAAGTAAATTCAAAACCCTGGCGGATTGCTCGCGCAGTTTTAATTCAGTCAGTGCAAGGTTTAATTGTTTAATCTCTTGTTCCTTTTCTGCCAAATGGCGATCGTGCCATCCAACACTAGTATTAATAAATTGATTAGCTTGTTCGCTTAAATAACCAAACGTTTGCTCTTTTAGTTCTTTATAAGTCTTTATCTTTAGAACCCGGCTGGCAATATTTTCTCTTTCCCACAGTACATTCAGGGTGTATTGCAGAAGTGGTAAAGAATCATCTTGTTGGTGGAAATCATGAATAATTTGCTCAACTAGTCCTTGTTCAAAGGTAACGCCATTTCTAGCAGCAGGTTCTGCGATCGCTAACTTTAATTCGCGATCGCTCATTCTAGTGAGTATACAACTATAGCGATTATAGATCCTCGCAAGCTGGGGATATTCACTAAATCTATCTACAAAATTAGATTGCATTGTTAAAACAATTTTGACAGAGCTATCCTGCTGCTGAAACAGTTGAAATAGACTAGCAAGAAATTTGTCACGTTCTGGCTTTTGGATTTTCGTAAACAGTTCTTCAAATTGGTCAATAAAAATCAGAATGGACTGAGAATATTTCTTGAGTAATGTGACAACTTGAAGTAGAGTATTTTCTCTTGGTTTTAGAGCGATATCTGCTATTTGTGATTGTTTACCATAGGCAAGTATCAGACTCTTATAAAGAGATTTAAAAGGATTTTCATCTGGCTGAAAAGTTAGATTATTCAATACGGTTTTATTATTTTCTAAGTAAGGAATTAAACCTGCCCGGATCAACGATGATTTGCCACTGACTGATGCTCCTAAAAGCAAGATTACATTATCTTTTTTTAAGCGATTGCTAATCTCAGCGATCCACTTCTCCCGTCCAAAAAATTTGTCTTTATCTTTGATTCCAAAAGTTTTTATTCCTATGTAAGGAGAGTCTGTTGTGAGTGGAAAAAGATGAATATCCTCAGACTTACTATCAGAAAGAAAGTTGTATTCAGAAATACTTTGGACATCATACCCAATATTTATATCGCCTTTAGAACTGTTAACCATTTATATCTCCTTACCTTTGGACATCTTTGGCTAAATCTTTTCCTTAGTTATAGTTCCTCGGCTAATCTTTGTAAGTACCTCAACAAAAATAATTACACGTTCTCTTGTGAAGCTTTCCCTGTCGCCGCCGTATATAGAAGTTTTCTGAATCCCATCTGGGAAAAATTAAGATTTTAAATAGCTTTATTCAGCAAAATTACTTAAGTAACTTTCAAAAATATGTAGTAACTTTATCCTAAAAGGCCATAAATGGCAAACGGGATGGAACTTTTTGATAACCTACACCTTGCTATGTTTAGCGGCAAAGGTGGAGTCGGAAAAACGACACTCTCCTGCACCTTTGCATGTCGTTGGGCGCAGAAATTTAGCAATGAGCAAATTCTTTTAATCTCAACCGATCCGGCTCACTCTCTTGGAGATGTCTTACAAGTTAGCGTTGATGACATTCCTCGTCCCATAGCGGAACTACCTAATCTACTAGTAAGGGCGTTGGATGCAAAGCTTCTGCTACAAGACTTTAAAGAACGTCATGGTCAGGTGTTAGAACTGCTAGTGGAGCGGGGTAGTTTTGTTGAAGGAGAAGACTTGCTTCCAGTTTGGGATTTAAATTGGCCTGGATTGGACGAGTTGATGGGTTTGTTAGAGATCCAACGTCTTTTCAACGAGCAGCAGGTAGATCGAGTAGTAGTGGATATGGCTCCTAGCGGTCATACTCTCAACTTGTTTGGGTTGATGGATTTTTTAGACACTTTCCTCCAATCTCTGGAACTGTTTCAAGAAAAACATCGGTATATTAGCAAGACCTTTGCTAGAACTTACACACCCGATCGCGCTGACGACTTTTTGCAAACCCTGAAAGCTGAACTATCGCAAGGTCGCCGTCTCCTTCAAGATCCTAACCATACAGCTTGTTTGTTAGTTGCGATCGCCGAACCAATGAGTTGGTTGGAGTCAAAACGATTCCTAGAAGCCTTAGAAACTATGCAGATTCCTTGCGGAGGGTTGTTTGTTAACCAAGTCCTTGGCAGTGCGACTGACCCAGATCGTTACCAAGAACAACAGCCGCTCATCAGCCAATATACGGATCTTGCTAACGGAAAGCCGATTTTTATTCTGCCACAGCAAGATGAGGAGCCTTTAGGGATTCTAGCTCTGAGCCATCTCATCAACCAAATCCATGTTCCTCAGCTTGAACCGCTATCTCATCATATCGATCTACTCCCAGTTCAATGGCCTGAAACAATTCCTCCTAGCTTTGGAGATTTTCTCACCCAAGGTCGCCGCCTGTTACTAATTGGCGGTAAAGGTGGAGTAGGCAAGACCACAGTAGCAGCTGCGATTGGTTGGGCTATGGCTCAACAACATCCTGAGCGTAAAATTCGCATGGTTTCCATCGATCCAGCCCACTCCTTAGGTGATGCCTTTGGTCTGAGTTTTGGACACGAACCATATCAAATAACTCCCAATCTTCGAGGTCAGGAAGTAGATAGCGATCGCATTGTCGATCAATTCAGAGCCGATTACTTGTGGGAACTGGCCGAAATGATGAGTGGCGAAACCCAAACAAGCGAAACTATTGAAATGGCTTATGCTCCTGCTGCTTGGCGCAAAATTGTCGGTCAAGCTTTACCAGGGATTGATGAAATGCTTTCCCTGTTAACAGTAATGGAATTGCTAGAGCAACAAGAAGAAGACTTGATTATTTTAGACACTGCTCCTACAGGTCATCTTCTGCGTTTTCTAGAAATGCCAAATGCACTAGCAGACTGGCTAGCTTGGATTTTCAAACTCTGGATTAAGTATCAGAATGTCCTTGGTCGTACAGAATTTATGGGACGTTTACGAACTTTGCGACAGCGCGTAGTTAAAGCTCAAAAAGTGCTAAAAGACCCACAACAAACAGAGTTCATTGGGGTTACGCTTAACCAGGCCAGTGTACTTGCCGAACAACAACGCTTGTTCAAATCTCTGCAAGAAATAGGTGTAAGCCAGAATTACGTTGTTCTAAACCGCTTTAATTCTACAGCAACCATTAATCGTGATGACTGCGAGACAAATTTTCCAGGTTTGACAATGGTTCGCTTACCAATGCTTCCTCGCTCAGTTCAGCCTTTAGAACGCATCCAAGCAGCAGCCGGTTGTTTATTCTAACAGCTAATTAGACTAAATACTTTCATACCCAAAGAGAAATTTATTATGCACCGCACTCCAAAACGTGGACAAATTCAAGCCAAACTTAGCACCATGCCTCCTCAACGTTCTCAAGCAACAGTTTACTTAAATGCTTACAAGATAATGTTAGAGAAGGAGCGTTTAGAGGAGGAACTAAAGAAACTCGAAGCACGCCAATCTCAAATTCAGCAGCGTCTTGCTATTTTAAATGGTCAAATCATTGCTGAAGAGGACATCACCCATCAGCAAACAAATACTGGCTTGAAGGACAATAGACCAAAATTCAACACCATAACATTAGAATACTAAATACTAAGATTTCAGCTTGTCTATATCATTCTCATTCCCTTTGCTCTCTATTTTAGGAAAAAAACCCCTGTACATAACATACTAGTGTGAAGTATGCAAACTACGATCTGGCATAGTTGTTTTGAAAAATCTAACGTCAGTAAAGTTTGCTTTATCTGTAATAGCATCAGTAAAGTTCGCAAGGCTAAAATCTGTTTTTATAGGTTCTACTATATTCCCTATAGTTTCTTCGTAAGGGCTAAAATCAGCATTGCTTAAATTAGCCTCAGTAAAATACGTTGATAATAATTTAGCTCCTTTGAATTTAGCCCTCACTAAATTAGCTTTATCAAAATTAGCTCCTGTTAAATTGCATTTATTAAAGTTAACATTAGCTAAATTAGCACCTGTAAAATTTCTATAAGAAAAATCTTGTCCAGAAAGGTCAGCATCGCTAAGATCGGCTTTAAAGTTTGGATCTAAGTCCACTTTATTGTTCCACTCCTCTCCATTTTACAGTAAGCTCAAGTGTATTCTGTTAGCCATTTTTTTACCTCATAAATAAGTACAAATGTACTATATTACAACTCAGCTTTGCGCTAGCCACGAAAATTTATTGCTTAGTTATTTCTTACTTCTACTCAATTCCCTAAAACTAACCAGATTGCTTCACAAGGAATGGAGAATCGACATCTAAAAGCCAATTCTCATCAATAAATTCTAGATTTTCATCATAAACAACAATACCATTGCCAATTTATGAGGGTTCAACGCCTGTAGAAACGGGATGAATACGACCTAAAGCAGTAAGCTTGGCAAAAATCTGGGTTAATAAA
>NZ_JBALBW010000074.1:0-74130 GCF_036919895.1 Nostoc sp.
AAAATACTGTTTGGGGAATGGGGAATGGGGAATATGGCATTGGGAATGGGGAATGGGGAATGGGGAATGGGGAATGGGGAATGGGGAATGGGGAGATGAGGGAGCAGGGGAAGCAGGGGGAGCAGGGGGAGAAAGAATAAATAACTAATTCCCAATTTCCAATTCCCAATCTTAAACTTAATAAAATCTTAATTTCTGCTTGATCCTAGATTGCTAGGTTCCTTGTATTTACATCTGGGTAGAGACGAATATGGAACTTATAGATGGCACGCGCCTCCTAGCAAATCGGTACAGACGGCGGGATTTTTTGTTGGGTGCAGGATTCTTAACAGGGTTAACAATCGCTAGCCAATTGCATCCGGTATTGGCTAGCTCAAGGTTTTCTGGTTATCCGTTCAGTCTTGGTGTTGCCTCTGGCGATCCTTTGCCGGATGGTGTTGTTATCTGGACACGACTGGCTCCAAATCCACTCTCTGAAGGTGGGATGCCATTGGTAAATGTGCCAGTGCGGTGGCAAGTTGCCCTTGATGAAAACATGAGACAGATTGTGTGTCAAGGAACAGTGCTAGCAACACCAGAGTTAGCGCACTCAGTCCACGTTGATGTGCGTGGACTAGATCCTGACCGTTGGTACTGGTATCAATTTCAAACGGGTAGGGAAGCTAGCCCCATTGGGCGAACTCGCACAGCACCAGCGTTTTATAGCTATACCAAACAACTAAACTTTGCTTTTGTCTCTTGTCAAGACTGGCAAAATGGCTATTACACGGCTTATCGCCATTTGGCTGAAGAAAACCTTGACCTTGTAGTTCATCTAGGTGATTACATCTACGAATACGGGCCACAATCTGGTGGGCCACGCCAGCATAACAGTCCAGAAATCATCACTCTTGCAGATTACCGCGATCGCTACGCCCTGTACAGAACAGACCAGAGTCTCCAAGCTGCTCACGCTGCTTTTCCCTGGATTGTCACTTGGGACGATCATGAAGTTGACAACAACTACGCCAACTTAAGCCCCGAAGATAACCAAACCCAAGAGGCTTTTGCAAAACGCCGAGCTAATGCTTACCAGGCTTACTACGAACACATGCCTTTGCGTCAATCTTCGCTGCCTAAAGGCCCAGATGCACTGCTTTATCGGCGGTTAACTTTCGGTAATTTAGCTGAGTTCAACGTCCTAGATACTAGGCAGTACCGCACTAACCAACCTTGTAATGATGGACTGAAGCCTCGCTGTCCAGAAGCTTTTGATCCAAATGCTACGATGACTGGCTCAGAACAAGAGCAATGGCTACGAAAAGGTTTAGACCAATCGCGATCGCGCTGGAATGTGATTGCTCAACAGGTTATGTTCGGCCAGTACAATTTTAATAGTAGTTCAGGCCCCGGTGTCTTCAATATGGATCAGTGGGATGGCTACGTGGCTGCACGGAATCGACTCTTGAGTTTTCTCAACCAACGTAAACCTTCTAATCCTGTGGTGATTAGCGGAGATATCCATTCTAGTTGGGTACACGATTTGAAGCTTGATTTTAATAACCCCAACTCAACAACGGTAGGTACTGAGTTCGTCGGAACCTCAATTACCTCTGACTTTCCCACATCATTTATTGCTCCAGTTCAAGCTGCTCTACCCAACAATCCTCATACTAAGTTCTTTGATGGTGCTTACCGAGGATACGTCCGTTGCAACCTTACGCCACAACGCTGGCAAACTGACTACCGCGTTGTATCAAGCATCGTTGACTTAAATGCCTCCGTCAAAACCCTAGCTTCGTTTGTAGTCCAAAACGGACAACCAGGAGCGCATCTAAATTAATGCGGGTTTGATCGACCTCTTTCTAACTAAAACTAAAGTTTAAATCTCTCCTTCTCCGAATCGGAGAGGGAGAGATTTGCGTACTAAAGCTAGGGAGAGGTTTTTATAGCATGAAATATGACTTCGATTATTAGAGCATTCTAATTCTGACTCCTGAATTCTGTTTTGATAAATTTTTATAAAGAGTTATTTGAGAAATTCTTTGCAATACTTAACTAATTTCTAATTAAAAAAAGTGAACATAGATTAACAATGATAACTAACATCATCTTTTATTAAGTTCATCAGGCTAGATTGAGAGTACGCGCAATAATTGAAACCTAGTTGAGAATTTAAGTAAATAAATGCCAATAAACTTAAATATTTGTTGAGTATTTTCTACTTTGCGATTTTTTTAGTATTTAATGCTCAAAAACAAAGTTTATTTATGCCAACTTACTAACTAGGTTATCGAGCAAGGCGGTGAAAATCCGACCTAAGCCAAATACTAACAGCGAAAACAAAAGTAAACTTAAGAACAATTACGTAAGATGATCAGAAAAATTTTGCTGACTGTATCGGGATTGGGACACGCTGAAGAAATGCTCAAAACCCTGAGAGAAATCCCTTCAATTGAATCTGCAAAAGTTACAATTTTGCATGTTGTTCAGGCACAAAATACTGCTGCTACCATGACAACTAAATGGGAAAATGGTGGTAAAATTCTGGCTAATGCTATTCAAACTTTGAACTTAGATCCTAGCCAAGTTTCTTCAATTTTGCGCGAAGGCGACCCTAAAGATGTAGTTTGCCAAGTAGCTGATGAAATCGACGCTGACTTGATTGTTATGGGTTCACGCGGACTGAAGCGACTACAATCTATTTTATCGAACTCAGTCAGTCAGTATGTTTTCCAGCTATCTTCTCGCCCCATGTTGCTGGTAAAAGATGACATTTATGTGAAAAAGATTAAGCGCATTATGGTGGCGATAGACAATTCTGATTCTGCAAAAAACTGCTTGAAATTGGCACTGTTTTTACTGCGAGATATTCAGGGAGGCCAGTTAATTTTGGCAAA
The DNA here is from genome assembly GCF_036919895.1 of Nostoc sp. Lineage (GTDB taxonomy): Bacteria > Cyanobacteriota > Cyanobacteriia > Cyanobacteriales > Nostocaceae > Nostoc. The sequence goes on from NZ_JBALBW010000074.1 coordinate 2,880, forward strand.
TATTAGTACAGATTTAGGCGGTAAAAAATCGGAAATAACCGAGGTTAACTCAGATAAAAATCCAGTTTTAGCAGCCGCAGTTGCAGAAGCTCAAAAACAGGGTATCCAATCTCGTTCTTATATCAGCAGTGGTAAACCTGGCGAAGAAATTTGTCGGTTGGCAGAAGAGTTGAATATAGACTTATTATTGCTCGGTTCTCCAGATCGTCGTCCATCGATCGCTAAGAGTTTTGTTGATATAGACCGACTCATCGGATCTTCATTGTCTGACTATGTTCGAGTCAATGCCACTTGTCCAGTACTGTTGGCGCGGACGATCGCTTAAACTAAGCAGTGCTGAGTATAAGAATTGTTGTTAATAGGACAATACGGTTCAGTTAGAGCTAAAAACCTTGACCCATGTAGGTTGGGTTGAGGAACGAAACCGAACATTTCCGGGGTTTTGTTTGGTTTCGCAAAGCCTCAACCCAACCTACAATTTTCCTTAACCCAAGCGTATTGGTTAATAGGATGGTAGACAAGCAAAACTCCAGACTGTAGGGGCAATTCATGAATTTCCCCTACAGGAATGTTATCAGTTAGCGGTTGATAAATAAAACCCCTACACTACACAGTGCAGGGGCTATTTATTTTATACACAAATTCTTAACTATCTTTTCCACCTTGGCGGCTAGCAGTTTGGATGTACAGAATTAGTAAAAACACAGTGGGAACTAATACGAACAAAATACTCGCTACGAACCCCAGGTCATTAACTTGCATGGCAAGAAAGCCTCTCTTAGTTTTCCAGTCAACAACATTAGGATACCATTATCAATGACAGAGTTATACCAATTCAAAATTCAAAATTACGCTCTCTACGAGACGCTACGCGGACTTGCTCTAAGCGTACCCTCTCAGGGAAGCAAGCTACGTGTAGCGTCTCTAAGAGTGCCATACCGCAATTTACGCTGCGCTAACAAAATTCAAAATGAATAAACTCAATTTTGGTAAGTATTTTGACTACTGACTGGATACAAATTTAGGCGATGGCAGATTTGAGAATTTAAGGCTTTGTGACTACGCTGACTGAGCCATTCACTAAAGTTTGACAGGCAAGACGGTAATTTTCCGGCTTTTTCTTGAATTTACGATTTTCTACATCTGTGCGGGGGGAAAGATTTTCTAGTCCTTCGACTATCTCGACAACGCAAGTGCCACATTGACCATTACCACCACAATTGGTCATCTTGCCAATAAATTTATATATATCAATGTCATTTTGCATCGCTTTGAGCCGGAGATTTGCTCCATCCGCCGCGACTACTTCTTTATTCTCTTTAACGAATTTGATATTACCCATAACTGATTTCCTCCTTGACTCTAAGCTTGGCTTTCAAGGCTTCATATTGACATGGCTTGATTCATATCTTATTTATTATAATAAAATATTACAAAATATTAATAAATATTAACTTTATAAAATATGTGCCACAAAAAAATAGAACAGGTATATTGCCTGTTCTACTCAATTGAAAAATAAATTAACTTATTTAAATCCCACGGCTGCTTGCCAAACGAAAGCAAGTAACAAGAAGAATACAGGGATGACTGGGAGAACATCTACCAAAGGATCGAAGATTTGGTAAGCTTCAGGCAGTTTTGCTAATAAAATTGCTGCTTCCATGTTTGTTTAAATCCACCTATCCAACACAGCTTTCATAATTGAGGAATATCTTAACATGGATTGGTCATTGCTTATTATCTACCCCCAGTCCATAGTCTCCAATCCCCACTTCCCACTCCTCATCTTGCGTTTCTTTGTTGAACCAGTGGCCAAATTCTGTGGTGAAGCGATCGCTTAATATTGCTTCTCTAATCTTTTGGGTAAAGCGAATTAGCTCGGTAATGTTGTGAATGCTCAACAAGGTATAAGCTAAAATTTCTTGCGATCGCACTAAATGAGATACATAAGCACGGCTAAAATTTTGACACGTGTAGCAGGGACAAGTTTCATCTAATGGCGTGAAATCTTCACGAAACTTAGCATTTTTTAAATTCCAGCGTCCGCCCTGGACTATTGCCGTTCCATGTCTCGCCCAGCGAGTGGGAATTACGCAATCAAATAAATCTATACCAGATGCGATCGCAATCGCCATTTCCCGATAAGTACCCACACCCATCAAATAACGTGGCTTTTCGGGCGGTAAAAGCGGTGCTGTCACTTTTACAATCTCAGCCATCAATTCTGGCGGTTCTCCCACACTCACGCCACCAATGGCATATCCAGGCAAATCTAACTTAGCCAAAGCTTCAGCCGCACGGCAACGCAAATCCAAATACACACCCCCTTGAACAATCCCAAACAAAGCCTGTTCACTGCGTTGATGAGCCGTTATACAGCGTTCTAACCAACGATAAGTCCGCTCAGTTGCAGTTTCAACCTCTTGACGAGTCGCTGGATAGGGCGGACACTCATCAAAGGCCATAATCACATCTGCCCCCAAAGTATTTTGAATTTCAATGGAGCGTTCTGGTGTCAAATTAATAATTCGTCCATCATGGGGTGAGCGGAAAGTTACACCTTCTTCAGTAATTTTTCGCATCTCACTTAAGCTGAACACCTGAAACCCACCGGAATCTGTGAGCATTGGGCCATTCCAACCCATAAACTTGTGTAACCCACCACCCCCAGCCACGATCGCTTCGCCTGGTTGGAGGTGAAGATGATAAGTATTAGATAAGACCATTTGCGCTCCAGTATCTCGGAGTTGGGCTGGGGTGATAGTTTTGACATTTGCCAGCGTTCCCACTGGCATGAATCTGGGGGTTTCTACAACCCCGTGAGGAGTAGAAAACACTCCGGCTCTAGCTTTTGTCTGACTACAGCAAGCAAGACATTCAAAGGAAAAATTCGCACTCATGCCATTTTAGATTTTTGAAGATGCGCCTATTAAGGCTTACGCAAAACTATCCGATGTAGGGGCAATTCATGAATTGCCCCTACATCAAATTGCTATAGTAGTCGTTATTTTAGAAAGAATCAGAACAGTCATCGTCAATTTCTGCATCCCATCTGGCTGAGAGGACTTGCTCCATCATCGCTTCTATGGCGCTGACATTGAAGGTTCGCTCTCGTCGCTCTTGGATGGGGGTTGAGCGGGGAATCAACCGCAGACACACCCCTTCTTGCATCAAATCGAAGTAGGTTTCTTGTTGCGATGACTGTTTGAGTTCTAAGTAATCAAAACTATAAATATTTAAGTATAGCGCATGGTTAGCCACTAAGGTAGACCTTTGTGGATTAGAAAAAACTTCCATCACATCCCCTTCACCCTCGCTCAGTACCTTATCTTCTTGGGTGTAGATGTAGTGGACTCGACCTAAATCCGCCAGCAATCGCCGGATGTCGAGCTTATTCACAATGATGCCCGTGTTAATAATGCACGGAGCTGGTATCCTGGTGTCGGGTAGATGGTGACTCATAGGAAAATAGCGATTGAGCTAAGGAGAGCAACAACATAGCTAAACTGTCATAATCGAATAGCTTGTTTACTCCCTACATTTAAAAAAATATCAATTTTGTGGGGCAATCGTCTAACAATTTGGAGTAAGTTTTTAGTTAACGAATACAAAACACAAACTTTGATTCCTGATGGAATTTTAATTTCCTGAATCATTTGTTTTTTGTATAAAAGACTGCTCAAAAAATTAATTAGTACTTAGTCCAGCATAACAAAATTTTCAGTGATAATCTCTAACAGAAGTAAATCTTATCTAAAGCTTTAAAGTCTACTAATGTTCAATTGTAGTCAAATTAAGATGATTATCCAGCAATTAACCAAATATTAATGTAATTACGATGACGAAACAGCAACAGTGGTGGGAAAAGCTGCTGTTCAAGCTGGCAGCTAGTATTATATTTTACACGAGTATTCCATTACCGTATTTGAATGGATTGGACTTTCAGGGAGTGGCACGTCTTGCTTCGCTTGTAGGGTTGATAATTGGGGGAATTTTAGGGTTGCTGGATACAGGAATGGATTATCTTGGTATGCCAGTGTTAACTCGTAGTGCTTTGGTAGTAAGTCTTTGGATTGGTATAACTGGAGGACTGCACTTAGATGGGGCAATGGATACTGCCGATGGTTTAGCAGTGGGCGACCCAGATCGGCGGCTGGAGGTGATGGCAGATAGTGCTACGGGTGCATTTGGGGCAATGACTGCGATCGCATTAGTCTTACTAAAAATCACAGCCTTAACAGATATGCCAGAAAACCGTTGTTTATTACTGATGGCTGCTTGTGGCTGGGGACGTTGGGGACAACAGGTAGCGATCGCGCGATATCCTTATTTGAAACCAACTGGCAAAGGTGCTTTTCACAAACAAGCCATTCGTTCTTACAAAGATTTGTTACCAGGATTATTATTGCTGTTGGCTTTGAGTGCTTTACTTGTGCTGATAGATAAACGGCAATTATTTCTGGCACTAGCAATGATAATTGCAGGAAGTGCGATCGCCACTCTAACCGGTGCATGGTTCAACCACAAATTAGGCGGACACACCGGAGACACCTACGGCGCAGTTGTCGAGTGGACTGAAGCCTTATTTCTCTGCGTAATGACCGTTTTTTTATAAATAGGGAAGTGGTAGTAAGGGGGATGCGGGGAATAACCAATCCCCAATCCCCACTTCACTTAATCGGTTGCAGCTTTGTCACCTTGAGCTTAAAAGCCCCAACCCCAGTTTCTCCAAAAGACCGGACACGAATCACATAATTCCCTGTCTCTACGATGCGGGTAAATAGTAAGGAATTGCTAGTACCATCAGGGCCATCATCATTTTCTGCTACAGTCGAACCATCAGGTGCTAGCAGTGTGATGATGCTGTCAAAGTTTTCAGATGACAGGTCAACTGCTAAATTATCGCCCTTTTGTAAGTTCACTGTGTAATCACGAGCAAACCCACCTTGACCTGTGGGAATGTCTTTATCTGAGAGGCTATCAGTAATTTCAGTACTGTTAGATAAAGGAATTGGACTATACAACTTATTTTGAGCAAAAGCTGCACTTGTACTTACGCCTATTGCCAGCAATGTGGCAGGAATAATCATGAGTTGTTTTAAACCCACCGCAAAAACTTTATTCATACATTTCAAGCAATTTTTTCCACAAAAATAGAGTAATTCGGTCAACTTATGCGCTTATATGTTCAATTTAGCCGATTAATTCGGGATTTATCTGTCTTTGACAGCAGTGGCTACTGCTACTAATCCTAAGACCACGATTCCATACTGACGAAGTGCTTGCACAGCAGACCTGGCAGTAGCACCAGTAGTATAAATGTCGTCCACTAACAGCACTGGAACATTTGGGGGGCGATCGCGAAATTCTTGCCCAACAGCAAAAGCTTGATCTAAGTTTTTTTCTCGTTTAGATACCGATAAACCAAATTGCGCTTCAGTTTCTCGAACTCTGGCTAAACCGTTTAGTTTCAATTTTAATCCAGTTATTTCGCAGAAACTTTGTGCGATTAGTGCGGCTTGATTGTATTTACGTTGCTTTTGCTTGCTAGGGTGCATTGGAATGGGAACTACCACAGGCTGGCTATCTCCCCTTGGTGAATTTAACAACCATGCTTCTCCTAACCATTGACCCAAGGGGCGAGCTATTTGGGGTTGATTTTCGTATTTCATCGCCGCGATCGCTCGTTTCACCGGGCCACCATACTCTCCCCAACCAAATACAGGTATTGGCTCTTTCCATAGAGAAATTGGGTCTTTACGTTGACATTTTTGCAGTTGTCTGGTGCAGTTCTGACAAAATTCTTGGGAAGTTGCGCGTTGACATAGGGGGCAATGGGATTGGAGAAAAAGGTTAAGTAAGTCTGTAAGATTTTTAATCCAAGTGTGCATTTGTCCTTTGTTCTTTGTTCTTAACTAATGACCAATGACCAATGACTAATAACCATTGACCAATGACTTAAAATACAGGCGATCGCAGCGTGTTGTTTCTACTCCCGTTGCTGGAGTGTAGCCGTTGCTTTCATACAGCTTGACTGCTTCCACCAAAACGCTGGCGGTTTCAATCCAAATTTGCTCAAATCCCCGCTCTGCGATCGCTGCTTCTAGCTGTTGTAACAAATATTTCCCTAATCCCAAACCCCTAATGCTGGGCAAAAGATACATTTTGCGGATTTCTACAGCTTTTTTGCCTCGGTGTATGGGGTAGTATGCCCCAGTACCGACTAACTGGCTTTGGTGTTCAATTACCCAAAACTCTCCCCCAGTAGCTAAATAAAATTCCTCTACTCGTAGCACATCTCGGTCAGCGCCCTTCGGTTCCCAACCCAGACCGTATTCTGATAATACATAACTGATGACTTCGGCGGCTCTTGTGCGATCGCTTGCGACCCAATCACGAATTATAAAATCTTGATAATAGTTTTTCATTACCATTTGCTGGTCAAGTTTACACAGAAATTTTTCTGGTTCTATATCCCAATTTACTCAGCAAATAGCAATTCTTGCAGAGTTAATTTCAAATAGTAGTCTCAATACCCAACAGCACCCACTACTCAGAACTTATTTTCAGCCCTGTTTCGGTCAATTGTGCCAATCTTATTTTTTGGAAATCTCTAAGGTTCAGTTAGCTGAACAATTCCTAGATTGTTGTAAATTTCGATGAGATTGCCATCGGGATCGCGAAAATAAGCTGTGCGAATTCCCCAGTCTGGGCGATCTTGTGGTTGAGTCACAACGATCGCATTCTGATTTTTGACTTGCTCATAAACCTCATCCACGTTATCGACTGCGAAAATCAAGACCGTTTTATCTCGATTGGCAATGTATGAAGGCTGTTCGATTCTTGGGACTACTTCAGCCATCAATTCTTTTTTGAACAAACCCAGCTTGAGATATCCGGTATTAAACTCAGCATATCCGCTATCTTCATCACCCCAATCGACATCAAATTTCAGCAGATCCCGGTAGAACAGAAAAGAATCTTTGTAGTTGGAGACAAGTAGTCTCAGGTGTGTTAGCTGAAGCTTCATATCTGTTGCCTTAGTCTACTAACTGTGAATTCTAGGTTCTGGATGCAAAGTCGCCAGCAACTCGCTTTCGACAATTGCTAATTCATCAAGCCGTTGCATGACTATTTCTCTGTCGAAGTAAGTAGCAGCTAATACCCAGTATATGCCGTAATGACGCGCTTCGGATGCCATTAACCCCCGATAAAATTTTGCTAACTCTGGCTCTGGACAGTGAGCAGCTAATAGTCCCAAGCGTTCGTGAGAGCGAGCTTCAATTAAACCAGTGGCTAGTAAGGAATCCAGAAATCGCTCAGGTTCTTTGGGGCGGACTGTAGCTCTTAAACCTGCGCCATAAGGAGGCGGTTGTAAGGGAGCTAAGGGAATATTCCGGCGTTCTAGCCATTGGTTAACTAGCTCAAAGTGTTCTAGTTCTTCACGGGCGATCGCAGTTAGTTCTCGAACCATTTTAGTATTAGAAGGGTAACGAAACATCATATTCAAGGCTACACCTGCTGCTTTGCGTTCACAGTGGGAGTGGTCGAGTAAGATGATGTCTAAGTTAGCGATCGCTTGTTCAACCCAAGCAGAGCTAGTGGGTTGTTTCAGGACGTTGATTGTTGGTAATTGAGTAAACACAGAGTCACAAAACTCCAGAATTTTAATTGAGCTAAATAGTCTAGCAGATTGATTTTAACTGAATATTTTTTGAACAAAGTTCAATAATTGCTTGGTACTGAAAGGTTTTGCTAAAAAACCTTGGATAGCAACACCTGTAGTTTGTACTAATGCCTCAGCCGTAGCTAATCCACTCATGGCAACAATTGGCACTTGCGAGTTGATAGTTTGCAAAGTGCGGATGGCTGTTTTCCCATTTATTGATGGCATCATTATATCCATCAGCACCAGCCTAATTTCATCTTGATGCTGGGTGTAGAGGGCAAGGGCCTCAATTCCATTTTGGGCGGTCAATACCCTATAGTTATAGATTTCCAGTGTAGTTTTGGTAATCTCAGTGATGGCTACTTCATCATCAACAACTAAAATTAATTCTCCCTTACCTGTTGACAGTTTTACCTCATCTACTACTTGAGAAGTACTACCTTCTTGATTTGGTAAATATACTTTAAATTTAGTCCCAATTCCTACCTGACTGGCTACTTCCACAAAACCGCCGTAGCTGTTGATGATCCCCATTAATATAGATAAACCCAGTCCTGTCCCCTTACCCACTCCTTTGGTAGTGAAAAAGGGATCGAAAATCCGATCGATAATTTCTGAGTTAATGCCAACTCCAGTATCAGTAACCGTAATTTTCACATAAGAATTAACTGTTGCCCCTATGTGCATCCTGGCATATTTTTCATCGATGAATAACTTGGTGGCAGAAATACAGAGTTTACCGCCATTGGGCATGGCATCACGAGCATTGATTGCTAAGTTCATCAACACCTGATGCAGTTCGGTACTGTCTCCGAAAACAATGCCGATATCTGGGGTTATATCTACGTTGATGTCGATGAATTTGGGAAATGTCTGTTGGACTATCCGCTTGATGTCTTCTATTACTTGTGATACCTGCACGATTGTGGTTTGTTTTTCAGAACCACGGGTAAATGACAAAATTTGCCGCACCAGATCGCTACCCCGTTTGGCATTGCTTTCGAGGATATTCAGCATTTGCAGCGAAACGTCATCAAGATGGGGATATTTTAGGGGCAGCAGTTGAGAAATTCCCATCATTGGGGTGAGAATATTGTTGAGGTCGTGAGCAATACCACTGGCGAGAGTGCCTAAGCTTTCTAAACGTTGACTACGCAATAACTGGGTTTCGAGTTGTTTTTTCTCGGTGATATCGGTGTCAAGAATCAGGATTGATTTAGGCAAGCCTGCGGCATCAAGCATTAACGTCCATCGGCTAGCAATGATTAGTTCGTCACTATTTTTTGTGAATTTACGTAATTCTCCCTGCCACATTCCCCGCTCAAGAACAGTTTTTAGAGCCTCTGAGAGGAGAGGTGAGGTTTCTTTAGATAAAAGTTCCCAGGCGTTTTTTCCTTGAGCTTCCTCAACTTGCCAGCCGTACATCTTCTCTGCGCCTTGGTTCCAGAATAAGATTTGGTTATGCAAATCCTGGACGCTTATTGCGTCTGTTGTGATGTCTAATAGGGCAGCTTGTTCGCGGATTTTCTGTTCTGTTTGGTGGCGTTCGCGTAGCGCAGCTTGCTGTTCGCTAATGTCTCTAAATAGCCAGCGCAAGTTTCCGGTTTTACCCTGATTATCTTCCACAGCGATCGCAGTTAATTCTGCCGGAAAATCTAGACTTCCTTCATTATGAGAAATCCGCAACTCTTCTCTTTTAACTTGCCCCTGCTGTTGCAATTGCAGCATGATTTGACGAAATTTCTGCCGTTCTGTCTGATGCACAAACACAGCAATTGGTTTACCAATCAGGTAAGACTGGCGCACATTCAATAAGTTAGCGGCAGCCTGGTTAGCTTCCTGGATAATTCCAGCATCATCTGTAACTAAGTAACCATCTGGAGCAAAGTTAAATAAATCGTAATAACGTTGGCGTTCAGCTTCTACCAAATGGCGTGTAGCAATCAATTCCTCGTTTTGTTGGTGTAACTCTTCCAGAGAAATAGAGATTTCGGCGATCGCTTGTTGCAAAAGCTCTATAGGATAGTCCGACTCTATGGATTGCTCCATTGCAAGGCTTGCAAGCTGCAAGAGCTTTTCTAGTCGCTGATGCGCCTCGACAATTGCTTGTTTGAAATTTTCTTTAGTCATTTCCTATCTTCTGTAATGATTACTTTGACCGAAAAAGTCAGCACGAAAACTCACCTCTTCTTCAATAAAGCCACTAGAGCGAGCAAAAGTTAAATATAATACGTTTCACTTAAGCATTTTTCTAGAGAATAATTCAGAACGATTCATCCCCCCCTGCCCCTGCTCCCTGCCACCTTCACCCGGATTTATCACCACATCTCTCAAAGCCTGCGCTTGTGCAGAGGAGCAGGGGAGCAGGGGAGCAGGGGAGCAGGGGAGCAGAGGAGAGATATTGTACAATTTCTTTCCCCTCCGCCCCTCCGCCCCTCCGCCCCTCTGCCACTTCTTCGCTTAAAGCTTGTGAGAAATGCGGGCTTCATTCTTGCTGCTGCCGTTCCTCCATTTCTTGACTAGAAATCATACTATGGACTCTCTCTACATCTGCCATCATCAAAACTGCTCCCTGCATTTCAATGCCAAGGAGGGGAGTAATTGCTAGGTAACATTTTATTTGTCTACCCCGACGATTGGTAGCATCGAGGATCGTTTCTTGAAATTGTTTTTTACCAGATAAGGAATCGCGGATGAGCGATCGCAGCTGCTCGACGGGTAGCCCAATATCTAGGCTGAAGATAGACTTTCCTAGAACTTCATCAGTCCGCAAGCCCCATAAATCCTCTACCATGTAATTCCAAATTGAGATGTTAAAGCTGCTGTCAATTACCACTATTCCCGTTTGGAGACTTTTGAGAATGGAGACGAGAAAAATATTTGTGCGATTGAGTTCTGTAGTGCGCTCGCTCAGTTCACTATTAATTGTCTGTAATTCTTCATTAGTAGATTGGAGTTCTTCGTTCATTGTCTCCAACTCTTCATTAGTAGATTGGAGTTCTTCGTTGGTGGTTTCTAATTCTTCATTGGTAGATTGAAGTTCTTCGTTGGTGGTTTCTAATTCTTCATTGGTAGATTGAAGTTCTTCGTTGGTGGTTTCTAATTCCTGTTGGGAGCGTTGCAGAGCATCTTGGAGTTTAATGTAACGGGTGACATCATGAAAGGCGATGCTAACACCTAAAAAGCTGGTATCTGTTTCTTGCAAAGGCGTAATTAGCACATCTAAATATTGGGTTTCTGTGCTAGACAAATAGCGCTCTACATTTGTCAGACTGACAGGGCGACGTTCGGTATAAGCTCGTTCAATTAGCGATCGCAATTCAACTGGTCGATAGGAAATTTCTAGATCCTGGAAGGGACGAGTTAAATCTTTGGGTGAAAGGGCGAACAAAGTCCGCGCCTGCTCGTTCATCAGTATCAGAGTGCCATTGATATCAATGACTATTTGGGCAATTGGTGCTGTATCAAAACCCATGTCTCGCAGCCGCAGGTGTCGAGACAAACGGCTGCTAGATTCCTCATCTACTAAATTTGCCATAACTAAGAGGCGATCGCGGATATTAACCGACGATATTTTCGTAAATATCCGGTTTTTTAAGTCTATTGGGGTAAACAGATTAGAATGCATCAATAGCATTTCTGCTTTGCCTAAAAATAGATAGCTATTATCATTAAGTGCAAAATGAAATCGGGCTAAAATTCGCCCTTGAGTCTCAGAATTAAAATACATCATGGTATTGCGACTGACCAGCAAATCTAAGCGCGAAATGGGCGCATCCTGAAGCAGATCGTGGCGACCAAAAATTACTGAGCGGCGCAAATCTTGGCGAAAGACATAGCGATTTCCGATAATCTCAAAGTATTTATGCCGCAATTCTTCTGGCACGGCTTGGACATCTTTTGCTGAATAAACAGCTTGACGAGCCTGGTTGAGAGCATCTTCATCTACATCTGTGGCGTAGATTTTCACTCGTTGGCGAAAATCTTCTGCTCCCAATATTTCAGCCATCAACATTGCCAAGGTATAAGCTTCTTCCCCAGAAGCGCAGCCAGCGCTCCAGATGCGTATTTGGTCAGAAGTTTTTTTATTTTTAATCAGATTAGGCAGTATTTCCTCGGCTAGGTATTGCCAAGCTGATGAATCTCGAAAAAAAGCGGTGACGTTAATTAAGATGGTGTTAAAAAGATGATTAAATTCTTCTGGATCGACTTCTAAGTAGTCTAAATACTCTTCAAAGTTTTCTATAGTCAATGACTGCATCCGCTTGCGTACCCGACGCATCAAAGTCGAGCGCTTATAGCCTGTAAAATCAAATCCCCGGTTTTGTCTGAGATAAATCAGTAGATTTTCAAATTCGGGGTCTTTTTCTGCGGAAGTCATAGGGTAGGGGGGCAGGGAGCAGGGGGGCAAGGAGCAGGGAGCAGGGGGCAGGGGGATTAGAAAGCACAAACAGAGCGTGATGATCTACGAATGTCAACGAATATCTTTCCTCTATGGGAAACTTCTTAGATAATTCAAAAACTTTCATGGCTACATCAAATGCCATTTTGTATACTTCCAAGTCTTCATGACTTTTAATTGGTTCTTTTTCCATTCCCCCTGCTCCTTACTTCCTAGCTTATTTACATTCTCCCATGACTAAATTCACCAGGGTGGTGGAGATTTCATCTAAGGGGAGAATAAAATCTACGTTACCAGTTTGAATCGCAGCTGAAGGCATCCCAGAAAATTCGGCGGTTTTGACATCTTGGACAATAACAGTACCGCCCATTTTTTTTATTGCTTCTACTCCCATTGCACCGTCGCTACCCGTTCCAGTTAGCACAATGGCGATCGCTCTTTCTTTGTAAGTGGCTGCAACCGATTCAAATAACAAGTCAGCCGAAGGACGTAAAAAATGGACTAATTTCGACTGTGATAACGAAAGCGTGCCGTCATCATTAACTAATAAATGACGATTAGGCGGCGCAACATAAGCCGTTCCAGGGGTGAGGTAATCTGCCTCCTCTGCCTGCTTGACGGTAATATCCGTGCGCCGACTGAGAATTTCTGCCATGAACGACCGATGTTCTGGAGCAAGATGTTGCACAATGGCGATCGCAGCTGGAAATTTTGCTGGTAGAGTCGATAGTACTTTCAATAGAGCAGTCAGCCCGCCTGCTGAGGCTGCGATCGCTACAATATCAAAGGCAGCATTAGGAAAGTGAGGTGGATGATTGTTGGCATCTTCCGCCATCTGAATCATGATTTTTTGGCTGTCAATACTAACGAAACTTATTAGTTACAGAGAGCATTAATAAATTGATAATTGCTCATCTTTATATATGAATCATACAACATTTCTGAACTAACTTTCCTTGTTTTTTCCTTTATCTTTTAAATTTATCTGTTCATCTTCCTGCTCTAAAATACGTTTCGCCTCTAAAAGTTGCTGTTTATGTTCGTCGCTAACCGTTGGGTATTGCAGATTTAGTTCTTCTAATTTTGTGCAGATAATATTAGCGACTACCATGCGTGTAAACCATTTGCGATCGGCAGGAATAATATACCACGGGGCCCATTTTGTACTCGTGGAATTGAAAACTTCTTCATAAGCTTTCATATAATCATCCCAAAAAGCTCTTTCTTTGACATCACTATCTGAAAACTTCCAATTTTTTTCAGGTAATTCAATCCGTTCTAAAAAGCGTTTTTTCTGCTCTGATTTAGAGACATTGAGAAAGAACTTCAAAACGATTACACCATTATCTACTAAATATTTTTCAAAATTGTTAATTTCTTCAAAACGTTGTTTCCATATCTTATTTCCATTAGGTAAGTGAGGAAGTTGTTGATTTTCCAGCATTTCTGGATGGACACGAACCACTAAAGTTTCTTCATAATATGAGCGGTTGAATATCCCAATTCGACCTCTTTCGGGTAAAGCCTTAGTTGTTCGCCACAGGTAGTCATGGTCTAATTCTTCCGCACTGGGACTCTTGAAACTGAACACCTGAAATCCTTGCGGGTTCACGCCAGAGGTCACATGTTTAATTGTGCTATCTTTACCAGCAGCATCCATCGCCTGAAAAATAATCAGCAAGGAATATGTGTTTTGAGCATAGAGAATATTTTGGTAATTTGCTAATCGTTCAATATCTGTTTGCAATTTGCTTGCAGCATCAGCTTTTTGATCGAAATCAGTTTTATAAGCTGGGTCATAGTTTTTTTTCAGCGAAATCTTTGAACCTGGTGGAACAATGAAAGCATCGTAGTTCATATATAAAAGTTCCTAACTGCTGCTTATACCGAAGCATATTGTGAAGTGCTAATTTCTGAAATTTATAAATTCTTAATTAAATAATTTCACTTTAACCAACTTTAGCGAGTTAAGCCCCCATCCCCTGATAAAATTTAGTTAAGAATTACTGTCTTCTCTGAGAGGATGTAATTACGAATTACTTCCGTCGCTTTGGCATCGGACGCATCGCTTCACGCCCCAACATAAACATCCCCGCAACACCGAAACTGGCAAACCAAATATACTGATACCAGTATTGCCGAATCTGCTCGCCCGCCCTGAGTTCTGGATGCAATGTGTTTAAATACAGCAGCAGCACTAATATCATCAGCGCCCCAAAACCAATAAAGCTTAAGCCAACACTAATTCGTGCAGGTCGCAGTTCAAAATCACTAATAGTTTCTAGGTCAATTTCTGCCAACTCATCAAAGGAGTCATCTGCTAAAGATGAGGTTACTTGGAATTTATTGGACAGTTTTGGTGGCAAAATTAGCGACAGTGTTGCTACGGTTGGGCGACGTAGTAAAGCTTCAGTATCTCGTAGCAATTGCAATGGCTTACGCGTAGTAGTTGGTTGAGCAAACTCTATGTTGTCTGTGGGGGTTGGGGCATTAGTTCTGCTTTCAAAATCCATAGTGCGCTTCAAAAGAACAAGGATATACATACATAGCCTAACGAATCATCAGAAAAATGCGCCAAAATAATTATGAATTACTCGTCCATTTCTTTTAATGTAGCTAATGCTGACGGAGATAAGCGACTCAGATAGCGGAATATCCAGTATTTAAATATGGTATTTAAAATTACCGGAAATGTTGCAATAAACAAAAATATTGCATTTCTACTAGCTGGCAAACCTAAATGTTCTGTGAATCCTTCAAGAAGAACCTCCCACCCATCTGGTGAGTGAAATCCTACAAATATATCTGTAAAAAGAATAATTATAAAAGCCTTAGCACTATCGCTCAGTCCATAGACGATATTATCTATAAAAGACTTCACGATCGCAATTTCTTTTTTGCTAAAAACGACAATTATACTAAAAGAAACTAGTGAGATTAAATCAGCAAAAACATTACTAACAGCACCATTAGTTTTTATCTGAAATTCATCAGCTATCTCAATTGCTTTATCCTTTATTTTTTCTCTTATTACCTCTGATGAAAGCGCTGGCGCATGATTTAATAAAGATTCAAACCTCAAACTTTTTTGGAAACTAGATAATTCATGAAGTGCTTCTTTTTCCAGATCGGAATTAATGAATATTTGAGTTGTATTCTCTCCTCTAGTCTTTTCTAATATGGGAATTACTAAGAACTGTTTAGATAAAATCTGAGTTAAAAAGGGGACAATTATTAAGATGAGCAAAAATCTTAGGGCAACTCTTGTTCTATTTCTAGAAATTCGGTAATTTCTGACAAATTCTTCTTCTCTTTGTGGTGAAAAATCTCCTTTGATTTTATTAAGAGTTCTACCAATAGACCCAGGTAAAAATAGAGTATTTTGATTTGAAGGTAGACTTTGAATATTAGATGAGTCTGGCTGTTTATTGATTTCGCTCCGATCTGTTGTTAAGGGTTGATAATTTGACAATAATGCGCCGTTACTAATTAGCTTATCTTTAATAGCATACTTCTCTAGAACTTCATCAATAATTTTCAATTTTTCTAACGAAGTAGAATTAGAAATATTGACGATTCCCCGACTAAGTTGGAATTCTGCAAGTCTAATCTTGATAATAGTTAAATTTTTATCAACGTAGACTTGCCAATAAGACATTACCGTTTCAGTATAATTTACTGATTCTGAAGAGATTTTTTTACCCTCAAAATGTTCTATCTCGATATTTCTAATTCTCTGAGCGGCTTGTTGAGCTTCTAAGAGTGCCCTTTCTGGTGTATCGAAAAACCAATTGTTAAGCGAGCGCCAGTATTCTGGAAGATTGCGGCGAAGTTTATTTGCTATTTGGGTGAATGTTTTTTTCATCACAATATATGAATATTTATACAATGTATATTATAATTACATAATCATGAAAAATGAGAAATAGTTGATTTAAAATTATTATTAACTATCTTCACTAATTACTAGACAAACATATTATTTCGAGGGTACATCTATTAAAGAATTAGATACAGAGACGGGTCGATTTTCTCTGATAGTAAATTGACCTGCGTCGAGTTCGGATGCGATATAAACACAACGTAAAAGTTGGTGACAACAAACAGTAAGCAAATAATTGTAACCAGAATTTATCGGCAATATGAAACTCAGTCTGTGCATGATTGTAAAAAACGAAGCAGCAACACTACCGAAATGTCTGAGCAGTGTCAGAAAAGTAGTAGATGAAATGGTAGTCTTGGATACAGGCTCAATCGATCGCACTCCCAATATTGCCCAACAACTTGGTGCCAAAGTCCATCATTTTAAATGGTGCAATGACTTCAGTGTTGCCCGCAATGTAGCTCTCAAACATGTTACTGGAGATTGGATTCTGGTATTAGATGCTGATGAAACTCTGACACCTGCAATTGTACCGCAATTGCGAGAGGCGATCGCTAGAGATGAATACCTGCTCATCAACCTCGTCCGTCAGGAAGTTGGTGCGGAACAATCTCCTTATTCTTTGGTTTCCAGGCTGTTCCGCAATCATCCAGATATTCGTTTTGACCGTCCTTACCATGCCTTAGTGGATGATAGCGTATCAAGAATTTTAACCAAAGAACCCCATTGGCAAGTAGGTTATTTACCAGGAGTGGCACTTGTACACACAGGATATCAAAAAAGTGCGATCGCTCAAAATAACAAATATGCCAAAGCAGCCACAGCAATGGAAGGTTTTTTTGCTACTCATCCCGATGACCCCTATGTTTGCAGTAAATTAGGGGCATTGTATGTGCAAACTGGGAAAATTTCTCAAGGTATGGATTTGCTCAGACATGGAATCACCGTTGCTGAAGACAACTACGATATTTTATATGAACTCCACTATCATTTAGGCATTGCCTACAGTCGATTGCAAAAATCCCCACAAGCGATTTCTCACTATCAAGCTGCCATTAAATTGCCAATTTATCCCATGCTCAAACTAGGAGCATACAACAACTTGGGTAACTTACTCAAAGCAGCTGGAGATTTCAACGGTGCGAAAACCGCTTACGCCACAGCTTTGAAAATTGACCCTACTTTTGTTTTTGGACATTATAATTTGGCAATGACATTTAAGGCTTTGGGTTTATTTGCAGATGCGATCGTATATTATCAACATGCGATCGCGTTAAATCCCAACTATGCCGAAGCATATCAAAATCTAGGTGTAGTATTACTGAAAATTGGCAATCATCAAGATAGTTTAACAGCTTTTAAAAAAGCGATCGCCCTTCATGAAAGATATAATCCCGAAGAGGCGAAGAGACTACGCAATGGGTTGCAGGAAATGGAGTTAATGTAGAGGTGGCAAATGACAAATGACAAAAATTCACCTTAATAGTGATTTAACCTTGCATCAAAATTCCCACTAAAATCTGCATCAATATTTCCAAATCTGTTGGCACTCGATATAACATTAAATCTTGACTCACTTTCCTCTCTTGGCGATCAAAACTACCAAACTGCCAAATATCTCCAGTAGTCACAGCACCATATAAAATTGATTCATCTGATTCTACCCACGTATCCAAGGCAATCAATTCTGTAGCTAACTGGGTAAATCCCCGTGTTAAATCTGCCTGTTTTGCTTCTACCACTAAAACATTGTGTTTTGACTCAAGATAGTAGTCTAAGTCACCTCTGAGGTACTGATTAACCTCAATCGGGTACTCAATATTAACTATTGCTTTAGTGATGTGGGCTACTTCTAATAAAATGGGTGCGATTAGTACCTCTCGTCTAGCCGCTTCACTAGTTAGACTAACACGAGCGATCGCTTCTTCTAGACGTTGGTGTAAGTCTGGTAGTCGAGTCAGTAATTCTGAAGCAGCGACAGGTAAATTGATTGTTGCTTTAATTAAAGTTACTCCTAATTCCCGCAGAATATCGGCAGGAGCGAATTTCATTTGGAAATAACTGCGGAATGTGTAAAATTCATTTGGTTTAAGTATCGGGGGACGGTGACGTTCAGTCATGAGAAAACCCGCAGTTATGATATTGAAATTATTTTTATTCGTTTTATTGCAACCCATCAAGAATACGATAACGCAACTAGAGGCTTGGAACTCCGAAATTCAGGTTTTAAAATGAACTCCACCCGTTCTGAGTCGAAAAGGTGGAGTAAATTCTCTTCACAAATGACAAATGACAAAGAACTAAATACGCGACTTGACAAATTTCTCCAATCTATCCATTCCCTTTTCAATAGTCGCCATATCTGTGGCGTAGGAAAGGCGAATATTGTCATCAGCGCCAAAAGCAATTCCGGGAATGACTGCAACTTGATGTTCTCCCAGCAACGCGTCACAAAATTCTAGGGATTTTAGACCGGTTTTGCTGATATCAGGGAACAGATAAAAAGCGCCATCTGGTTTTGCGGTACTCAATCCAGGAATGGCGTTGAGTCTGTCTAGCATTACCTGTCGGCGTTTGGCGAACGCTTGGCGCATTTCTTCGACACAATCTTGAGAACTTTCTAAAGCCGCGATCGCACCATATTGGGCAAAGGTACACACGTTAGATGTACTATGTCCTTGAATGGTACTCGCTGCTTTAATAATTTCCACTGGCCCCGCTAAATAGCCGAGTCTCCACCCAGTCATGGAATAAGCCTTCGCAAACCCATTACTGATTAAAGTCCGGTCAAAAATTTCCTTCCCAAGAGAACCGATGCTAATATGTTCTGCACCGTCGTAGAGAATCTTTTCGTAAATCTCATCAGAGACAACAAAGATATCTGCATCAACTACTACCTGCGCCAGTGCTTTGATTTCATCTGGCGTGTAAACCATCCCTGTGGGATTAGATGGGGAATTGAGGATAAATAACTTCGTCTTTGGCGTAATTGCTTTACGGAGTTGTTCGGGTGTAATTTTATAACCAGTCGTGGCATCTGTAGGGACAATTACCGGAACTCCACCGACCAAAGTCACCATTTCGGGATAACTTAGCCAGTAGGGTGCAGGGATAATGACCTCATCACTTGGATCGATTAGCGCCACCATCAAGTTGAACAGAGAATGTTTACCGCCATTGGTGACAATGACATTCTCTGACTTGTAATCAAGACCGTTATCAATTTTAAGCTTATGGGCGATCGCTTCCCTTAACTTTGGTTCTCCGGCTGCTGCACCATATTTGGTTTTACCTTCATCCAAAGCTTTTACTGCTGCGGCTTTAATATGCGCCGGGGTATCAAAATCTGGTTCTCCAGCGCTAAAACTACAAACATCTATTCCTTCCGCCTTCAGTGCCTTAGCCTTGGCTGCGATCGCTAAGGTTAATGAAGGTGTTACCTGACTTACTCTTGCTGCCAGCTTCATTCTTACTATTTTTTGGCAAATCTTTCACTTATCTAAGGATATCCCAGAATCCCTACCAAGATTTGCCTTTTCTGAATTCGTTGGGGATGGTAACTGGGGAATTGGCAAAAATTCCACAGTTACTATCCTGTTGCTGATAAATGAAGAGTTCCTTAGTAGGGAAGGCTTTAACTAAATAAAGCGGCTAAGGGGCTTAATGCTCTGTGTTAGGAGCTTTTTGGGGGATGTCGGGAAAGGCTATGAAGTAGATAGTTCTTTTATTTACCTGGTATACTGTTGAAAATATATGTCTCATTATTAATAATAGATTAGTGTAGAACGTTGAATTTCATGATGATTTTGCATCAGAATTTGAGGATTTGTCTGAAGAAGTACAAGATGAACTCATAGCTACAGCAAAGTTATTAGAGACATTTGGTTCACAGCTAAAACGTCCTCATGCTGACACACTCAATGGTTCCCAATACAAGAATATGAAAGAGTTAAGGTTTAATGCTAATGGTGGTGTTTGGCGTGTAGCATTCGCTTTTGACCCAATAAGACAAGCAATCTTACTCGTAGCAGGTAATAAATCAGGTGTTGGCCAAAAGCGTTTTTATAAAGAATTAATCAAAAAAGCCGATACGCGATATAAAAGTCATCTTTTAAACTTAGGGGAGGATTCAAGGGACAATGGGGAGAAGTTTGAGAAACAAAATCAAAGAGCTACCGATAGAACGTCAAAAGAAAATTGAAGTACGCACTCAAGAGTTAATAGCTCAAGAACTACAAAGACAGGGCAAACGCACCTCATTTTTAGGAAACTTACTGTCTATAGGTGATTCCCATTATTTTGCTCGCTTAATATTTTTTGGAAGCCTTGCTCAACAAGGTATCCAGCTTGATACAACCCTGGATCTAAAGACAAAGAACAAGACTCAAAAAATACATAATTAGGGAACAAAACTCTTTTTAAAAAGGGGTAGCTGTTCTTAAAAAAATAATGGGGAATGGGGAATGGGGAATAGGGCATGGGGCATTGGTTATTAATTCTTCTCCCCCTGCTCCCCACTCCCAACTCCCTAAGCTATCGTCACATCTGGCGACAAATAAACATCTTGAATGGTGTGAAACAGTTTTACACCTTCCTCAAAGGGACGTTGGAAAGTCTTTCGCCCAGAAATTAATCCTGAACCACCAGCGCGTTTGTTAATTACGGCAGTGCGAACTGCTTCGGCGAAATCATTTTTACCAGTCGCGCCACCAGAATTAATCAACCCCACACGCCCAGAGTAGCAATTCAGTACTTGGTAACGAGTTAAATCAATTGGGTGATCGGTTGTCAATTCTGTGTAAACACGCTCATCGGTTTTGCCGTAACTCTTACCACTAGCTTTGGCAACTGCACCATAACCATTATTATTTTCGGGTAACTTTTGTTTAATGATGTCGGCTTCAATCGTTACACCCAAATGATTCGCCTGTCCGGTGAGATCAGCCGCAAGGTGGTAATCTTTATCTTGTTTAAAAGCGTTATTCCGCAGATAGCACCAGAGAATTGTCACCATCCCTAATTCATGGGCGCGTTTAAAAGCTTGGCTGATTTCCTGAATTTGTCTGGTAGAATGCTCCGAACCAAAGTAGATTGTTGCACCTACGGCGGCGGCCCCCAAATTCCAAGCTTGTTCCACATCAGCAAACAATATCTGGTCAGATTGATTAGGGAAAGTCAGCAATTCGTTGTGATTGATTTTGGCAATAAAGGGAATTTTGTGGGCATACTTGCGCGAAACTATCCCTAATGTCCCCAAAGTGGTAGCAACCGCATTGCAATTTGCGGCGATCGCTAGCTTGATAATATTTTCTGGATCGAAGTAAATCGGATTGGGCGCAAAAGACGCACCTGCCGAGTGTTCAATGCCTTGGTCTACTGGTAAAATCGAGAGATAACCTGTGTTTGCCAGACGACCAGTAGAATAAAGTAACTGGAGATTACGCAATACTTGAGGATTGCGATCGCTGTTAAGCCAGATTCGATCTACAAAGTCTGGCCCCGGCAAATGTAGTAAATCCTGAGAAACCTTTGCTTTGTAGGTAAGCAGGTCTTCAGCCTCTTTACCTAGCAATGACTCAATAGAATTAGCCTCTTTAAGCGTTGTAGTCATAGCGTTTTCCTCAAAAATTTAGCAAATGACCTTTGCCTTTAAGATAGCATTTTTAATACTCCTAACCTGGTTAGGCTTGCATTCACTAGATATATATTCCTTTTGATATAAAAGTCTTAAATCATTCTTTAAAAATTGATAAAAATCATGATTATCTGAGATATAACCATGATTTGAGCTAAGATACACAAAATAAAAAATCGTGCTTTTGAGGATTTTGGGAAATTGCCGACTGATAATTTGATATATTTCAATTCTGATACTTATCATCTGACAATAACAACGTCAGGAAGTAATATCTGCAAACCCATATTGTGGTAATAACTGTAAAAAAACAAATACAATTCTATGAGTAAGTTTCAAATTGATATCGACTTCAGCAAAATAGATTTAGCTTCCCTTGAGACAGAAGAAGATTTTCAAAGAGAGGCAAAAACATTACTCCCAAAAGCACTGGTAAAACTAGGTGAAAGTGTAGGTGAGAAGACTTGGGAAGAATTACAGCAAAAGCTGCAAGCATCTGGAGGTAAGCTCAAATCTTCTCCCAGCGAGAAACGTAGATTTATGCAAGAAACAGGCAGAACTTATCAACGAAATGCCAGTAACAGAGAAAAACAAGAACTAGAAGAATATATAGTAGAGCAATTACGTCAGCACAAATAGTATTTGTCAGAAGTTAACTTATCAGACACGATTCAAGCAAACCAGCGACGAATTAACTCCACCTGGAAGCCATAGCCGTCGTCAACTTCCTCAATTAACTCCCGTTGCAACAGCAAGCTGAAAGTAATATTAACATCGGGGAACTGTTGCAATAAAGTTTGGCGGCTAACTATAGCCCCTTCCCCTTGAGCGGCGATAAAACGTAAAATAGCTTGTCCAGTAGCGTCTACTTGATTGTTTTGAATGTCAGCAAAGAAAAAACCACCACTTTGCAAAGCTTCTGGTATCGCTGCTTCCACATCTGCTAAAGTTGCCAATCGCCGCATAGAGGGGTCTTGTTCATTCTTAAGGACAATAATTTCCGCGCAGAGTAGTTGTACTAAGAACGGGTGACAACGGGTGAGTTGTAGCACTCGCTCAACAGCGTTGGGTTCATAGCGGAGGGTAAAATCTTTGACGGGATGTTCAATTAATTGTCGTGCTTCCGCTTCTTTGAGGTAGGAGATATGCACTACTTGGACATTAATTAGATAACTAGCCCAGCGTTGATATTCTTCGATAGTATGGGAGCCAGCCAGTAACACCTTGAAGCGGGGACGATGTTGGATGAGGTGACGCAGCATTCCCAAAATATCCTGTTCATCAAAACGACCTTTGGCTATGGCGTTGTCTAGCACCTCGAATTCATCTAGCGCTAGTAAAGCGGTATTTTGATCTAGAGCCTGTTCTACTTTATCTAGCCATTCATCGAAATAGGTGAAGGGGTCAGATTGTAGCACTTCACGGGCTAGGGACGGTAGAGTTAAACCTTGCTTTTTCGCTGACTTCTCCATATCTCTAGCCAGGTTGTAGAGAAAACCTGCATGGTCACTAGCTGATGAAGGTGCGCCTTGCAAGTCCACAAACATGGGGATAATGTTATTAGGTAGTAACTTTCCGATGTTGTTGAGGAGGGAAGTTTTACCCATGCGTCGCTGACCGTATAGTAGCAGAGGTGGACGACGGCGATCTAAAAGTAACTGCTCAATGCGTAAGCCAATGTCATCACGCCCCGTGAAAATTTCTTGCTCTAGTGTAATGGGCTTACCGTTAATGTAAGGCGAGTCAATTTCTTGTTCAAGTTCCGTTGCTTTAACCAGTTCTTTTATATGTATGGTGATTATATTAAGCCAACTCTGGGCAATAGGGTATAATCGGGGAGCATAATCATTGCTACTGCGAGTAATTTCCCGTAGCTGTGCATTTAAAAGATTTGTAACTGTGTTGAGTGCTTGACGTTGGTTATAGATACTTTGCTGATTTAGAGCAGCATCTACATCCTGACTGATGTGACTGAAAATGCTTAGCAAAGTATTCAATGGATTTCCCAGTTCGCTAGTTGTCAAATTGCGATGAGCATTACGGATAGCTTCCACATTGGCACAGCGTTCTAATCCTCGTATATCCAATTCAATTTGTGCAGCTTGAGCAGCCCAACGTTGGTGACTGTTATTTAAGTACTCAACAGCTGCTTGTCCCTCAACAGGGTTACGCTCTATCACTAAGATTAAATGCTTGTCCAAGCCAATTAAAGGTATGTATTGCAACTCATCCCAAAAAGCTGAATGCCAGCGCAATATGGTTTTATTATCTGTACGTTGTTTATCAAACTGATAAAGCAGGCTATTACATAGCGTCACAAAAGGATAAAAAATGGCAGGTCGCCACAGGTTTATAGTGGCTCCGATACCCGACATTGGCAAGCCCAAACCTAAGACCAATAGCGGACTAGCCAACACTAGGCTGAAGGCTAAAATCAAGAACATACCCCAGCTAACCTTTCCCATTAATGCGCCTAAGCCTAATAACAACACAATTAAGAACACAATTAATGTCAATCCCATTCTTAGAAGTGTAAAAGTTGAAGGCACAATCAATACTGGTACGCTAAATACAAAACGCAAGACTATACCTAACACTAGGCTGAAGGTTACGACACTAAAAAACCAACTCCAAGAGAACTTTCCGAAAAAAGCTAATGCGCCCAAGGGCAGGACAATTACTAACACGCTCCACATGAAGCCCCAACTCACTCCAAACATTACGCTCAATGTTATGCCCACCACTAACACTGAGGCCACGAACCATTCTAATTGCAACAACGTCATTCTTAATGCAATTAGGATCAACCCCATGTGCAACCATACAGACCACGCCACACCCCACGCCACCCAAAGTAGAATGTTTTCTACTGACTGTTCTAATCTCCACAAAGTCAAGCCAAGTATTAAATTAATTAGGAAAGGCAAGACTAGATATACCTGTATCCTCAGTCTTAACAGCAAGCGACTAGTTGTGTTTGTCTCGATTTCTAAGGTCTCGAAAATTTGTTTTAGGTAGTTACGTAAAGCTGTAGGACGGAAGAAAAGCCAGAATAGAATCTGCAAGTTACCCAATATAAAATTGGGGTGCTGTTCAGGTGCATTGGTGTAGGTGTAGGTGTCGGGGGGTATATGTGGCAGTGGCATATGTTTGCCTGTGTGGAAAGATGAATAAATGTGATAAAAAGGTAAATAATCGTGTTTTTATAAGTGTTTGATAGAGATACTCTTCTTTCAATTTCTGAGAGTTTACACCCCAGGATATGCCAGAATTTTTGCGTCAACAGTTAGTAAAGGAGAGTTGTAAATTCTGGCAGTGGCTACAATAACTTGGTCAAATGGATCTCGGTGAAAACCACTGAGTCTGGTTGATTCAACAATAATTGGTATTGTTAGTTCGAGTAGCTGCACTCCTGGATAAGCTAAAGCTGCTGTTAACCACTCGTCAACTGAAATTGAAAAAGCAAGTTTGCGATTCTCAACCAGTTTGGCGACTTCCCAACAAGAAATAATGCTGACTCCTAGTCCTTGAGATTGATATTCTTCAATGCAATCTCGATATTTCTGGTTTAGTCGTTCATTATTATCTACCCACCAAATCCAAATATGGGTATCTAAAATTATCATTGCAAGACTTCCCAATCCTCTATAGGTACAGCAGGCTCAAAAGGATCATCATAGTGAATAACCGTTCCCCGTAAAGGATAGGGATTAGATTCTGAAGGTTGGGTAAAACGTTCTAAAACAATGATTTCTACTGCTTCCCCAGCCTGAAACGGTAAATCCTCAAGAATCAAGGTTCCGTTTTTAGTTAACTTTGTTTCAATTCGGTGTGCTTTCATGGTTACTCTGCTAGTTATGAATCTAATAAATGAGTAAATGATTTCATTTGTCGTAGCCCTTCCTCACGCCAACTATCATCATTTTCCCCTTCTTCTAAACTAAATAATCTTTCTCTACACAGAATTTGTAACAACAGTGGCCAGCAGCAACTTGGTGTCAAAATCCACTCCACATCTTCATCAGTGAAAGCAATTGGCGAACTTGCTATCAATTCTCGCGCTTCTCTCTGAGTCAATGCTCCCAGATATGCGGTGTAGCCGAAAATATTGAAAAAAGGTGAACTGTGTCCTGTGTTTTGCGCCAGTTCAATTGGTGATTCAGGGGTACTTAAGACAAACGCGAGATTTCCGCCTGTGTGGTTAGTCGCTAAAGACCGCAAACTCTCCCAAAAGCAATCATCTAATTCTGGACAGCGTAGCAACCCAACACCAATCTCATCCAACAAGATGACTGTGGGAGATTGCAAATTATCGCTGACTACATTCATAAAACGGTCTAAATCGCAAGGTCTAGGCACTTGCATCTTCAGTGATTCTAGGATGTACTTTAGCAATCCTTCTCGGCTTTGCATTCGTGCGTCTTGCAAGTCTACGAAAATCCAACAGTAATTTTCTGGATGCGGTAGCCAGTCAGATTTTTGCTCAGGACGCAGCTGTTCTGCTGGGGTGGTAGTGATATTTTTGAGGTAGTGCAGCAGGGATGTTTTACCGCTGCGCTTTTTGCCTATAATGGCGGCGTTTTGTAGGGGATGGCGTTTGAGTAGGTTGAAGAGGCGTTTTAATTCTTTCTCTCGTCCAAAAAAGTAACGCGGCTGGGTGATGGGTGCGCCAGTGATGAAGGGTGATGCTTCCCCGTTAGTTGGCTGAGGTTTATTTGGTTGAGTTTCTGGTTCTTTGTATGCAATGTCTTGCCAATCTAACCCCAGTTTTTTGCTAAGTTCTACAAAATTTAGATAGTCAACAGGTTTACCAGTGAGAAAGCTTTTGACTGTGGAGAGAGAAAATCCTATATCAGTAGCCAAAGACTGCTGACTGGGATAGCCGTTAAGCTGAGGTGCTGACTTAACTTTTTCAATATACTCTGGGGCTACTCGGAGCGATCGCGCCATCATTCCTCATTGAGAAACTGCTGAGAGTATATCAGGTTTTTATACTCGCTAAACAGTAAGATTATTTAGCGATCGCGTCTTGCACCCTAGAAATTATAGTCATCCTGAAGTTAACTGAGTAATCAACTAAAAGTCGTCTAATCAGTAGCTACTTCTCAACTCAGTTCTCACACCGCACCAAACTTTAATGATGAATATAAGAGATTAGAGCTTTAAAAATGAAACGAGAATTGGGAATTCTGCAAATTATCTTATCACTTTGCGGAGTGATGATGTTTGGTACAGTAACTTACGCTGCAATTAATATGGTGAATGGTCAATACCAAGTTGAAATAGCGCTGAATACTAAGGGACTCATTATTAAGTCAGATATTGACAAAAGACAATGCAAAGCAGTAGAAGACATTGCCCAAAAGCAGGAAGGCACAAATTTAGACCAGAAGACAATTAATTAGAAGTAAAAATCAGTAATGAGTTAGAAGTTATTGATTCTAACTCATTGTGAATGAACCTTTGAGCTTCGTGGTTTTTTTTACGAACCGCAAAGTACGCAAAGAAAGAGAAGAAATCTATCTATAAATGAAGTGAAGCGGTGCGTTACGCCAAGGGCTAACGCACCCTACCAAAACACTCTTGTAGAGACGCGATTAATCGCGTCTCTACTTTTTACACCGAACAACTCAACTCGCCGGCTTTTTGACTAAAGCGGTGATTTTCCCGATAATCTACGGGACAATCTATCACGGCGGGTACATCTTGAGCGAGGGCTTCTTTCAGAGTGGGAATTAAATCTAAAGCCGATTCAACTCGGTAGCCTTTCAAACCCATACTTTCGGCATATTTGACAAAATCAGGATTACTGAAATGTACAAAAGATGAGTTTCCTTTGCCAAAGTGATTTTCTTGCTTCCACTCAATTAATCCATAGCCACCATCATTGAAAATTATGGTGACAAAGGGCGTACCGACACGCAAGGCTGTTTCTAATTCTTGAGAATTCATCATAAAGCCGCCATCGCCTGTGACAGCAACGACTTTGCGGTTAGGATGAACGAGTTTTGCCGCTAAAGCGCCAGGAATAGCAATACCCATAGCCGCGAAGCCGTTGGAAATTATGCAAGTATTGGGGCTATGGCAATGGTAATGACGAGCCATCCACATTTTATGTGCGCCAACATCAGAGATAACGATGTCATCTGGCCCCATCACTTGGCGTAAGTCATAAATTAACTTTTGCGGCTTAATGGGAAATCCGTCATCATGAGCATACTGTTCGTAATCAGCCCGAATCTCTGACTTTAAGCTGATAGCAAAGGGATCGGGTTTACCTTGTCGGTCTGCTAATTTTAAAATTTCATAGAGGGAATCGGAAATATCTCCCACGACTTCGGCATTAGGAATATAACTACTATCAATTTCTGCCGGACTTACCCCAATATGCACAATGGGAATTTCACCATTACGATTCCATTTCTTCGGGGAAAACTCAATCAAATCATAGCCGATCGCAATTACTAAATCTGTGTTATCAAAGGCACAGGTAATGAAGTCTCTTTGCTGTAATCCCACTGACCACATAGCTAGTTGGTGTGTGTAGGGAATAACGCCTTTACCCATAAAAGTATTGGCAACAGGTATATTCAGCAATGTGGCAAATTGTGTGACGGCATCACTTGCATTAGCGCGAATTGCCCCATTTCCTACTAATATTAATGGGTTAACTGCTTGGCAAATTGCTGCTGCTGCTGCCCGAATGCTAGCAAAAGATGCATAGCTTTTTTCACTATTATCTTTACGCAAAGGTTTGCCTTCGACAGGCATGGCAGCAATATTTTCTGGTAAATCGATGTGAACTGCACCAGGTTTTTCCGATTGCGATCGCTTGAATGCTTTTCGTACTACTTCAGGTGTAATACTCGGTCGCACAATCTGCTTATTCCACTTGGTAACAGGTGCAAACATTGCCACCAAATCTAAATATTGATGGGATTCAATATGCATTCTATCTGTTCCCACCTGACCAGTAATCGCTACTAAAGGCGCACCATCGAGGTTAGCATCTGCTACCCCAGTCATCAGGTTGGTTGCTCCAGGGCCAAGAGTAGAAAGACACACTCCGGCTTTTCCTGTTAAGCGTCCGTAGACATCAGCCATGAATGCTGCACCCTGTTCATGACGAGTCGTAATAAATTTAATCGAAGAATGTTTTAACGCTTCCAAAACGTGAAGGTTTTCTTCACCAGGAAGTCCAAAAATGTATTGCACTCCTTCATTTTCTAGGCACTGCACCAATAATTCAGCTGTATTCATTTTATTTTCCGATAACTCTATTAACGAATAAGACTTTTGTTCTTTGTCATTAGTCATTTGTCCTTTGACTAATGACTAATGACTAATGACTAATCACTTCACCCAAACGGTTTTAACATTGACAAATTCATGTATACCTTGAATACTCAATTCTCTGCCATATCCAGAACGCTTGATTCCACCAAAGGGCAACCGAGGATCGGATTTGACCATACTGTTGATAAACACGGCACCGGCTTCGATTTCTTCAACCAAGCGATCGCTCTCTTGGTCGTTGGTTGTCCAAGCACTTGCACCTAAGCCAAAGGGTGAGTCATTAGCGAGTTTAATGGCAGCATCAATATCTGGAACCCGGAATAACAAGGCTACCGGGCCAAAGAATTCTTCTTTTGCAATTGGTGCATCAGTGGGGATATCTATGATAATCGTTGGCGGATAAAAGTTTCCAGGACGATCTGATAAAGGATGTCCACCGGTGATGACTTTTCCACCGCTGCTAATAGCACCTTGCACTTGTTGGTCTAAATCCTGGAGAATACCAGGTGTTGCCAGTGGCCCCAAATCGGTATCAGGTTGCATGGGATCGCCTACTTTCAGCGCCTCAAATTTTTCTAAAAGCAATTTTTCAAATTTGTCTGCGATCGCTTCTGCGACAATAAAACGTTTCGCTGCAATACATGATTGCCCGTTATTCAACATCCGCGCTGTAGTTGCTGTGACAACTGCTGTCTCTAAGTCAGCACTTGCTAACACAATAAACGGGTCACTTCCTCCTAATTCCAAAACTGTTTTTTTTATTTGTTTGCCGGCGGCGACGGCGAGGGATATACCTGCTGGTTCGCTTCCGGTCAAGGTAGCAGCTTTTACGCGGTCATCAGCCATTAAATCAGCAACTTTGGCAGCGC
The DNA here is from genome assembly GCF_036919895.1 of Nostoc sp. Classification (GTDB taxonomy): domain Bacteria; phylum Cyanobacteriota; class Cyanobacteriia; order Cyanobacteriales; family Nostocaceae; genus Nostoc. The sequence goes on from NZ_JBALBW010000074.1 coordinate 32,637, forward strand.
CGATTAATAGAGTTTGAAACGCACCTTCAGGAAAACCTGCGCGTCGGAAAATATCTTCAATTGCCAAGGCGCACTGCGGCACGTTGGAAGCGTGTTTGAGTAAGCCGACATTTCCCGCCATCAGGGCTGGTGCGGCAAAACGGAACACTTGCCAGAAAGGGAAATTCCACGGCATCACCGCAAGAATTGCACCCATTGGTTGATAACGTACAAAACTTTGGCTGGCATCAGTTTTTATACTGACATCAGCTAGAAAATTAGGGGCGTGTTCGGCATAGTAGCGACAAACGACGGCGCATTTTTCGACTTCCGCGATCGCAGCTTTAAATGGTTTACCCATTTCTAGAGTCATCAACTTAGCAAATTCTGCTTTGTCTTGCTCTAAAATATCGGCAGCTTTTTGTAGCCATTGCGATCGTTCAGAAAAACTAGTCTGACGATACTTTTCAAAAGTCTGATTCGCCAAATCGAGTTTAGCGGCAATTTCTGCATCATTGAGCGCCTCAAAGGTTTTGAGCGTCTCCCCAGTGGCGGGATTAATGGTGGCGATCGCCATTACCTGACCTCCCGTTAAAAAATAGCTTCAGTTAGGCTTCCTAGTGTTACACAGATCAATTTTGGAAGCTACCACCCAAATTTTAGTCTTGGAACCAAGAATTAGTCGCTTAGTATTACAATTTCGCAATTATTTTTGAGACAAAATATACAACCCAAGTATGTATTTATCTTGATAAATTTGTCATTAGTCATTAGTTATTTGTTAGTTGTTTTTCCAATTCCTACTTCCCAATCGCTAAAGATTAATAAATGGGTTAATGATTGTTGGCATTGGCTGTAATTTCGTCTGATAAACCTTAACTAATCGCTCAATACCTTTGAAACGATAATCTCCCATTTCCTGGAAGTCTGAAGGTAGTGAAAGCATTGTATGAGTGGCTTGACTAATGATGCATTCACTGGGGGGACAAACTGCTTCCATCCGAGCAGCAAGATTAATCGTTGCACCTAATGCCGTATAATCTACCCTTTGAGAACTACCGACATCTCCCACAACAGCTTTACCGCTATTAATAGCAATCCGTAATTGCAAGGGTTCGTGCCAAAAACCATTGGCATTGAGATGTTCGAGACGAGTAAGCATTCCCTTGGCAGCAGTAACAGCGCGATCGGCGTGATCTGATTGTGGTTCTGGAGCGCCAAAAAATGCCATAATACAATCGCCAATATACTTATCTAAAGTGCCACCCCAAGTAAACACTTCTTTTAGCATTTCTTCAAATAAATTATTTAAGAGTTGAGCGATCGCAGTTGGTGTTAACTGTTCAGAAATTGCCGTAAAGCCGACTAAATCGGCAAATAAAATACTGATTTCGCTCTCAGTGGGAGCTAAACGACCACCTGGTAATGCGCCTACAGATATCAACTGCTGCACAACTGCTGGCGAATGATAGCGTTCTAGTCGGTGGCGAATCATCTCTTCCGTTTTGAGTTTCTCTACCAGCAACCAACGCTGCACACTAGAAGCCACAAGGTTTGCTAAAGCTGAAAAAAAGCTGAGTTCTTCCTCGCCTTCATTTGCCCAATGATAAGAAGAAAGATTTGCATCAGCATAGAGTACGCCGACAACTTTATTTTCATCCCATAAAGGCACTGCCATTGCGCTGCGAATACCTTTGACTAAAATACTTTGTTCGCTAGCAAACCGTTCATCCTGATGGGTATCGGCGGTTTGAATGACAACTTTTTCGTCAAATACCTTTTGACAGATACTCCGACTAATCCAACTACCATCTGAGGGGAGATGTTTTTGTTGAGAAGTATTTCTAGTGGCAGAGTTCACTAATTCTAATTGACCGCAACCATTAACATCAATTAATAATCCCAAGCGATCGATACTATCAAGGTAGCGAAAAACTACTTCCTGTACCTGAGAGAAAATCTCTTCTATAGATGCTGCCGCACAGAGATTTTTAGCTATATCCACTAAGTCTTTGAGACGGGCAATGGTTTTGTCCTTATTGCTGATATTGTCATCCTTGCTATCAGCTGCGATCCATTGCTGTTGTAATTGTTTGACATTGTGCAGGATTGTTCTCTGCTCGTTATTTTCCGAACTTTCGGGATACTCAGGTGTCGGTTGGTAAACAGGGCTTGTGAGCAGCACTAACAGGCTAACATTGCCCAGCCAAATAATATCACCGTGATGTAACTCTTGGGGAGAGTTAACAAGATATTTATTGAGTTGCGTCCCGTTTTTACTGCCCAGATCCTCAATAGTCCACACACCCTCTGCTGTTTTCACTAAGCGAGCATGGTTGCGGGATACTCCAGCAAAAGGTAAGTACAAGTTACATTCCGGCAGACGACCAATTGTAAATAAATTTTGGTCAACTGCGATCGTTGTCTCGTCGGTATCTCCCTCTTTTAGGCGTAGCGTGAGTTCAGTCATGAGTGCGATCCATCGAAGCTAGAGGTGCAAGCAACTCTAAGGTAAGTGATACCCTACAGGTTAACCTTCACCTTTTCTTTATGACACTGTTAACTGCATTCCGACAACTGTATGTGACGGATATTATATTGAAACAGGGAATTTTGCTAGAGGTTTAGATGAGGTTTAAATGCTTTGGTGAAGGGGAGCCACAAAATTTTCAACAAAGAGGCATGGAAATGACCCTTGACTCCTGCTGTGGAATGAAAAAGGGAAAATGTCGGATTTGGCTTAACGACCTTAACTCTTGCTTAATTGGGAGGTAATTCCAAACTAGTGTCCATCCTTCTAGTCTACACAAGGCTTTTCGGGCTATATTGCGACCTTACTACTCATTCGCTACTCAATTGAACATTTTTTATCCCTATTTTTAGCGATCGCCAACCGCGATCGCGCTACTCAAATGCTACTCATTCAACTGCCCAGTGGACGCGGGAGCAAATCCACTGGCGACAAATCACTAGAGTGAACAGACGCACAAACTCAAAGTGGGCTAACCTATCTCCATAACTTGGAGTTAGAAGTCTGGGATGATACCAAAGCAACCGATTGGTAAAGTAGTTTGATTACTATCCCCTAATTTTTCAACCTAGAACCTAGAATTGACAATATCTATAGGCGATCGCTCTAAAAAATCATCTCTGAAAAAGTGCGATCGCACTTTAATTACTAGGTTCTGGGGCAGTGACATTCAAAATATTAACTAGCAGGTCAAAAATGGTTTGCTTAGTAGCTAATAACAGAGCATAATCTGGCGGTATTAGGCTCAGTGAGTCTAACCATTGATGACAGATTTCACTAATAGCCTCTAAATGCTGAATAACTAAATAAGGGGCAATTTCATTGGCGCTTTGTTCCAGGATTTGGCGAATGACTTGCAGTAGATTATCTAATTTTTCAGCTATTGGTAAGGGTGGACAAACCTCTGCCCCTATTTCTTCTTTGGCTTGTTGCAGCAGTGTACAGCAACGGAAATGGGCTGATTGAACGCGATAGAGGCTATCATCTGCTTGTCCTGCTGTGCTGATGTTAATAGGGGCGACACTAGTCAGGGGAACGCGGAGGCTGTACCAGCGTAGCGCATCCATACCAATAGCTGAGATTAATTCTTCTGTGGCTAAATCAGGAAGAGGATGGACTTTTTGGGTAGATTTGTGGAAGGCGTAGAGTTTGATGGGCTGGACGATGATAAATTGAAATTGCTCTTTCGTGTAGCCCAGACATTGCATCGCAGCTGTTAGTTGGATATCGTAGCCCATGTAAGTAGACGGACGCAAGAGGATAATTTTTTGGTATCCCTGTTGAAATATTTGATGGTAGCGAGCGATATCTTCTAGGAGTTGGGTGAATTCGCCATCGCGGTGTTGCAGAAGTCTGTCGTATTCGTCGCCAAAGTCAGCAGTTTTGATAAACCAGTCTTTGGGTTCGTCTTTGAGTTCGATGTTGGCGGATAAGTCGGCAGCGATTTGGCGCGACATGGAGGCTTGATAAACTTGGTTGTTGGTTTGAATTGATTGAAAAAAGATTTGAATATTAGGGAGATTTTCTTTACAATTTTGACTTTCTGCACTAACAAGATAATTACACTTTTCTAAAATACTTTTAATAGCAGTTATGAAGGAGTAACGAAGATAATTTGAAGGAATAGCTGCTAAAGAATATTCAATTATACTTAACCAAATTTTGGACTTTTCTTGAGATAATATCGGCAAAATTTTTTGTTGAGATAATACCGTAATAATTTCACGGTTTTACGAGGATGATATTTAATGCTTTTTCAACTAATTTAGGAAGTCAATACTAAGGATTCTTGGGCCATTTTTTCAATGGCAAGCGATTGACAAAGTGCTTCAATTTTGTTGTTTCCACCGATATCAAAAAATAGGTGTAGCCATTCATCAGGGGAAAGGGAGAGGTTTTCTATCCAAGAGGAGGGAGTGACTTTACCCCAGCCAGTAATTGTACCAAGATTAGCGGGTATTTCCGGTAAATCATTAGGGTTGGAATTGAGTTGTATATCGAGTCGAATGCAGGATTTCAGGATAAGTTTTAGGGTTTGTTCTGTGGTAGAAATTTCAGAATTTGTGTTATTGGGATTGAGTTCCCAGTAGTAGTTGAGATTGAGGATATAATTATAGGGAAATTGCCATCCCATTGAAAGCAATTCTGCTTCGGTAAAGTCGTATTGTTGCCAGATTTCTTCAAAGTTCATAGTTTTGCTTGAGGTTATATTAGGGAAGCAAAATAAAGTGAGTTTCTACACGGTTTCCAGGTTGTCCAAATGTGTTGAGGGGTTGTTCTCCTGGTGCGCCGCCTCCAGGCCCATTATAAACGCGGGCATAGGATGAACCATCTGGCTTTGTCATTATTCTGACGCTAGATTGATTGTTTGGACTAGTCCAGATTGTACCGCTACCACTTTTTGAACCGCCTCTAGCTGGGGTGGATATCCAATTTGAGGCGGTGAGTTCAGTTTCTAAGGTGGTTTTGTCAATTCCCCCAACAATTAGATTAATGATATCAGTGGCAGTGAGGATGTTACCTGATGGCATGGGTTAGGGAAGTTGAGTTTTTAGTGGGGATGCGATCGCTCTTTTATTGACAAGGTGAGAAAGATGCGATCGCATGATGGTAATCAAACTTGCTTGGATAGGAGTAGTTGAGAGCAAGTGCGATCGCTCTTTTGTTCACAAGGTGAGAAAGAAGCGATCGCACTTTAATTACTAGGTTCTGGTGCAGTGACATTATTTTGTCATACCCAATCATCAATAACTTCCTAATGGAGATTTTGCCGTTTTTATTAAGTAGTGGTAACAAACAGAAAGTTGATGCACTGAAATTTCATAACCCGCAACTTGGGTTACTAGAAACCAAAGGCTGATTTTAACATGTTAAAACCTTTGGACACAGTATTTACTGTATTACTTACTGCATTCTGGACAGTTTTTGCAGTCTCAGCTACAAGTTTCACACCTGCATTATAAGTATTATGAATGACGGTTTTTACTGTACTAGCAACTTCTTGGGCAATATTTATTACATTATTGACAACTTGCTTGGCAGTATTGATTATATTGTTGACAATTTGCTTGCCAGTATTGATTACTGCTTTGGTGGCATTTACAGCTCCTTTTGCAAACTTTGTGATAGCATCAGCAACTTTGGGAGTGACATTCTTAATTGTCTGTGCCACCTTTTGAGCTGCTTGCTGAATTTTTTGTTGAGAATATTGAACAACTTCGCTAATTCGTTTCTGCGTTTCTTGTTTGAAATCCTGATATGCAGCTTGTGCTTGTTGAACTTTTTCTTGGGCCAGTTGACGGACTTCCTTGACCTTTTCAAAAGCAGTATTGGCTATTTCTTGAGCTTCTTGGGCTTTCCTTTGTAGAGCTAAAATACCTTCATTAATAAAAGAGCCAACAGCATCTGCACCATCTTTAATTCCTTGACTGATTCCATCTAAAACTTTGCTGCCATAGTAGGCAGTTAGGTTAAATGCGTCAGTTGCTAAGTAATAGGGTGAGAATTGCTTTCCTATGCCTTGCCGTAGCAGTTCTGATTCAAGGCGAGAAAGCATCCAATCGAAGCTCCGGTCAGAAATTTCCTGTTTTGTAACTGGAATACAAATTGTATTAGGGTCATGGAGGAAGATATTGGTGTGTTGTTGGAGAGGATCACCCTTGAAACGCATTTCGTAAATAGTACCAGGTAGAAAAGCCCAACCAGCCCTCGAAACAATGTCTGTTGGACTAATATAGTGTGTTACTTGTACCCCTCCTTTAAACCTAGATAAACGATCAGGGCTAATCCCTGGAGCATTAAAGGTTACAATTTCACCTATCCACTTAGAAAAATCAGCAGCCGTGAGTTGTGAAAGTGCACCACCAAGGCTATGACCAATCACATCTGGTTTTGGTTCGTTGTTGGCTTTTTCTTCGAGCCATTTATCAATGCCTTGCTGTAAAGCAGCATTATACTGTCCTACTCCAACACCTCCGGGATGAGCATTATCTACCCAGTCAATCTCTTCCTTGCTACCACGGAAAACTAAAACTGGTGGATAACCATCTTTAGTAAGTCCGAGAGCATAAAGTCCTTCACCCTGCTTAAAGACTTTTTCCACTTTATAGCCTTTAACATCCTCTCCTTCTTTATAGTCGTTATAGACTAAATCCTTAGCAATGAGTTCATACTCAATGTGCTTTTGTGGAGTAGGAAGAAGACTGGTCTGTGCTACCCAATAATCAGTGTTCGCCTTCACCTCTGCGACGCGACGCAAAGCTTCTTCTTGAGCGCGACGTAAAGCTTCTTCTAACGCACGTTGGGCTGCTTCTGCCGCACGTTGAGCTGCTTCTGCTGCACGTTGAGCTGCTTCTGCTGCAAGTCGAGCTTCTTCTTCTGCACGCCGGATAGCTTCTTGACGTACACGTTCCTGAGCAGCTTGTTCTGGTGTATTGTTAAAGTATAAGGCTGACATCCATTGATTTGTGCCAGCAATTTTGTACCAACGACTACTACCGCCTCCTGGCATATATGGATCAGGAACCCAAGTGCCATTGTTTTCAAATGCATCAAAAGTTACAGTCTGACCAGGATACTTGCGCCCCACCTCAGCGGAATTTGTACTAGGAGCAGAGCGAATCCGCAAAAAGCCAACTTGTGAAACATAACCAGCATTTAGAATTTGTGCATTAAATGCTGGGACGGAAACAGCAACTGGGCGTTCACTTGGGATAAAGCTGGCGTTTCCTATCTCCTCATTATTGTAATTGGATGCAATAGCTAAAGTTTCAAGTTTAAGATCAGCACTAAAACCACTGTTTCGTAAAATATCTTGAGCTTGTGCCAAGCTTTCTAAAGTTTCTTCATCAAAAACATCTAGAAGCTTCTCCATAGCATCTACTTGCATACCGAAGTTATTCGCCGTGTACTCAAGGGCAATCTTTTGACTAGCCCTAGCTAAATACTCATTTAATTCAGAGCTGATCTCCCGAGATGCTTCTTCATAAGCTGTACGCTCTTCTGCTGTAAAGCTGCTGAGATCCTCGTCATCAAGTTCTGATATACTTCCAAAACCAGGTAAAGCAGCTTCAAAAGCGGTATCAAGATTGAGTGACATTTCATCATTTGAGAGATTATTAAATGCTAAATCGTAACGTACTTCTGGTTGTGTAACCTTAGCCAAATCTACAGCATCGGCAATATTCAGTAACCCCGCGCCCGTTTCTTCATCCCACCCAGGCTCACCCAAATCCGTGGCGGTAGATTTCAAAATCTCAATCACCTGACGATAACTCAACCCAGGATTCGCCGCCCACACCAACGATGCCGCCCCCGTCACATTTGCCGTCGCCACCGAAGTTCCTGCCATCGTTCCCACACCATCACCTAGCGTCGATAATTTTGGTTTTTCTGCCGTCCCTCCCGATGCCAAAATATCCAAACTCTGCCCATAACTCGAATAAGCCGCCCGACTCTTACCGTCAGCAGCCCCCACCGTAATAATATTGTCAAACTCCTGAGAAGCTTGTCCTAAACCCGACATTACACCACCATCGTTCCCAGCAGCAGCCACAATCAAAACATGATTTTGCCGCGCATATTCCAACACCGCTCGTTCTTGTGGGGTTAATTCATAGCGTGTTGTTACGCTACCATCGGGGTTAGTTTGAGTCAGGTCAAAGCTTAGATTAACTACGCCATTTGGTTGCCCAGATGTCTTAAATTCATCAACAAATTCTTTCAATGATTCAGCCCATTTACCCGAACCAATGGCACGACCTACCCAAATTGGTGCTTGGTCATTAATACCATCTATGCCAATACCGTTATCTTGAGTTGCGCCAATAATACCTAGTACATGAGTGCCGTGTTCGTTACCTTCACCATTGGACAGTAAGGGATTATTGTCATTATCAACTAAATCCCTTCCCAACTTCACCCGACTATAATCAATATCTGGATTCTTGGCATTAAATCCTGTATCAATCACTCCAATTAAAGCCTGATCTGATTTTTTAAAATTATATTTAGGAGGTTTATCTGTCCCCAACGGGTCAAAAGGCAATATAGGGACAGTAGAATTTACATCTGGAAGCTCAAAATTAGGCCAACCAGATGTACCAGCAGTAACACCAGGATCAGTACCAGATCCTGGTGGTGGAGAATCTGCTGGACAAGTATCTGAACTGTGCAATATTGATGGAGTTTCAGTAAATGAATTTGTAGATACTCCCGGATTATCAAAGAATGGCAAAGGCTGATAACTAGGATCAACCAGCCAATCACTCATTGTTTGATGATCTAATAAGGAAAGATGTGGTTGATTTAGCAACTCTAGGCTATTTGGATCTAGCGCCTGTAATAAGTTACTTTGACTCAAATCTATTTCCGAACCTGGAAGAGTATGTAAATCAATTAAAAATGGGTCAGGCGAATTTTCGCCACCACCGACAAAAACACTAGGAGTAATAATATCATCTAAAGCAAAACTTTTACCTTGCCATACTTCTCTCGGTTTTGATTTCTTAGATTTTTTAGCATTCTGACCTTTCTTTCCACCAAATCCAAATAGACTCATAAATGCACCCTTAAATACAGCGAGAAATTAATTGAGGTAGATATATCAGCGCTAGCTACTCGCCATAAGCATGGCTGTTTACCCAGTATTAGCCAGTTAAATTTACTGGCAATTGTTTTAGATTATTTGCGTAGGATCAATTAGTTGCAATTCTAAGGATGAAGAAAGAGGTTGATAATTTTCTTCGCTATGTTCATCTGAGTGGAACAATGGTAGTTGTCTAGGTTGTTGATTATTTAATGTATAGAAATCATTCGTTGGCAAACAACTGTTATTATTTAAGTCATCAACTTTTTTTCTCAATCGCTGCTTGAGTAAATATCCTCCACCTAAAATCCCAAAAGCTAATACACCGATCAAAGGATAAGGCTCAGGAACAGATGTTGTACAGGGAGTAGAAGGATTATAAGAATTAGCTGCGCGTGAAGGCTCAACATTTATTAGCCAAATAAGAGACGTTGCTCCTAACACACTTGCAATTAAAACAGTTTTAGTGATTTTGAGTTGAGAAAACTTCATGGTTTTACTTTCCTATCGATAATAGTGTTTAGAATTAAATTCAACTAATTTACTGGAAAATATGGCGTATATAAATGCCAAATCCAGAAAAATAAGTTAACCAAAAGCCAGGTGATATACAGTAAACAAGCAGGAGCATAAACCGCTAGAATTCCTATATCCTCAGTACGTTCAGGACTAGATTCTCTTCGCCATAGTTGAGCATAATATGCAAACGACCTTTTACGTAAATGGTTAATTCCCGTTATTGCTTCCACCAAATAATAGCCATCAAATTTATTAAGTGGGTTGAGATTAAGAGCTAAGGTAAATTGGGCTGCTAGCATTAATAAATAGGTAGCTGTATAAAACCAATTCCCTGGCGTTGATATACTCCATAAACACAATGCAATTCCCCAAATAACTACTTGACAAATTACCCCTGCTGCCATCACTAAAGTACGTTGTCTGCGTTTAACTAAGCCATAAGCATCAGTCGTATTCGTATATGCTCCTGGGAACAGGCAGATAAACATTAGTCCTATGTCTAAAACAACACCTTTATAATGTTTCAATGTGAAAGCATGACCTAGTTCGTGAATAGATACCACCAACATCATCAACAGAACAAAAGGAATTATTAAACTAGAACCTTGACTACTCCATAACTCCTGCCCCAGGTTATAAATTCTCTCTTGTTTTGAAAAAGCAAGGACGGTAGTAAAGCCTAAAAACATGCAGAGTAAGAAACAAAACTCTGTTGTGAAAATAAACCTAAAATTCTTAATATTACGGTTGAGCCAATTATCGGGATTAAATAGGCGAAACTTAAAAAACAGTATTTTGAATATACTGAACTTTTTCGGAAATTTTGGTGGTTCAATTCCCTCTAGCATTCCTTTTACTGCTAGATTTTGTAATAGTTCTTGCAGATACTGAGCATTAATTTTATATTTATCTACAATATTTTCTACTGGCAATTTACCTAATTGCAAAATCAGGTTTTTATCATAATTACTGACTTGTACATAAGCAATATTGTCTGTATTTTGCAGCCGTAATAACCAATATTCATCTGTGTGCCGTATCCACTGCACAGTAGATTTTAGTCGATACAATTTTGTATTTTTAGTGGTTTTTTCAGCACTTAATTTTTGTATTTCATTCTTTTTGGGGATAGATAATACTCTCAAATCAGACAATTTTTCTAATAGCTGTATGATGAAAGTAGGTTCAATTTCCTGCCCAAACTCCTGTTGACACTTTTCCTGAACCTGTTTGACTGTCAAGGTTCCATCAAAATGCTTTAGGGCGTAGCCTTCATCTGTTGAAAATAGAAAATTTTGCTCTGTTTTAATTGCTTGTAAAAGCACTTGTTCGGAGTCAGAGACAGAAAGTATTTGCCAGTGAATTTTAAGATTTGGGCAAAGCCAAGCTTGAAAGGTGGCTATATCTAAATTTGAATTTTCTGGTAGATGCATATTCTAACTACGGTAGGTTATGAAAGTTTTTCTGTCTTATGGACAAATAGATTTAACAGAAACGTAGGCAGAATAATGTTCCAACACTTTTCTTCTATTTGACACGACAATTCTTATAAATTTAAGAAAAATCTGTTTAGGAAATCTATGTTTAAGCGCGTATCTAATACATCAGAATTCTGCATCCTTCAGTGATAACCGCTTTACCTTACTAAATAGATGTTGCTAATATGAAGCTTGAGCAAAAGTAAATAAAATTTTACTAAAAATAATATGAAGAGTAAGAGGATATTTGCAAAGTTAAGAGGTAGAAATTTTAGAACAAAGCAAACAACGCACACAACATAAATTAAACATATTTTACGTTAATTTACTTATTGCTTTTTTGCAGTCTTTGTGAGATTATCCTTTACATAATAGTAAAATCATCAAGTCGATAGAGTTACCGTATTTTAACAATATCCAAAAAGATGAAAATCTCTATAAGGCTGACATTCAAGCAGGCACAATTGAGTTGTAGGGGTGCAGCATCAACAAGATTCTCTGGCGAACCTCAAAATTGCGTAGGCGCAGCATACCGTAGGCATCGCTATGGGGAATTAATCTGATGTCTCAGAGTAAATCTGTAGAAGCAGCTTCAGTCCACAGTCGCATTCTCGTACCTCAGAGGTATCACAGGCAACCTGTAATTTCCCGGCTGGTGTCTCGTTATGGTTTAACTGTCAATATCAAAGCAGCATCTCTAACATCGGATAGTGACAGCGATGGCTGGTTTGACTTGGAACTTTCAGGAAATCCTCAAAAACTGACAAATAGCCTATCTTACTTGCAGGGATTGGGAGTGAATTTACTGGAATTAGCGATCGCTAACCACATTCAACCCAACCAGCACCCTTTACCTTTCCCAAATCCAGCTAGCAAACTGAGTGATAAAGACTCTGCATGGCTGACAAATCAATGGCAAGAACAATTCCAGCAATGGATTTCTCTGGGTCAAACCAATCGATTGCGCTTGCAACTGTGCGTCTTAAAATCTTATTACAAAGAGCCAGTGATTTCTGAGTTAGTTTCTCGTTATGGACTCACAGTAAATATTACCAGTGCTACACTTCAACCTGATACGGAAGATGACGGCTGGTTTGACTTAGATTTGTGGGGGAGAACCAAGCAACTTTACTCTAGCCTAAGTTATTTAGAAAAACTGGGGCTACCGATTTGGCTGGACTTGTCTAGCGTTTATAGCGATCGCTAACTAGGTAGGCACAATAAAACCAAACTATGTAAAAAAAATAAACTAGCCTCTTGCCTCTTAATTTATTCCAACTACAAATTTTGACACCTACCTACTTAATCTAAATTTCGTAGTACCAAATTTCTTCTTCTCGCAGCACAATTCGATGCAGAGAGAGACGATTAATCAAACCCTCTTGCTCAAACTGACCAAGAACACGAGTTATGGTAACACGAGTTGAACCGAGCATTTCCGCCAAGTCTTCGTGAGTCAGACGCATATCTATTAAACGTCCCTTCTCAACTTCCGAACCAAACTTTTTGGATAACCATGCCAACAGTTTTATCAGCATGGTATCAACTTTTTTATGGCTACGAATAACCATCAATTCTTGAGCCTGTTGGATATGAGCAAGTAGAGTTTCTGTGAGTTGAGTCCACTCCTCTAAAGGTAAGACTGTTGCCTCCACTTTAGTTAGGCATTCCATCTGATAAGGTTCTAATTTTGACAAAGACTTACCAACGATATCTCCAGGGCCCCATAATCCCAAAGCAACGGTTGTGCCATCTTCCAAATAGGTAAAAGTCCTGACAAAACCCCTTTCAATTTTCCAAAGTCCATTTGGATGCTCTGGCAAAAAGGATCTTCGGGTAAAAATTTCTCTAGTATTATTACTGTTTAAACTAGTTAAACTTGCATATAAAGATACCATAAATTTATTACTATTATCCGATGAATTAACCGTAGTATTATATTTATATCAGGTTCTAAGAGTATCTGGGCATTTATTAAAGAGGGGAGTAGGGAAAAAGAATTTTCCCCTCTACCCCCTGCCTCTTTTCAATCCCCAATGCCCTAAATTAAATTCCTGCACCATCAAGAAAATCTTCAATCATCCCATCAGACTTATTGCTCTTAGGGTTGTAGGTTTGTTCGTCGCCAAGCTCAGTTGGGGACAAACTTGATTGATCTTGCAACTCTTCGAACTGTTTCTCTAGCACCTTGACGCGTTCAAATAAAGCGCGGATGACTTCAGCTTCTACGTCGCGGACTTTATCATGATCTAGAACATTGGTAGACAAGTTGTTCTGACGAGTCACGCGCCCTGGAATCCCAACTACCGTAGTGTTACTGGGTACATCTCGCAGCACCACAGAACCGGCTCCAATCCGAACGCGATCGCCAATTTGAATATTTCCCAATACTTTCGCACCTGCTCCCACAACTACATGAGAGCCTAAAGTTGGATGGCGTTTGCCGCTTTCTTTCCCAGTCCCGCCAAGGGTGACACCTTGATAAATTAGGGCATGATCGCCCACGATCGCAGTTTCACCAATCACAACTCCCATACCGTGGTCAATAAACACTCCCTGGCCGATTAATGCCCCAGGATGGATTTCAATCCCAGTTAAAAACCGACTAATATGAGAAATGAATCGAGGTATAAAGGGAATTCCAATTTTATGCAGCCAGTGTGCCAATCTATGAAACACTAGGGCTTGGAGTCCAGGATAACAAAACAATACTTCTAGCCAGTTACGCGCTGCTGGGTCACGCTCAAAAATGGTTCGCAAATCAGTTAGTAGCATACTCTGTTGAGATTTGTGTTGGTAGGTGAGGCTCTGAAAACAGAAACTCAGGATAATTCCCACAAAAAGATCGAGTCATTTATGGGAATTATGTAAGTTCATAATCTACGGTAAGTCGATAGGATATAGTGTGTTCGTGAGTAGTAAATGGGATGCTATCACATTCCCTACTTTGAAAAAATTAATTTCGCATAAACTGCGATAAGTCACCCAATTAACCGTAGTATATTGAGTACAGTCTTGAATAGCCAAAACTACGTTCTCTTGGATTTATCTTCCAAAGTGGAATACGCACTGCTGGCACTCTTAGAACTGGCAAGCCACCACAGAAAAAAACTTCCTCTAAGCATGAGCGAGATCGCTACCAAACAACCCATACCTGAGCGCTACCTGGAACAAATTTTGACCAACCTCCGGCGTGCTGGTGTGGTGCAGAGTCAACGCGGCTCTAAAGGAGGTTTTGTTTTAGCTCGTGAACCTTGGCAAATTACACTGCTAGAAATTGTCACTTTAGTCGAAGGCGAGCGGAAAGAGAAAGATACTTCTGACTCTCCGACTCTAGAAAAGACTCTGGTTTATGAAGTTTGGGAGCAAGCTAACGTTGCTTCAATTGAAGTGTTGGGTAGGTATACACTCCAAGACTTGTGCGAGGAAAGAGAAACTCGCGCCCAGCAAAGCCCGATGTATTATATTTAGACACGACGGAGTAGTAACATGCGGATAGCGAAAGATATCACAGAGTTAATCGGACGAACTCCTTTAGTTCAATTAAACAAAATTCCCCAAGCTTCAGGAGCGGTTGCTCGGATTGTGGTGAAGCTAGAAAGCATGAATCCAGCATCTTCTGTGAAAGATCGGATTGGCGCGAGTATGGTGGAAGCGGCAGAAGAAGCAGGCTTGATTCACCCCGGAAAAACTGTTTTAGTAGAGCCGACTTCTGGAAATACAGGAATTGCGTTAGCGATGGTGGCGGCCGCTAAGGGGTACCATCTCATTCTAACGATGCCTGACACAATGAGCCATGAAAGACGATCGATGCTCAAAGCTTATGGCGCTCAAGTAGAGTTAACGCCAGGGGTAGAAGGGATGCGAGGAGCGATCGCTCATGCAGAGCAGATTGTAGCTCAAACGCCCAATGCTTATATGTTGCAGCAGTTCTGCAACCCTGCTAACCCGAAAGTTCACGCCGAAACCACCGCAGAAGAAATCTGGAATGATACCGATGGAGAAGTAGATATTCTCGTGGCGGGAGTGGGTACTGGGGGGACAATTACAGGAATTGCAGAAGTTATTAAAAAACGGAAACCAAGTTTTCAAGCGATCGCAGTTGAACCAAGCAACAGTCCAGTATTAACAGGTGGTAAATCAGGCTCTCACAAAATTCAGGGTATTGGCGCGGGATTTGTTCCAGCAATTTATCGTCCAGATGTGGTGGATGAAGTAATTCAGGTAGCAGATGAGCAAGCGATCGCTTACAGCCGTCGCCTAGCAAAAGAAGAAGGATTGTTATCGGGGATTTCTACTGGTGCTGCTTTATATGCAGCTATTCAAGTAGCACAACGGCCAGAAAATGCAGGACGGCTAATCGTCATGATCCAGCCTAGCTTCGGCGAACGCTATCTCAGCACTTCACTATTCAAAGACCCAGAAGAGAATGAATGGTTGAGTAAAGTTTAATTCCGCATACCAATTTTAGATTTTGTATTTGAGATTTTTCATCCAAATCAAAATCTAAAATTAGCTTAATTATCTACTAGAATTTTCGCCAATTTCATCAGCACTTTTATTTTTTTCACCAAAATTATCAAACATAAACAACTAGCAGCTATAGCAATCCTAAATGAGCCGTGAAAATCTCCGATTTCTCTCTCTGCGTCGCGCCAGTTGCTACAATTCGGGGAACCCGCCCAACGCACTGGCTTCTCTGCGCCTCTGCGGTTCGTTTCTTTTCTTTTTACAAATGATTTAGGACTGCTATAGCTTTGTCAAGCTCAAAGCTTGACTTTCTAATACAATAAGGATAATTCAAAATCTTAATAGAAAAGATATATTGCGTCTCTACATCTCGATTCTGACTGCAATTGGTCAACGCCATAAAACTGATTACAATACTCAAAGTCAAATCCGATTCCTTAGTCTAATCACTCATGGAAAATTTTGTTTTTTACAACCCAGTCAAAATCCTGTTTGGCAAAGGTCAAATCGCCAATATTGCTGCTGAAATTCCTGCTGATGCCAAAATTCTCATTACCTACGGTGGCGGTAGCATCAAAACTAATGGTGTTTATGACCAGGTGAAGTCTGCGTTGTCTGGACGGAATGTAGTTGAGTTTGGTGGAATCGAACCCAATCCTCACCTGGAAACCCTCTTGAAAGCGGTTGAAATAGTACGGAATGAGGGAATAGACTTTCTCCTTGCTGTCGGTGGTGGTTCCGTTTTAGATGGCACTAAGTTTATTGCTGCTGCGGTTCCCTTTGTGGGCGATCCTTGGGATATCCTCGCCAAGAATGCACCTGTAAAGGCTGCTGTCCCCTTCGGTACAGTTTTGACTTTACCTGCAACCGGTTCGGAAATGAATACTAATTCGGTTATCACGAAGTGGGAAACCCAAGAAAAATTACCTTTCAGCAGTCCTTTGGTGTTTCCTCGTTTTTCTGTTCTCGACCCAGAATCGACTTTTTCCCTACCTGTACGGCAAATTAGTAATGGAATTGTCGATGCTTATACCCATGTGATGGAACAGTATTTGACTTATCCGGTCAATGCGCCACTACAAGACCAGATGGCTGAATCAATCTTAAAAACGCTGATTGAGGAGGGGCCAAAAACTTTAGCTAATCCCCAAGACTACAATGCACGGGCTAATGTGATGTGGTCTGCGACATTGGCACTTAATGGGTTAATTGGTGTAGGAGTACCCCAAGATTGGGCAACTCACATGATTGGGCATGAATTAACAGCACTGCATGGTTTGGATCATGCTCAAACTTTGGCTATTGTGCTACCCAGTACCCTGACAATTAAACGCGATCGCAAATGGCAAAAACTTCTACAATATGCCCAGCAAGTTTGGGGAATTGTCGATGGTAGTGAGGAAAAACGGGTTACTGAAGCGATCGCTAAAACTCGCCATTTCTTCGAGTCTGTTGGTGTACGCACCCGCTTATCTGATTATGGTGTTGGACTTGATACCATTCCTGTAATTATTGAGCGTTTTGAAAAGCGCGGTACTGTAGCTTTGGGCGAATATAAAGATGTTAATTCTCAGGTTGTCGAGCAGATTTTAACTCTTTCAGCATAAACAGCACATTAGATTTGCATTGCGAAGCAAACGCCATACAGTAGAACTGCAAGCAATCATTGGGATATTTAGTAGCTTCGCAGAAAATCCACCTATCAAAGGAGGATGTCCACTGCTAAATACTGCTGTGGAGAGTGATGATGCTCATCCGGCGTTACGGGAACGCGCTCAACAGGCGATGAACTCTTGGCTGTATCTGATTCGTCGAATTATTGAAAGGGGAATCGAGAAAGGTGAGATTCACCCTGAAGTAAGTGCTGATGATAATCGCTACTATCATAATTGCAACCCTCGAAGGAGCCATAATGATGAGTAAGCTTTATGGAGATTAAATTCACATGAGCAGGGTAATTAATCACCTAAATCAGTACTTGGAATCTCACCTTTAAATGTATGGTACAAATCAAGATATATGCTTTAGCAGACAAATTAAATCCTATTAAAACAGAACTATCCAATATAATCCATGCTTCTCTCATAGAGGTTTTACAGCTTACTATTGAAAAAAGATTTCACCGATTTTTCCCACTGGATAAATCAGATTTTTACTATCCATCTGATAGAACAGACAATTATCTGATTATCGAGATTAGCATGTTTGAGGGGCGCTCGGTGGAAACAAAAAAAGAGTTGATTCGCCTACTGATTAAAAATATTAATGAAAAATTTAATATTACTGTATACGATATTGAAATCACAATTTTTGAAACGCCAAAATATAATTGGGGTATTAGAGGTTTACCTGGTGACGAGTTAATCTTAAACTACAAAGTAGAAGTTTGAAATTGTTGTGGGTAATGGGTTATTAGACAATTACCTATGCGTGAAGAGAGTAAATTTTTTATAATTTTACAGACCGATCAGTTTGAAAAATCCAACAAAGAGGAATAATGCTAGGAAATAACAGTTTGCACAGACCATTAGAAGTAGTATTAAAAATTCCTGTAAAAACATACGACATCGACTTTATGGGAATTGTGAGTAATATTGTGTACATCAGATGGCTAGAAGATTTACGTTTAAAGTTTCTAGATGAACATTGGCAACTCAATCAGCAAATTGAGCAAGGATATGCACCTGTTCTAGCTGGAACTAAAATAGAATATAAACCTCGATAAAAATTATTGGCCAAGTAGTTGGACGTTTATGGCTGAGTAATTTAGGACGGTTGAAGTGGACTGTGCAAGCTGAAATTTTATCTAACAATGAGTTAGCAGCAGTAGCTAGCCAAAAGTGTGCTTTTGTAAGTTTACAAAATAGTCGCCCTATTCCTGTTCCAGAGGAATTAAAGATTAAATATTTAGAGAATCAAAAAGGGAATCTGAAAGACTATTTATAAATAGCAGCAGGAAGTGCTGTAAATAGTTAGAGGCTATTTTCAAATGCACTAATTTACTTAGCACCAGTCAATATATTTTCGATATCTGCTAACTGCACTACTCCTGAAAAAGTTGGACTATTAATGACAAAGAAAGGTGTGCCAGAAATAGCCAATTTTTCTGCTAATTGGATATCTCTTATAATTGCGGGAGTAGCAAGAGTAAGATCGCGTTTAAACTTACTTATATCTAGCTTTAGTTTTTTAGCAATATCTAAATATAAAGCCTCACCCAGTTGCTTTTGATTAGTAAATAGTGCATCATGGTATTCCCAAAATTTTCCCTGCTGATATGCTGCCCAAGCTGCTGCCGCAGCTGGTAATGCTTCAGCATGAATTGAAACAAGCGGGAAATTCTTGTAAACTAATTTTACTTTATCTGGATACTTTGCTAATAATTGTTTCAATGTTTTATGCGCCTCAGCACAATAGGGGCATTGAAAATCGGAAAATTCTACTAGCACAGTTTTTGACTGAGTTGAACCTGTGATGGGAGACTCACCAATCACTGTTTGAGGATTCGTTTTTAAATCCTGCAAAAATTCTTGCTGTGATTGTTTGACTTTTTGTTGTTGTAGCTGCTGATATGCTTGAACAGATTCAATAATTGCCTCTGGATGTTCGCGGATAATTTGTAATACTTGCTGTTCTAGTTGCGGATCGATACGGGTAACAGCTTGTGCAGGAAATGACCAAGTAATAACTAAACATATTAGACTTATTGCTGTCCAAGTACGCACAAACTGAATTAATGGACTAAACCAATCAAATAATTTAAACATACAAAAACTCATAAATATTTTTTGCTTAACTCATCGACGCGCAATTGCTACGATTTAGAAGTACACTTCAATTAAAAATCTCATAATTAAAGTTATGATAATTCTCTTTTTATTTATTAAAGAGAGCCAGTAATCATCCCAGCAAGTAAGATAAAACCAATCCACACGTTTTGCCGAAACATCTCACCATAAACAGGATTAGGTAAGTCTCGCTGTCTTAATCGCAGAGACTGCCAAACCCATCCGATAGTTGCAACTGCAAGGCTAACCCAGAAGGCAAAGTGCAGATGCATGAGGACACCTAACCAAGACAATAACAAAATTGTGCCAGCAAAGAAAATTCCAATAGCGAGAGGGGCATAATTCCCAAAAAATAGGGCACTAGAATTAACACCAATGCGGCGATCGTCTTCCTTGTCGCTCATGGCGTAAACTGTATCAAATCCCAGTGTCCACAGTAGGGTTGCGCCCCAAAGTAACCAAGTTGGTTGGGAGATAGTTTGGGTAACTGCACTCCAGCTAATTAATACGCCAAAACCCCAAGCGATTGAAAGCACGAGTTGCGGTACAGGAAACACCCGCTTTGCGCCTGGATAAAGAACAATTACGGGCACTGCTGCCACACATAACCAGAAACTCAGGGGGTTAAGGTAAAAGGCCAGGATAGCTGCACATACTAGGGATACGATCGCAACTACAATCCCAACTTTCACAGACAAGGCGCGAGAAGCGAGGGGGCGATCGCGTGTTCTTTCCACTTCTGGATCGATATCCCGATCCCACAAATCATTGACAACGCACCCAGCCGCACTCGTGGCCAGAGTACCTAATATAATCACACCAACCAGAGGTAAAGGCGGTTTCCCTGAAGCTGCCAAAAACACAGCCCAAAGGGCAGGAATCATTAAAATTAACCGTCCTTCTGGTTTATGCCAGCGCAAAAGCAGGATAATTACAAGCCAAACTGGTTTCTGGGGGCGTTCTGGTGTCCTTAACATAGGATTGGGGATTGGGGAAGGTGGGGCCCGGGGTAATGAGGATTGGGGGCAATGGGAATGGGGATTGGGCATGGGTTATTCTCATTCTCTTCCTTGTGTCCTTCATCCTTCCCATTACCCATTCCCAATGCTTAGTTCACACATCTTTACATCTATAGAATAACGTTATTTGTTATTTGTAAAAACATCATCTAAAGTGGCAACTTTAAATATCTTTAAACAGTCACTAGCGTTAGGAGCATTAGGGTGAATATACTTACCTCAGTTGCCCTCAACGAAACTGAGTTGCGAGTGCTGAGTATTTTTACTCAATCCGGGCTAAACCATAGCTATCCGCTAACAGCACTTAGTCAGAGTAAGTGAGTTTTAATAAATATCAGTGCCAGCTACTCCGACATACCACCGTTTGCCATCATTTCTTAATAGAGAGAGAAAACTAGATGCAGAATTTAGTTTCGGCTAGCTGGGAGAGTGTTCCAACTCAACCACCTAAGCAAGATCGGATTATTGCTGCCATTGACTTGGGAACAAATTCTTTACACATGGTAGTAGTCAAAATTGACCCGACGCTACCAGCCTTCAGCATTATCGCCAAAGAAAAAGAAACCGTCAGACTTGGCGATCGCAATCTTACCACTGGAGAACTCAAACCAGAGATCGTTAAAAAGGCGATCGCTGCTTTAGGACGCTTCCAAGAAGTTGCCAAAACCATCAATGTCGAAACAATCATTGCTGTGGCAACTAGTGCGGTGCGCGAAGCCCCCAATGGTAAAGATTTTTTGCACAGAGTAGAAAAGGAGTTGGGTTTAAGCGTTAACTTGATTTCTGGTCAAGAAGAAGCCCGACGAATCTACCTTGGCGTGCTGTCGGGGATGGAATTTCACAACCAACCCCATATCATTGTTGATATTGGCGGTGGTTCCACAGAATTAATTTTAGGCAATAGTCACCAAGCACGCACTCTCACCAGTACCAAAGTCGGTGCAGTGCGACTCACTACCGAGTTAATCACCACCGACCCCATCAGCAACACCGAGTTTCAGTATCTGCAAGCTTATGCACGTGGGATGTTAGAACGTTCCGTGGATGAGGTATTAGCAAATTTCCAGATTGAGGAATCTCCCCGTTTGGTGGGTACATCTGGCACGATTGAAACCTTGGCGATGATTCATGCACGAGAAAATTTAGGTGTTATTCCTTCCACTCTTAATGGCTACCAGTTTAGTCTTAAAGACTTGCAAGAGTTGGTAAATCGCTTGCGGAAACTGAGTAATTCCGAAAAGGTTGAGATTCCTGGTATGCCAGATAAGCGGTCTGAAGTTATACTGTCTGGTGCAGTAATATTACAGGAAGTGATGACCCTTTTGGGTAGTGAATCCATCACAGTTTGCGAGCGGTCTCTGAGAGAAGGCGTAATCGTAGATTGGATGTTAGCCCACGGTTTAATTGAAGATAAGCTCCGCTACCAAAGTTCAATTCGGGAGCGAAATGTTTTAAAAATTGCTAATAAATACCACGTCAATTTAGAATATAGCGATCGCGTCGCCAAATTTGCCGAGAGTTTATTTGACCAAACTCAAGGTACGTTACATCATTGGGGATCTGACGAGCGACAACTGTTGTGGACAGCCGCAATATTACACAATTGCGGGCATTATGTCAGTCACTCCTCTCACCACAAGCACTCTTACTATTTAATTCGCAATGGCGAATTACTTGGTTATACAGAAACCGAGATTGAAATCATAGCCAATTTAGCTCGTTATCATCGCAAATCGCCACCCAAGAAAAAACATGAAATTTACCAGAGTATGCTGACTAAAGAGCAATGCCAAATGGTTAGTCAATTGAGTGCTATTCTGAGATTAGCAGTGGCATTAGACAGACGACAAATTGGTGCGATCGCTCAAGTGCAATGTGAGTATTATCAACAGCTTCAGCAGGTAAATCTGCTGATTTTTCCATCTCAACCTGATGATGACTGTGCTTTAGAACTTTGGAGCTTAGATTATAAAAAAGGAGTATTTGAGGAAGAATTTGGAGTAAAACTAGTAGCTAGTTTAGAAAAGTCTAGCGTTGCTAACTTATTTTAGAAAGTAGGGTGCGTTACACTAGGCTAACGCACATCTTACAAAAAAAAGATTATTCATCTCAAGATAATTTCAAAAATAAAATAGACATAATCTCTAATTTTGGCATCCTGCTTAAGGTTCAATTTATAAACTGTCCTAAGAAGCATTAAAAAATAAAGACTAGTAATTAGAATAGAATTAACAATCTATTTCATATAGGTTATGTTGCTATTGGATACTTGAGCCGGGAAAACTTAGGTATCCTTATCTAAAACTTCAATAAAGCAGTTAAGACTGCTTGCTTTTCTGCACGAAATCGCTCCAATCGTAGAGAAGCAATGGCGTTGCTTATGTGACAAAAGTTTTAGTAACTATAGGACTAGTATTTGATTTTTGAAAAGATTTTAAAAAGCTGCCTAATTTGCGTTTATAAAATTGGACTATATCTTAATTTTCCCCATCGAATTTAACTCTCAATCAAAGAAGCACAGAAGGTTAGTACAGATTTTTAAAGCTATCTGTATCGTTACGTTAAAAAATATTCAACCTCCTGTAACCTGAGTATTCTTTCCTTATCTTTGCGAGGCTACGCGATCGCAAAACTACATAATTCGGTAAAATTGGGTAAAGCGATTTTTATGCTTGTTAAACAAAGGCATCAGCAAACCCATGCAACTGAAACTCAGTGCATCTCGATTTCCCTTCGCCCCTCTTTTGTTAATTGCCCCCTTTTTCCTATGGGGGACGGCAATGGTAGCCATGAAAGGAGTGATACCCCACACCACACCCCTATTCATGGCAGGTGTGCGTTTGATACCAGCTGGAGTGTTAATTTTAATAGCAGCAGCATTCATGGGTAAACCCCAGCCCAAAGGTTGGGCTGCATGGCTGTGGATTGCCTTATTTGCTCTAGTAGATGGAACGCTGTTTCAAGGCTTCTTGGCAGAGGGATTAGTCAGAACGAGTGCGGGGTTAGGGTCTGTGATGATTGACTCGCAACCCTTGGCTGTTGCCTTGCTGTCGTTGTGGCTATTCCAAGAACACATTGGTTTTTGGGGATGGCTGGGTCTAGGCTTGGGAGTCACAGGCATTAGTTTAATTGGTTTACCTGATGAGTTGATTTTACATTTTCTCGACTCAGGCGCAAATATCACAATTGGCAACTGGCAAGATTTGTTTGCTAGCGGTGAGTGGTTGATGCTATTAGCAGCGCTATCGATGGCAGTGGGAACAGTATTGATTCGATTTGTATGCCGACATGCTGACCCAGTAACAGCTACGGGATGGCACATGATTTTGGGGGGATTGCCACTATGGGGAATTTCATCAGTTGTTGAATCTCAGCAGTGGGAGAATCTGGGAGCATCTGATTTAGTTGCTTTGGGTTATGCTACCGTATTTGGCAGTGCGATCGCCTACGGATTATTTTTCTACTTTGCCTCTAGTGGCAGTCTCACGAGTCTTAGTTCCCTCACCTTCCTCACACCGATATTTGCCCTACTGTTCGGCAATATCTTCCTTTCAGAAGTCCTCAGTCCGTTGCAATGGGTAGGTGTTTTCCTGACTTTAATCAGCATCTATCTGATTAACCAACGCGATACTTTAGCAGCGCGAAACGACACAGTTACTGTCGGCGAAATAGCTAATATACAGCAACCCGTTTTAGAAGCATCTGCTAAAAAATTAAGCCCTGTAACTCTAGTAGTCAGAGAATCTGAACAAGAAATTTTGCCATAAATAATAGTTAAAGGGGAGGTATAGCAGGAAGCAAGGGGAATAATACATAGCCCATCCCCAATCTCCAATAAAAAATAATAGTTAACATTTGGACATCTTGAAGGTATTGTGGTATCGAAGACTTCAAAAGCACGTTCAGGCTGAAACTTTCAATATGAGGCTATGCCGTTCCTCAATTCTGATATTTACCTGTTTTTCTTGCGTGGGTTTTTACCCAAATCGCGCAAGTACAGCTACACCTAAGCTAGCGCCTAAAATTTTAGAACTTGCGCAAGCTAGTTCGACAGTTCCTGCTAGTCCGTCTGTTTTGAGATATGGTAGTCGAAAATCAGATGTGCAGAGATTACAAACCCAATTAAAGCAGTTGGGATACTACAGTGGACTGATAGATGGACAGTATAATGCCACTACAGAAATCGCTGTAGCTAAATTCCAGAAAGTAAAGGGTTTAAAAGTAGATGGCCTTGCGGGTCTGACAACTAGAGAGAAACTGCAAGCAGCCTTAGCTGCCAAAAATCAGATTGTCACCTCTCCAATTATTGCCTCTCCTGTTTTAACTTCTAAACCAACTACAACACCCAAAGCAACCGAAAGAGGTTTTGGTTTTGTCTGGTGGTTGATATTTGCCATTGGCATTCTAGGAAGTATTGGCGCACTTATTTACCTACTGAGGTGGTTTCGTCAGGTCAAACAAGTGCAAAAGTCAGAAATATCAAATACTAAAAGTTTGACTGAAGCTAACAAAACAACGATGATACCACCCCCACCAGAGATTGTAACTAATCCAAAAATAGCTACGCCACCACTTCCTTCACAATTGCTGCTACCAGAAAAAACTTCCCGGCTTGCTAAACTAAATATTGTTGACGAATTAATTCAAGACTTACGCAGTCCTGACCCAAAGAAGCGGCGCAAGGCTATCTGGGATTTGGGTCAACAGGGAGATTCGCGGGCAATTCAGCCTATAGTTGACCTGATGATTGATGCTGATTCTCAAGAAAGCAGCTTGATTTTAGCAGCTTTGGCAGAAATTGGCATCCGCACACTCAAACCGATGAATCGTGCTTTAGCAATCTCAATCCAAGATGAAAGTCCACAAGTACGGCAAAATGCAATCCGTGATTTGACACGCGTTTATGACATGATGGGTCAAATGACTCAGATGTTGCGCCATGCGTTAGACGATCCAGATGCCGAAGTGCAAGCAACAGCAAGATATGCTTTAACTCAGATGAATCGAATGCGTGGTTTGCCGGAACAACAAGGTTTATCGGAAGATTCACACAAAGATTTACAAGAATAGATTAAGATTCACTCTATTTAAGATTTTTCCTTCAATCGAAATTTCAAAATCTAAAATTGGCAGATTCAGGAGGAAAGCAGGTTTTATATGTGGTTTTGAATTCTATTTGGTCTACTGAACCAAGTTTAAATCTGCTGTCAGGCTAAAAATATTTCAAGCGGATTTGGATATTAGTTTCTGGGCCTGCTACTAAAAATGCTGCTTCGCTAAATTTGGGCGCACCTGTGCGAATTTCTGGATTTCTGGAAAATCCAAAACCTTCTTTTGGTATACCAAAAACATTGGTGTTAAGAATGCGGTCATTATTTTGATCGTGGAAGACAGCAACGGCGTAACTACCTGCTTTCAAGTTCTCAAAGGTAATGGGTAAAGGAGTGTCATTAATCTTGATACACTGCTTTTGTAAGGTGCGATTGCGATCGCTCGGAAATCCTTCACTGCTAGCAAATATACTGGCACACACTTGTCCCTGCTTATTCTTCAAGCCATCAATTTCTACGGTGAGTTTGCCGCTAAGGGTTGCCTTGGCACTAAATGACCATGCCAGATTTCCCATAACTGCCAATAGCAGTATACTAACTCTCAGTCCTTTAAGCAGCATAAAATTTTTATAGGTTGAAGAAGAATTAACAAGTCAGAATTCTTCTTCAACAAGAATACCAAAAAGATAGCGATCTGAATTCTTGCCTCTATTCGCTATCTAAAGCTCCGACTTCATTAGTCTTATGACGATTTGTTTGTTTTTCTTCGATCGCATAAACATCAGGCCATAGTGATGCGCCGTGTTCGTAAGCATCGATCCCAATGCGATCGGCTTCAGGATCGACACGTAAGCGTCCTAGTGCTTTAAGACCACCGAACATCAAAAAGGTAAAGACAACAGTGAAAACTGCGATCGCCACCACGCCTAAAAGTTGTACGCCTAGCAAATCGAAGCCACCACCTAAAAATAATCCTGCTTTTTTGTTGAGTGTCAGTTCTGCTTGACCTAAAAAGCCAACAGACAGAGTACCCATCATTCCATTCATCCCATGTACGGCAAATGCCCCTACTGGATCGTCAATGTGGAGTGATTCAATCAAATCCACTCCCAAAGTAACCAAAATACCACCCGTTAACCCAATCAAAACCGAAGCCCAAGGTGCAACATAGGCGCAAGGAGCCGTAATTGCCACTAATCCTGCAAGTGAACCATTCAGACAGTAAACTAAATCCCACTTCCCTGTACGGGTATATTGAAAAATTATCGCCGAGAGCGCCGCGGCTCCTGCGGCCAGCGTGGTGTTGACTGTTACCAAACCAATCAAACCTGTATTACCTGTGCTGAGGGTTGAACCAGGGTTGAAACCGTACCAGCCGAACCACAGAATCATTGTTCCTAAAGTTGCTAACCCTAAATTGTGCGCTGGTGGTAGGGTTCCCCAAGCTGGACGGCCAGGACGGGGGCCAAGTAAATATGCGCCTACCAGCGCTGTCCAGCCGCCAACGCTGTGGACAACAGAACTACCCGCAAAGTCGTGATAGCTCAATTTGGCTAACCAGCCGCCGGAGTTCCAAGCCCAATGGACGATAATCGGGTAGCTGATTGCTCCCATAATGGCACTGTAAATTAAGTCGCCTATAAAATCGGTTCTTCCAGCCATTGAACCAGTAGTAATTGTACTAGCCGTAGCAGCAAAGGCAAACTGGAAGAAGAACAAGCTATAGGTATTGATGGCGGCTGTCGAACCTGGCGCACCCAATGGATAACTACCATCAGCACCAGGTAGTTGACTGAGGAAGAAGGTATCTATGCCAACTAAGCCGCCAGCACTTGTACCAAAGGCAATACCAAAGCCGATTCCCCACCACACTAAGATGGTTATAGCTGCGTCAATGAAGTTTTCTAGTAAGGCGTTAACTACACCTCTTTGCCTGATCAAACCTGCTTCTAACATGGCAAAGCCGGTTTGCATGAAGAATACTAAAAATCCAGTGATTAATACCCAGGTTGTATCAATGGAAATTTGCAGTTTCGTTGTAGTTTCAGACAAAGACTGAACAGTGGGAGGATCTGCCGCCTGGACAATTGTCGGGGCAAAAACTGCAAACACCATTGAAGCGATCGCTAGCGCCAATAGGCGATGCCAAGGCCGAATATGCTTATTCATTGGTTATTTGTTCCT
The DNA here is from genome assembly GCF_036919895.1 of Nostoc sp. Lineage (GTDB taxonomy): Bacteria > Cyanobacteriota > Cyanobacteriia > Cyanobacteriales > Nostocaceae > Nostoc. The sequence continues at coordinate 60,241 of NZ_JBALBW010000074.1, forward strand.
GCTGGAAAAGCGGTAATTGATGTTGGTAACAGATTTCGCAAAATCAATTAATTTAATTAGGCTGACCAAATAAGGTTTTAGTCAACACTTTCGGGAAATAATTATCTCATTGTCTGGGTCAGTTATTTATTTTCCTGTGAACGCACTTTTTCTCATATCAAAAACTCTGATTAAAAAAAACAAAAACATTCTTTCACAGAAATTATCAGACTACTTTTTGTTGCACCCTTGGTAAATTTATGCCTAAACGGATAAATTTGATTGATTTTCTATTTACTCAAAGTAAAAAACTGTATCAAATAATACTATTTTTTTTGCTTCTGCTATGGTGAATAAATTCCGATACAACAAATCAAGGAACTATATCCTTTATAGGTAAGTATTTCCCGATATCAGAATGGGGTAATTAAGAGCGATGTTAATTTTTTATACAAAAGCTTAGTTATTTGTTACTTTAAGATCATAATTTATCTCTGCAACCAGAGATTGTATTAAAAATAACGCATATTTCCCAGATAGCTCCTGAGATAGCAGTTATCACCCAGTGAAAGCTGATTGTAAGTGTAAACTCACAGGCGATCGCTATCTTACAGCCCTTTTCAAGTAATTGAACTACATCCCCATTCCCCGCCTCACCTGAGTTAAACAGAATCCTAGGGATAACAAGACTAACAAACCTAATTTCCTTAAACAAACCGGGTTTAGAGTACCTGTAATATGGGAGACTTGGCAATATTCCCTATAAATCAGATTCAAGATGAGTAACACAATTTCGGATATCGCAATCAAGACTATCAACGGCGAGGATAAACAATTAAGCGACTACACCAAAAAGGTACTATTAATTGTAAATGTGGCTTCCTACTGCGGTTATACTTCTCAATACGAGGGGCTAGAAAAGTTAAACCAGAAGTATGGCGAAGCAGGATTAAGTATTTTGGGGTTCCCCTGTAACGATTTTGGAGCGCAGGAACCAGGAAGTAATGAAGAGATTGTGCAGTTCTGCACGAGTAAATATGGTGTTACCTTTGAACTATTCGATAAAGTCCATGCTAAAGGTTCGCAGCAGCATCCCCTTTATGAGCGACTTACCAAAGCCGTTGAGCCAACGGGAGGTGTTGCTTGGAACTTTGAAAAGTTTTTAGTTAATAAGCAAGGTGAAGTGATAGCTAGATTCAATAGTAGTGTCCAGCCAAATTCACCGGAAATAATTACCATAATTGAGAAAGAACTAGCAAAATAGTTATTAGTCATTAATTAAAATTTTTGTCCTATTGACTGTTAGCTCTGGACGGTTAAATTTATTTACGCCCAGTCCCTTAATTGAGAATAGTCTCTCAACCAGTAATTTAATTTATTTGTGTCTAATTTGTCATGAACGTTGCAATCATTGGTTGTGGTTATGTTGGTTATCAAATTGCTCAATATTGGCAGCAAAAAATGAATTTTGTTGTCAGTGCAACCACAACTTCCCCTGAGCGTGTCTCTGCCCTACAATCAGTATCTCAAAGAGTTGTTGTTACCTGCGGGAATGATTTAGATAGTCTAAAATCAGTTTTACACAATCAAGACGTTGTACTTTTGAGTGTTGCTGCAAAAGGTGCGGAAGTTTACGAGGAAACTTATCTACAAACTGCCCAAAATTTAGTTTCATCTTTGCAGCAGATTAAAAGTGTAAAACAATTAATATATACAGGAAGTTATGCAGTCTATGGTGACAGAAATGGTGTATGGGTAGATGAAGAAACACCTCTTGCACCCCCTAATTTAAATGCCCAAATCCTCCGAAAAACAGAGGATGTGTTACTATCAGCATCTAACGAAAATCTCCGCGTTTGTATCTTCCGCGTCGGAGGAATTTATGGCCCTGGTAGAGAACTGTTGAAAATATTTAGTAAATATTCTGGTACAACCCGTACTGGCGGTGAGGATATTACGAATTGGATTCACTTGGATGATATTGTTGCGGCGATAGAATTTGCCCGTAACCGTCGTTTACAAGGAATTTATAATCTGGTAGATGATGCACATCTCACCAGCCGAGAATTGCTAGATAGCCTATTTGAAAAACATAATTTACCCAAAGTTATATGGGATACTTCTATTAAGAGTACTCGCCCATATAATGCTTGGGTATCGAATGAAAAGCTGAAAGAGGCTGGATACCAGTTAATTCATCCACAGATGATTTTTTAGAAAGTATTAGAACTAGGAACTATGCAACCATCTGCTGTAAATAACACACCCAACTTGACAGCATCTCCTAGCCAATTTTACATTTGGCAGAATTATCGTTGTGCCTACGAAGTTCTTCAACCAAATAACACAACATCTGAGGGTATTCCCTTAGTATTAATTCATCCTATTGGTGTAGGATTGTCGCGGCAATTTTGGCAGCGCTTTTGTCGTGAATGGTATAATTCAGGTCAGAGGAATTCAATTTATAACCCTGATTTACTAGGATGTGGCGAGAGTGATATGCCTCATCTGGCTTATACTCCTAGTGATTGGGCAGAACAGTTGCAGTCCTTTTTACAAACAGTAGTACAAAAACCTGTGATTGTAGTTGTACAAGGTGCTTTATTACCAGTTGCGATTGCATTAATCCAAAAGCAATCAAACTTAATTGCTAAACTTGTACTTTCTGGGCCCCCACCGTGGGCTTTGATGACAAACAAACCACCAGAATGGCAACAAAAATTTCTTTGGAATGTGTTAGATTCCCCTTTTGGGAGTGCTTTTTATCGCTATGCACGCACCCCAAAGTTTTTACGTTCTTTCTCGACTCGCCAACTTTTTGCTTCTGATAATGCTGTAGATGCAGAGTGGTTGAACACATTGCTTGCAGGTGCAGAAAATCCTGCTAGTCGCCATGCAGTATTTTCTTTTTTAGCAGGGTTTTGGCGGCAGGATTATACTACCTCTATTGCCTCTATTGGGCAACCAACATTAGCCGTTATGGGAGAAACTGCATCGAGTATTAGCCAAAAAAGTAAAAAAGAAACACCAGATAAACGCTTGGCTGACTACCTCGCCTGTTTGCCTCATGGTCGAGGTATAAAAATAAACGGGCGTAATGTTTTACCCTATGAATCAGCTGCTGAATTTGTAGCAGCGATCGCTCCATTTATTAATGAAGTTTCTTAGCTAATTCTGTAGTTACATCATACCAGCTTTCCCATGCTAGGTTATGACTGGACTTGATTACTTCAGGAAGCAGAAACATGGTAACGAATCGCCAAGGACAGAGAGTTCCTAATGTTACTTTTCATACTCGCAAAGATAACCAGTGGGTAGATGTGACAACCGATGAATTATTTGCTAATAAGACAGTGGTTGTCTTCTCCTTGCCGGGTGCTTATACTCCGACTTGTTCATCAACTCATCTCCCTGGCTATAACGAGTTGGCTGGAGTTCTCAAAGAAAATGGTGTCGATAACATTATCTGTATTTCTGTCAATGATGCTTTTGTCATGAACGAATGGGCAAAGGATCAAGAAGCAGAAAATGTTACACTAATTCCCGATGGCAATGGTGAATTTACTGAAGGCATGGGTCTGCTCGTAGATAAATCAGACTTGGGTTTTGGTAAGCGATCGTGGCGTTACTCGATGCTGGTAAAAGATGGTGTAATTAACCAAATGTTTATTGAACCAGAGGAGCCAGGAGATCCCTTTAAGGTGTCTGATGCTGAAACAATGCTCAGATACATCAACCCCCAAGCAGTAAAGCCCGAACTAGTTTCTCTGTTTGCTAAGGTGGGTTGTCCCTTCTGTGCGCGTGCTAAGGCGATGCTCAAGGAACATAGCATTAACTACGAAGAAATTACCTTGGGTAAAGATATCACCACACGCTCATTGCAAGCAGTTACAGGGGCGACAACAGTTCCCCAAGTGTTTATCGATGGTAAATTAATTGGTGGTTCTGAGGCATTAGAAGCCTACTTCGCTGCTAAATAGTTTTCACTAGGGACGCACAGATGTGCGTCCCCATAACGCGTTCAAAGATTTTGAGGTTTAGTAAGGGCGATCGCGCCAAGTCATAAATCACCTTCTCAAAATACCATTTATCCGATTGACCTTGGTGCCTCTGCTGCTGCTGTTTGAGTAGTCGTTCGGCTGTCGTCACATCACCGTTAAGTAAAACAAGTAAACGTTATCTTCTAATTATTTAACAGAGAATATGTTTGCCAGAATTCGCCTAATCTTAAGTCGATTTTTTAGTAAATCAAGGACAATCAACAATGAACCACTAAATAAAGTGAGTTTAATTGTCATTATTGTAATTGATATTTTTATCTTAATTAATGTTTTTACCGGACTCGATGATATTAGCAGATGGCATCTCAGTCCGACTGAGGCTTATCCATGTTATTCAGAATGGCAAAGTTATCGGACAAAAACCACTCAAGATAAAAATTATGAAATTGTTAGACTTTCATTGCCATATAGCCCAAACAATCAACTAAGTTTTCAGCAAAACTATCAACAACCCGAAGCAGGACATCTGGGTAATGTTTCTAAAACCTGCTTGCGATATGCTGACTATAAAGATAAGATTAATAATCCTGAAAAGCAGCAAATCGTTAAAAATATCGATCTAGAACAAGCAAAAATTAGTGCGTTGGAACAAGCCAATAGCACTATTAAATCCCAATATGACTCAACATTATTAGAAAAAATTGCAGGTCAGGGTCGCGAACAATCAATTAATCAAGTCGGTGCTGAAAAAGCTAAACAGGTATTAGAACAAAATAATCGTCAAATTTCTACCCTAAAACAAGAAATTTCTACTCTGAAAAGTGAACTGCTTGCCAAACCAGAAAGCATTAGTTTTATAGCCTTTCTCAAAGATGAAAATCAATTCCGGGAAGTTGACAAAGGCTATCAGCAGGCATCATTTTGGTATCCAAGTATTCAGCTTGGTTTTCAGTCACTCTTTCTGCTACCTTTAATTATCATTGCCTTATCAGTTCACAAATTTGCTCAAGGAAGAGGATATGGACTCGTATCGCTAATTAGCTGGCATTTGCTAGTCATCTTTTTTATACCACTAATTGTTAAAATATTTGAGTTTCTGCAAATAGGTGCAATATTTAAATTTTTATTTGATATTATTAGCGCCCTTTTTGGTGGTTTGCTTTTCCTGATAAATTATCTTTATATCTTGCTGATTCCAATTATTGGTTTTGGAATTATCCAGTTTTTTCAAAAATTTGTCTTTAATGCTAAAGTCCAAGCAGCTAGCAGAGTTCAAAAATCACGCTGTGTAAATTGCGCTAAGAAAATTCGACAGGTTGATACTTACTGTCCGCACTGTGGCTATTATCAGTACATTGAATGCCAAAACTGTCATAATATTACTTATAAACATTTGTCATACTGTAAACATTGTGGAACTTCTCAAGATTCTAGTAACTTGTAATCACTAAAGTAGTTAATCGGTATTTTTAACTTAGATATGGAAAAAGTGGAACAAGCTAATAAAGAGAGTCAGTCACCACTTTCTTTTCTGACAAATCTGTTGATTGCTCGTTGGCGATCGCTCTTACTCCTCTTGATAGGAGTATATTTACCTTTGCAGGTCTTTGAAATTCTGACAGTAAAGATATGGGAGAATCAAGCAGGCTTACCCTGGGATGTGCCTATTCTGTTAGCAGTTCATTCTACAGCCAACCCACAGTTAGATGTTTTAGCCGTGACGCTGGCTACAATTGGTTTGCCTTGGACGGCGATACCGATTTTGGGTGCGATCGCACTTATACTACTATTACAAAAACGCTGGCGATCGCTAGCTTATTTACTTACCGCCTCAGTGGGAAGCATCATCATCAGTTACACAGCAAAGGAGTTAATGCATCGAGTGCGCCCCCAATTGTGGCAGTCTATTGCGCCTGAGTCTAGTTTTGCATTTCCCAGCGCTCACGCCATGACGAGTATAATTTTGGTAGCAATTTTGCTATTCTTAACTTGGGCTAGCTCCTGGGGCTGGTTGGTTCTCATCTTCGGTAGCTTATACATAATAGCTATTGCATGGTGTCGTCTCTATCTGGGGGTACATTTTCCTAGTGACATTCTCGCAGGATGGATGGTTGCATTAGGTTGGACAATTGGTGTAAGTCTAATTATCAAACCGGATAAAACTACAGCCAAATCCGTAGATAGCGATCGCCCCAAGGATGAAACTACCTTACTGCCTGAAGAAATTTGATTAGCAACGGGACTTTACCGTACTACAATTGATGCAGGTATAGGTTTGCTGATTCGCAGAGATGGCATTTCACCCCGGTTTCATCTGTATGTACTATTAGTTATGTATCTACTTACCAAGCGGATTGGTCGAACTAAGTAGTATAAAAAGGAAAGACCAGAGGGCAATGGAAAAAATTCTCGATCTGCTTGATTGCTATCAATGATTATCTGTCTGGTTATAAAACTCAAAAATTGCCACACCAGATAAACACGAACCGGCATTCTGCTAAGTGGCCCCCCGATCATCAAGTCATGAAAAAAAAGTTGAATGAACAGTGGAGTTTTAACTTTTGCGAACAGCAGTTTCTGCATCCGCACAGTATAAATTAAAATAGTTGGATCGATTTGGATTTGTTGTTGAAGAGCTTGCTTTACTCGATCTGGTAAAGGGGTATTCAGGAGAGTCTTAACTATCAACAGACTAATAAAGAATGGTCTTTGAAGTTCTAGACTGTTTACTTCCTGTAATAATTTTTCCCAATCCAATGTCTGTTGAATACGCAATAATTCAGCTAAATCGCAAATCTGAGCTAAAGACTCTTTACCTTCATTAACTCCTCTAGCAACTTGCACAGCAAGGATGATTAACAAATCATCAGAAGAGAAGTTCATGATAGATTCGCCCTTGAAAGTTAAAGACCTGCCTCCTTGCCACAAGGTTTCAAAATCAGGAAGTTTAAAAGGGAAGTAAGATAAGGGAGTCAGTTCACCGTGAAGATCCACTACTATTTCTGGTTTCTGGCTATGAACAAAAGTTTGTTGCCAACCATAGTCAACGTCTAGTTGATATTTATGAGTAATCAATAATTCTTTAGCTTTAAATATATCCTCTTGTCTCACCAGAATATCTAGGTCGCTAAACTGTCTCATCGCTAAATTGCCATAAATAGAAATAGCTAAAACAAGTCCTTTAAAAGGAATTGCTGGAATTTTGTGAGCTTCAAAAAGCTTAAGAATGTTAAGCAATTCATGACTCAAAAATAAGTTGCGGCTAGCATTAGTGTGATAATGATTCTGAAGCTGAGTTAAAACTGTTTTGGGAATAGCTTCTCCTGAAGTGGTCTTGAGGCTCTGGTATAATAGTGGTATCGTCTTATGATGTGCTGCTATTTGGATGAGATATGCCCAGTCTATATCTTGCCGGAGTAAAGTTTTAATTCGCTCTGCTGTTTCGGGGTCTATGTGAGTTCGGGTACAACACAGAAGTAACTCAATTTCTGGACGGCTAACCTTTGTTGATAATTGAGTAATAGGCTTGTTTAAGGTAATCATAAATTAGTTATTTATAGTGTTGGGCTTGGGTTTTAAACAAGTGTGCATAGCTACCACCCAGATTTATCAGTTCTTCATGAGCGCCGCTTTCAATAATTGAACCGTTTGCCATCACGTAGATATTGTCAGCCATTCTGACAGTTGATAAGCGATGGCTGATAAGGATAGCAGCTTGATTTTTGATCAGTTGGCGGAAATTATGAAACACCTCTTCTTCGGCTTTGGGGTCTAGAGCGCTAGTTGGTTCATCCAACACAATTAACTGTGAATCTCGCAAAAATGCCCTCGCCAAAGCGATTTTTTGCCACTGACCGATGCTCAGTTCTTCCCCTTGTTCAAACAATTTACCCAGTATGGTATCGTAACCTTGAGGTAGCTTGCTAATCACATCATCAGCACCCGAACGACGGGCAGCGGCAGTGATTTTTTCGTGGTTAAATGGCAGGTTGATATTTGCCATCCAAATGTTTTCTTTAGCAGTCAGATGATATTTTGTATAGTCTTGAAAAATCACGCTAATTTGACTGCGGAGAGTAGCAATTTGAAATTGGCGTAAATCTATGCCGTCAATGGTAATATTACCAGAGGTGGGATCGTATAAGCGACACAAAAGCTTAATTAAAGTAGTCTTACCAGAGCCGTTTTCTCCTACTAACGCCACAACTTCACCTGGGCGAATAGTTAGATTAATATCTTGAAGTGCCTGACGCTTTGTAGTTGCATATTGAAAGCTGACATGATTAAACACAATGCCTTTTTGCATTGGTATGGGAAGAGGTTTTGGAGATGACGGTTCTACAATTCTTGGTTTCAGGTCTAAAAATTCATATAAGTTTGCGAGAAATAGGTTGTCTGTATATAGACCAGACAGACCACCCAAAAGACCTTTCAGGTCGTTTTGTCCCCGTTGCAATGCCTGGTAATATAAAACTAAATCACCAAAGCGAATACTGCCTTGCATAGTTTGATAAATAATGAAACCATAGGCAGCAAAAATTAAAGTTGCCCCCACTGCTTGAGTACTAAGATTAGCAACAGACTGTCTGGTGGTAATGGCGATGTTTTCGTGGTATATTTGCGATCGCAACCGCAAATACCACTGACTAAAGAAAAAACCCAAATCAAACAAGCGAATTTCTTTAGCGTGTTGCTCTGTGGTCAGTATCCGGCTCAAGTAACCTGCTCGGCGTTCTAGGGCTGTTTTTTGGCGCTGCCAATTATACATGATACCGGAGTATTTCACCTGCACTACCATCGGCGGAATTGCGCCAAGAAATAAGATAACCCCTATTCCCCAATGCAATGACAGTAGCAACCCCAGCATCGCTACCAAGGAGATACTACTCAAAGCTAACCATGCCAAACGATGTAGTATTTGCCCCGGACGAGAAGGAGCTTCTTGTTGCGCTCGCTGCAAAGCATCATAATATTCAGAGTTTTCGTAATACTCCAGGTCTACCTCAATTGATTTAGCATGGAGAATATTTTGCATATAATCGGTGAGTCGCTGAGATTGGGCGGCATACACCACTTCAGTCAGGGAAGAACACAGGGTAGTTACCAAGGTGATAGCAGCAAAGAAGCCAAGCAAAAGTAATACTCGATTAAAAGCGGCTCCTTTGTCGGCAAGATTAACACTGGCGGCTACTGTATCTACAATGAGTTTGGTGAGATAGAGAGAGATTAAGGGCAATAAACCTTGAACCACCAAAAGTACAACGAAAGCAATAGTCAAACGAGGACTACTGTTCCAAACTAGGCGCAAGGCAGGCAGAATGTGTAAGCTTTGCTGGATTTTATATCTTAAAGTTTTGCTTTTGCCTGCTTTCATATTTTAAACATGCCCCTTTGTAAAAGATGCCAGTTGGCTAAAATTAGAAAGGTTTGCGACATCACCAATCACAACTTTCCCTTGATTTTCTAACCACGCATGAGCCTTTAACTCTCCTGCTTCACCTTTGGCAACACCAATGCAGAGATTAGATGTATAACCGTGGCGACTCATGAAAACCTGGCAAGTCAAGGCCCGCGCCAGACATTTTGCACCGCCAGGCATATAATAACAGCTAACTTCCACAGCCCAGATAATTTTGTCAATAGAGATGTGGTCTTTTTCTTGGCATTTAGGTTTGGCATTACTGATGCTTGATAGCAGTTGCTGCAAAGTTTTGAATGACAGCAACCATAAACTTAATCTTACTAATGTCAATACAATAAAAGTGGTAATTAAAAGTTGTTTTATTTGATAATCTAATTTGAAAAATTTAGATAATCGCTTCATTTTTATTTCAAGTTTTTTATGATTTACAATGCTATTGAGGTGTCTTCCAAATTAAGCAGATAGAGGCAGTCGCTGTTTTTGATAATTATCATTTTTACTCAAATATGATGCAATTAATAAATTAAGAGCAGAATCTGCCGACCACTGAGGATGAAAGTCTAAACATGAAGATATCCTGGAAATATCAGCCTGAGAATGTTGAATATCTCCTAAACGCGGAGAAACAAAATTAATTTCTGGTTGCCATTGCGGAAAGTTATTTTTGAGTATATCAACCAACTTTACCAAAGAAGTAGATTTTCCAGTTCCTAAATTACAAATTAAGGATGAGCCAGGAGTAATATCCAGTTTTAATGCTTGAGAAAAAGCCCTCACTACGTCTTTAACATAAATAAAATCTCTGGTTTGAGTGCCATCGCCATAAATGGTGATTGGTAAGCCACGTTGCATAGTATCAACAAATCGGGAAATTACGCCAGAGTAGCTTGAATCAGGAACTTGTCTAGGGCCAAATACGTTAAAAATGCGTAAGCCAATGAATGAAAAACCTAGTTGTTTAGCAAACAGACTGGCGTATTGTTCACTCACCAGTTTTTGTAAGCCATAGGGTGATAGAGGAGAGGTTTTTTGCTCTTCTGAAATTGGTAATTCTGTGAGATTTCCGTATACAGATGCAGAACTGGCAAACACTAATTTAGGAATAGCTAAAGCTTGGCACAGTTGAATCACAGCCAGAGTTGCCGAAAGATTATTGTGATGAGCATCTAGGGGACGACATAAAGATTCTGTCACTGAGGAAATAGCCGCTAAATGGACAACACCATCAATTTTTTCTGTAAAATCTTCTGGTTGACATATCAAAATATCTTTTTGTAGAAACTTAAGACGAGGATGTTTGGGTAGGTTCTGTAAGCGTCCAGTGGTCAGATTATCAACTACAGTGACACGATGACCTTCTGATAGTAGTTGTTCTGTAAGATGAGAGCCAATAAATCCGGCTCCGCCAGTCACAAGAAAATTCATGATCTTAAATTTGCTCAGTAGATATAGATAATTGCAATTCTTTATATTTGGCAGTTTCACCCCGCACTTGTTGGTAGCGTTGCAAAACTCCACGCGCTTTATCCATTTGATTATTTTGAATATATAAATCGGTCAGAAGAAGGTAAATATTGTAAAAATAAGGATCGAGAAAATGAACAGGGATTTTTATAAATTCTGGATGGCGATCGATGACTTTCTCCTTAACCCGCAGGTAGCTAATCAGAAACTTTTCTGTATTTTTAGAAAGACTATTTGATGAGCGACGATAACGTGCTAAAGGCTCATTTAAAAAATAAATCGGAAATTTTTGAATCAGTCGTAACCATAAATCATAATCTTCACAAGGAGCGACAGTCTCATCAAATAAACCCACTTGTTCTAAACAATCTCGACGCACAACAACCGTCAGTATTGGAATGTAGTTGTACCTAAAAAGAGTAAAAACTACTTGAAGATTAGGAGTGGGAAACGCTGTATTGTACGACTTCTTTGATAAACCTTTTTGCTCAGAAAAAAAGAGTGAATCTGAATAAATCAAGCCAAGATGTGGATTTGCTTCTAAGACAGAAATTTGTTTTTCTAACTTCTGAGGTTCCCAGAGGTCGTCATCATCTAAAAAAGCGATATACTTTCCTCTAGCAGAGCATATTCCAGCATTCCGAGCCGCAGACACTCCTTGATTGGCTTGATGAATGACAGTAATGTGATGATTCTCGCTAAATTCAGCCAGCACTTGTGGAGTATTATCCTGAGAACCATCATTGATGACGATAATTTCGTAGTCTCTGTAGGTTTGTGCTAAAACGCTGTTAATTGCTTGACTGACAATATCCCCACGCTGGTAGGTAGGAATAATAACACTGACAGTTGGCTTAAAAGCTTGCATATTTAACAATTTACTTCAGTAGATATAGCCAGATATTAAAATTAGTGGGGTTACTAAACCAAAGTATGAATCAGGTGTAAATCCTCCACAATAACATCATAAATTTGCCCTAAATTTCCCAAATTATCAGGACGTAATAACTCTCGGACAGGAACAGTTTTCGCCAATTGACCTAATTCCTCAAACTCTTGTCTACACTGTTGAGAAGTCAGGAAAGCACGTCCATAGGAATTGAACATTAGATGCTTCATGGCTTCAGGCAGAGAGAGAGAATTAATTTTAGGTGCTGTTAAATTGCGATCGCGTTCTCCCAATATGTACACAGCCATTAATGGCAAGGCTTGGGGCTGAAACTGCCACTGTTCCTTATGTTTTCCTTGCAAATCTAAGAAACGTTTATCTAAATTTACTGATACCAGTGATAAATCTTCTATTGAGCCGTGAATGGCTTTTACAGAATTAGGCCACAGGCGTAGACGAGGATAACCAGGCTGTACCCAAAACCTTTTTTCATCAGGAATAAGTGCAGCAATGTCATCTGCTAAAACCGAAAATCCACGGCTAGCTAATGCTGCTGCTGTGGTTGATTTACCCGCCCCTGATTGTCCCAAAATGGCGATCGCGCTGTCATCAACTGCAACCACACTGGCATGAAGACAAGTCACACCCCGCAGCCTCAACAGATGACCAAGTACACAACCGAGCAGCAAAGACACTACATCTGTAAATAGTGCATCTCTAGACCAAAAACCCCAAACTTGACTACCATCAGGATTCAAAATGAATTCTAAGCAATCAACTCCATCAAAAGACCGTATCCTCCAGTAAGTACCATCATCTTGGTGCGTCGTCCACAACAGGAAGCCTGTTTTTTGATACCACTCAAGCGGCACATTCCAAAAAGTTTGTTCAAGTAACGGCAGTTGACTCTGTTGTTCACCTACCAGGTCAATAGCCACATCTATTGATGTAGAACTATTAACACCAGCTAACCCTGGAAGCAGTCGATTAATAGATAGGTTTAGTCCATAAAATTGATAGCAATAATTATCGTTCTTAATCGACATTTACGCCTATATTGACATTGGCATGGATTAAACAATTTACAGAAAAATGGAAAATTCCATACACTTCTTTGGAGCCTTTAAGAGTTTTACCATCAATCGGAATTATTTGCGCCCCTGTGTTCTCAACTATTGATTCAATCCAACGTCTAAAACATTGTTCAAATATTTTTGTATTAATACGTTCAAAAACAAGGGCGTAATGTGTCTGCACTAGTGGTCTGTCAAATATACTTTGACGGTTTGTAGTAAGCACTTCAGTGCTTAGAGAATAAGTACTAAAGTCCTTACTACGAGCTTCTATATCCGTCAATTTCAACTTGATAGACTACTAGGTATGCCTTCAGGTAAACTTAAAAACTCTCTTGGTCGAAAAATCTGTATTTTTCACTACAAAATTATTTGTGTTCTTAGTCTGGATTAATCAGTAGTGGGGAAGAATACGGTGGTTGTACCAAAACCACCGCTACCACCCACTTGTTGTGTCAAACCAGATATTTTACCATGAGCTTTCAATTCGGGTTCAGAATAGTTTTTTTTCGAGTTTTCAGATTGTGACATTTGAGAAATCCTTATTTTTTGTGTTTTAATGTATTCGGAATTATCAGACTACGCCTTAGTAAATTAGAAACGCCTCTTAATCCTATAAGGGTTTCTACACTACCCTAAAATTATCGTTTTGTGACTATCGACGAAATTACAAGGATTTTAAGACTTAATTCTCATTAGACATAGACTATGAAATAATACAATAACCAAACTTTAATTATATAAATTTTGTGTAAAGTTTTTAGATGTCCATGACATATTTTTGATTTATTAATTGTTGTTTTTTATTAAGCACCAAAACAGGAAATTTATTATATATTTATAACTGTACAAAACGACTATCATCTGTATCAACGAAAATCCGTTGTTTAAAGCTATTGGCTACTAGCTTTAGAGGATGTTTGAAAAGTCCTTTTCTTAGTAGCAAAACGTTTTAGATACCCCTAAATCCCCCTTTTTAAGCTATCCATTATAAACATCTTTCTTAACAGAAAGTTTGAGAGAAGCCAGAAGTTGTGTATTGTCTATATCAAGAGGTGGAAA